>CAMMST010000019.1:0-37179 GCA_946499615.1 Enterococcus cecorum | reverse complement strand
GTTGGATTATGAAAAGTGAGGAGAATTGTTTAGCGATTATCCGTGCGATTTTGCCAGAACTAAACATTACCAGCATTGTTCATAAAGAGATCCAGCACGACATTACCCCAGTAACCTCCGCTCGCGGTGTCCGATTTGATGCCGTGGTTAAAGATGACCAAGAACGTTACTATGATATTGAAATGCAGGTGGAAAATACCGGTGACTTAGGAAGACGTGCACGCTATTATCAATCACAAATTGATAATGAAACCTTAATGAAAGGACAGACCTTCCATAAGTTAAAAGAAAGTTTTGTTATTTTCTTATGTGCATTTGATCCGTTTAGCTATGGATTACGCCGCTACCAATTCCATCAATACGAAGACACGATTCGGAATTTACGCTTAGATACGCATGCGCATGTGCTTTTTATCAATTCGAAGGGGACGGAAGGTGAAGTATCAAATGATTTGGCAGGAATTATCGATGTGATGAACCAAAAGCCAAATCAAACCAATCCCCTAGCAAGCAAATTAATGAAGGAAATTGATTATTATAACCAAAATTCAGAAAAGAGGCGAGAATTGATGGACTATGCAACAAGACTTTTAGATGAACGCTTAATTGGTGAGGAAAAAGGAAGGCAAGAAGGAAGACGAGAAGGCGTACGAAATATTATTATTGCATTTAAAGCGGATAAAGCTGAGCCGAGTTATATTTTTCAATTTGTCAAAAATGCATTTAAAGATGACTTTACTGATGAAGAAATCCAACAAATGATAGACGATGTGGAAGAAAATGAGTAAGCAGTTATTACCTACGTTCACCAGTGGATTATTACAAAAACAGCGCACTGAGTTTCAAATAGTGCGCTGTTTTCGGTAATGGCGGATTTTTTTACCGTCTCTTAATAATCTATCGTATAGAGTGGAGAGCACTGTAAATTCTTTGACAGTTGCAAGTTTCAAAAATCGCTGTACCCCTTGCGCACCAAAGGATATCCGTGTTTAGTGGTCGCTCAAAAGTGTTGTATGTGGTACAAATAAACAGAGTCACTATTTGATATGAAAATAAATCAACAATCCTTCCAAAATTTTGGGAGGTTTTTTCACGCTTTTGAAGATTTTTTACGTATTTAATAAGTAGAGGCAAAAAGTCGCTAAAAATACATATTCACATGATAAATACGATGAAAATAGTCTCTTAGTTGAAGATGATGCGCGTAATGTGTATAATATCTGATGTAAAGAACACGAATTAGGGGTATTTAACCATAGAGGAGTAGCTATGAGAGCAAGCATGTTTGTAATTGATGCTACAGGAAATCATGTTGTACTAATAAAAAGAGTAAAGGCTGGAAGAGAGTATTTTGTTGTACCCGGCGGAACTGTTGAAGAAAACGAGTCCCTTCACTTAGCTGCAATTAGAGAAATACAGGAAGAATTAGACATGGATGTTAGCGTCTCAAGTATATTTGAGACGTTGGATGAGGAAGACAACACATTCTTCTTTGCTAAGACTGATTATCAGAAGGGAGAACTTTTTATTCATGGAGAAGAAAAGGGAAGAAGTAGTTCTGATAATATCTATAAACCAATGTGGGTTAAAATTAATCAACTATTAAAAATGGAAGTATTTCCAGAATTTGATAGTGCAGTAATATCACAAATATTTAGGAAAAATTTAAGATGAGTAAGCCGGTTTTTTATTTTGAAGGAGACAATGAAGTTGGTAATAACGACATTATTAGAACTGCTTGCCACTTACCGGGAAACAAATACTTAAACTAGCTAAAAAGAATGGTTGGAAAGAAGTTAGATAAAAAGGAAGTCATCCTATTTTGCAAAAAGAGGGCTTTCCTGTAGTGGTTGTTCCTGTGCATGGAAATGAAGATTTAAAAAAAGGACTTGAGCAATCATTATTGAAAGATTTAGGAATCACTCTAGATAAATAGTGTTGAAAGGAAAATGTATGATGAAGAAAACGTATCCTGCAATTTTTATACCCGAGGAAAGTGGATTTTCAGTTGTTTTTCCTGAATTTAGTGGTGGTACGCAAGGAAAGGATTTAGAAGATGCCATGTTTCAAGCAAAAGAAATGCTGGATGGTGTGCTGTCTTATTATATTGAAGAGAATATTCCTTTGCCTATCCCCTCAGATATTCACGAGATTCAAATAGAAGATGAAGCTAGTTTTGTGACCTTAGTGCAAGGTGATCCTACAAGATTCCTTGAGAAGAAGACGATTCGAAAAAATGTTACAATTCCTGAATGGTTAGCGGTAAGAGGCGAGAGAGATGGTGTGAATTTTTCTCAGTTACTAACAGAATCACTATTCGAAAAGTATGCGCATGTCTAAAAGATAAAAATAAATCAACAAGCCTTCCAAAAATTTTGGGAGGTTTTTTCGCGTATTTAATAAGGAGAGGCAAAAAAGTAATAAGACTTCTAGATGAACGCAGCGTTGGTAATCGTGAAACAACTGAAAAAATGATTGAATTGATGAAAGATATTGAAAGTAAATAAGCATCTGAAAGATTTAGAGCTCCTACTTTCTTAATTGGATAAGTATAAAAAGCGCCCTGTTTTGAGATTTCGGGGCGCTTTTCCATATTCGATTTTTTATGATACTATATTTTATTTGCGCTTTTTATAGTTTTATTCTAACTAGCAGCACGAGTAGTATCTTACCTTATTGAAATAATTTCATCTGCAATCTCCAGCATAATATCATCATGAGAAATAATAATAATCATTGTGTTTTCATTTGCTAAGGCATCTATTTGTTCTCTAACTTGTATTTTGTGATGGGTATCTAAAAAATTTGTAGGCTCATCAAAAATGTAAACAGACTTCTTTTCAAGTATTATTTGGTTTATCTGGTGTAATTTTAGTTGCCCCATAGAAGCCCCTTTTGATACACTATCCTGATAATAGACGCTTGCGACAGGATTTGCTTGGCAGTAAGCAAAGTTTAAATTATTCCCATAGTCAGGATAGGTAATTTCCCCTTGATATCTATGATGAAGCCCTAAAATAGCTGTAATTAGGTTTGTTTTTCCAGCCCCATTTTTTCCTTGGATAAGATATTTTTTTCCTAAATAGAAATCTGCGTTTAGAGGTTTGTGCAATAAGTTTTGATTTCGATCAAAACTGACATAGTTCTTGAGAGAGATTTTAGGGATTGGAACGGAAACATATGATTTTACGGGCAAACACAAAAAATCATCAAAAGAAGTAATAATAGATCTATTGGCTACATAATCTTGATAAAAATCTAAAAAGTATTCGATTGGCGTCCAAAGCTTAGAGATATAGAGTTGAATCGCAAAAAATTCTCCAATGGATAGTTGATGAATAAAAACTTGATAGGCAGTAAGCACATTCGTTAATATAATCATGATGTTTAAAAAGGTATAGGACATGAAATTATTGAAAAAGGCTTTCGAGCGTACAAAATTTACCATGTCTTTATTAAATGACGTCATCAATTTAGCAAATGGAATAAAGGCGCTTTTACTTAAAAAACGTTCACTCATTGATACTTTACTGAAATCACTGATATACGCACGTTGATTTTTCATATCATTGACGACTTTAGCATTTAATTCTGATAATTTAGGAGAATAACGCTGCGTACTCCATACAAATAGAGGGATTAAAATTACAACTAGAAATATAACCTGTTTGGATAAAGAGGCGATAATCAGTAAAATGACTAAAGCGTTGATAGCATATAGAATCAAATATACAGGATATTTACCAAAGAAAAATTTGATGAGTTCATAGTTTTGTCCTAATTCTTGATTTATTTTACTGTCATTGATTTCAAATTTTGTTGAGTCATAATTTTTGAGATTATTAAGCGTTTTAGAGGTGATATTATTCCATACAGCTCGCTCTTCTAATCCCCATAAATAATCTTCCAGGTAGAAGAAACCTTGTCCGAAAATTTGAATAGATACGGACAAAATGGCTAGTTGGACAAATAGTTGCCAATTTTGGGTAGAAATCGTATCTACAAATTTACCCATAATATAAGGAACAAGGATATTGAGTAGGATATTAATACTGACTATTAAAGTATAAAGTGCCAGTATTTTCTTATTTGCATATTTTATTAACTTAAACATTGCTTACCTCCCTGCTATAGTAAAATGATTGGACAAATTCTTTCAATTGCTGATAGATAGCTTTGATATAAAAATATTAATTTTCTATTAGAATATAATTAATAATATACCATTTCTATTTAAGTTGTACAATACTTTTTTGTTATTATTCCTTTTCGTTGAGTGCTATGAGCAAATTAGTAGTTGTCAGCATCTAATATATTTAGGGAATATTCAAGAGTAAAGTTCGTTCAGGAATGATTTTGCTGTTGTTCAGGAATGATTTTCCCGCTACAATGAAAATTATGGCACACTATTCATGTAAATATTTATTTTGAGGAATGATGAAAATGAAAAAATTAAGTTTAAAATGGGAAAAATGTCCAAAAGAGAAATTAGAGAAAGTTGTTGGGGGAACAAATACAAAAGGTAAAGCAGCTTCTAATTTAGCTCAATGTTTATTTTCTTTTTTTAGAAAGTGTGGATAAATTATTTATAAAATCAATATAAGGAGAGATTTCTAATTGTTGATAATTGATACAAAGGCTTATTTACTAAGAATGTTTTTGGGAGAATTTATTTTTGTTTATTTTTTTTATAAAGTAAACAAAAAATTACAACAAAAACTATATTGGGTTATGATTTTAATGGTTATAGTTAATTTTTTTGCAGATATATTCATAAGCATTACAGCGTATATTCCAATTATATTTGGATATTATATTTTGAAAAAATCAAAAATGGAAAAAATATTAGCTATAAATAAGGTTTTGTTATGCTTATTATTAACATCCGCTACATTTATAATTAGCTCTACCTTTATAACTATTTGGACATCTTCCTACCATAAAGTAGGCTTTGGATTTGTTTTTCAGAATATTGCAATAGATTATCTAGTAGCGTTCCTTTTAGCCTACTTATATAGGAGATTTAATTTTGATAAAAAAGTTGAAGAATACGGTTCTACAATAACTATATTTTTAGGCAGTTACATTATTGTTGTAAATGATTTTATTGGCTATGTTTCTCATAAGCGTGAAATTTTTGATCAATTTGTGTTAGGGATTCTGATATTTTTAGTGCTGCAAACACTTTTTGTATCGGCTTTGTTCATTTGGATGACGATTAAACAAAAAGAACGCTACGAGCAAAAAATCAAAAACCAAGAGCTCATCTATCTGAAAAAATATACAGATTCTCTGGAAAAAGACCAGGAACAATCTGCGAGGTTCAGACATGATTATAAAAATCTGATTCTAAGTTTAAAAGAAAAAGCCGAATTTTCACAAGATATTGCGCTTAAAGAAAAAATTGAATCACTAGAGCACTATTCTCAACCATATTTAACAGATAAATTTGCTTACCGCTATTTAAAAAATGTCAAAAATGATTATGTCAAAAGTTTGTTGATTTCTAAATTATATACAGCTAGTCAAAAGTATATTCATTGTACTTTTGAATGTCCTAATGTGATTCAAAACATACCGATGGATATCTTTGATTTTGTGAGGGTTCTAGGTATTTTAATTGATAATGCATTAGAAGCTGCGGAAGAAAGTAAACAAAAAGAGCTAGCCATTGCCATTTATCAGGATAAAGAACAAATGGAAATCTCTATCATTAATAGCTGCAACCAAGCTAAAAAATCGATTAACCAATTAACACAAAAAGGAGTTACCACCAAAAAAGGGCATAGTGGTTTAGGTTTGTCGAATATAGAAGAAATTAATAGAAAAAATGAAAATATGTTTGTCAATTATCAAATGGAAGCAGAACAATTCATTGCCCATGTTGTTCTTATAGCAAAAGAGGAGGACTTATGAAATACCCAATTATTTTATGCGAAGATGACCTTTTACAATTACATCAGTTAGAAAGAGTGATTGATAAATTTATACTTTTTCATGATGAAATCTTTGAAGTCGTGTTGTCCGCGCAAAAACCTTCAGAAGTGGAGGCTTATTTAAAACAATTTCATCTATTTTTTAGAAGCGTCTTCTATGCCACATCGCTTATCTTTAACCACTAAAAATGGACAGTACGAATTTTATGGTAAATTAACTGATTTTGAGGAAAAATACGAAGCGTTGGCTAGAATTAATCGTTCATGTTTAGCCAATCTGAAAAATGTCCAAAAGAGAAATTATAGAAAGTTGTTGGGGGACAATCTCAAGATAAAACCGGAAAACTAACGCCTAAGATTGCAAAATGTTTCTTTTCTTTTTTTAAAGACTGTGAGTAACATAAAATATTACAAGATTTTGAGTTTTATTTGGAGTGATTTTTTTGTTAAGTATTGATCCAAAAGCCTATATAATAAGAATTTTCATAGATAACTTTATGTTTGTCTTCCTTTTCTATATGACAAATACGAAAATAAATAAGAAAAAATACTTATTGATGATTTTAATGACGATAATAAGATTCGCTACTGATTTATTTATTGAAATTACGGAGTTTATACCAATAATATGTGGTTATTATATTCTAAGAACGGCTAATGTTAATAAAATTACTGCCCTTAATAAAGTACTATCTTGCTCACTATTTAATTTTTTTATATTTATGAGTAGTTCAGTATTTATGAACTTACTGTTATCTGATTATCATAAGGTTGGATTCAGATTTATTTTTTTGAATATAGTAATAGATTATCTATTTGCAGGATTATTTATTTACTTGTTTAAAAAACTTGATATTGAAGTAGTAATAGAAAAATATAGCTCAAAAATCACTGCGTTTTCATTGTTATATATTGTTATTGTTATAAATTTTATTGGCTATGTTTCTCATAAGCGTGAAATTTTTGATCAATTTGTGTTAGGGATTCTGATATTTTTAGTGCTGCAAACACTTTTTGTATCGGCTTTGTTCATTTGGATGACGATTAAACAAAAAGAACGCTACGAGCAAAAAATCAAAAACCAAGAGCTCATCTATCTGAAAAAATATACAGATTCTCTGGAAAAAGACCAGGAACAATCTGCGAGGTTCAGACATGATTATAAAAATCTGATTCTAAGTTTAAAAGAAAAAGCCGAATTTTCACAAGATATTGCGCTTAAAGAAAAAATTGAATCACTAGAGCACTATTCTCAACCATATTTAACAGATAAATTTGCTTACCGCTATTTAAAAAATGTCAAAAATGATTATGTCAAAAGTTTGTTGATTTCTAAATTATATACAGCTAGTCAAAAGTATATTCATTGTACTTTTGAATGTCCTAATGTGATTCAAAACATACCGATGGATATCTTTGATTTTGTGAGGGTTCTAGGTATTTTAATTGATAATGCATTAGAAGCTGCGGAAGAAAGTAAACAAAAAGAGCTAGCCATTGCCATTTATCAGGATAAAGAACAAATGGAAATCTCTATCATTAATAGCTGCAACCAAGCTAAAAAATCGATTAACCAATTAACACAAAAAGGAGTTACCACCAAAAAAGGGCATAGTGGTTTAGGTTTGTCGAATATAGAAGAAATTAATAGAAAAAATGAAAATATGTTTGTCAATTATCAAATGGAAGCAGAACAATTCATTGCCCATGTTGTTCTTATAGCAAAAGAGGAGGACTTATGAAATACCCAATTATTTTATGCGAAGATGACCTTTTACAATTACATCAGTTAGAAAGAGTGATTGATAAATTTATACTTTTCCATGATGAAATCTTTGAAGTCGTGTTGTCTGCGCAAAAACCTTCAGAAGTGGAGGCTTATTTAAAACAATTTCATCCCAAGCAAGGCATTTATTTTTTAGATGTAGATTTAAAAGCAGAGATGGATGGAATGGAATTAGCACAAATGATTAGAAAACATGATGTTCAGGCTAAAATTATTTTTGTAACTACGCATGATGAAGTACTACCGATTACCTTCAAACGAAAACTAGAAGCATTAGGTTTTGTTCAAAAAGATCAAGATTATGATGAATACAAAAAAGAAATTGTCGAATTATTATTGTTAGCGCAAGAAAGAATTGATGCAGCGAAAGTTTCAAAAAATCAAGCCTTTGTATTTTCGATAGGCTCACAAACCTTTACTTTTGACATCAATGATATTTATTTTTTAGAAGCGTCTTCTATGCCACATCGCTTATCTTTGATCACTAAAAATGGCCAGTATGAATTTTATGGTAAATTAACTGATTTTGAGGAAAAATACGAAGCGCTGACTAGAATTAATCGTTCATGTTTAGCCAATCTGAAAAATGTTCAAAAAACTGATTTTAAAGCAAAAGAAGTCTATTTCACTGAAGAGGTCCATCGAAGCTTTTCATCATCAAAAGCCAAGTCGATTAAAGCGTTTCTGAATACCATGTTTTAGGATGCTTCCTTTATTCTTATACGTTAAAAGAATATTCAACGCTAATTTATTTTGGCTTTAAATATTCTTTTTTTTATTTACTAAAAATTTTTGATATTTTTTTGATTTCATTTTGTTCAAATTAACCTTAAATCTATGAAAAACGATTGCCGAACCCTTCCTGAACATCTGCAAATCTATTCTTGAATGAAAAACTCAGGGAATGATATCTCTTAAAAGAAAGACTTTAAGCAGTTTAAGAACGATTTTCCCACTCGTTCAATAACTATGCAATAATATGGTTATCAAAGAGACAATACTATAGATAATGGAGGATTATATTATGAAAACAAGAGAATTATTAACAGAAAAACAAATGAAGAGAGTTGTAGGAGGAGGTCCTGCAAAGAATTTTATTTATGGAATGGGCCAAGGTGCGATGGGAGGTGCTAGTTTAGGAGCTGCAATATGTGCCCCGACAGGAGTAGCAGCTGGAGCTTGTGCTGTAGTAGGTGGTTTAGTAGGTGGTGTTATAGGATATAATGCTCCATAAGATAATAAAGTATTTACTTTTTTTAAAATTAGATAAATTAGATAAATTAGATATTTTTATAATTTCTTATACTTTAATCGTTTTACTAGGATTATATAATCCTTTTAGTAACAAAGAACATTTTTTAACGTATTTATTTTTTGATTTATCAATACCGTTATTAATAATGGTTGGGCTAATTCACAGTAAGAATAAATATAAATAATAAAGTCAAACTCCTTGCTACCATTCAAGGAGTTTGATTTTTATGGTGTACCAAGTATGGTGCACTTTCTTTCTGGTGTAAGTACAGACACGGGTATTTACTACCAAGTATAACGAATCACAAGCCGACAGCATTAGTGTCTAAGGGGAGAAAGCAGTATAGCAAAGTCTACAATCCTGCGAACAGAAAATGAAAACAGGCTAAATGGTGGATGAGATTGCTTAATAAATCGAAGTCTTGAAGGTAAATATAAAAACAAGATAGGTCGTGTGACGAAAGAATTATATCTTACCTTGGGAGATTCAGATAGCATGAATAATTTTAAGTGCGTCTCTATTAGTAAAAATTTTTTAGAAATGATGTTTCAGGGATTTTGAGTGATAACATACAAAATTGTTCAAAGTGGGGTTATATTTTATTAGCTAATACAGCATTTTATAAAAAAAATTTTTGAGCGAATTTTGGCAATTTTCCTCTAAATCCATAAAAACCCTCAAAAAGTATTCCTGAACGCCCATAAATCTATTCTTGAATGAAAATCTTAGGAAATGATATCTCTTAAAAGAAAGATTTTAAGCAGTTTAAGAACGATTTCCCCACTCGCTCAATGACTATGCAATAATATGATTGTCAACGAGATAAATGTTTTAGCGAAATTTATTATGAAAAATTATTAACTTTTAACAACAAAACAAATGAAGAAAGCTGCAGGAGGGTATACTAGTAAACAATGTCTAAAAGATATTGGCAAAAGTGCGCTTGCAGGAATTGGCGCAGGTGCAACATTCGGCTTAGCTACTGGCGGATGGACTGCAGCACCTGGAGCATTTGTCGGTGCTCACGTTGGAACTATTGCTGGAAGTTTAATCTGCATTGGCGGTATGTTAGGAAACTAATAAAACGAAGGGGAGATAATAGATATGAATCAAATCAAAAGTACCAAGTTGAGTAATATGGAATTACAACAAATTATTGGTGGAAAGATTAACTGGGGTTATGCAGCAGGTTCATTTACACTAGGATTATTTGGAGGACTTCCTGGTGCACTAATTTCCGGAGCATGTGGAATTGGTATAGGACTATGATTATGAATGTTATACATAAAGAATTATTTATCGCTCTAATTTATTTAGTTTCTCTTTTATCTACCTGCTATTTTATAAAAGATAAAAAAAAGAGAAAAATAACTATAGCGACTTTAACAATGATATATTTGATGAGATTTATATAGACTAATTCTTTGATATAATCTAGAAATCAGAAATAATTAGCTTTAACAATATCAATATTTACTCCTTTTTCGATGAAAATTTAACATTGAATGAAGTCTCTTAGGTAAATCAATTGATATACTCCCCATAACTGTAAAAATGAACAGGAGCATTTTATGATGAAATTTTTATTTGGTTTATTATATTTAGTGCTTGCCATCATTATTTTTACACAGATGAAAAAAACAGAAAAAAAGTTTTTATATAAGCCTTTAATTGTATTCATTTATTATGTATTTTGCACTTTAATTACAGTATTTTTAGCAGAAAAATATTATGTATTTGGCTTGATGGGATTCCTAGTTATTTACGGATTAAATAAAATAAATATTAGATAACTAAGAATTGTAAGGCTTGTTATTGAGAGTGCCAAACTAAGAAAAAAATAAAACATGAATGGTATGTAAGAGCTACTAAACATACTGGCTCTTACATATAAGAAAAGAGGAATCATAATGGAAAGAGTCAAAAAAATATCTTTATTAATCATATTAACTGTTTTTTGTAGCTTCATGAGCTTTGAAACATATTTTGATTTAAATGCAAAAGAATTAGCGAATCAACAGTTCAAATGGCTAATCATTGATAGTATATTTGCAATTTTATTATTTATACTAACCTATCTTATTTATAAAAAAACAAAACATTCAGAACTGGAGGTTACACTTAAAAATAAAATAGTTATTACCATTGGATTTACATTTTTAGCACTATTAATTAACCATTCTTATGGACTATTAATCGATACAACACCCAATCAAGAATTGATAAATGCAGCAATTGCTAAAGCTCCTATTTTAGTAGCCTTTCAAACAAGATTGTTCGCCCCTATTACTGAAGAAATCATTTGGCGTGGAATCTTTATGAATCTATTTTTTACGAATAACACCAAACTAGCTAAGTTTATGAGAGTGTTTTTATCTGGTCTTCTATTTGGTTTTGTGCATACATATAGTTTTGGAATAGAGTTATTACTATACAGTATTATGGGATGGGTATTAGCGAGCGTTTATCACTTTACTAAAGATATTCGTTGTCCAATCATTGTCCATTTAGCTTTAAATAACATCTAATCATGAACTTAAGGTAAAATTTTTTGAAATTACGCGGAGAAACGAAAAATGAATATTAAAATAGACTGTAAATATATAATAAAAGATTTTTTAGTGAATGTAGTGGCATTTATTATTTTGTCTCAAATAATTAAGTTTCATTCATTTTCTAGTCTATTGCTTGATTTTCTTATATGGACAATCAACTGGTATGCTATGTCAATTCTCATTTTTGGTAAACTAAAAAAATATAAAGGAGAATAGTAACAAAAATTAGATACTTAGGCACTATGCAAGCATGATGTGACTCCTCTTTAGTACCTGCAAGTGTAGTGAACCGCAAGCCGACAGCAATAATATCTAGGGGAGAAAGCACGTAGCAAAGTCAACAAGCCTACGAACAGAAATGGAATACAAGTCTAAATGGTGGATGAGATTGCTTAATATATCGAAGTCTTAAAGGTAAACGTAAAGCCAACATGGGTTAAGTGATGAAAGAATTGTATCTTTACTTGAGAGTTCTAGGTAGCACGAATAATTTGATGTGTGTTTTTATTAGTTACAAATGTTTAATGAGTTTTAAAAAGAAAGGGGAGTTAGGATGAATATTCGCAAATATTTACTGGAAATGATTTTGTTTATAGGTAGCCTAGGTCATTTTATTTTATCGATATTAAATGATCTGAATATCTTTCATGCGCCAAACTGGTTACTTTCCATTCCTGTAGCTTATATAGCTTCGGTTTTGTTTTTTGTTTTACTTATCTATAAGGAAAGTACAGGGCATGATTGAGAATTAACAATAGGAAGTGGAGGATGTCAAATAATGAATGGACAAAATTTAGTAAATATATTGCTATTGGTAAATATATTTCTTCATCCAATTTTTATTGGGTATAGTTTATTAGTGAATCATCCAATCAGCAAAAGTTACTTATTGTTTACATTTTTAACTACTTCATCTTGTTTGCTGATTTATTTTGTACTTCACAAAGAAAGGAAGCGTGATTAAATTTGGAATATTTGTTTAATAATGTCATGAAACTTAATTGGGATTTTAAGAAACCTAGTACTTATTTGAAAGTTTTTGTCTTCTTTTTCATAGCATCATTTATTTTTCAATTTATAAAAGAGCATCTCTAAAGAATTGTTTTTATAGCAGGAAATCTGATTTATTATCTGTGTAAAAGGGTATCTTATAGGCAAAATAGACCATTCAGGAATGATTTTGGGCCATTCAGGAAGGTTTGAACACGGCTCGTCAAAAATATGTCATAATCATCTTAGAAAGAAGTAAAATTTTTAGGAGGAATGGATAATGATCAAACGATGGCCGCACCAAAAGAAAAGAGCGAGTAAAGTTGACCGCTATTTATTCGTTTATAGTTTACTAACTGTGTTATTTATCTCTAAAACATTTGTCTACAATGATACGATTTTGATAGATAAAGTGATGCTATTATTGATTCTGCTCCTTATCTTCTATGGGATTATTTTATTTGTTAAGGAAGGATAAAATCCGCTGTTTATAAATGTTGGGTATTCATGGCACAGGTGAATTTAACAGATGAACCTTTTGAAAAAATAGTGATAAATAATAAAGAGGAGAATGAATATGAACAAACCAAACAAAATTTCACTAAAAACTTTTTTCTTTGAATCAGATCAGAATCCAAAATTATGGGAGACTTTTACAACAATTGTACTTTGTGCAGCAGGGTTATACCTCCTAGGTGAAGCGATTGGGAAAGCAGTTTATTTTATGCTACATTAATGAATAACATGGTGTTTACAAGGAGAAAGATGGAATGTTCAAGAATATAAAAGAAAAACCAATGAAATATTATGGACTTGTGGCTGTGGGAGTGCTTATTTTCATATTGTTTTTAGCCATTTATCCAACGCTTTTTGCGACGATTTACGAAAGTGGGAAAGATTTTGGTAGGAATTTAGCCCAAGCTTTGTTATCATAATACAACTTACCAATCAGTCATTTGTGCTAATGGCTGATTTTTTATCGTCTCCCAATAATCTATCGTATAGAGTGGAGAGAACTGTAAATTCTTTGACAGTTGCAAGTTCCAAAAATCGCTATAAGCCTTGCGCACCAACGGATAGGTGGATTCACTTCGTCTAAAAAAGTGTTGTATGTGAAACAGAATGACTATTTGAAAAGTATGCGCATGTTTAAAAGATAAAAATAAATGAACAAGCCTTCCAAAATTTGGGAGGTTTTTTCACGCTTTTGAGGATTTTTTGCGTATTTAATCAGTAGAGGGAAAAAGCAAAACAATTGAGGCAAGAAAAACTAGATGGGCGAATTGTTAAAGCACATAATATTCAAGCCAAATATATTGAAAACATCGAGGCACGTATTGCTAGCACAAGAATCTCAATGAAATATAAAATCGAAACAATGGTATAAAAATTTGTTCGTATCAAGGAAGCTAAAATTATTTTGTCGTAGAAGTTAATATATAAGGGTTGAAATGAACAAACCAATAAAAAGTTTACGCTGTCCGACGTATGTTTATATATTGTATTTTAAAACTAATTGTGGTATCATGAACATGGATGTAGGAGCTATATCTCAATGACAGGCATTGTAAAAACTCGATAGTAATATTGAACTTTGGATCAATAGTTGGCGAGCAACGGAAAAACTCGATAGTAATATTGGACTTTGGGCCAATAGTTGGCGAGCAACGGAAAAACCTGATTATTCTGTTTTTGAGAGCCTTTATGGCTCTTTTTTTCTATAAATTTGGAGAATACATGATTAATCAAAAACAATTCAATATTATAAAAGAAGCTTTTCTAATCTATGAAAGAGACTTTAACGATTATGAATTTACATATACATATAGACATAGAAAATCTAACAAATTATTAAAGTTAAGGATATCTTTTACTGCAAAAAATTTTATGCATTTATGTGGAGTAACCTATAAAACAAGAGCTACGCAATTCTATCGTGCACTTAAAAATAATCGGATATCTTTAAAGGATATTTATCCTAAAAACGATGGATCTACCAACCAAAAGCTAGGAGTAATTTCTCTAATGCATTTATTAACTTCTCCTGGTGTTAGGATTTGTGATAAAGGCTCTTTTTACAATCTTCAATTTAATAAAGCAATTCGTTCCGGTAAATTGATTATTGCTCTAACTTGCGTTGAAACTCCAAATAATTATCAACCACAATCACTGTTAGCATTAAATACTTCCAATCAAAAAAGACAATCTAGAGCTTTCAGTCATTCACATGAAGTCATTAAAATTAGTAAAGTAAAAATAAATTCAGAAAACGAACCACTTATTATATTTGAAAAATAGTAAAAAGCATTATAGTCAACTGATAGCCATTGACTATAATGCTTTTTTTGCGTGCCAAGTATGGTTCAATGAGAGAGTGGGGCATAAGAACTCACCCTACTCTATTACTTTAATCAGAGTGAAATAATTTTTTTCAATTGAAATATTATGGACTTGTGGCTGTGGGAGTGCTTATTTTCATATTGTTTTTAGCCATTTATCCAACGCTTTTTGCGACGATTTACGAAAGTGGGAAAGATTTTGGTAGGAATTTAGCCCAAGCTTTGTTATCATAATACAACTTACCAATCAGTCATTTGTGCTAATGGCTGATTTTTTATCGTCTCTCAATAATCTATCGTATAGAGTGGAGAGGACTGTAAATTCTTTGACAGTTGCAAGTCATAAAAACCGCTATAAGCCTTGCGCACCAACGGATAGATGGATTCACTCCGACTAAAAAAGTGTTGTATGTGAAAAGAAAAAAACTCCGACAAAGCACCATACTTTATCGGAGTAGCGATTATGAAAAGATGTTTTCTTTTGGACGCTTGGGAATTTTGTAAAAGATGAGCAATACCAAAGCTACACTCAAAGTTAAGGCTGCAAGTGAAAACATCACCTGATAATTACTATGTTCTAAAATCACGCCAAAAATCGTTTGGGCAAAAATAGAAGCCAGGTTGCGTACGGTTTGAATCAAAGCCAGTGCCGTCATTTGGTGTTTAGCTGGAATCAAGGTAGCGACCACTTTTAAGTTCATCATCACCACGACCATACCCGCGGGATGCTTGGCAAGAAAAGTCCAAAAAATTTGAATCGGCAAGTAGAGATTTAGCCCGAAACTTAAAAATTGCGCCAAAACAATACAAGTGGGCACGATTAAGAGAACTTTATTGCTGAAACGGTCCATAAATAAATAAGAGAAAAAGACTACCGGCACTTCACACAGAACCGCCCAAAATAAAATATTAGAGACCGTATGAATGGCTAGTCCATGTGCTTGAAACATGGCCGGAATATAGGTGTTAGCCATATTCATCAAGCTATAAAATATTGCACTAATGAACAGATACTGTACAAATAAGCGGTTTTTAAATAACGATAAAAAGTGGCTATCCTCATGATTTCCTTCTGTTTTTTTGGCTTTTTCCAGAGCAGCCTGCTTGCGGTCATCTGGATGAGTGAGGGCCAGTCCCCCGATAGAAATCAGCATGGTTATCACAAAAGTAAAGAAAATTGCGCGCGGACTAATCCAATCATAAACTAGACCTGCCGCCTGCGAGCCCAGTGCATAGCCAATTGTTCCCCAAACTCGAATTGAACCGTATTTGAAAGGACTGATGGTGGCGAATTTTTCCAAAACAGGATTACTGCCATTAATCAGTGCCAAGACCAAACTATAGCCCAATATCAATTCCCACAGCGTGTCGGCATAAGCAAAACACAATCCGCCAACCGCTGCCAAGAAAAAGGTGACGCTATTGACCGATTTTAAGGAAAAGCGATCACTTAATGAACCAATAATCGGCTGGGCAATCATCGAACTCAAAAAAGACCCCGAAACGACTAGCGAAGTCTCACTCGCCGAATACCCTTTATCCATTAAATACACGGCAATCAAGCAAGAAAAAATTGCAAACGAGAAATAATAAAATAAATAAGCAACAACAAAACTCAGATAATTCCGACTGGTTTTCACAAAATAAAGCCTCATTTCTAACATATTCTTCCTTCAAGATTAGCATAGTTTGAAAAAAAGCAAAAGCCCAAGATGTAACTAAATAGGATGGGGATTTTCCTGTAAATAAAACAAACTCCGCCAGCAATATACTGACGGAGCTTAAAAAGGAGTTTGAAAATGAAAAAGTGTTTAATATTAGGGTTGTTTGTTTGGGATGCTTTTATAATAAGCGATGAATGTGAAGAAAGTTTGAAGTAACTAAGAGAAAGTTGTAAAAAAATCACGAATCAAAGGTGAACCGACTATAAAACGTCAAAAAAGCTGGCAAACAACTTACCAGCTTAAAGTATGTTAAATATTGCGTCCGAGCATTTCTTTGACTTGGGCTTGGACTGTTTCATTTTCTAAAAATTCATCAAAGGTTGTTTCCGCACGATCGACTACCCCTTTATCAGAGACGACGATGATACGGTTCGCCAAGGTTTGGATGAATTGATGGTCATGAGAAGCAAATAGCAGTGAACCAGTAAAACTCATCAAGCCATCGTTTAATGCTGTAATGGACTCTAAATCTAGGTGGTTGGTTGGATCATCTAGCACGAGAACATTGGCTTTAGATAACATCAACTTCGAAAGCATACAGCGCACTTTTTCGCCTCCGGATAAGACATTGACTGGTTTTAAGACTTCATCCCCAGAGAATAACATCCGCCCTAGGAAACTACGCAAGAAGGTATTGTCATCTTCTTCCTTGCTAGCATATTGACGCAACCAATCGACAATGGTTAACTCGTTATCGAATTCTTTGGTGGTATCTTTTGGCAAATACGCTTGGCTAGTTGTCACACCCCAACGCACAGAACCCGTATCAGGCGTGATTTCACCCATAATTACCTTAAATAGTGTGGTGGTGGTGATATCATTATTGGCAATAAATGCGACTTTATCATCCTTATTAAGGGTAAAGCTAATGTTATCTAAAATCTTTTTACCATCGATAGTGACACTCACATTATCCACTTGCAATAAGTCATTCCCGATTTCGCGCTCTGGTTTAAAGCCAACGAATGGATAGCGGCGAGAAGAAGGTTGGATATCTTCTAGGGTGATTTTTTCCAACATTTTCTTTCTAGAAGTCGCTTGTTTTGATTTTGACGCATTGGCACTGAAACGCGCGATAAATTCTTGCAATTCCTTGATTTGTTCTTCTTTTTTGGCATTTTGTTGGGCTTGTAGTTTGGCTGCTAATTGGCTAGATTCTAACCAGAAATCATAGTTCCCAACATATAGCTTAATCTTACCAAAATCAAGGTCCGCCATGTGGGTGCAGACTTTATTTAAGAAATGACGGTCATGGGAAACGACGATCACGGTATTTTCGAAGTTAATCAAAAATTCCTCTAACCAACTAATCGACTGGATATCTAAGCCGTTGGTCGGTTCGTCTAATAGTAACACGTCAGGCTTTCCAAATAGCGCTTGAGCCAAGAGGACTTTCACTTTTTGCCCAGCCGCTAGTTCACTCATCGTTACATGGTGCAGTTCATCTGGGATATTCAACCCTTGCAATAACACGGCTGCTTCCATTTCAGCTTCCCAACCATTTAATTCGGCAAATTCGCCTTCCAATTCTGCCGCGCGAATCCCATCTTCATCAGAAAAATCAGGTTTCATATAGATAGCGTCTTTTTCCTTCATAATGTCATAGAGACGTTTGTGCCCCATGATGACTGTTTCAATCACGGGATATTCTTCATAGTCGAAATGATTTTGTTTTAAGACGGCTAGGCGCTCATCTGGACCAAGCGTTACCACACCGGTTGAAGGTTGTAACTCACCCGCTAAAATTTTTAAAAAGGTAGATTTTCCCGCACCATTCGCACCGATTAAGCCGTAGCAATTCCCCGGGGTAAACTTAATATTCACTTCATCAAACAATTTGCGATCTGAAAAATGTAAACTAACATCACTTACTGTTAACAAGGCATTCCCTCACTTTTTTATTTAGTCAATTCATTATATCGATGAATGCAAGAAGTTGCAATGAAAAGTAAACGAAAAGCAAAGTAGAGGTCGATATTAGGGACGAAAAAGATCTTTGTAAACTAGAGCTTGTATAATAATTTATGAGAGGAGGGGATAACATGTTTACCTTGTTGGGATGGATTATCAGGTTGTAAAAAAAGAACAATTGGCTGTTTAGTTAATAAATAGCTAATTGTTCCTTTTGTTATTTGCGATATTTATATAATAATGAATATCTTCTTGTATCATTGTACTTAATTCTACAAAACCAATGGACTCAAGATACTGACGATAAAGTGTTAAATTGGGATGTATCTGTTGCGTTTTTAGGATATCAGCTAAGTAGAAATGAATTTTTGCCATGGTGAGTTCGAAAAGATTATTTTTTTGATAGGCAATAGAAATCGCTTGTTGAACTATTTCTTGGCATGTTTGATAGTCTAAATTTTTTAAATAAAAATCACTTAAGTTAATCAGTAAACGTAAATATAGGTAGATATACTCATCTGAATTGTTCTTTTTATTTACTTTTTTATAGATTTGCTGCGTGATAAGAGGTAAGGTATCCATATCAAATATAAATAGAAAATTAGCCAGTAAATTCAGCTCATATATTCCCCATTCAGATACTCTAGACAGATAATCTAAAATTTCTTGATAACGTGTGTGATGGATGATTCGGTGGTTTTGATGATACTCGATAATGGCTTCTAGCAATAGTTTTTCATGTTGAATGCGTAAATTTTTCTCATCAACTATTGGAATTTTTGTCAATAAATGTTTCATTTCAGCAATATCATGCGCATTGACAGCAGCTTCAATTTTAATTTTTCGTTGGAAATCTTCTTGGTAAATAGATTCCTTTAAACAAAGATCAAATTCATGCAAACTAACATTCAATCTTCTAAGTAGTTGTAGAAATTTATCAAAAGAACAGTAGTAGTTCCCATTTTCCAATTCAGAGAGATGCGATCTAGATAGAATACCTGCTGAAAGTTCTTTTTGTGTCAATCCTTTTTCTAAGCGCATTCTCTTTAGTATTTTTCCATATTCTTCCATAAGCTCCTCCTTTTTTAGTTTAAAAGATAAACGAGTGTCCGTCAATATACTCTCCAAAGAACCCAGGAGTGTAATTGGTGTCGGAATACGGTACAAAAAACAAGGGGAATTATTTTTCTT
This sequence comes from Enterococcus cecorum, assembly GCA_946499615.1. Lineage (GTDB taxonomy): Bacteria > Bacillota > Bacilli > Lactobacillales > Enterococcaceae > Enterococcus_E > Enterococcus_E cecorum_B. Next base: position 17,492 of record CAMMST010000019.1, on the reverse strand, counting down.
GATATAGTGAAGAAAAGATAAGGAAATTATTAACTCCTATCTTTTATCTAGCTAGAATAATCTTTTTTGTAAATAATGAATTTTATTTAACTTCAGAAACGGAGGAATGAAATGAAAAGATGTTTTTTACAGCGTAAGGGACTCAATGTGTTGGTTATGTTGATGATTGTGACTTCCTCAGGCCTGAAAATCTATTCTGCTGTTTTATTAACAACGATTACGAATGAATTGCTTGCAAAACATTGGCGGCAGTTTTTGTTTTATTTGTTATTGCAAGGTGTGATTTATACTTTGGCTTGTGCAATAAGTGGATGGAACAGTTGGTTTCAAGAATATGTTATTCAAAAAATGACTAATGATTTGCGCATTCATTTAACGGAAAAATTGACACAAAGCTCCTATCAACAAAATCAAGCAAAAGGTACAGGGAGTTTTGTTTCATGGATGACGAATGATATGCAGATGATAGCCGATCAAGGATTTCCGGCTGTCTATCAAATGATTGAACATTGCACGATGCTGCTCTTTTCGATTGTAGTGTTAGTCAAAATGCATTATTCCTTAATGATTGTTTTTGCACTTTTAAGTTTATTCACCCTTTACTTACCACGATTAGCGAACAAACCACTCATGCAGCGGTTTCAAGAGTTAACCGTTGAAAACGAACACTTTACCGGCAAGATGAGCAATTTATTTCAAGGATATGCAACGTTATATGTACTCAATGCGTTAAGTTATTTACCCAAAAAAGTGCAACAATTCAGTCTACAGTTAGCCAAACGGAATGTCCGTGCGGCAAAAGTGCATGCCTTTTCGACTTTTCTCAGTTCATTTGCCAATGTTTTTAGTCAAATCGTGATTACCGGATACAGTGGTTGGTTGATTTTTCGCAGCATTATTTCATTTGGCGCTTTTTTGACTATTGAAAATCTAAGTGCCAACGTGATGAATGCAATGGGGAATTTGGCGAACTGTTTGATTATGATTAGCAGTGTCCAACCTATTTTTGACAAGTATGAACCGCTGCAACGTAGAGAAAATAAGCGCCAAACAGTCAATCAAAAGCTTGTCAATCATACCTTGCAATTGGAAAATATTGATTTTTCATATGATGACAATATTATTTTTAATCAACTGAATCTAACCTTTGAAGTGGGGAAAAAATATATTATTACTGGAGCGAGTGGTTCGGGTAAATCGACCTTGTTCCACCTATTAACGGGTAAGATTTCTCCTACTAATGGCAAGTTGACCATTGGTGGTGTGGATTATATGGAGTTATCCGCCGAGCAAATTCATGAAGAAATTAGTTATGTTGACCAAGTACCGTATGTCTTTGAAGCGAGTATTGAGGAAAACTTAACTTTACTTCAAGATTTTAGTAGCCAACAATTGCAGCAAGTCTTAACCTCTACGCAATTCTCTCAGGTCATTACGCAATTGCCTCAACAATTAGCGACTCAGCTCGGTCCAAGTGAATTAGAGCTATCAGGTGGACAAAAACAACGCTTGGCTTTAGCTAGAACTTTGTTACGAGATACACCGATTTTGTTATTAGATGAAACAACAGCTAACTTAGATAAAGCATCAGCAGAGCAAATTGAACGGTATCTATTGTCCTTGCCTAATCACATGGTTATTATGATTACCCATCATTTAAATCCAAAACTAGCTGGATTGTATGATGAGGTTATTGATTTAAATGCGTTATAAAAAGGAGTGTTGGAATATGGCAAAAGAAAATCAACAAAAGAAACACAGCATCGAAATTCAAGGGAGTTTTCGTTTTGGTAATGCGAAACAAACCATCCGCAAAGTATTCAAGAAAATCTTCAAGTTCTAAGTGGAGATTTAATAAGTAGGAAAATCAGCTAGCTATCTGGGTAAAGAGTAGGTAGCTGATTTTTTTTTGAAATCATGTGTGAATATTTTTATTTGTTCCTACTTGAAAAATTTGTACCAATATGTTATAACTATGGTGTAATCAGAAAACGTTTGCATCTAGATGAAAGATGTGCGTAGGAGGAATTATTATGGCAAAAGAAACAATTATGTTATGTTGTGCAGCAGGGATGTCTACCAGTTTATTAGTGACAAAAATGAAAGAAGCTGCTGAAAAACAAGGAAAAGACGCAGAAATTTTTGCCGTTTCAGCGAGTGAAGCGGATCATGAATTAGATTCAAAGAAAATTGACGTGGTATTATTAGGCCCACAAGTTCGTTACATGCAAAACGACTTCAAGAAAAAATTAGCTGGCCGTAACAATGGCGCAGATATTCCTTTAGCAGTTATCGATATGCGTGCATATGGTATGATGGATGGTGCCGCAGTCGTTGCTCAAGCCTATGAATTAATGGGTAAATAATTAGGTAAAGAGGGATAAAATGGCAGAGGAAAAAACAAAAGAACAACGCGACCAAGAACAATTAATGGCAACCATGGGGCTAATTATCAATGGTGGGAATGCCAAAAGTTTAGCATTTGAAGCGATTTATGCAGCAAAAGAAGGCAAATTTGACGAAGCACAAGAAAAACTAAAAGAAGCTGATGAAGCCTTATTAGAAGCACATAATTCCCAAACAGAAATGCTAGCTCAAGAAGCAGCCGGTCATCCAGTAGAAGTGCATTTACTAACGGTACATTCACAAGACCATTTAATGAATGCGATTACTTTCAAAGATTTAGCTGGTGAAGTGGTGGCTATCCATCAAGAATTAGCTGAAATTAAAGCCAAATTAGCAGAATAAAATCATCAAAAGGGGGCAAGTTTATAAGTCCCCTTTTTTGTTAGGAGGTATGATTTTGAAACGCGAATTAGGAGTTTCTATCTATCCAGATCACAGTGATGCCCAAAAAGACCGCCAATATCTCAAACGCGCGGCTGAATTAGGTTTTACGCGGCTATTTATGAGTATGTTAGAAGTCAGCGAAGGCAAAGAAGCAGTCAAGGCGAAGTTCCAATCGATTATCCATTATGCCAAAGAGTTAGGCTTTGAAGTGAGTTTGGATGTTTCACCGGCGATTTTCTCTCAGCTTGGTATATCTTATCAGGATTTAGGCTTTTTTGCGGAATTGGGCGCAGATATTGTCCGTTTAGATGAAAGTTTTGATAGCGCTACCGAGGCGATGTTGACGTATAATCCATACCAATTAAATATCGAATTAAATATGAGCAATAACGTCTTACAACTGGAAAATATGCTTTCTTATCAAGCCAATCGACCATTTATTTACGGTTGTCATAACTTTTATCCGCAACGTAATACCGGCTTAGGTTATGATTTCTTTATCGAGTGTTCGCATCATTATAAAGCACAAGGCATTAAGACTGCGGCGTTTGTTTCCAGTCATGTTGGCAATCTAGGTCCTTGGAATGTCAATGATGGTCTACCTACTTTAGAGATGCATCGTGACTTACCAATTGAAGTCCAAGCCAAACATTTATTTGCAACTGATTTAATCGATGTGGTGATTATCGGCAATGCTTATGCGAGTGAGGAAGAATTAGTGGCTTTATCACAAGTCAATCGTTATCAAATCGAATTGATAGTTGAAACAGTAGCGGACATCTCACCAATTGAAGAAAAAATTATTGATTATCCGCAACATGTTCGACGCGGAGATATCAATGAATTTGCGGTCCGTTCTTCTCAGCCACGCGTCATTTACAAAGATGTGGCTAATCCTGCACATGACCATCAAGTGCCTTTTGCTTATGGGGATGTCGTGATTGGCAATGATGACTTTGATCGTTACAAGAATGAATTACAGATTGTCTTGACTGCACATGAAGATTCACGTAAAAATAAAGTCGGACAAATCGCCAAAGAAGAGCAAATTTTGCTACCATTTATCCAGCCATGGACCAAATTCAAACTTAAACGCAAATAAAACCATTCTGGAAGCTTCTTTTATCAGAGGATTCTTTTTTTGTACTGGGTGTTGTGAATTTTATTTTTAACCCTCTAAATAACGAAAACTGTTTTTTTATATAATAAAACACATTATATAAAGCCTGATAATAGCCACTTGAATACTGATTATTTGATGAAATCTTATTTTTTAATTGATTAGCACTTGACTAATTTGTACCAATCAATTAAACTTATAGGTGTAATGAGAAAGCGTTTTACAAGATGCTTAAGGAGAGAATTGCAATGACAAAATTATCAGAAAACTTTTTATGGGGCGGTGCGGTGGCTGCCCATCAATTAGAAGGTGCTTGGCAAGAAGGCGGAAAGGGAATGAGCGTTGCCGATGTGATGACTGCGGGTCGTCATGGAGTACCACGTGAAATTACGGATGGCGTCTTACCAGGTAAATATTATCCAAACCATGAAGCGATTGATTTTTATCATCACTACAAAGAAGATATCGCCTTATTTGCAGAAATGGGCTTCAAGTGTTTCCGTACTTCGATTGCTTGGACACGTATTTTTCCAAAAGGCGATGAGTTAGAGCCAAATGAAGCGGGTCTACAATTTTATGATGATTTGTTTGATGAATGCTTAAAACACGGCATCGAACCAGTCGTCACTTTATCTCACTTTGAGTTGCCATTCCATTTAGTTAAAGAATATGGTGGCTTTACGAACCGCAAGACCATTGATTTCTTTGTTCGTTTTGCAACGGTTTGTTTTGAACGTTATAAAGATAAAGTGAAATATTGGATGACTTTTAATGAAATCAATAACCAAGCAAATTATCAAGAAGATTTCGCCCCATTTACCAACTCAGGAATTGTTTATAAAGAAGGCGATGACCGTGAAGCGATTATGTATCAAGCTGCACACTATGAGTTAGTGGCCTCCGCATTAGCAGTCAAAGCCGGTAAAGCAATCAACCCTAATTTTGAAATCGGTTGTATGATTGCGATGTGTCCGATTTATCCAGCTACCTGTAAACCAGCTGATATCTTGATGGCTCAAAAAGCGATGGAAAAACGTTATTACTTCGCTGATGTTCATGTCCATGGTTTCTATCCAAATCATATTTTGAAATACTGGGAACGTAAAGGGATCAAGGTCGACTTCACTAAAGAAGATGAACAAATCTTACGTGAAGGTACGGTTGATTATATTGGATTTAGTTATTATATGTCCTTTGCGATTGATAGTCACCGAGAAAATAATCCACACTTTGACTACCTTGAAACAGAAGACTTAGTGAAAAATCCATATGTCAAAGCGAGTGAATGGGATTGGCAAATTGATCCACAAGGCTTGCGTTACAGCTTGAATTGGTTTACTGATATGTATCATTTGCCATTATTCATTGTTGAAAATGGTTTTGGTGCGATTGATAAGGTCGAAGAAGATGGTATGGTGCATGATGATTATCGTATTGAATATTTAGGTGCCCATATTAAAGAAATGATCAAAGCCGTGGATGAAGATGGCGTTGATTTGATGGGGTACACTCCTTGGGGCTGTATCGATTTAGTGTCAGCCGGTACAGGAGAAATGCGTAAACGTTATGGCTTTATTTATGTAGATAAAGACGATGAAGGTAACGGTACTTATGCGCGTTCACCTAAATTATCTTTCAACTGGTATAAAGAAGTCATTGCTTCAAATGGCGAAAATTTATTTTAGGTTTTAAGTTGCTTCTATTTTTAGTGAAGTAAACAATGATAAATGCTACTGGAGGAGTATGAGAATGGTTAATCAAGAAAAGATTGCTTTAAAACAAAGAAGACAGGAAACGAGCTTGAACACCATGTATTTCAATCGTTATTTGCTCATTCGCTACATGACGGCTGCTTACTTCTTCAGTAACATGCATTGGGCGTTTTTACTAATTGGTTATCATCAAATGACAGCCATTATACCAATCACGCTATTTTTAGTAGGGATTTTGGTGGTAATTGAACAAGTGAAAAAATATTGGCACAAGGAAAGTCGACTACCCTTTGCAAAATATTATTATTACGCTCAAGGTTTGGTCAATCTTGTGGGGATTTTAAGCTATTTGACGCCTTTTTCTGACCAACTATTTCCATTTATGTCTGCAAAAGGTATGCTACCGATGATTTTATGGCTTGGTTTAGGATTAGTTGGGTGTGTCATTTTAGAAAAAAGAATCCATGCGATTGAACAAAATAAAGATCGTGCGTTAACTATCATCAAAGAATATGAAGCAACTTTAAAATAAAAATTACAAAGGGGATTTTTTTATGGAAAACAACAAGGCTTTTGCATTTTTAGAAAAGTACTTAATGGGTCCTATGGGTAAGATGAGTCAGTGGCGTGTCGTACGTGGTGTGATGGCCGCTGGGATGGCATCAATTCCATTTACTATCGTTGGGTCAATGTTATTGGTGTTAAATATTTTGCCGGACACTTTTACGTCATTAAAAGGATTTTTTGATGCTTCTATTTTCAGAGTAAGCGCGTTGTACATGACAGCTAATACTTGTACAATGGGTATTTTGGCATTATATTTTTGTTTGGTTTTCGGTTATGAATACACTAAAATTCATCATGATGAAGAAAAAGTAGATGTGAACCCTCTAACAGGTGCTTTGCTTTCAATGTTTGCTTTCTTCATGTGTATCCCAGAATTGATTTTCGAAGATGGCTATATGACTCTAGTACACATTGTAGATACAAAAAATAGTGTATTTACAATCAATGGTTTTTCAATGGGCGGTACTATTACTCGTTTAGGTTCTACTGGTATTTTTACTGGTATTGTAATGAGTATTTTAGCTGTTAAAATCTATTACTACTTAGTGAAAAATAATGTTGTTATCAAAATGCCTGATACAGTTCCGGCAGGTGTATCTCGTTCATTTAGTGCACTTATCCCTTCATTTGCAATTGCATTTGCCGTAATGATTATTAATGGTATTTTAGTATTCTTCAATACAGATATCTTCAAATTAGTCGCAATTCCATTTGGCTTCGTTGTTAACTTAACGAATACTTGGATTGGATTAATGGTAATTCTATTCTTAATTCATGCTTTATGGATTGTTGGTATCCACGGTGCTACAATTATTGGTTCACTATTAACACCGATTTATTTAGCAAATATGGAAGCCAACCAAGCAGGTGCTCATTTACCAATTGCTGGTGAATTCCAAAACTCATTTGTTATCATGGGTGGATCTGGTTCAACTTTAGGATTAGTTATTTTTATCGCATTCTTTGCTAGATCAGCACAATTAAGTACACTTGGTAAAGTTGCGCTTGTTCCATCTTTCTTCAATATTAATGAACCAATTCTATTCGGACTTCCAATGGTGTATAACCCATATATGATGTTCCCATTCTTCTTAGCTCCAATGGCTGCAGGGACAATTGGTTATTTTGCAATTAAATTACAAATGATTGCTCCACCAGTTGCACAAGTGCCATGGCCAACTCCAATTGGATTAGGTGCATTTATTGGATCAGCGGGAGACTTTAGAGCTTTATTAGTATCATTATTATGTGGTGTGGTAGCCTTCTTAGTTTACTTCCCATTCATTAAAGTCTATGACAATAAATTATACAAAGAAGAACAAGCTGCAGCATAATGTTGAATTTGTTCAATAATAAAAGAGATAGCTCAATATCTGGGCTATCTCTTTTTTTACATAAAAATACTTCCCATTAAAAAATGAGAAGTAAAGAGATTAGTGTAAATAGTTACTAACATGGAAGTATATAGATAGTTCTTTTTGGAAGTAATAAGACACTGAATAGTTAAAAGCTTGTTCATTTTTCAAATAGTTGATTTCTTCTACTTGAAGAGTGGCTTGACCTTCTTCGCTACCAGTTAATGCAGCTTCTTCATCAGTAATATAATGAATCGAAATGTATTCATCTCCACGTTGAACAGAGACATTATAATGTTGAAATATAAATTGGAAAATCGATTTTTCGCATATTTCAGCTGATAAATAAGGAATAACTGATTTAAGGTAATAGGCATTTTCTAAACAGACCAACTCTTTTTCTGTATATCTTAGCCGTTGGATATAGTATACAAGCTCACCCATTGGACAATTTAGATATTTAGCAATTTCTTCATTTGCAGGTATAACTTCCAAGTGTAATACTTTTGAGTAAACAAAAAGAGGATTGCCTATTTGGTTATGTCCGGATTTATTCGCCATATTCATAATAGTCGTGTTATTGTGAAGTGGTTGTGTGATAAAGTAACCACTTCCTTGAATTCGCTTAATAAGTCCTTGGTTATAAAGAATTCCAAGTGCGTTACGAATTGTATTGCGGCTTACTTCATACTCTTCTAGCAATTCTCCTTCGCTAGGTAGCTTATCTGTATACGCTTTAGTAAATATTTTATGTGCTAAATCCTTAGCGACTTCCTGATATTTTAGAGCCATTTTTTTGACACCTGCCTTTTTTCTTTTGTTATACATTAATTATAACACAATCTCGCTAAAACGCTACCAAAAAGTTACATTTGTCCCAACAAATTTAATTGAACCCCTTGACCTATTAAACTAAGAAAAGGTAAAATAGTATAGTAGAAAACGATTACAGATACGGAGTGATTCACAGATGGGTTTACGTAAAGATTTCTTATGGGGTGGGGCCACGGCAGCAAATCAATATGAAGGCGGCTATGACCAAGATGGGAAAGGACTAAATGCCATTGATGTAATGACTAACGGTTCGCATACCACACCTAGACAAGTCACTTGGAAAAAAGCAGATGGCCAAACCGGCACGACACCACTTGTCTGGGGGCAACCATTTGCATTTCCAAAAGATGCCATCCCAACGATTTTAGATGACTATTATTATCCAAGCCACACAGGAACAGACTTTTATCATCACTTAGAAGAGGACTTAGCGTTACTAGCGGAGATGGGCTTTAAATGCTATCGTTTCTCTATTAACTGGTCACGAATTTTTCCAAATGGCGATGACGAGCAAGTCAATCAAGCCGGACTAGCCTTTTATGATCGCGTGGTGGACACTTGCTTACGTTTGGGAATGGAGCCGCTGGTGACATTATCACACTACGAAACCCCACTAAGTTTGGTGATTCGTTATAATGGTTGGTCAGATAGAAAGATGATTCCAATTTTTGAAAAATATGCGAAAACACTTTTTAATCACTTCAAAGGACGCGTGAAATACTGGTTAACCTTTAATGAAATCAACGCAATGGATCATGCACCATATATGGGAGGTGGATTGTTAGATACTTCCGCTCAAAAACGTGCGCAAGGAGCTCATAACCAATTTGTGGCCTCAGCATTAGCAGTAAAAGCAGCGCATGAAATCGATCCAAATATGCAAGTCGGTCAGATGTTGGCTTGTAGCGCGATTTATACTTATACTTGTGATCCAAAAGACGCGATTAAAGTGATGGAAGCCCAACAAAATGAACTTTTCTATGCCGATGTGCAAACAGGCGGACGTTATCCAGAATACCGTTTGAAAAAATATGCGCGCGAAGGCATTGTGTTGGAGGATTGTCCAGAAGATTATGATTTAATTGCCAAATACCCCGCTGACTTCTTGAGTTTTTCTTGCTATGGCTCGCATGTCGTGACCACGCATGAAAATACCGCCCAAGCAGAAGGAAACCTAGGTATGAATGGGGTGAAAAATCCTTATTTAGAAACCAATGCTTGGGGCTGGACAATTGATCCTTATTGTCTGCGCTTGACATTAAATACACTTTGGGATAGATATCATAAACCATTATGGATTGTGGAAAATGGCTTAGGTTGGAGCGATGAATTAACACCAGATGGCAAAGTACATGATGATTATCGTATCAATTACCTCAAAGCGAATCTAAAATCCATGAAAGATGCTGTGGAAATCGATGGGGTTGATTTGCTTGGTTACACCATGTGGAGTGCGATTGACTTAGTTTCCAATGGCACAGGTGAAATGAAGAAACGTTACGGCTTTGTTTATGTAGACCGTGATGACCGCGGCAATGGTAGTTTGAAACGCTATAAGAAAGATTCCTTTGACTGGTATAAACAAGTCATTGCCACAAACGGAGAAAGTTTAGATTAAAACATAAAAGAGGATTGCCAATTTTGACAATCCTCTTCTTTTTCTGCTTAATTTCTCACTTGACCTTGACCGTAGATGATGTATTTAATTGAGGTAAGTGCGTCTAATCCCATGGGTCCTCGCGCGTGAAGTTTTTGTGTAGAGATACCGATTTCCGCACCAAAACCAAAGACAAAACCATCTGTAAAGCGGGTAGAGGCATTGACATAGACCGCCGCAGCATCGACTTCATTTAAGAATTTTTGAGCCGCACTATAATTTTCAGTCACAATGGCTTCAGAGTGTTTGGTGTTGTATTGGTTGATATGGCTGATTGCTTCTTCAAGAGAATCGACTACCTTAATGGCTAAAATATAGTCCAAAAATTCAGTTTCCCAATCCGATTGGGTCGCTTCACTAGCTTGTGTGAGGTAGGCGAGGGCTTTTTGATCGGCACGAATTTCGACATTTTTTGCTAATAATTCTTTTTCCAAAATAGGTAAGACTTCTGAGGCAACATCTTTGTGGACCAATAACGTTTCAATCGCATTACATACGGATGGACGTTGGGTTTTCGCGTTCATGGTGATTTTAACAGCCATTTCTAAGTTCGCGTCTTTATCAATGTAGACGTGATTATTCCCAGTGCCCGTTTCAATTACAGGGACCGTCGCATGTTTTTTCACGTTTTGAATCAGACCAGCGCCCCCACGTGGGATTAAGACATCTAGATAGTCATTGAGGCGCATCATCTCTTGTACGACTTCCCGAGAGATATCATCGACAAACTGAATCGCCCCAGGATGAATATCGTTTTGGGCTAAGACTGCTTGCATGATTTCTACCAATAACTGATTAGAGTAGAAGGCTTCTTTCCCTCCGCGCAAGATGACCGCATTGCCTGTTTTAAAGCACAGACTCGCCGCATCGGTTGTTACATTTGGACGCGATTCATAAATCATGCCGACCACACCTAGGGGCACGCGTTTGGCACCAATCATGAGTTCATCGGCATTTTGCCACATTTTATCGACATTGCCAATTGGATCGGGTAAAGTTGCGACTTGGCGAATTCCGTTAGCCATCTCATGAATACGCGCTTCATCTAATCTCAAGCGGTCCTTCATCGTTTCTTTAATCCCGTAATCATCGGCTTTGGCTAAGTCTTTTTGGTTCGCGGCGATAATTTTTGGGGTGTTTGCTTCCAGTGCCTCAGCCATTTGGTTTAAAATTTGATTTTTCGTTTTGGTCGAAAGCAGACTGAGTTGACTGGTGCTTGCTTTAGCGGTTTGTCCTAACGTTTTGATATCTGTCATCGAATCTCCTCCTCATTAGTTATTTTTCATAAATAATGTTCCAATCGGTGCCCCTTCAATAATGTCAAAAATGATTTTCGGCTGTTTTCCGTTGGCTAAAACCATGGCTAAATCATGGTCTAAAATTCGCTTGGCCGCTTTGAGTTTACTTGCCATACCGCCTGTGCCAAATTGACTGCCCTTGCCACCGGCTTGCTGGGTGATTTCCGGTGTGATTTCGCTGATATGGTGGTGTAAGGTAGCTTCAGGATTGGTATTTGGATTATCGGAGTAAAAACCATCAATATCTGAAAGCATCACTAATAGGTCCGCTTGAGTTAATTGTGCGACGATGGCAGACAGTTGGTCATTATCGCCAAATTTCGTCAAGTGATCTAATTCATCGACCGAAACGGTGTCATTTTCATTGATAATCGGAATAATTTTCATCTGCAAAAGTTGTTCTAGGGTGTTGGTAACATTTTTGCGGCTTTCCGGATATTCAATCACATCGCGTGTAAGTAAGACTTGGCCAGCTAACTTGCCATAACTTGCGAGACGTTGGGAGTAAATATTCATCAAAGTGGCTTGCCCGAGACTGGCGACGGCTTGTTGCTCAGGAATCGTGCTAGGTCGCGTCTTTAACTGCAACTGATTCATTCCGACACCAATCGCACCAGAAGTAACGAGAATGACTTCTTTTCCTTGGTTGCTCAAATCAGCTAAGACAAAGGCCAACGCATCGATACTAGATAAATTAATATTGCCATTTGGATAAATCAGTGAACTTGTTCCTATCTTAATGACAATTCGCTTGCTATTTTTTAACTTTTCTCGAATCATTTCGTAATCTTTCCTTTATTATTGATTGTATCCATTTTACGCTAAAATCACCCGTTCGTCATGCATTTTTTGCAAATTGTTGAAAAAAAGAAAGCCCTCAGTAATTTGAGAGCTTTTCATACATTATTTAGTATTAATCACTTCTGAAATAAAATCAAATAGGGAGCTACCAATTTGATTTTCCAACTCTTCGTTTTTGGTACTAAATTGACTAATATTTTTATATCCTTTTTCAAAATGATTAATAAAATAAGAAGGGTCATAATTGTTTTTTTGAAAAGATAAATTAAGTTGAGACTTCATTTCTTGATTTAATAACAATTCAATATAAGTTTTATTTCCGACTTTTTCATTTATCGCTAGTTTTGTATGATCTATCTTTTGTAAGTGATTTAAGTGACAAAGTAAATAGAATTCGAAACAAGGATTGGTTATGCATAAGGTGAATTTATTCTTATTGCATAGCTGAATTGTTTCATGAAATTGCTCAGTAGTAAAGCTTTTTCGGTCTCTGTCTATCAAAATAATTATCTTGTCGTAGTTTTTATCAAACGAAATAAAACGATCGACTGCTAAAAGTTGCTCTTGGATTTTATCAACGTGTGAAAGGATATTTGGATATTTATCTACTAATTTTTTGATGGATTCGCTGATATTTAATAATGTAATGATATCGCATCCGTTTGTAATTTGATTATAGTAGTTTCTAAATTTCTTTTTATCTTTTGGACTGATATTTTGAATATGATTAATGTATTCGATAATATCTAACACTAGTTGGTATTGATTAGAATGCCCAATAGCACTCCGCCATCTATTTACGGGATAAATTTGGATATTTTCTTTTTTTCTTTTTGATTTACTTAGTTCATGAAGATAGATTTGTTCTGTAGCAACACCTTCAGAAAATATAATGTAGATTCGATGAGGTTCTTTCTGTTGGTATGTTTTATTTCTTACTTCAAATGGTCTAGCGGAAGTGAGTCGCATACTTTTGGAATTCTTTATTAAATAACCAGCCATATCTAGACCTCCTTAGTTGTATCGTTAACTTCTGAAAATAGATTTCTCAGTGTAGGGACTGCGCCATATCTACCATCTAAATAAGCATTTAAAATATTTTTATCAAATCGCTCTTTGAAGTTTTCTAAACTATATAACGTACTATTGCCATTCTGATCTTTTTCAACAAACCAAATTTCATCCCTACGCAATAGTTGTAAATTTAATAAGATATCTTCATGAGTTGTTACGATTAGCTGGCTATTATTAGTCTGATTTAAAAAGGATTCGACAAAATTATAAGTTAATAAAGGATGGAGACTTCGATCAATTTCATCTATAACGAATACTTTATTTGAAGTATTATAAATAACAGAATAGATTTCTATTAAGCGTACCGTACCATCTGATTCTTCAAATAAGCTATAAACCGTCCCATTTTGGTGTTTAAATTTAAGTTCATAGAATAAAAAATTATTCTGTTTATACTCAATAATAAATAAGCGCGCATTTGTTTTTAGAATAGATATTTTCTCTAGTGTATCGCTAGTACGTAATTCTTCAAAAATTCTTTCTTGAATCGTTGCAGGTACGCCTATTAGTGCTTCAACAGGCTCGCGGAATAAAGATTGAATACCTGTGTCGTTATTAGCTAGGTAATTAGCAAGCTGTTCTTGATATAGTTGTGCTTCCATGATTAAATTTGGAATGGCTTCTTTTGCCGCTTGTCCAGGTCCTATCACTTCTAAATGATTTAAAAACCAATGATAAGCTGTATGAAAAATTTTACCTTCTTTTAAATCTGTTACTTTTTTTCCATTATTTAAGGCAGATAAAATCAATTGTGAATGATCAAATAGGTTATCTTCAAAATAAACTTGTAGGCGATGATAGAATGAGTCTGATATATTCAAATAATTTTGGTTGATTTCATAATGTTTTTGATTTTTATCAATCATATAAATTATTGTTTCTTGATTAGTAATATCATATAACCATTCTTGAACAAATTTTCTTTTGGAGAGTAGTATAGAAAATCCATAACTATAAATTTTATCATCAATACTAATTTCATATTCAAAATTAGTGACTTTATCTCTATTTTTTTGATTATTTCGGTTATAACTCGTACTAATCACTAAATCATCGGTTAATCCATTAATAATAAGGCTTTGAGAGTAGGAAATGGCTTTAAAAAATGTAGACTTTCCTGAAGCATTCGCACCATATAAAGCCGCAAATTTTAATAGACTGTTACTTTGATCAAAAGGAATTAAATGGTTCTCGTGCTTTTTAACTCGCCCAGGTGTCATTGAAAATTCAGTTAATTGATCCACAGATAGAAAATTAGTAAAGCGAAAGTTAACTAACATATTTTTGCACCTCCATGTGAAAAAATCACTTAAACTATATAACAAGTATAACTTTTTCAGCTATTTTTGACAATTATTACATTTGTTAGGTGATGTTTTTACTTAAAAAAGCAGATCCCCAATCAATTAGGAATCTGCTAAATACGTTTGTTTAAGATTGGTAGTCAATGCCAAAGATACAATGATCATACATAAAACGAAGCAGCTGTCTTTCTTGACTAGCCTGGTCGCTGTGGTAGTAATTGGATAGATATTCATTGAAAGTGATAAAATCAGCTTCAGGAATGGATAATAGTCCCACGCCATATTTGTACATCAACGCATTGGCTGAAATCAGTGCGCATCTTTATTTCCATCCCAAAAGATTTGATTTTTGCTCATATACAGAAATAATCGTAGGGCTTTTTCGGTGATAGAATAATCGCTATCTAATAATTTTTGAAAATCAGATTGGATAGTTGCTTCATCTTTCAATTTAGGGATATATTTTCCTTGTAATGTGCTGACCTCGACTCCTCCATTGCGAATTCGTCCCGGAAATAAGGCATCTTCACTAGCAACAATTGCGTTTATTTTTTTTGCTTTTTCCAGTAAAGGTTCATCCGTCGCTTTTAGCAAATACTCAAAGCCACGTTTTAAATGAACGATGGTGAGGACTTCATCCACAGCGACATCTTTTGCCCGATTATATTTGATGATTTGTTTGATTTGTAAAGGAGTGGCTTTTAGATTTTTAAACTTTCCAGCCTGATAAATCCAAGTGACAAGATTATTTTTGATTAACAATTGCGATTCGTGCAAAGAAAGATGATACTTATCTATCAGCTTGTCGTTTGGATTCATTTTGACCCTCCTTTTTAGTCTTTTTCTCTATTTTAATCGTCATCCAATCAAAAAACAATCTGCAATCTAGCCTTGTCATTTTATCCAAAAATGCGCCATTCATTTGAGCAATTTTATCCAAATTTAAAATTATCCATAAAAATAGAAGCGTTTTAGCGATAAATTGCCGCCGATATGTTAAAATATACTTATTCAATGATTATTTAAAAGGAGGTCCTTACGATTAGCAAGCGAGGATTTGAAATTATCACAAAGTATCAAGACCAAGGCCTACATTTACCAGTCCGGGCGACCCATCAAGCTGCTGGCTATGATTTTGAAGCGGCTGAAGATGTAGTGATTCCTAGCATTTGGAAAAGTGGCGCTGGCTTGATGACTATAAAAAACTTACTATTTGATGCTAAAAAAGCCCAACAAACACTCAAACCAACCTTAGTGCCAACGGGGATTAAAGCTTATATGCCAACAGATGAATTTTTACAACTGGCCAATCGTTCAAGCAATCCGTTGAAGCGCTTTTTGTTATTGGCCAACGGGGTGGGGGTCATTGATGCAGATTATTATAACAATCCTGATAACGAAGGCCATATCATGTTTCAATTTGTGAATTTTGGTGTGACAGATGTGACAATCAAAAAAGGAGAACGCATCGGTCAAGGGATTTTCCTACCATTTTTAAAAGCCGACCAAGATGAAACGATGAGTACGCGCACCGGTGGATTTGGTTCTTCTAATCAAGAGTAAAGGTGGATTTCAGTGGCAAAAAAAGCAAAAACACAATTTGAGTGTCAACATTGTGGCTATATTTCCCCACGTTATTTAGGAAAATGTCCGAATTGTAATAGTTGGAACTCGATGATGGAAGTCAAAATCGAAAATACCACCGATGTCCGTCAAGCTGTTTCGTTTACCGGGATCAAGAGCCAACCAACCAAAATTACCGAAGTGGTGCCGAAAAAAACACCACGCGTCCAAACAGAAATTGGTGAGTTGAATCGCGTGCTAGGTGGCGGCGTGGTGCCAGGTTCCTTGATTTTACTAGGAGGCGATCCGGGTATTGGCAAGTCGACACTGTTACTACAGGTTTCCGAGCAGCTAACCAAAGCCCACGGGAAAGTGTTGTACGTCTCAGGGGAAGAAAGTGCCGAGCAAATCAAGATGCGTGCGGAACGTCTAGGGGTCTTGCATGAGTCCTTTTATGTCTATGCGGAAAATGATATGGAGGCCATTCGTCAAGCCATCGAACAACTTTCGCCTGATTATGTGATTATTGATTCGATTCAAACCATGATTCAGCCAAGTATTTCTTCGGTGGCAGGGAGTGTCAGTCAGGTTCGCGAAACCACCGCTGAGTTGATGCGCATTGCTAAGAGTAATCAGATTGCCATTTTTATCGTTGGTCATGTGACAAAAGAAGGGGCACTAGCAGGTCCTAGAATGTTAGAACATATGGTTGATACCGTGTTATATTTTGAAGGAGAACGCCAACAGTCCTTTAGAATTTTACGCGCGGTGAAAAATCGTTTCGGTTCGACCAATGAAATCGGCATTTTCGAGATGCATGAAGACGGTCTGCATGAAGTCATCAATCCTTCGCAAGTCTTTTTAGAAGAACGTCTGCAAGGAGCGACTGGTTCGGCAATCGTGGTGACGATGGAAGGAACGCGCCCATTATTAGTGGAGATTCAAGCTTTGATTACACCCACCATGTTTGGAAATGCCAAGCGTACCACGACAGGTCTAGACTTTAATCGGGTATCTTTAATTATGGCGGTCTTGGAAAAGCGCGCCGGAATGTTATTGCAAAATCAAGATGCCTATTTAAAAGCAGCCGGTGGTGTGAAGTTAAACGAGCCAGCAATCGATTTAGCCATTGCGGTGAGTATTGCCTCTAGTTACAAGGAAAAAGGCACTCAGGCAACGGATTGTTTTATCGGTGAAATTGGCTTGACCGGGGAAATCAGACGCGTCAATGCCATCGAACAACGCATCAAAGAAGTGCAAAAGTTAGGCTTTAAACGGGTATTTGTACCTAAAAATAATTTAGCTAATTTAGAAATTCCAGCGGGTATTGAAGTTATCGGTGTTTCTACTTTGGCTGAAACGATGAAAAAAGTCTTTGGCTAAGAATAAGGATGTGAGGTAGCTTGGTCAGACATGA
>CAMMST010000018.1:0-40053 GCA_946499615.1 Enterococcus cecorum | reverse complement strand
ATGATTTTGCTCATGCCATTGTGCAGTTTGTTGACTCTATTCCCGATGAAGTCTTTCTTCCTTATTATCAATCTATGGGTAGACCTCAATATCATCCTCGTATGTTACTTTCCGTTATTCTTTGTGCCTATATTCAAGGGGTTTATTCCGGTCGCCAAATACAAAATATGTTGATAGATAGTATTCGGATGCGCTACTTATCTCAAGACCAAATCCCTAACTTTCGTACCATTAATCGTTTTCGCGTTCATCCGATTATGAACGATATTCTAGACCATTCGTTTATTCAATTTCGTGAGCTACTGGTTCAAAGTGGCTTAATCAGTGGCAGTGCTCTATACATTGATGGTACAAAAATTGAAGCGGATGCGAATAAATACTCTTTTGTTTGGAAAAAAAGTATTTTAAAGTATAAGGATAACCTTGATCAAAAAGCCCTTGAAAACTACCAACAAATGGTGGAAACAAAAATCTTACCTGAGTTAATAGATGATTTAAAGGATGAACTTTCCATAGAAGAGATTGAAAGGATTCGTCAATCTTTGGAAGAAAAGGAAAAACAATTAATTGAAGCGATTGACCAAACCGAAACAGTAGAAGAACGAAAATTACTTCGTAAAGAAAAATCTGAAGTTCATAAGCAGAAAAAACAATTTGATAATTTCGCTCAAAGAAAAATGCGCTACGAAGAACAATTGGTGATTATGGGGGTGCGTAATAGTTTCTCAAAGACGGATCATGACGCTACTTTTATGCGAATGAAAGAAGATCACATGCTTAATGGTCAACTAAAACCAGGTTATAATATTCAACTTGCGACAGAAAATCAATTTGCTCTTGCTTATGATTGTTATCCAAATCCAACAGATACACGAACATTTATCCCATTTCTTGAAAAGATTGAATCAAAAATAGGTTTACCAGAAAATATTGTCGCAGATGCCGGTTATGCAAGTGAAGAAAATTATTGTTATGTGTTAGACGAAACAGAATCCACCCCCATCATTCCGCATCAAGGTTACTTAAAAGAGAAGAAACGCGCCCATAAACAAAATCAGTTTCATCGAGATAATTGGGCTTACAATGAGTTGGATGATTACTATATTTGTCCCAATCAGAAAAGAGTAGTGTTCTCACATTATTCACAACGTAAAGATAGAAATGGATTTATTCGAAACTTCAAAATCTATGAATGTGAAGATTGTACAGGATGTCCATTGAGAGAGAAATGTACCAAAGCAAAAGAAGGAAAAAATCGACGTTTGAATATCAATCCAGTTTGGGAATATATAAAAGTAAAAGCGAATGAAAAGATAGAAAGCGAAGAAACGGCCTTGTACTATGCGCAGCGAAAGATAGATGTCGAAACTGTTTTTGGGAACATTAAACAAAATATGAAATTTAGAAGATTCCATGTCCGAGGAACTGAAAAAATTTTTAAGGAAGTGGGACTTGTATTTCTTGCGCACAATTTTAGAAAATTAGTAACTAGAGTAAGGAAATATGAGGGAAAAACAATCATACAAAACCAAATATAGGGGGGGAATCCTCTATATTTCATCCAAAACAACCAAAACAACCAAAAATCGAAGACATCTTTCAAGGGTGCCTTCGATTTTTGGATTCAAAAGGGACTAATGGGTCAGCCCCTTTTCAGTTAATTCAGGAAGTTCAACGATAAAAGTAGCGCCTAAGCCAGGATGACTTTCCACCCAGACACGACCACCTAATTTTTCAGTATAGTCTTTCACGATAGCTAAACCAAGACCAGTTCCACCAGAATGTCTTGCCCGAGCTTTGTCTACACGATAAAAGCGTTCGAAAATTCGCGCTTGATCCTTTACTTCGATTCCTAAGCCATTATCGGTAATCTTAAAGGTGAATAGATGGGCTTGTTTTTTCAATTGAATCGTAATTTTGCCGTTTTCAGGGGCATAAAAAATTGCATTTTCAATTAAATTTTTGAGAATGGGTTGAATCAGTTCTTTTTTAGTTAAGAGCATGACTTCTTTTTCGGTGGTAAGCGTTAAGGATAGCTGTTTATGCTCGATATTCTTTTCGTATTGACTAAGAATTTGTTTGACCAATTGTCCACATTCAATTTGACTAGATTCATAAGCAAATAATTCATCGGTTTTCGACAGTTGAATAATTTCTTGAATCAAATCTTGTAAACGATTGGCATCTTTTTGCATGATGGTTAAAAACTGGCGACATAATTCAGGATCTTCCATCGCGCCATCAAGCAAGGTTTCGGTAAAGCCAATCAGCGAGGTGACGGGTGTTTTTAATTCGTGGGTGACATTGCCGACGAAATCTTTTTGCAGCTTTTCGAGATGTCTAATCTTGGTTAAGTCATAACTCATGCCTAAAATTTGTTGCTGATCAGAAAAACTACGAATCGATAAATCTAATTTCCGCTTGGTTTGAAAAGTGGTCAGTTCTTCATGTAGCAGCTGATGATTCGACTGTACTTGATAAATCATTTGAATCAATTTCGGATCAGTGATGGTTTGGGTAAAATCAGCATTTAATTTGCTTTCTGTTAAACCGAGTTGTTCGCACATTGCTTGGTTCATCAGTTGTAGCTTGCCATCTGGTGCGATTAAAAAGATACCAATCGTCAATTCTTGCAAGACTTGCGCAAATTGTACTTGGCTTTGGGTATATGCATGATGTGTTTGGCGCAATTTTTCATTTAATTGATTAATCAAATAGAATAATTCGCCACTTTGTTCATCTTGCGTTAAAATCCATTCGGTATGGTCAGGCTGATTGAGCATTTTTTCTAAGATAGGGACCACGGTTTGCAGCGGTTGGTTGCGTTTATAGATAACCCGTAAAATAAAGAAGGTAATCATCAAATACATCAAGGTAAATACGAGAAAAATAGCCCGTTGCATGGACTTAGCTTGATTATAAAAGGTTGCGGTCGGCTCAGCTAAGCGCAAAATATAACGTACTTGACCGTTAGATTGTAAAGCAAGTGTGACATACATCACTTCCTTATGTAAAGTCTGACTTTCACGGATTGCTTGGCCGGTTTCATTGCCATCCAATATCGCTTTAACTTCTGGTCGATTTTTACGGGAATCATCTTGTAATTGGGACTCAAACGTATCAAATAGGATTTTACCAGTTTTACCATCAATTAAGGTGAGCCGCTCATTTTCATTTTGGACATATTGTGGTGCGAGCTGGATGATTTTTTTCGCCTGATTTTGGCTGATGCGACTTAGCGTTTGGGCTTGTTCGATTAAAAAGCGATTTTGCTGCGTAATGACTTGTTGGTTATAAAAATAATGAATCAGTTGCCAGCTAAATAAGTAAAGAATGATCAGGCCGATTCCCCAAAGTAGGGCTTCCTTATGCAGATATTTTTTCATTTGTCCGGCTCCTGAAATTTATAACCAAAGCCGCGGACTGTGACTAAATATTGCGGTTTTTTCGGATCCACTTCGATTTTTTCCCTTAGATGACTAATATGCACATCAACAATCCGTGTTTGACCATCAAAATCAAAATTCCAAATACGTTCAAGCAAGGTATCACGATTGATGACGCGGTTTTTACGTTGCATAAAATACACCAAGAGTTCAAATTCTTTAGGTGTTAAAGTAATTTCTTGACCACGCACTTGGACTTGGTAGTTTGCTAAATCAGCGATAATTTCACCAATTTGTAAGGTTTGTCCTTCTTGGTTACTGGCTATTGGATGAATAGGAGTTTGTTCTTTTTTCACATCAACTCTGCGAAAAATAGCTTTCATACGTGCCAGTACTTCACGCGGGCTAAATGGTTTGGTTAGATAATCATCTGCGCCAATCTCAAGGCCTAAAATCCGGTCAATGGCATCATCTTTAGCGGTAAGCATCAAGATGGGACTGTCGACTTTTTCTTGACGGAGCTTTTTGGTGATTTCCATGCCATCCAGATACGGCAACATCACATCTAAAATGATAAAATCAAAAGCTTCTTGCAAGGCGAGTGCTAAACCTTTTTGACCATCTTCGGCTAAAGTGACTTGATAACCTTCTTTTTGTAAATTAAATTGTAATAGGGTACGAATAGATTCTTCATCATCGACAACTAATACTTTTTTCATAAAAACCTCCAAATGATTTTCTGTTTCCATTTTACCATTAAGGACTATGGAAAACCACAAAACAATGATATAATGAAAAATGTTAGTCAATCTTATTTAGAAAGTAGTTAGAAATCATGATTGGAATAAGTGCTTGTCTGGGCGGTGTGTGTTGCCGCTATGATGGACGGATGCAAAAAATCAATCTAATAAAAGAACTGATAGCCGCCAATGAAGCTGTCTTAGTTTGCCCTGAGGTGATGGGTGGTTTACCGATTCCGCGCGTGCCGGCTGAGATTGTCGGTGGTGATGGCTTTGATGTCTGGCAAGGAAAAGCCAAAGTCATCAACCAGAATCAAGAAGATGTCACCGAAAGCTTTAAACAGGGGGCGAGAGTAGCTTATGAAAAGTTACAGGCGCAGCAAGTGACAACCTTAATTTTAAAAGAGCGCAGTCCTTCTTGTGGTAAGTCACAAATTTATGATGGCACTTTTTCAGGTACGAAGAAGACAGGTGTCGGAGTAGCCACGGCTTATTTTATCCAAAAAGGGATGCAAGTTTATAGTGAGGCAGACTTACCAACCATACGCTCACAAAGGGGGATTTTACTTGGAGATTGAAAAAACAAATCGCATGAACGCTTTGTTTGAGTTTTATTCGACGCTTCTGACGACCAAGCAGATGAACTATATGGAATTATATTATGCGGACGACTACTCTTTAGGTGAAATTGCTGAGGAGTTCGAGGTAAGCCGTCAAGCCGTTTATGATAATATCAAGCGGACCGAAAAAATTTTAGAAGACTATGAAAAAAGATTACATATGTATTCAGATTATATGGTCAGAAGGCAAGTCTATGGGCAGTTTCAAGAATATATTGCTAGTCACTATCCAAAAGACGAGACCTTGCAAAGTTTTATCAATGAATTACAAGCAATAGAGGATTAATAGATAAGGAGTTTTTTATGGCATTTGAAAGTTTAACGAAGAGATTACAAGATGCGATGAGTAAATTACGTCGCAAAGGGAAAGTAACCGAAGCCGATGTAAAAGAAATGATGCGTGAGATTCGTTTGGCCTTACTTGAAGCCGACGTGAACTTACAAGTCGTGAAAGAATTTACTAAAAATGTTCGCGAGCGGGCTGTTGGGGCAGAAGTTTTAGAAAGCTTATCCCCAGCGCAACAAGTTGTGAAAATCGTTGATGAAGAGTTAACGAAGATGTTAGGTTCTGAAACGGCTGAATTAATCAAGTCACCAAAGATTCCAACAGTTATTATGATGGTCGGGTTACAAGGGGCTGGTAAAACAACCTTCACAGGGAAATTAGCCAATCATTTAATCAAAAATGAAAAAGCACGTCCATTACTGATTGCAGGTGACGTATATCGACCAGCTGCGATTGACCAATTAAAAGTTTTAGGCGAACAGTTAAAAGTGCCTGTTTTTGAGATGGGTACTGAGGTTTCACCTGTTGAGATTGTGCGTCAAGGGATGGAAGTTGCCCGCGAAAAACGCAATGACTATGTGTTAATCGATACGGCCGGACGTCTGCATATCGATGAAACTTTGATGGATGAGTTAAAACAAATTAAAGAAATCGCCCAACCAAATGAAATTCTTTTAGTTGTCGATGCCATGACCGGTCAAGATGCGGTGACTGTAGCGGATAGTTTCAATCAACAGCTAGGCATTACCGGGGTGATTATTACCAAACTTGATGGGGATACTCGTGGCGGTGCGGCATTATCCATTCGCTCAGTTACGGGTGCGCCGATTAAATTTACTGGTACTGGTGAAAAATTAACAGACCTTGAAGTATTCCACCCTGATCGTATGTCTAGTCGTATCTTAGGGATGGGGGATTTATTAACCTTAATTGAAAAAGCCCAACAAGATTACGATGAGAAAAAAGCGGAAGAACTAGCCCGTAAGATGAAGGAAAATAGCTTTGACTTTAATGACTTTATCGAGCAGCTAGATCAAGTGATGAGCATGGGACCATTGGAAGATTTGATGAAGATGATTCCAGGGATGAGCACCATGCCAGGAATCGAAAACCTAAAAGTGGATCCAAAACAAATTGCTAGACAAAGAGCTATTGTGATGTCCATGACTCCCCAAGAGCGTGAAAATCCTGACTTACTCAATCCAAGTCGTCGTCGAAGAATTGCTGCTGGATCAGGAAATAGTGTGGTCGAAGTCAACCGCATGATTAAGCAGTTTAAAGAAGCCCAAAAAATGATGCAACAAATGACGAATGGTAACTTTAATATGCCAGGTATGGATCAAATGTTTGGCGGTGGCATCAAAGGCAAACTCGGCAAAATGGCGATGAACCGCATGATTAAGAAGAATAAAAAGAAAAAGAAGAAAAAACGTAAATAAACGGACAGAATAGCCACCAGTCGTTCAACTAAACTGGTGGCTATTATCTTCTTATTCGTTAAAAAAGGAGGATCTGATGAAACCAAAAGTGAAACAATTATATGAGCTCATCCATGAAATCTACAATCAATCCACTTATCCACTTTCGCAAGTAGAAAAGCAAGCATTTTTTGAGGCGGCTCAAAAACTAACAAACAATCAAGAACGCATTAGTCTTATTGCGTATGGCTTATATCCGACAGTGGAAAAGGCTGCTCAAAGCTATCAAAGTTATAAGGAATTACAATACTTGAAAAAATTACTTCTAAAATATCGTTGGAAATACTATTTAGGTGTGGTTTTGCCTAGTGCCTTTATTCGATAATTCATTGGGGTTTAGTTTATGACTAGACTTATTTTTTTTGCATTGTGTCTAATTATTCGTTACAATGAATTTATCTTATTGAAAGGAGTTTTTTTATGCAACGATTAAAAATACAACATTTGATTGCAACCGGGATTTATACAGCGTTATATTTTATTTTGATGGCACTTTGCTTACTGGTTTTGCGCTTTACGATTCCTGGTTTTCATAATTTATTGCTTCCTGGTGTGACCGCGCTATTTACTGGATTGATTTATTTAATTTTAATCGCTAAAGTTCAACGTTTTGGTGCCATTTCAATTATGGGGAGTGTGATTGGCCTATTATTTTTAATGACCGGTCATTTTCCTCTGGCTTTCTTACCAAATATTGTTGCGGCCATTTTGGCGGATTTCATTCAATTTAAAACGAATTTGCCAATCAAGATAAGAACGATGCTAAGTTATACTGTGTTTAGCTATGGTTTAGTGGGACCGCTTTTGCCACTTTGGTTTATGCGCCAAGCTTACATTGATGCTTTACTTGCTCGAGGAAAAGATCAAAAGTATATTCATTTCGTATTTGAACATGTGACCCAACAGATGTTTATTGTGAGTTTGTTAGCGATATTCATTGGTAGTATTGTTGGTATTTTGATTGCTTTTCGTTTGTATCAAAAACATTTTGCTACTCGTTTTGGTCAGATTTATGAATAAAAAATCGTTATCCATTGATCCTCGGGTTAGTTTGTTTTATGTCTTATTGGCAAGCTTGTTTTTAATCTTTCCTTTTCAGCTAAGTGTGCAGTATTGCTTCTTTGGTGTTGTGGCAGGTGCGCTATTACTCATAGGAAAATATCGCCAAGTTCTCTGCTATTTACTCATCTTTGTTGTCTTTGTGGTGCCTATAGCTATCCGCCATCCGATATTAGCGATGATTCGCGACTTTTTAGCTATTGGTTTTGCGCGTATGTTGCCACTTTTTATGACGATGAGTTTGGCGATGGACCGTCAATCAACGGGAAAGTGGCAGGCAGCGATGGCGAAGATGAAGATGCCCAATTTTCTCTTTATTCCACTAGTAGTTTGTATTCGCTTCATTCCGACATTTATTCAAGAAGGTAAACAAATTGCGCAATCTTTGAAATATCGTGGATTAGCTCAGAACTGGCGTCAGATACTCTTTCATCCATGGCAGTTTTTTGAGTATTTTGTTATTCCGTTACTTTCTTCCAGTGAGCAAGTCATTATGGATTTATCCAGTAGCAGTCTCATTCGATGCATTCAAAATACCAATTCCAAAACGAGTATTTATCCTATTCGTTTGAAAATGTTAGATTATTTACTATTCCTAATTGGATTAGGAATGATTGGAGGTCAATTATGGTTGCACTCATTGATTTAAAGAATCTAGAATACCATACACCTAATCAGGAGTGTCTGCTTAAAGGAATTGATTTTCAACTTTTTCCAGGTGAATGTGTACTGATATGCGGAAAAAGCGGAAGTGGCAAAACAACCCTTTTGAATGTTTTAAGTGGGTTGGTTCCAGAGTTATTTGAAGGGCAACTGGCTGGTCAAGGACAAATGTTAGGGCAACAATTTCCAATCAGTGATTTTCCTAGTCATGCGGAGAAAATCGGTCGTGTATTTCAAAATCCTAAATCCCAATTTTTTACCAGCGAGGTCCTAAGTGAGTTAGCTTTCAAGATGGAAAATTTAGGACTTTCGCGTGAAATGATGCAAGAGAAGATCCAGCAAGTCGCTACCTTTTTTGAGATTGAGGCATTTTTAGCGCAACCTTTATATCAATTGTCAGGTGGACAGAAGCAAACCGTTGCTTTCGCTAGTAGTTTGTTGCCAGCTTGCCAAATCTTGTTTTTGGATGAAGTCGCTAGCAATTTAGACAAAACTGGATTGTCCAAATTAAAGCAGACGTTAAAACATTTGAAACGCTCGGGTGTCGCTCTTGTATTGGTAGAACACCGTTTAGATTATTGTTTAGATTTGATTGATCGCATCTACGTATTAGAAAATGGTCAACTAAAGCAAGAATTATCCGCTGCAGAATTAAAAACTTATTCCGCAAACGAATTGGCTGGATTTGGTTTACGACATTGGCAAGCTGCGGTAAACCAGCTAACCTTACAAATGGAAAAGAAAGAAGCGACCATTCAATTACAGCTAGAAAATCTCTTCTTTTCCTATCCAAAGCAAAAAGAAAAGCAAATTGCCATTCCCTCATTGACGCTAGATAACCGTCAAATCATCGGACTCGTCGGTGAAAATGGTGCAGGAAAATCCACTCTAGTACAGTTGTTAACAGGATTGCTAAAGGCTAAGCAAAGTCGAATTACTTTAAACGGTCAATTGATGCGCGCAAAAGACTTGTTGGCGCAAAGTTTTCTTGTCCGTCAAGAAGTGAGTTTGCAATTATTTTTTGAATCTGTAGCAAAAGAGCTGACCTTTCAAGCAAAAAGGCTTGCATGCTACGACGAAATTGTGGCAGCTTTTGGATTAGAACAATTATTGTCCAGACATCCGCAGAGTCTATCTGGAGGAGAAAAACAACGAGTTGCCATCGCCAGTGCTCTGCTATCAGGAAAGTCTTGTCTTTATTTTGATGAGCCTACGAGTGGTTTAGATGCGCTCCAGATGCGGCAAGTCAGCCAGCAATTAAGATTTATCCAACAAAATTATCCAGTCTTAATCGTGGTTATCAGCCATGATCAACCATTTTTAAGCCAGACCTGTGATCGAATCCTTAAGTTAGAGAAGGGACGTATCACACCTGCATAAAGCATTCATTAAGCGATTGTCTATCAGTAGAAAGGATAGATAATCGCTTACTTTATTAGAAAATGCCAATTCTCTATTCCTTGTTTATTATTAGCATTTGCATTCACATATTCCTCCACCAATCTTTCATCATTGGTGGAGGACTTTCTTTGAAATGCAAGTAGAAAAATAGTATTAAAATACAAAATAGTAAAAGTAAGGCTAACTTCTTTGTCTTCTTCATTTTGCTCACTTCCTAACAATTAAGTATTTCTTTCTTTACGTATTGCCCATCTATTTAGCCAAGTTTGATAGTATACGATAACGGCAGAAAGCATAGTGATTATCAGAAATAGTATAAATAAATAGATATAGTCGCCTAAATGGGTGATATAACTACTTACTCGAATATAGCTAATGATAACCAATGTTGTCGCAATAGACATCGTGAGAAATGCTGGTAATTTTAAATGACTAAATTGTAAAAATTGTCCATTTGTTTCAAGACTTAAGCGTTGATAGTAATGATTACTTAAAAAAAGGAATGCTGCGATGAGTAAGGCATTAAGGATGATTTGTTTTGGATGCATCCCGTTAAAGGCGGCATCATGTACAGCCGTGCCAAGCCAATCTTCCCAGTGCGGATAAAAGACAATGCTTTGTTGAAAGAGCGTATAAAGCAAGGCTACAAACGTTATTATCATTGGCCCAGTGAATAAATTGCCTAAGATTACGCCTAAGAAAACCCCAATCACAAAAAGGAAATAATAAGAAAGGCAGCAACTAAAAATGGCATATAGTGTTTGCAGCCAATCCCAATGAATATATTTTTCAGGAATTGAGAAATAAATCATCCCCTCAGCAAGCACACTTCCAATGAAAATGGTTCCTAGCAAAAATAAACTGTAAAGAATAAATTTACTTCTGAATAGCTGCTTTCTGCTGTATTGTAAGTTAAAGAGGAAGACATTAAATTTATTCTTCAAGTCCCAAAAACACATACTAAAACCAAATGCTAGAACGAGGAAAATACATAATAAATTTTTCTTAGAAAGAGAATCGTAACGAAAATAGAGGCGATCTTTTCCTAAAATAGTGGAGGTATAGGGAAAGCTTTTTTTCTTAGGATTCACTTCTAACAGATGCGTTCGATAGTTTTCTAAAGAGACTTTCTTTTGGCTACCATTTGATTCATATAGATAATAATTATTCGCTTTAAAATCTTTAGCAAAATAATCAGAATAAAAAAAATCATAGCTCCCTTGCCACCCTACAATATTTGAGCGTGTGTTTGAGGCCAAAAAAGTAATAGCCAACAAACTAAATAATAATAAGAGTACTTTTGATTTTTGCCACAGTAAGCGATAGAGCATCAAAATCTCCTCCTTTACCATTTATTTTCACGATATCGCTGCCACCATTTAAGCATTGTTTGGAAATAGACAAATATCGTTGCAATTACTGTACAAAATAAGGTGATACCGATAAAAACTTTCAAGTCTTGCCAAGTTTTAAGTGTTAAGAAACTGGTTCCTACACCAAGATAAACAGAGCTTGCAATCATCAGTAGATAGATTGGTAATCTTAGTTTTTTGACCAATAGAAACTCGCTACTATTTTCAAGACTTGTCCGGTTAAAACTATAGCATCCTAGGACTAATAAGCTAAGAGAAGCTAGTATCATGAAGACGATTAACATTGGATGGCTCCCGTAAAAGCTTGGTAGGAGTTGCCAAGTGTCAAACCATTCTTCTTTTAGATAGCTAAGTTTTTCTTGATAAAAAACAAAATAGAAAAGTAAGGGAACAAGTGAAAGCGGCGCAAAGAATAAATTGCCTAATCCAACACCAAATAATAATCCAATGATAAAGATAAATAGATAGCTCATTGTGCAACTGAAACCACTATATAAAAATTGCGTCCATGTAAAATCAAGATATTTATCCGGAATGTTTGCACCGATGATTCCTAGTGCGCAATAGTTGCTCAATAAAGTGACGATAAAGAGAATTCCCGTATAAAAAAGCACCTTTTGCCAAAAGATTTTCGAACGTTTTATGCCTAATCCAAAAAGAAATTGATTAAAATGTAATTTCAAATCTAAGAAGAATACCGCAAATCCTAACAATAGAAATAAGACGACTCTTTCAGCTTGTCCGAGTTGTACATTGGTTTGGAAATAAAACACATTGGAAGGCGAATCGTTAAAAATCTGCGTTTGCGTAGTGTATAAGGGACTGTTCTTTGAATGCACCATGAGTTGACGATCACTATATTTTTGTCGAATGGCTGCTTGATGCTTGCTCTCCCGATATTTATTTTCATCTTTCACGTAATTTTTTGGGTATGAATCAAAATCTTTCTTGAATGCTTCTGATTGATAAAAGTTTCTACTATCTTGCCAGTTATAGACAATGGTTAGACTAGAAAAGGCAAAGCTAGCAAAAATGACTAGGCTAGCAATGAGAATAATCCATTTGCTGCGTTGCCAAAAAATTTTATATAGCATAATCGTTTCACCCCTTAGACTTTTTCATTTCTGAGATTGGCTTCAAAGACGTCACTTAATTGAATAGGAAGTTCTTCCATCACAATTGGCTCAAGTGCTTTAATTTGTTGGGCAAGTTCATCATTATAGTTTTCAAAAAGAGCCACAATGACACGCCCTTGGATACTGATTGCTTTTGAGTTTTGCTTGACGAGTGCTGGAATGTCCTTGCCTTTAAAGACCAGTTGAAGTTTGCGCGCCTTTTCCCGTAAACTTTCTAATTGATAATCCTGAGTAATGGTGTGTTGACTTAACAATAGCACGCGATCGATAATCGGTTCTAGCTCATTGAGTTGATGAGAAGAAACTAAGATGCTGATTGGTTCATTGCTGATAGCGTCTAATAAGAGTTCCACCATTTGTTTTTTCACTAGGACATCTAAACCATCAAACGGTTCGTCAAGTAAAATATAAGTAGCCTTAGAACTCATCGCTAAAATAAGTAAGAATAATTTTTGCATCCCCTTAGAAATTCGTTGATATGTCCGATTCAATGGCAACTGATAAGCGTTCATTAGCTGGGTAAATAAATCGAGATCAAATTTCGGATAACTCAATTGATAGAATCCAGCAATTTTTTTCAATGAATAAGGATTAAAGAAATTTTCTTTTTCATCAATAAAGAAGATTTCTGTTTTATGTTGAGGTTGTTCAAAAATATTTTCCCCATGAATCCAAACTTCTCCTGTATCTGCTAAGTATTGATTGCTTAGGGTACGAAAAAGGGTGGTTTTTCCTGAGCCATTGCGTCCAACTAAGCCGACGATTTCTCCAGGAGTTAATTCGAAGTGGATATTGCGTAATATTTCTTTTTGGTCAATCGTTTTAGATAGATTCGTGACTTTCATTTTCTGCTCCTCCTAACTCGGTGGTAATTTCGTCAATCCATTGTAAGATTTCTTGATTTTCTATTTTCAGATGTCGTGCTTCAATCATGAAATTATAAAGTTGACTTTTCAGTTGTTGAATCTTGTAAGTATCTTTTGGTAAGTCTTGTGTTTCTTTGATAAAGGTCCCTTTGCCTTTGACCGTGACGATGACTTGTTCAGCTTCTAGTTGTTTATAGGCTTTACTAACGGTATTGGGATTCATTAAGAGTTGTTTGGCAGCTTCACGAACCGAGGGGAGTTGATCGCCTGGTTGCAAAACACCTTGTATGACACTTTCTTTTACAGATAAGACGAGCTGTTCATAATAGGGTTTGCTGCTCGTTTTGTCGATACTTAACATCATCTGCTTTGCTCCTTTCTATCTATTTTCACTGTCCTTCGTGTACTATTATAACTAGTACACTTAATACAGTCAATAGGACGCTATTTCTAAAATGAAAAAAATTTAATGAAAAAATATTAAGCTGTAAAGAAAAAACTCTTTACACCGTGAGCAAAAACTGTTAAACTAGCACATGTGATTAAAAATTATGGAGGTGTTAATTAACATGGCAGTTAAAATTCGTTTAAAACGTATGGGATCTAAAAAAGCTCCTTTCTACCGTATTGTAGTTGCTGATTCACGTTCTCCTCGTGACGGACGTTTTATTGAAACTGTAGGTACTTACAACCCATTGAAAGACCCTGCAGAAGTAACAATCAAAGAAGATTTAGTACTTGATTGGTTATCAAAAGGTGCACAACCTTCTGATACTGTTCGTAACATCCTTTCAAAAGAAGGCGTTATGAAGAAACATCATGAAGCTAAATTTGCTAAGAAATAAGGTGAATGGATATGAAAGATTTGCAAGCTTTAGTCTTAACAATCGTTCGTCCATTAGTTACTCAGCCTGACCAAGTCCAATTGGAAGTGTCTGAGTCAGAAGAATTTATTGAATACAATTTGACCGTTGCACCAGAAGATATTGGTCGTATCATTGGCAAACAAGGTCGAGTAGCAAAAGCCATTCGTACTATTGTTTACAGTGTACGTGTAAATGGTCCAAAGAAGGTTCGTTTAAATATCTTAGACGGCAAAGAGTAATGATGAAAAGAAAAGACTGGGACTCAATAAGTTCTAGTCTTTTTTAGTACAAGGATGTGAGCCGGGACGATCAGCTCCAAGCATAAGGTTATCAATCAACTTGGGCAAATACGAGAAAATTCATGTGTTACCTTCTGCTAAGAAAATCGGATGAAAGGAGATTTTCTTAAGCAGGAGGGTGAATTTTCCGAGTATTTAGTTGATTGATACTGATTAAGCTAAGGTTTTCCGGAATGTCAGGAAAATCCACCATATTTTAAGATTTTCCTAGACAGGCCGGCTTAGATGCACAGGAGCTTCCCGGCGAACACAGATTAGTACAAGGATGTGAGCCGGGTCGAGATGAAGGATATGAGGAGGGATACTGATGGATTTTTGGATTATGTGTTTTGTGGTTGTGTGTCTTTTCATTGCTTTATTCAAAGTCAAATCTAAATTGCTGAAATTACTATTTTTGATCATTATCCTCTTTTTACTTTGGGTTTATCAGAGTGAATGGATGACGATGGTCCAGCAATTAAAGTCAGGTTCTCCTAAACTCATTGATTTACAGACTTTCAAAGATTGGTTGAATCATGGACTAGAAAAAATAAGACAGTTTGTTTCGCAATATATTTAAAATAGTAAGAAAGGAATGAGAGTAATGACGGAATTTTACAATGTTGGTAAGATTGTGAATACGCATGGTATCCGAGGAGAAGTCCGCGTGATTTCCCAGACAGATTTTCCAGAAGAGCGTTATCAAGTCGGCAATCAACTCACTTTATTTAGGGCTAAGCATGAGCCGTTGACACTAACGATTACCAGTCACCGTAAGCATAAAAACTTTGACTTATTAACTTTTGAGGGCTATACGAATGTCAATCAAGTAGAAGCTTTTCGCGATGGCATTTTAAAAGTTTCGAGTGAGGATTTATCTGAATTAGCTGAAGGTGAATTTTACTACCATGAAATTATCGGATTAAGTGTCATTGATGAAAAGGGTGAAGTAATCGGGAAGGTTCAGGAAATTTTATCTCCAGGTGCGAATGATGTGTGGGTAGTCAAACGTCCAGGGAAGAAAGATTTCTTGTTGCCATATATTGAGCCAGTAGTAAAAGAGATTAATGTCGCAGAAGGCTTTGTGAAAGTGGAATTGTTAGAAGGGTTGATGGATGATGAGGATTGATGTCTTAACTCTTTTTCCAAATATGTTTACCAATCCTTTAGGTGAATCGATTATCGGGAAGGCCCAAGAGAAGGATTTGTTAGAGCTTCATGTGCATAATTTCCGTGATTATTCAGACAACAAGCATCAAACCGTTGATGACTATCCATATGGTGGCGGTGCAGGCATGCTTTTGAAGGTTCAGCCCATCTATGATAATTTAAAGGCGATTGAAGCACAAACACCAGATGTCAAGAAGCGAATTATTTTACTTGATCCAGCGGGAAAACCCTTCAATCAAAAAATGGCTGAAGAATTTTCTAAAGAGGAGCAGCTTGTTTTTATTTGTGGTCATTATGAAGGCTATGATGAACGTATTCGAACTTTAGTGACGGATGAAGTTTCTCTAGGGGACTATGTGCTGACCGGGGGCGAACTCGGTGCGATGGTAATGATTGATGCAACAGTCCGCTTATTGCCAGATGTTTTAGGCAATCAAACTTCTGCTCAAACGGATTCACATTCGACCGGATTATTAGAACATCCGCAATATACCCGACCAGCGAATTTCAAGGGGATGGAGGTACCGTTTGTCTTAACGAATGGTAATCATAAATTAATAGAAGAATGGCAATTAAAAGAATCATTGCGCAGAACTTATTTACGTCGTCCAGATATGCTTGAAAAATTGGATTTAACCAAACAAATGGCTAAACTACTAGCTGAGGTCAAACAAGAAGAAGCACAAAAAGATATTGAAGAATAAAGAAGGCAAGCGGGTAGGCAGGCTATCCGTTTGTTTTTTTTTGCTGTAAAAAGAAAAAAACCACTCACCAAATGGGCAAGTGGTTTGTGTCGATAAATTAACGACGGATTTCTTTAATACGAGCTGCTTTACCGTGTAATGCACGTAAGTAGTAAAGTTTCGCACGACGTACTTTACCGTAACGTACTACTTCGATTTTAGCTACACGAGGTGTGTGTAATGGGAATGTACGTTCAACACCAACACCGTTAGAAATCTTACGTACTGTGTAAGTTTCGCTAATGCCAGCACCACGACGTTTGATTACTACACCTTCAAAAATTTGGATACGTTCACGTGAACCTTCCACAACTTTTGCGTGTACACGTACAGTATCACCAGGACGGAATGCTGGGATGTCTGAACGTAATTGTTCTTGAGTTAATTCTTGAATTAATGGATTCATTTCTTCTTTCTCCTTATACCAAATATTCTTAAGACTTTATAAGGCCCCAGCGGAATATCGTAATTAACGAGCAAACACGCTCAAAAAGTATATTAACATATTTTGCGCAGTGCTGTAAAGAGAAAATTCTTGTCAGACAGATGTTTTTTTGAAAATCTCTGGGTTGTTTCAAAGATAATCAGTGAGCGTATTGAAAAAAAGGTTTGATAAGTAAAAGTTTAAGTGATAAGTATCAAGAAAAAAAGATAGTCGTATATTAATCGTTTAAGAGGGAAGATGCTACCTTGCTGCAAATTGGCTATGCGTTTGAACAAGTGACGAAGCTAAGAGTTTTACAATCATAATTTGTTTTAGTACAGCGACTAATCTTTGAAGAAAAAGGTCGTTGTACTATATTTTTGCGCTAATTTTTGCTATGCTAGGAATGTTGATTTTTTGAGAAGGGAGTTATGATTTTGCGAAAAACAAATGTGGGCCTAGTGACAGTGGCTATTTTTGTGGCGACTTTCATGACGGCGGTAGAAGGGACCATTGTGACGACTGCGATGCCTACCATTGTCGGTTCGTTACACGGGATTGAGTTAATGAACTGGGTCTTTTCGATTTATCTATTAACCAGTGCGATGTTAACCCCCATTTATGGAAAACTAACGGATAAAATTGGCCGCAAACCTGTTTTCATGGTGGGAACTTTGCTTTTTATTATTGGTTCAGCACTCTGTGGCATGAGCTTTAATATGCATACGTTGATTTTAGCGCGGGCTTTACAAGGAATGGGTGCTGGTGCATTAATGCCGGTTTCATTGACTTTGTTGGCGGACCTTTATCCAATTGAACAGCGTACCAAGGTCATGGGTTATAATTCAACGATGTGGGGAATAGCTAGTGTGATTGGTCCATTAGCTGGTGGATTAATTGTTGATACAGTTGGTTGGCATTGGATTTTCTTTATTAATGTGCCAATCGGTTTAGTGCAATTATTCTTAGTTTTTATGAGTTTGCATGAAGAAAAACGTGCGCGTGAAACGAAGAAGATGGATCTTTTCGGTAGTGTTGTGTTGATGTTGGTCTTGCTGAGTTTATTAGCTGGTTTCCAATTATTAAGTGATCAAGGATTGGGTTGGCTAGTCATGAGTTGCTTTATTGCTAGCGTGCTATTTTTCGTATTATTCATCTGGGTGGAAAAGCGCGCCGAAGATCCAATTATCACATTTAGTTTGTTTAAAAATCCTTTATTTGTTGGTGTCAATTTGATTGCGGCATTGGTAAGTGGCATCTTAATGGGGGTAGATGTGTATATTCCGATGTGGATGCAAGGTGTATTAGGTTTAGCTGCTGGGATTGGTGGTTTAGTATTAGCACCGATTTCTTTATTCTGGATTGTAGGTACGAATGTAGCCAGTAAAATGATGGTCAAACAATCGATTCAAAAGGTTGTCATGCTTGGTTTGTTGGCGATTCTTGTGACAACAATCGGTTTATTTTTAGCTCCGATGGGGATTGGCGTGTGGTATTTTGTTTTGCTAATGTTTATTTTTGGAATCGGTATGGGTATGGTGATTGTCTCGACAACGATCACTGCACAACAAGTTGTACCCAAAAGTCACTTAGGAGAAGCAACCTCTTTTAATACCTTGGTTAGAACCATTGGACAAACGGTGATGGTAGCTGTCTTTGGGTTAATCTTTAACTTTATGACCAACCAAGAATTAGACAAGCAACATTTATCTGGACGCACAGATTTATTAAACCAATTTGTCAATCCAAAAACGGCGCATCAAGTGGCGAACAATTTACATGAACCGTTGCGAAAAGTGCTTTACGAAGGACTTCATGCAGCGTTTTTAGTAACTATTTTACTGGCAGTGATTAGTATGGTTTGTGTGAAAATTTATATCCGAAATCAAGTGAAATTAAGCGAATTAGACGAATAAAAAAAGAACGGTTGGCTAACCGTTCTTTTTTATGCACTCATTTGGATTTGTAAGACATATTGCTCGAATTGGTGCTTAAAGCTATCAAAATATAGAGCAGCTGGTACTTTTTGCGATTTTTTCCATTCATAGGCCATACCTATTAATAGCCAACTGGTTGAAGTCGTTAAAATTTCACTTTCTGGTGTGCGTAATGGTTTTGGAATCGCCCGTTGTAAAATCTGTTGCAAATCTTCTCTTAATACAGGGCTGGTATAAAAACTCAAGGCTTCGACATAGTTCTTTTTGCAGATGCTAGCCATATCGGTATGAAAATCAGCCAAAATTAAGAAAATCTTCTTTAATAACTCTAAAGAAAAAGGCTCGTCTGGTAGAATTTGTTCTTGAATTTGAGCGAGTAAAGTTTCTTTAGTAATCATGTCTAGCAAGTGATATTTATCAGTAAAATAATTATAAAAAGTGGCTCGATTGATTTGTGCTTGATTGGTAATATCGGCAATTTTGATTTTTTCTAAACTCTTTTGATGCAATAAAGTAATGAAGGCCTCGATGATTTGTTGGCGTGTTTTTTTACTACGGATATCAATAGTTGTCATGACGTTCATCCTTTCTTTTTTTCATTATATCAAGAATGGATGAATTTACCATAAAAATGCTTTAGCGCACAAGACAAGGATAAAATACTCAAGTCATCACTAGATAATTAATCATAGTAATGTGAAAAAAATACTTATTTTTAAACTATTTTTTCCAAACTGTGTTATACTATAGTTAATAGAAAGCGCTATCAAAAAGTGGTAAGAAGGTGAGTGTATGTATGGATTAGGCGATATTCTATTTTTAACGCTCTTTGCGATGCTTGTGGTTTTTGTTGTCTTGCTAGGCATCTGGGGGCTAATGGTCGTGATGAGTAAAATCTTAAATCAAGGTGGAAAGTAGGGTGAGTGTATGTCAGCAATTGTTCAACAAATGATTGAAACTTCAGGAATAGCCAATTTAACGCTGCAAAATGGAATCATGATTTTATTAGCGTGTTTCTTCTTATATTTGGGAATAAAAAAGAAATATGAGCCGTATTTAATGATTCCGATTGCCTTTGGAATGTTGTTAGTGAATTTACCTTTAGCTAATCTTATGGCTGGAGCTTCTAATGGTCAACCAGGCGGCTTATTGCATTATTTATATTTGGGTACGGAATTAGGGATTTATCCGCCATTAATCTTTTTATGTTTAGGAGCAGCGACAGATTTTGAACCCTTACTTGCCAATCCTTACACGATTTTATTAGGCGGTGCAGCCCAGTTTGGGATTTTTGCGGCCTTTTTCTTAGCAATTTTGTTTCATATGTCGCCACAAGAAGCAGCATCAATTGGGATTATCGGTGGGGCAGATGGTCCGACAGCAATCTTTTTAACTAGTCGTCTAGCACCGAATTTATTACCGGCCATCGCTTTAGCTGCTTATTCTTATATGGCGTTGGTGCCAATTATTCAACCACCGATTATTCGTGCACTAACTACAGAAAAAGAACGCCAATGTCCAATGAAAGTCACCCGTAAAGTGAGTCAAAAAGAAAAAATTATCTTTCCAATCGCTGTGACTATTTTTGTCAGTCTATTAGTTCCTAGTGCTACGACATTGATTGGTTGCTTGATGTTAGGAAATCTAATTCGTGAAGTCAAATTAGTACCGAAATTATCTGAAGTCTTACAAAATGTCTTTATGTATATTATCACCGTTATTTTAGGTTTAACAGTTGGTGCCAAAGCTGAAGGAAATTTATTCTTATCCAAAACGACCTTAATTATCATTATGCTTGGGCTGATCGCTTTTGCAGTCGGCACCGCTTCAGGGGTATTGATGGGCAAACTAATGTATTATGTGACAAAAGGAAAAGTAAACCCAATGATTGGTGCAGCAGGGGTATCAGCCGTTCCAATGGCAGCGCGTGTAGTTCATTTAGAAGGTCAAAAAGCCAATCCTCATAACTATTTATTGATGTATGCGATGGGACCAAATGTTGCCGGAGTTATTGGTTCAGCCGTAGCAGCCGGTGTTTTACTAGCATTCTTCCAATAATGAATGTTCAATAAGTGACGTGCTGCTGTGAAACAAATTTTTTAGTGAAACAAGGTGAAAAAATAAAACGCTTTTTGCGAAATAATCCGTATGAAATTGCGTCAAATAAGTATTCTTATATTTTCATTTTTTTGAGGATAACTCACGTAAACAGTTTTACTTGCTGATATACAAATGTTTGTTCTACTTTAAAAACGGATGATATCAACACGTCAAGGAAAAATTTTATCTTCCCAAAAAATTGTGAAACAAAAATTCCGATATTTTTTGAATGATGTGGATAACTCAAAATGATTTGCTTTTCGTATTCCTTATGGTAAAGTATCATTATGGAAAATGAAAGGGGCAGCATGTATGTGGTCAAAAGAAGAAAAACGTGAAGCTTATGAGTTATTATTGCTTCAACAAAAAGGCTTATTAGAAATCGAAAGTAATTGGATTGCAAATTTGAGTAATTCATCTGCTTTATTAAATGAAACCTTAAAAGATACTGTTTTTGCTGGTTACTATCTTTTTGATGGACAAGAATTAATTTTAGGACCATTTCAAGGGAGAGTTTCTTGTACGAGAATTCAAATGGGCAAAGGTGTTTGTGGAGAATCTGCACAAAAGGAAGAAACATTAATCGTCCCTAATGTCAAAGAGCATGAGAATTATATTTCCTGTGATTCTGCAGCAATGTCTGAAATTGTCGTGCCAATGGTTAAAGACGGCAAGTTAATCGGTGTACTTGATATCGATAGTTCTAAAATTGGCATGTATGATGAAATCGATCAAGAATTTTTAGAACAATATGTAGCGATTCTTTTAGACAGTTTATAATGAAAGCTTCAAAGCGGCTTCTTTTCTAAATTTTAGAGAAGAGGCCGTTTATTTTATTAAGATTTGTTTAGAATGAAATAACATCTATTCACATACCATTTGGAAAGTTTTATACTGATTCATAGTGAAGAAAAGATGGTATTAAATCATGAAAAATAAAAAAATTATCGGTGGTGTAACGCTTGCTATTATCCTAATCGGCATGCTTATCTATTGTTATGCAGATGATATTTATCTTGCTTTACATCCACCTAAAGAAGAGCATGTTTTTAAAACAAAACCAGATGAGATGATTCCTCAATTAGCACAGCAGCTAGGTTTAGCCAATACTACGCAAATGGATGGTTTAGCCAATCAAGCGGTGAAAGTCTATAATCATCAGTCACAATCTAAAAATGGCTATTTTGAAAGTTATATCGAAATACCCGTTAGTCAACAGAGTCGTTTTGTCTCAATGGTCTTTTATCAAAAAAATAGTAAAGACTATTACGAAATTCCAGCCAAGAAATTATCTGATACGACTTATTATATTCAAACAGAATTTTTTTCTCAGCGGCCAAAAACAAAATGGCGCCAAGGAGTCTTGCTTTCGGGGATGTTGATGGAATATGAGTATTTTCCAATTCAAGATCATTTCAAAGCAAAAAATTATCATCAACCGAAGCAATCATTATACCCAAGCCTTCAGTTCGCTTCTCCTCAACCAATGCATTTGATTGAAGAGAAACGATTGAAAAAATTAGTTCACAGCGAAAGAAAATCACAAAAACATGCATTCATGGTGCATCATTTAACGGATTTTTCGCTAGCCGATTTTGAGCATCAGGAACAAAATAGTATCGAAAGTATGTATTTTGACTATACGAAGATTGATGATGGAAAGATTCAGATGGATTTCAACTTTACTTATCCATTATTAAAAAATGTTTCTTATCAAATAGCGATGTTTAGTCAGGCAAATGGTTTGGATGATGTCAAAAATTATCCATTAAAACAAACAGGTCCTAAGCAATTATCTTTATATTTTACGAACCATAATCATAACCGCTATGAGACGGGTTATTATACTGGCTATATTCAAAGAAATACGCCAACCCAGTCGCAAGTTAGTTTCATTAGCAAGCAATTTTTCATTCCTAAATATATTTTGAAAACCATTAGTTACAAAATGAAAAAAATAGATGGGCCTCGTGGTATTTATGCGCTGCAATTAAAGTTAAATAAGAATGAGCGTATTTTGCAAGCGCGTTTTGCAGTATGGACGGCTAGAGGCAATCAAGATGACTTGCAGTGGTATACAGTTAATTCGCCAAATCAACAAGGAATTTTTGAAGTGATGATTGATACGCGCAGAGTTCATTTTGACGGCAAAGAAATAGATAGTCTAGTAGATGTTGAGGTAGACCAAACTGGGACACAAAGGATGGGTGAAATGAAAGATAAGGTATCAAAAAATCGAGTGGCTATGTATGTCAATCATCGGGGCAATCATCAATATGCACCGGAAAATTCATTGCCAGCTTTTAAGCAAACAAAATATGAAGCGATTGAGACAGATATTCATTTAACGGCCGATCAACAGTGGGTGATTATGCACGATGATTCTTTAGATCGTACAAGTAACGGCAGAGGAAAACTAGGCTTATTTACTTACCAACAACTTCTTCAATTTCGTTTAATTGGTATTGGTGAGCAGCACTATGTCTATGCGGAGTTAAAGATTCCGACTTTGGCAGAGTTTTTAGCAATCTGTCAAAGTAAGCAAAAAATTCCGGTCATTGAGATTAAAGATAAAGAAATAAATGAGGCTGCTTATCAACATTTGGTGCAAATGGTGCGTGAAGCTGGTTTTGGTTTGACTGCTAGATTTATTTCGTTTCATTATGAACCCTTAAAAGTAATCAAACAAATCATGCCCGAAGCTGCGGTGATGTATTTGGATAAAGATATCACGGCAAGTAATATCAAAAAAGCCAAACACTTAGGAACGCGAGCTGGTTTAAATATTAAATGGCAAAATCTAACTTACGAAAAGGTAGCTCAAGCCAAAGCTGCTGGTTTACAGGTTGGTGCCTGGACTGTTCCTGCAAGTCAATATTGGCAAATGGAACAAATGGGTGTGGATTATATCACAACAGATGATTAGCCATACAAAAAGAGCGTTTCTTCTAATAGTGTTGAGACGCTCTTAACTTGTATATAAAGAAAAAAAGCGTTGAGCAATCTCAACGCTTTTTTAGCACATTTAAAAAATACCTATGGAGGCGGTGGGAGTCGAACCCACGTCCAAACATATCGCCACCCAAAAATCTACGCTCATAGTCAGTTCTATTTAAAGTTCATTTGAGAAGATGCCGAGTGACAGGCCCCTTAACAAACTAGTCTGACAATCTCTTTAATCAAAAACAGACGGAATTTGATTACGTATCCCACTTAGAATAAGACCCGGGAAAAGCACATGGGCGATGCTTAGCGGATCACGCCTGCTGTTTTTTAGGCAGCTAAAGCGTAAGAATTGTTTGTTTTTGCAGTTATATTTAACTGTAACGTTTTAACGTAGACGTAACCTACGAAGCGCAATTCAGGCCCGAACTATGCCTGTCGAATCCGTAACGCCCCCTCAATAAAAATAAGAGGGTGCCACTTATATAAAAAGTATAGCATAACTTCTTTTAATATCAAAGAAAAAACCTTGAAAAGTTTAATATTATTTTAAGAGATTGCCATTTAAGCATGATTTAAGGTAAATAAAGGATGATTATTGTGAGGAAAACTATCGAATTTATATGAATTGGGTTATAATGAATTCAGAGAATAAACGAATACTAGAGGTGAAAATCATGCAAATATTAATGATTGAAGATAATGAATCTGTTGCAGAAATGATGCAAATGTTCTTTATCAATGAAGGCTGGGAAGCAACGTTTAAATACGATGGTAAAGAAGGACTTGATGCTTTTTTAGCGGAACCTGATAAATACGATATTATCACATTGGATTTAAACTTACCTAGTATGGATGGCATGCTTGTAGCAAAAGAAATTCGTAAGGTTTCTAATACCGTACCGATTATTATGTTAACGGCTCGTGATTCTGAAAGTGATCAAGTAATTGGTTTAGAGATTGGGGCAGATGATTATGTGACGAAACCATTTAGTCCACTTACTTTAATTGCTAGAATCAAGGCTTTACATCGTCGTAGTGAGCTAGTTGAAAAAGTGAGTGAAAAAAGTGATGAGACGGATGATTTTGAAATTGCTACGAAGCATTTCAAAATGAACACAAAAACACGTGAAGCTTATTTGAATAATGAGCCG
The DNA here is from genome assembly GCA_946499615.1 of Enterococcus cecorum. Lineage (GTDB taxonomy): Bacteria > Bacillota > Bacilli > Lactobacillales > Enterococcaceae > Enterococcus_E > Enterococcus_E cecorum_B. Next base: position 15,430 of record CAMMST010000018.1, on the reverse strand, counting down.
ATTGATGGATTAACGCCTAAAGAATTTGATTTGCTTTATACGATGGCCAAAAAACCACGTCAAGTCTTTACACGTGAACAACTTCTTGAATTAGTTTGGAATTATGAGTATTTTGGCGATGAACGAACAGTGGATGCGCATATCAAGAAATTACGTCAAAAAATTGAAAAAGTTGGCCCACAAGTCATTCAAACAGTGTGGGGTGTCGGTTATAAATTTGATGACTCAGGGTTAGACGCATGAAATATTTATATCAACAATTAATTGCCTTTTGGACCGTCATTGCGATTACTTTTATTTTGACAGGATTCGCGTTTATTCAATTAACGAGACACACTATCGAACAAAATAACTATCAACAATTATACGGTTATGCCAAGGCGGTAGAAAAAATTTCCAAAAGTTTTAATAATGTCTTTGCTGGCGACCAGAGTCAATATCGCATTGTCCAGAATGCTTTAAATTTATCTGAAGCAGTGTTAAACCAGCAAAGTGTCAATTTCGTCTTTGTGAATTCCCAACAAGAAGTGCTCTATCCAGATAGCAATGCTTCCGTAAAACCACCGATTACAAAAAAACAATGGCAGCAACTCACCCAAGGACAAGTGCAACAAGCAACTTTGGAAAGAGATATTTTTGGTCAAAAGAATATGACTTCCTATGAAATGGTGCCTTTTTTATTAAATGATGAGTTTGGAGTTTTGATTGTCAGTCGACCGGCGAAAAATGTGGAAGAGACGGTCAATGAGTTTACCAGCAATTTAATCAAAGGTTTCATTGTTTCAGGAATCGTGGCATTTATCATTAGCTATTTCTATGCAAGTTTTCAAGTGCGGCGGATTAATCGCATGAAAAAAGCCACGAAAGAAGTTGCGAGTGGGCATTTTGATATTGTCTTACCGGTTCATAATCGGGATGAGTTTGATGAATTAGCTGCTGATTTTAATAAGATGACGGATTCATTGAAACAATCCCAAGAAGAAATTGAACGACAAGAAGAACGGCGTAAACAATTTATGGCAGATGCTTCTCATGAAATGCGTACACCTTTGACGACGATTAATGGATTGTTAGAAGGTTTTGCATATGGGGCAATTCCGGAAAGCCAAAAAGAGAAAGCCATTGCCTTAATGAAAAATGAGACCGAGCGTTTAATTCGTTTAGTCACTGAAAATCTTGATTATGAAAAGATTCGTACTAATCAGATTTCCATGGTGATTAAGAAATTTAACGCCACGGAAGTATTTGAAAATTTATTTACGCAATTGGAAAGTAAAGCAGAACAAGTGAATGACCAGTTGATATTAGAAACTAAACAACCTGTGGAAGTTTATGCTGATTATGACCGTTTTGTTCAAATCATGGTAAATATATTGCAAAATGCCATTCAATTTACGGAAAATGGTACAATCACGGTTAGCTTAGAAAAAGGCTATCTTGAAACAATCATTAAGATAAGTGATACCGGTATCGGCATGTCTGAAGAACAGTTGAAAAATATCTGGGATCGCTACTACAAGGCCGATCCATCTAGAAAGAATAAGAAGTTTGGTGAATCTGGGTTAGGGCTCTCTATTGTCGAACAGTTAGTGAAGTTGCATAAAGGGAAAATCCAGGTTGAATCTGAGTTAGGAAAAGGAACAACTTTTATCATCTCTTTACCGGATGTCGATATGGAGCAATAAAAAAAACAGACAGGCTAGTTGGATAGCTTGTCTGTTTTTTTACTGATGAAAATGAAGTAAGGTTAGGTTGTGCGTAAGGATGATGATTTGTTTATGATAATGGCGGCTAATTTGCTTCAATTTTAGTAAGAGTTGTTGGATTTGCCAGGTCGTACAATAATCGATGCCACGAATATAGATACAGTCTTTGTGTTGGATAAATAGTTGTTGATAGACTTGAACAGCAATCAGGGTTTGGTAATCTGCTTGTGTAGGGAGGACATCAAGATTGGTTTCTGCTACTTGAAATTCTTTTGCCAACCATTCAATCGCATTTTGCAGATTTTTACGTCGAATGGCTAAATGAGCTTTTAAAGATAAAAAAGGGACGAAATTAGAAAATAGTTGATTCTCTGTTTCATAACTCATTTGTATATTTGGAAAGTTTAGTTGATTATTTGGCAAAATATATCCTTCCTTTCTTTAGATTTTGAACGAAATAAATCAGGCTGTTTACTGTGATAAGTCCCAAGCTATTGACAAAGCAAGTTCTAAACAACATTTGCAAACTAATTTTTTCTAAATGAATTTGATTTTGGATGAATTGCCATAAACCATTTTCTGATTCAGGCACTTTTATTTGAAAAATATTTTTAGCAGGTACAGGTGCTTGAATCCATTCTTTAATGGAAAAGTGTTGGATATCCGCTAAGTAAAAGCGACATAAGGCAAAAATCACCGGAAAAATCAGCGTTTGTAATAAAAATAGTATCATGCTCATCATGAGTGTGACAGAAATACAAATCACGAGTAATTCCCCACTAATTAAACCAAAATAATTGCTGACGGTACCCCCATTCTTGATCCAGGAAACTTTTTCATTTTGACGTTTTCTTTGTAAGCGAAATAAGAAGTAACCGAGAATCAGAAATAGGATACATAAGACAAGCAAATATAGCGTGTGATTTGGAGCTTGCCACTGGGTGATTGGCTGCTTGACTTTAGTTGAAATATCAAAAAATTGCTGTATCGCATGAATGATTGCAATCAAATATTGCTGAAAAATCGCATAGAACCATTGGATTAAAATGAGTAAACTAAAAATGAGCGCAATGCCTAAAAAAGCTTTTTTATGATAATAGATACTACGCTTAATGACGCTTAACCAAAACAATCTTTCACCTACCTTCAAAAATGTCTAGAGTTTCTTTAAGTATTACTATAGTCTTTTTTTATGAACATTTTGTGAATAAGGTACGAAAAAAAGAGACTGAATTATTTTTTTCAGTCTCTTTTATACTATTAGCTATTCGTTTTCACTTGAAGTACTTGAACTTGTTTCTTTAGGATGTAGTTCTTGATAAGATTTTGTTTGATACTTATCAGTAGTACTTGTATGATTATGTTTACTATAAACGCTTGTTGACTTATCGCCAAGTTCTTTTTCAATTTTTTCAATACGATCTGTATTTTTCAGATAATTATAATCATCCGGGTTGATAGCTTTCAAACCACTCTTCGTATAGAACCGTAACAAATCACCATTATTTATTTTATCTGAGGTGGCCAACTGATCGGATACGGCATCTTTATCTGCGTCGATTTGTTTTTTGAGTTCTTCAGTCGGTTCGGTAATTTCTTCTCCAGTTTTATTATCATAAAGCACGCCACCATAATAAGTATAGTTTGGTGTCACAAAATCACCATCACGGAAGGCGACAAGTTGTTTATGATCAGGTGAGAATAAGTCTTGACCTAATTGGATATAGTTCTGTGTATCAACACCTAGTAAATGTAATAATGTAGGTAGTGCATCGACTTGACCACCATAAGTATCAATGATTTTACCTTGCGTCATACCTGGGATGTGAATCATGTAAGGCACACGTTGGACTTGGGCGTTATCAAAGTTTGACCAAGTATCACGGTCTTTGCCTAGGAGTTGCGCTAATTCTTTATTACGCGCATTTGAAATTCCATAATGATCCCCATAAAGGATGATGATGGAATTATCATAAAGCCCACTTTGTTTGAGATAATCAAAGAATTCATGAACCGCAGTATCCATATAATTGGCAGTTGAGAAGTAACTGTTAATCGTTTCGTCTTTTGTTTGTGCCAATGGGAAACCTGTTTCATCCCCACTTAATTGTGAGTATGGATAGTGGTTCGATACGGCAATAAACTTGGTATAGAATGGTTGTTGCAAATGTTCAAGATACTTCACAGATTGTTGGAAGAAAGGTTTATCATTTAAGCCATATTGGAATGAATTATCTTCCGTTACATTATAATAAGAAGCATCAAAGAAATAATCATAACCGAGATGTTTATAGGTTTCATTTCGATTCCAGAATGTACCGGAATTTCCATGGAAGACTGCTGAAGTATAACCTTGCGTTTGTTTTAAGATATTTGGCGCTGCTTCAAAAGTATTTTTTCCACCTAATTGTGTGAATAGTGCGCCTTGATTAAGCCCAAAAAGTGAGTTTTCAAATAAGGTTTCAGAATCACTCGTTTTACCAGCTTTTACTTGATGGAAGAAGTTTGAAAAGCTGAAAGTCGAATTACTATGATATAAGCTGTTAATAAATGGCATGACTTCATGTTCCACACCATTTTCATCTTTTAACTTATAATCAATTAAAAATTGTTGCGTACTTTCTAGGTGAATATAAATCACATTGCGGCCTTTTGCTAAACCAAAGTATTGGTCATTTGGTTTGGCATAGTGGCCTTTGACATATTCAGCAACTTCATCCATGTCGGTGGCACTAGCTTGAGCACGGACTTGCGTTGTTTTATACGTTTGGACCCCATCATAAGCAGTGAATGCATTGATCCCTAAGTATTTCACTAAGTAATCACGTGAGAAGGTACGGGTTAATAATTCAGGACGATCACTTTCTGCTAAGAATAAGTTACCTGAAAAAATCATCACAGCTAACGTAGAAAAAGCAAAGGCCATGCGTGCACGTACTGGAGATTCGTCCATCTTAATACGCTTAGTCACTAAAGCAAAGACGAGCAAGATGAAGTCAATCCAATACAAAATATCATAAGGTCTAAATAATTTAATAGCACTTTCGCCTAAACCACTCGCAACCTTACCAGCACCTAACATCGTATTAATCGTGATAAAGTCAGTGAATTCTCGATAATAGACAGCATTTGAAAACAATAGGGCAGTCATGATGAAGTATATGACCATCATTGTAATGTATGCTGGTTTTTTACGACGTACATATAAGCCAACTGATAGTAAAAGTAGTGAAGTGGCAATTGGATTAATTATCAAAATAAAATGTTGGAGTGCATTTTCCAAAGATAGATGGAAATCTAAGGTATAAGCCAACATATTTTTTAACCACATTAACACAAGTAACAAGCCAAAGAAGCCTAACCGTTTGTTAACCCAGCTAAAATAATTCTTTTTTGTCAAAGGAAAATTCCCCTCTTTTCTTTTATTTACATATTTTCATAAGTTTACATACTATTCTTTTCCATTTTACTCATCTTAAAATCGACTGTCAATTGAACTTCAGGGACCGTCATCAGAATTTAATCTTTCTTTATAATTGGCTTAGAGCTTTTTTCGTCTTTTTTCTCATTTTGTGTTATAATTTCTTAACAAAGAGAGAGAAACGGAGAATAAAATGCCAAAAGTTATAGTTATCAATCAAGCCAAGAAGAAGTTTTTACAGGGCTATCCTTTGGTACGAAAAGAAGACGTTTTAGATTTGCAACCAACGCTTGAGTGGATAGATTTTGTCGATGAAAAGAAGCGTTTTATTGCTAAAGGATATCTAGGGGAGCAAAACAAAGGAATTGGTTGGATTTTGTCTTTAAAGGATGAGCCAATTGATGGTCAGTTCTTTGCGCAAAAATTTAAAGAAGCGAAACAAAAACGTAAGGCTTATTTTCATGCTGAGGATACCAATGCTTTTCGAATTTTTAATGGAGAAGGCGATGGTATTGGTGGTTTGACGATTGATTATTATGCTGGTTATGCAGTTGTTTCTTGGTACAACACGACAATTTATCATCATCGTCAATTGATTATGGAGAATTTTCTCAAAGTATATCCTGAAATTTTAGGTATTTATGAGAAAAATCGTTTTAAGAGTGACTTACCTGAATCAAACCACTATTTTGGCAAAGTCGCCCCAGAACCATTAATTGTAAAAGAAAATAATGTCCGATTTGCGACCTATTTAAATGAAGGTTGGATGACAGGGATATTTTTAGATCAACATGAAGTTCGTGGCCGTTTAGTGGATGGATTAGCTATGGGAAAACGTGTCTTAAATATGTTTAGCTATACAGGAGCTTTTTCAGTTGCTGCGGCTTTTGGAGGAGCGAGCAGTACGACTAGTGTGGATTTAGCTAAACGCAGCCTTGAAAAAACCAAGGAGCAGTTTGCAGTCAATGGCTTTACCTTAGAAAATCATAAAATTCATGTGATGGATACCTTTGATTATTTCCGTTACGCCAAGAAAAAAGGGCTGCAGTATGATGTGATTGTATTGGATCCGCCGAGTTTTGCACGAAATGGCAAGAAGGTCTTTACGGTTGCCAAAAATTATGGTGATTTGATTACGGACAGTTTACCAATTTTAGCAGATAAAGGGATAATTGTCGCTTCGACTAATGCAAGTAATGTTACAGTGGCTAAGTTTAAAAAAATGATTGAGAAAAGTTTCCAAGCTGCTCATGTGAAGTATCGACTAATTGAGAGTTATCAATTACCAGCTGATTTTGTCGCAAATGAGAAATACGAAGAGAGCAATTATTTAAAAGTATTTATTTATCAGAAATTATAAAGGGAGAGGAAGGATTGTATGTCAACGAGTTATCAGCGTCCAAAAATTTGTGTCCCATTAACAGGAAGAACAACCGAAGAATTAATGGCACAAGCGGAAAAAATTCGCAATAGTTCAGTCGAAATGGTCGAATGGCGCGCAGATTATTTTACAGAAATTCAGGATTTAGAGCATGTTTTGGTTACACTTCGTACTTTGCGTAATAAATTATCAAATAAGGAGTTACTTTTTACCTTCCGCACCAAAGAAGAAGGTGGTCAGGCGCAAATTCGTTTGGAAGACTATAAAGAATTATGTCTGAGCGTCTGTAAGTTACAATTGGTGGATATGATAGATATTGAATTGGCTCAAGCAGAGTTTTTGGGCAGAAATTTTATCAAACAATTAAAAGATACGCAGACCATTTGTTTGATGAGCTATCATGATTTCAAGCGTACCCCTAAAGACGCTGAATTAATTTTTAAAATTGGCTTGATGCATCAAATGGGGGCCGATATAGGCAAACTTGCTTTGATGCCGCAACAGTTAAATGATGTTTTACGTACGATGAGTTTAATTGAAAAAGCACATACTTTTTATGATTTACCTTTAGCAGTAATGGCGATGGGTGAATTAGGTAAGGTAACCCGAGTCGCTGGTGAATTGATGGGATCGCGCTTTACATTTGGCTATTTTGGTGAAAATTCTGCTCCTGGTCAGATTCAAGTAGAAATGCTCGATCAGATACTTACTACTTTAAGTATGAATGATTCAGAAAAGGAAGAAGCAAATGGCTAAGAAAAAACAAGTAAAAACAAATGCAATTCGTATCGTAGAGCAAAAAAAGATTTCTTATCAAGAGCATACTTATACTTTTTCAGAAGATGATTTAGGTGCGAAACATGTGGCTGAAGAACTCAACCAAAATGAAGCACAAATTTTCAAGACATTGGTAGCTGTGGGCAATAAGACTGGTCCGGTTGTAGCAGTCATTCCTAGCAATCAAGAATTAGATTTGAAAAAAATCGCCAAGGAAAGTGGCAATAAAAAGGTAGAAATGCTTCATCTAAAAGACTTAGAGAATTTAACGGGCTATATTCGTGGTGGTTGTTCGCCAGTTGGAATGAAAAAACTTTTTCCAACGTATTTTGATCAGTCAGCCTTAAATTTTGCTACTATTATGGTATCAGCAGGAAAACGTGGCTTACAAATGGAGCTGGCACCAAATGATTTAGCTGGCTTAGTTCGTGGCAAATTTGTTGATTTAACTTTAGAAAAGTAATCAAAAAAGAGGGGAGAGTCCCCTCTTTTTTGCCTGCTTTTAACTTTGCCATTGCGCTGTTTGAGCGGCATGCATGCCTGCTACATGTCCAGTACAAAAAGCTGCTGTAATATTGTAGCCGCCAGTATAACCATTGATATCTAAGACTTCACCACAAGCATAAAGTCCCATCATTTTTTTGCTTTCTAAGGTTTTGGGATTGATTTCCTTTAAAGAGATCCCACCACCAGTCACAAAGGATTTTTCTAAAGCAAAGGTGCGAACAATTGGTATTTGAAAAGCCTTGATTAGATTTACTAAGGCGTCGATTTGTTTTGGAGTGACTTGTTTACTGATTAAATCTAATAATCCTAATCGTTCAAGATAAAAGGTAAGTAAGCGTTCTGGTAATATTCCTTTTAACGCATTGTTCACTTGTTTTTTCTCATTTTCTTCAAGCATTTGGACAATTTTTTGCTTCAACTGATGAGCTGTTAATTCTGGTAAACAGTCCAATTCGACAATCACTGGTGTTTGTTTTTTCAGCAGTTGATTGACAAAAGAAGAACATCTTAAAGCAGCTGGCCCAGAAATCCCAAAATGCGTAAATAATAAATCCATAGTATGACTAGTCACGACTTTTTCTTTTTGATTTAATACAGATAATTGTACATCACGCAAAGATAAGCCTTGTAAGGCACGCTCCTGGATAAAATCTGCTTCACTGATTAGCGGCGATTCTGTCGGGTATAGTGGCGTGATTTGATGTTTCACTTGTTTTGCTAATTGATAACCATCGCCAGTTGCACCTGTAGATGGATAGGTTTTTCCCCCTGTGGCGATAATAACACTTGGCGCAAAGAAATCGCCTTTATCGCATCGTACCCCTTGAATAGCATTTCCATCATGAATGAGTTTTTCAACCTTGGTTTTCATACATAACTCAACATGGTTTTCTTTAAGTTTAGAAACAAGACAATCAACAATTGTTTTGGAAGAATCTGTGGTAGGAAACATCCGTCCGTGATCTTCTTCTTTTAATTGCACGCCTGCTTGGGTAAAGAATTGGATAATATCTTGGTTATTCCATTGATTAAAAGTACTATATAAAAAGCGACCATTTCCCGGAATGTGTTCGATTAAATGTTCGACGGATTGACTATTGGTAACATTACAACGTCCGCCGCCAGTCATCAATAATTTTTTACCGAATTTACGGTTTTTTTCAATAAGCAGTACTTTTGCCCCATTTTCACTCGCACTAATTGCCGCCATCATGCCACTCGTACCGCCACCGATGACAATAACATCATATTTTTGCAAAGTTTTCTCACATCCTCTTGTTCATAAATTTTTCAAGTTTTTATAGAAAAATAGATGAAATATTTTCAATTTTCAGTTACAATATACCATACCTATATGATTTTTCCGAGCCTTTCACTTGTTTTTTTGAAAATCATTCGGATATCACTGCTGATAGGTGAAGAAAAATGTATAGATGTACTATTCATTCTCATGTTATATTGACGTGATGGAATCTTATGATGAAAAACAGGAAGGAAGTTGTGGTTTATGAGTAAAGTAACGGAGTATGTTGAGAAAATTCAAGCAGAATTACATGCAAAAGACAGTCATCAAGCAGAATTTTTACAAGCGATTGATGAATTTATGGAAACCGTTGTCCCATTTTTAGAAGAGCATCCAGAATATGTGGATCAAAATTTATTGGCAATTATTACTGAGCCAGAACGCTTAGTCCAATTCCGTGTGCCTTGGCAAGATGATAAGGGTAATTGGCAAGTGAACCGTGGCTACCGTATCCAATTTAATTCTGCTTTAGGACCATATAAAGGTGGTTTACGTTTCCATCCTAGTGTAAACTTAAGTATTTTGAAATTCTTAGCTTTTGAGCAAATCTTTAAAAATAGTTTGACAGGTTTACCAATTGGTGGGGGTAAAGGTGGTAGTGACTTTGACCCTAAAGGCAAATCAGATGCGGAAATTATGCGTTTTTGCCAAAGCTTCATGACAGAATTAGCCAAACATATTGGACCAGATACAGACGTTCCTGCAGGTGATATCGGTGTAGGTGGCCGTGAGATTGGTTACTTATTTGGTCAATATAAACGCTTAAAACAATATGATGCTGGTGTCTTAACTGGCAAACCGCTATCTTTCTGGGGAAGCTTAGGACGTACTGAAGCGACTGGTTATGGTGCGGTTTACTTTGTTAAACATTTACTAGCTGATCAAAACGAAGACTTTAATGGTAAGACTGCGATTGTATCTGGTAGTGGGAATGTCGCAATCTATACTATTGAAAAACTTCAACAATTAGGCGCTAAAGTCATTTCATGTTCAGATTCAAGTGGATATATCGTTGATGAAGAAGGAATCGACTTAGACCTGCTAAAAGAAATCAAAGAAGTGAAGCGTGAAAGATTAACAAGCTATCAAGCCAAACGTCCTTCAGCAAAATATGTAGCCAATGATTCAGTTTGGAATGCAAATCTAAAAGCGGACTTAGCCTTCCCAAGCGCGACTCAAAATGAAATTAATTTAGATCAAGCCAAACAATTAGTCGCAAATGGGGTTAAAGTCGTTGCAGAAGGTGCGAACATGCCATCTACTTTAGAAGCCGCCAACTACTTTATCGAAAATGGCGTACAATATTGCCCGGGTAAAGCCGCTAATGCAGGTGGAGTTGCCGTATCTGCTTTAGAAATGAGCCAAAACTCACAACGCTTAGCTTGGACAAAAGAAGAAGTCGATGCTAAATTGGACGATATCATGCACAATATTTACCGTGCTTGTCGTGATACAGCCACTCACTTTAACCAAAGCCATAACTTATTATTAGGTGCGAATATTGCTGGCTTTGAACGTGTGGCTAAAGCGATGAGTGCTCAAGGATTAGTCTAGAAAAGGAAATAGATTTATCTGTAAAAAATAGACATCTGGAGTTTTCAATCTAGTCATTTTGCTAGTTGAAGGCTCCTTTTTTAGAACTCATTGAAGGTTTCATTAAATTTCGCGATTTTTTTCACTAATTTTAGGGAATTTACTTGAAAAATTGAAACAAAACACGTAAAGTAATAACTGTATAAACGACGAATTTTTTTAGGAGGAAAACTATGGCTCACATTAAATTTGATTATTCAAAATTAGCTCCATTTGTTAGTGAACATGAATTAGCTTACATGCAAACACAAGTGACAGCAGCAGACAAAGCTTTAAGAGAAAAAACAGGTCCTGGTAACGACTTTGTTGGTTGGTTAGATTTACCAACTAACTATGATAAAGAAGAATTTGCGCGTATCAAAGCAGCAGCGAAAAAAATCCAAGAAGATTCTGAAGTACTTGTTGTAATTGGTATTGGCGGTTCTTATTTAGGTGCACGTGCAGCAATTGAATTTTTAAATCATTCATTCTACAACGTATTACCTAAAGATGGACGTAAAACACCACAAATCTTCTTTGCTGGTAACTCAATTTCTTCAACTTACTTAGCTGATTTAATTGAATTAATTGGCGACCGTGATTTCTCAGTGAACGTTATCTCTAAATCAGGTACAACGACCGAACCTGCAATTGCGTTCCGTGTGTTCAAAGAATTATTAATTAAAAAATATGGGCGTGAAGAAGCAAACAAACGTATCTATGCAACCACTGACCGTGCGCGCGGTGCTGTAAAAGTTGAAGCAGATGCAGAAGGCTGGCAAACATTTGTCATTCCAGATGATGTTGGTGGACGTTTCACTGTATTAACACCAGTTGGATTATTACCAATTGCTGTAAGTGGCGCAGACATCGATGCTTTAATGAAAGGTGCGGCTGATGCTCAAGTTGCTTACTCATCTGATAGTTTAGAAGAAAATGAAGCTTATCAATATGCAGCTTTACGTAACATTTTATACCGCAAAGGCAAAGCAATCGAAATCTTAGTTAACTATGAACCAGGAATGCAATACTTCTCAGAATGGTGGAAACAATTATACGGCGAATCTGAAGGTAAAGATCAAAAAGGTATCTATCCTTCAAGTGCTAACTTCTCAACTGACTTACACTCTGTTGGTCAAACAATTCAAGACGGTGTAAGAAATATCTTTGAAACAGTTGTGAAAGTTGAAAAACCTCGTAAATCTGTTGTGATTCCTACACAAGAAGATGACTTAGATGGTTTAGGTTACTTACAAGGTAAAGAAGTTGACTTTGTAAATACTAAAGCTTTCGAAGGTACTTTATTAGCCCATACAGATGGTAATGTACCAAACATGTTAGTGAAATTACCTGAAATGGATGCTTATACATTAGGTTATGTCATTTACTTCTTTGAAATTGCTGTAGGTATGTCTGGTTACTTAAACGGGGTTAACCCATTTGACCAACCAGGTGTTGAAGCTTACAAGAAAAACATGTTTGCTTTATTAGGTAAACCAGGTTTTGAAGAATTAGCGAAAGAATTAAATGAACGTCTATAATTTCCAAAATTTAAAGGCTTGGCTCTCTAATCGAGGGTTAAGTCTTTTTTTGCTATTTAAGGCTAAAAAAAATCATCCTTAGCGTGAGAACTAAAGATGATTCTTAAAGTAGGTTGTTTGGATTTGTGGGCATGATGTTTTCCTTTCATTATTTGTTTGCAACAAGGTTTGCCACTGCTTGTTCAATTGTTACACCATAGGCACAGTTGTTTTCGTTGTTAGCATCAATTGCGATAAAGACGTTTTGTGTTGTGTCAAAAGCAATTCGATAAACAAGATTTGTGTTTTTGTAAGTCATAATACGACCTCCTTTAATTATTTAATATTGTAACCCCTTTACATTGTTCATTATAGCACAAGTAGTAAATTTTGGCAAATATTTTGAATTCGTTATCTAAATTTAAGCATAAAATAAAACGACTACCACAAAATAAATGGGGTAGTCGTGTTTTCTTAACTTAATAAATTGGTTAGCCAGTTCGCCCCGTAAATTAAGGCCATACTGTAAGCTAGAATTGTTGCTGGTTTGCATAATAAGATAATCCAAGTGAATTTCTTAAGGCTGATTTCTGTGAGCCCAGCAATCATACATAAGGCATCATCAGGAGCAACCGGTAAGAGAATGGCTAAAGAAAATAAGCGATCAAATCTCTTTTGATTATCTAGCCAATGCGTATATTTGTTAAAGGTCTTTTCACTAATCATACTTAAAATGAATGGTTTACCATATTTTCTAGCAAGTAGGAAAACAATGACAGACCCAATACAAATACCAACATAATTATAAACGAATCCCCAAAAAGGACCGAATATGACTACACCAGCAGCAGTAGATATCCCACCAGGAATAATCGGCACAACTACTTGAATGATTTGTAAAAGGATAAAGATAAATGGACCAAAGATTGCGGCATTCTCTATGTACAGTCGCAAGGAATGAATATCTTTAAATAGTCCTAAGCGATAAAAATAAATCGTGACAATAATCGTTGCAACTAAGCCACAAAATGAGATGAAGCTAACGATTTTACGGGATAGTTCAATGTTCATAGAGAATCTCCTTTTCCAAATTATCTATCGCTATTATAGCTGTTTTTCACTTATTTGAGAATACCACTTTAGACTGATTTTATAAATTTTTACGCTTTTTTTGTAAATTTGATATTTTTAAAACAATTCTTTCTACTAAATTGCTCATCATAAAGGCACCTGCAATACTAGCCGCAGTGATAGTCACGATACTTATTTGGGTAAAAGCTGCCGTTGTATCGCCACTGATAAACAGACGAATCGCTAAATATGCCGGGCCACCAGGTACAAGTAAAAATAGGCTTGGAATATGAAAGATAATGACCGGCATTTTTTGTTTACGTGAAAAATAGATGCTTAGGATACCAATCAGGAAAGCTGCCCAAAAATTGGCGCCACCTAAGGACATATGATGCGTTTTTAACTGCCAAAAGACTAACCAACCGCATACACCAGTAAAACCAGCTGCGACAAATGCTCTTCTAGGGATATTTGTAACAATACCAAAGCCGATGGTACTGAGGAAACTAAATACTATATGAATTAACCACTCGCTCATAGCCATCCTCCTAACCAGTTGAAGACCGTTGCGATACCGGCGCAAATGGTAGCTGCGACAATTAATGCTTCTGTTGCCCGAGCTGTACCGCTAATTAAATGTCCCGCTAAAATATCACGAACAGCATTGGTAATTGCTACGCCAGGTACAAAGGGCATAATTGAACCAATAATAATTGGATCGATTTGACTGGCGAAATGGTATTTTACAGCGACGATGCTCATAATACCAATACAAAAACTAGCGATGAACAAATCAAAGTAGTTCAGTTTTATCAGCGATTTGCAGACAACGCTAATAATAAAACCAAGTGAGCCGATTAAAAAAGTAATCAAAAAGTCAGACATTACCCCACCAAAGAGATACATGGATCCAGCACTAATCATTCCGGCTGCTAAAATTTCTAGCCAAAGTGGAAAGGTAGGTACTTTTTGATCGATTTGTTCGAGTTTTTCTGCCAGTTCATGAAGATTGATTTTTTTATCTGCAAACTGCCTAGACATCTCGTTGACAGCAACCACTTTTTCTAAATTGATGGTACGCGCTTCGACACTGGCAATCATGACTTTTTGCTGATTCTCAAGACCGATGAAAATTCCTGTAGCTGTAACGTAACAACTCACATCCATTTCCCCGGCGTTTTGTGCAATTCGTTTCATTGTATCTTCCACGCGATAAACTTCAGAACCATTTTCCATCATAATTTTACCAGCTAGTAAGGCCGTTTTTAGTATTTTGGCTTTGATTTTTTCTGATTGGCTATCATTCAACAAGGGAAAATCACCTCAAAAGCAAAAGTTAGGGTACTTTTTATTTTAGCTGATTTTTGAAAAAAGGCAAAAAATATCTTCCTTATTTTATTATTCTCAAATTTTTTATACTTTCCCCTGGCTATGATAACGTTTTTTACCTAGTATGATAACATTTTTCATGGATATTTTTTTGCTTAATTTACATATTTTGAGTAAAATAGAGATAGATAGAATTTGGGGGGAGATTTGAATGAGGTATAAAATTTATACAAAAGAACAGATTGTAAAAGCAGGGTATAATATTGTGGCACGTGAAGGATTTGATAAGTTTACAGCCCGAAATGTCGCACAAGAATTGGGAATTTCAACACAACCTATTTATTTGCAGTTCAAAAATATGAAAGATTTGAAGACTCAAGTTTTAGACAAAGTCTGGAATGATATTGAACGAATTAGTCTAACCAAACCAATAACAGGAGATATTATTGTAGACTCACCTGTTCATTTTATTGAGTTAGCCTTAAAGAAACCTACATTATACAAAGCTTGTTGGGTAGATAATAATGGTGGTGGTGATTACTTATTCGCTAAGTCTGAAAACTATTATCGCGAACAAGTCTTTAAAGATGATCGTTTCAAACATTTGAGTGATGAAGAATTTAGAAATTATCACCTAGAGACATTGATTGCAGTAAGTGGGATTATTTCCTTACAAAATGCTGGAATTATTCATTTAACGCATGATGATTTCGTGAATATGTGTAAGAAAATGATTGATGATATCGCTAAGGGTCAAAAATTAGATTTAATTCGTCAATAAAGTTAAAGGGGCTGACCCAAAAGTAGCTCCTGTATGAAAAAAATAGAGGTCTTTCCATTTAG
>CAMMST010000017.1:0-41655 GCA_946499615.1 Enterococcus cecorum | reverse complement strand
TTTGATTTTCCAGTGGCACTGAAACCGGCAAATAGTGTCGAATGGTTGTCAATTGACTTTGAAGGACGTAAAAAAGCATTTATTATTGATAACCGGAAAGAATTCGAAATTATTGTTGAACGAATTTATCAAGCTGGCTATACCAGTGAGATGATTGTGCAAGACTTCATTCCAGGCGATGATAGTAATATGCGTGTGCTTAACGTCTATGTCGATCATGAGCATAATGTTCGTATGATGTGTTTAGGTCATCCGTTATTAGAAGATCCTGCGCCTGGTTCAGTGGGAAATTATACCGTGATTTTACCAGATGAAAATGAGCAAATCTATCATGATGTTGCACAATTTTTAAAACGTATTAACTATGTTGGTTTTGCGAATTTTGATATGAAATATGATAGCCGCGATGGCATATTCAAATTATTTGAAATTAATTTGCGTCAAGGCCGTAGTAGCTTCTTTGTGACTTTAAATGGGTTAAATTTAGCCAAGTTTATTACAGAAGATTTAATTTTCAATAAACCGTTTGAAAAGACAATCTTTGGCCGAGCGCAGGGAGAACATGCTAAATTATGGTTGAATGTGCCGTTATCCATTTTTAAAAAATATGCCAAAGATGGTCCAGATAAACAAAGAGGATTAGATTTATTAGCGCAAGGCAAATACGGTTCAACATTATTTTATAAGAAAGATCGTTCTTTAAGACACTATCTATTAATGAAATATGTCTATAAAAAGTATGAAGAAGATTATGAAAAATATTTTAAAGTGAAAGAAGGTTAATCATGCGCGATTTTTTTACCATTCTAGGTGGAATGGGAACGATGGCGACAGAAAGCTTTGTTCGACAGTTAAATAAACGCACACCAACACATGCTGATCAGGATTATTTAAATTATATTTTATATAATCATGCGACAATTCCTGATCGTACAGCTTATATTCTTGATCGTAGCAAACCAAATCCAATTCCATTATTGCAAGAAGATATCCGTCAACAAAATATTTTGCAACCAAGCTTTATTGTTTTGACCTGTAATACGGCTCATTATTTCTTTGATGACTTACAAAAAGAGACCAAAATTCCGATTTTGCATATGCCAAAAGAAGCCGTCAAACAGATTCACCGCGAGCAAATTACTGGTAAAGTTGCATTTTTAGGTACGGAAGGCAGTGTGAAGGCGGGCGTTTACGAAAATGAATTAAAAGAACAAGGGATTGATTATTTGATTCCAAGTCAAGATTTACAAGCTAAAATTAATCATTTAATTTATCAGGATGTAAAAGAGAATGATTATATTAATCTTGAGTTGTTTTTTGAAATCCTTGCAGATACGAAAAAACTTGGATGTGAAGCAGTAATTCTAGGTTGTACAGAACTTTCATTAGTTGCTGAATATATTGATTGTGAACATGAGTATAAAATTTTTGATGCACAATCTATTTTAGTAGACCGCACGATAGACCGAGCATTATCTTTAAGAAATAAATAAGTTTTACGGATATACGTGATTTTTTGAAATTGCGTATATCCATTTTGTTGTATAAGATACGCCCGGCATGATATAATAAATAAGACAATAAAAAGTGAAACATGATTGCTTTTTTTAAGGAGGAATTCATCATGGCTGATCAATTAAGTTTAGTCATTATTACCGGGATGAGCGGTGCAGGAAAAACAGTTGCCATCCAAAGTTTTGAAGATATGGGTTATTTTTGCGTGGATAATATGCCCCCAAGTTTGATTCCGAAATTTTGGGAACTCATTCGTGAATCAGGCAAAGTAACCAAAATTGCTTTAGTAGTTGATTTACGTTCACGCTCATTTTTTGATGAAATTCAAAATATGTTAGCTGAAATTGAAAATACCCAATTGATTGATACGAAGATTTTATTTTTAGATGCTTCAGATGTAGAACTTGTTTCACGTTATAAAGAAACTAGACGTGTGCATCCGATGGCAATGGATGGTTTAGTTACTGAAGGAATTCGCAAAGAGCGGGCCATTTTAGAAGATTTGAAAGTGAAAGCTTCTTTAGTAATTGATACCACTACTTTAACACCGCGTCAATTACGTGAAAAAATCAATCAAGAATTTCGTCATAATAATGAATCTGGCTTTCGTGTGGAGATGGTCTCATTTGGCTTTAAATATGGCCTACCAATCGATGCGGATATCGTAATGGATGTACGTTTCTTACCAAATCCACATTATATTCCAGAACTTCGCCCACTTACTGGTTGTGATAAACCCGTGTATGATTATGTCATGAGTTTTGAACAAACGGAAAAATTCTATCAATCATTTAGCCAACTTTTACTACAAATTATGCCAGGTTATATTAAAGAAGGTAAAAGTAGTTTAACGATTGCGATTGGTTGTACAGGTGGTCAACATCGCTCTGTTGCTTTAACCAATCGTGTAGGTGAATATCTAAAAGAAAATGGTTATACTGTTAATACCACCCACCGTGATAAAGATAAACGAAAAGAGACGGTTAATCGTTCATGAAAACCTATCGCATTAGAAAACCTAAAGTCGTAGTCATGGGCGGTGGTACAGGCTTACCTGTCATATTAAAAAGTCTGAGAAATCAGGGCGTAGATATCACAGCAATTGTCACGGTGGCTGATGATGGTGGTAGTAGTGGGGTTTTAAGAGATTCAGTTAAAACGATGGTTCCGCCTGGAGATTTACGTAATGTCTTAGTGGCACTCTCTGATATGCCAAAGTTGTATTCGGATATTTTCCAGTATCGCTTTAACAAAGGAGATAAATTTTTAGCGAATCATGCACTTGGAAACTTGATTATTGCAGCGATTGCAGAGATGCGTGGCAGTACTTATGAGGCGATTCGTATTTTAAATAAGATGATGCATGTGGAAGGTAATGTATACCCCTCATCAGAAGAACCTTTAGTGTTGCATGCAGAATTTATGGATGGTTCGACTGCAGTGGGCGAGTCCAAGATTGCTCTAGAGCGAAAAACGATTCGTCATGTCCATGTGTCTCGCCAAGATTCAGATGAAACACCTAAAGCGAGTCGTAATGTAGTGAAAGCCATTATGGACGCAGATATGATTGTTTTAGGTCCAGGAAGCTTATTTACGAGTATCTTGCCTAATTTAATGATTCCGGAAATCTCTGAAGCGATGTTAAAGACGAAGGCAGAAGTGGTGTATATTTGTAATATTATGACACAAAAAGGCGAAACGGAGCACTTCACCGATGCGCAACACGTGAAAGTCTTACATCGCCATTTGAAGATGCCTTTTGTGGATACAGTTTTAGTCAATATCGAACATGTGCCTGAGGACTACATGGACGTCGAAAAATACGATGAATATTTAGTCCAAGTAACGCATGATTTTAATGGCTTGCGTGAAGAAGGCTGTCGTGTTGTCTCTAGTGATTTTCTAGAATTACGCGATGGTGGGGTCTTTCATGATGGCGAAAAAGTTGTGAATGAATTATTACGAATTGTCTATGGTGTAAGGAATACAGAAAGGGAGCGATAATTTTGTCATTTGCTGCGGAAGTCAAAAAAGAATTGACGACTTTAGAAGTGCACCGCGAACATGCCAAAGCTGAATTAGCTGCCTTGATTAGAATGAATGGTTCTTTAAGTATTGCCAACCAACAGTTTATTCTCAATGTTCAAACTGAAAATGCGGCAATTGCACGTAGAATTTATTCACTTTTAAAAGATCATTATGATGTTCGAAGTGAATTATTAGTTCGTCGGAAAATGAAGTTAAAAAAGAATAATGTCTATATTGTACGGCTGAAAAACGATACGATGGATGTGCTAAATGATTTAGGAATTATGGATGGTTTAATGTTTGATATTCATGCTTCAGATGAGTTGATGGGAAATGCACAAAAAATGCGTTCTTATCTCCGTGGTGCATTTATGGCATCTGGTTCTATTAATAATCCAGAAACCAGTCGTTATCATTTGGAAATTTTTTCGGTTTATGAAGAGCATAATGAAGATATTTGTAGTATGCTTAATTTCTTTGATTTAAATGCAAGAACACTAGAAAGGAGAAATGGCTATATTACTTATCTTAAAGGGGCCGAGAAAATTGCAGACTTTTTGACTTTAATCGGTGCCACAAATTCCATGTTAAAATTTGAAGATGTACGAATTGTTCGTGATATGCGTAATTCGGTGAATCGTTTAGTCAATTGTGAAACGGCCAATATGTCACGGATTGCTGATGCGGCTACTAAACAAATAGAAAACATTGAATATATTGAGTCAAAAGTTGGGATTAAGTCTTTACCGGAGAAATTACAGGAAATCGCCGAGTTAAGATTACAACATCCAGAAGTAAGTTTAAAAGAACTAGCTGAAATGGTGCCAAGTGGGCCAATCTCAAAATCTGGTATTAATCATCGTATTCGAAAAATTAATGATTATGCCGAAAAATTAAGGCAAGCAGAATAACAAAAACGCAGAATCCTCAGGAAAAAGTGGATGCTGCGTTTTTTTGCTTTTATTTTAATATTTCTTTTAATTCGTCTTCAGAAATACTTTCGTCAAAAATGTGTTCTTCAACAATAATAGTTGGCACAAATTTGATGTTGGCTGCATTGGCTTCATCGACAATTAATTGGCTATAAGATTGATGGTCATTTTCGCTTAAGCCTAGTTTTTCTTTGGCAAATGTAGCGACTTCATCAAGTTCAAGATTGCCCCATTCTTCTTGTGTATCGAAAATCTTTTGCATACTTGCTAAAATAGTTGCTTCATTCGTAGTATCCACGAAACGATGCATGACATTTCCACGTTGAAGACTAGGTTTTTCCTTATCAAAAAGCTTAATGATTCGAGTGACATCTGCATTTGCTAATAATTCTTTAGATTCATTAAACCATTGACGACAATATGGACAACGAAGGTTCATAAATTCTTTCATAATATGTTTACCATTGCCAATGACAAGTCCATTTTTGGCATTTGTTTGTTCAGCTTTAATCACTGAAATATCCATAAGTATCACCTCAAATATAATTGCTTACAGGTTTAAGTTTATTGGTTTTGTGAAAAAATGCAACTATTACGCTTGTAGACATTTTTTTGAATTTCACAAAAAAATCTAGCAAAAAGGGTTACTTATGTAGTTTTTTTCGATATAATAAGTAGTTGAACAGTCCAATTTTTGATCTCCCACGTCAAAAAATTGCAAAATCACTGAGGTGTTAACTATGAATAAAAAAACAATGGATGGAAATACCGCTGCAGCCCATATTTCTTATGCTTTTTCTGAAGTAGCAGCCATCTATCCAATTACGCCCAGCTCACCCATGGCCGAATTAGTCGACGCATGGTCAGCAATGGGCAAAAAGAATCTATTTGGAGAACCTGTCAAAGTCATTGAAATGCAATCAGAAGCTGGTGCCGCTGGTGCCGTTCATGGATCGCTAAAAACAGGTGCCTTAACCAGTACATACACAGCCTCACAAGGTCTTTTATTAATGATTCCTAATATGTATAAGATCGCTGGTGAACTTTTGCCAACCGTCTTTCATGTTGCAAGTCGTTCTGTGACAACTAATGCTTTAAATATTTTTGGTGATCAAACCGATGTGATGGCAACGCGTCAAACAGGATTTGTGATGTTGGCAGAAAGTAGTGTCCAAGAAGTAATGGACTTAGCAGCTGTGGCCCATTTAGCAAGTATTAAAGGTCGTTTGCCATTCTTAAATTTCTTTGATGGTTTTCGTACCAGTCATGAGCTACAAAAAATTGAAGTCATTGAATATGATGATTTGAAAAAATTAGTGCCTGAAAAAGAATTAGCTGAATTTCGTCAACGTGGGATGAACCCAAATCACCCAACAGTCAGTGGGATGAACCAAAATCCTGATATTCATTTCCAACAACGTGAAACGATTAATACCTACTATGATGAAATTCCGGCAATTATCCAAGAATATATGGGTAAAATCAATGAATTGCGTGGAACGAATTATGATTTAGTCAATTATTATGGCCATCCTGAAGCGCAAGAAGTGATTGTCGTGATGGGTTCAGCCGCCCAAGCGATTGAACAAACGGTTGATTTTCTAAATGAACAAGGACGCAAAGTTGGTTTTATCAACATCCATTTATATCGTCCATTTCCAACAGAGAATTTCTTAAGTAAAATTCCTGAAACTGTCCAATCTATCGCAGTATTAGACCGTACGAAAGAACCTGGGGCAAATGGCGAACCACTATTTTTAGATGTCCAATCAGCGCTTTATGAAGCAGATATTCGTCCAAGTGTCATTGGTGGCCGCTATGGCTTAGGTTCAAAAGATGTGACGCCTGCTCAAATCTTAGCCGTTTTTGATGAATTACAAAAACCACGTAAAGAGCAAAAAAGAAGATTCACCATTGGTATTACTGACGATGTGACGCATTTATCTTTACCTTTAGGACCAACTTTAGATTTAACGCGTCCTGGTACTTTCCAAGCAAAATTCTGGGGCTTTGGTTCAGATGGGACAGTCGGCGCGAATAAGTCAACGATTAAAATTATTGGAGATAATACAGATAAGTTCGTGCAAGGTTATTTTTATTATGATTCCAAAAAATCAGGTGGCTTAACGGTATCGCATTTACGTTTTGGTGATCAAGAAATTCGCTCTACTTATTTAGTAGAACATGCTGATTTCATCGCCTGTCATACACCGGCTTATGTTCATAAATATGAATTAGTTCAAGGGTTGAAAAAAGGCGGCACTTTCCTATTAAATACGACCTGGTCAGATGAACAATTGCATAAATTCTTGCCAAAACATCTGAAAAAATATTTGGCTGAAAATGACATTCAGTTTTATACCATTAACGCGATGCAATTAGCGCAAGAAATTGGTTTACGTAATCGTATCAACACCATCATGCAGACTGCTTTCTTTAAGTTAACGAATGTCATGGATTTTGATACGGTTGTGAAATTATTAAAAGATCAAGTGCAAAAAATTTATGGTCACAAATCAGCGAAAATAGTGGAACAAAACCATGCGGCCATCGATCAAACCTTAACGCACTTGCATCGTTTTGAAGTACCAAAAGAATGGGCGGACTTAGATCCTACTGAGAAACGTTTAAGTCGTCAAAGTAAGTTTGTTGAAGAAATTGTGGAGCCAGTCAATACCCAAAAAGGAGATCATATTCCAGTCAGTGCTTTTGTGAATAATGGCATGGTTGCTGGTGATATGCCGCTTGGTACAGCCGCAGTTGAAAAACGAGGAATTGCCCTTGAAGTACCGGAATGGATAGCAGATCGTTGTACCATGTGTAATGAGTGTGCGTTTGTCTGTCCACATGCTGCCATCCGTCCGTTTTTAGCAGACGAAGATGAAATGCAAGAAGCACCTGAAGGCTATATTGTTCGAGATATGCGTGGACCTGATGGCTTGAAATACCGTATCCAAGTATCGGTGGAAGATTGTACTGGTTGTGGTTTATGTGTGGAAGCATGTCCTGCAAAAGGCAAGGCTCTAAAAATGCGTCCTTACGAAGAAATGAAAGAAGAAGCTATCAATTGGGCCTTTTCAATGACATTACGCCAAAAAGAAAATCCGGCGAAACCAGGAACGATTTTACACAGTCAATTTAATAAACCATTACTAGAATTCTCAGGTGCATGTTCAGGATGTGGAGAAACGCCATATGTGAAACTATTGACGCAAATGTTTGGTGACCGAATGATGATTGCCAATGCGACGGGATGTTCTTCCATTTGGGGAGCAGCTGCACCAGTGACTCCGTATACAACCAACGATCAAGGGCAAGGTCCAACTTGGTCAAACTCATTGTTAGAAGATAATGCTGAATTTGGTTATGGTATGATGATTGCCAATACCACTCGACGTGAAGCTTTAGCCAACCAAATGACATCCATGCTAGATAAAGTTTCTCCAGAGCTTAAGGAACTAATGCAAGATTGGACGAAGCATTTAAATACTAGTGAAGGAACCCAACAAAGAGCGAAAAAACTGAAAGCTGCCTTACAAAGTGAAGTCCATCAAGTCCCTGAATTAGCTGAAATTTTAGCGCATGATGATTTATTCGTAAAACCAAGTCAATGGATGATTGGTGGCGATGGCTGGGCTTATGATATTGGATATGGCGGAATTGACCATGTTATTTCTACTGGCGCCGATGTCAATATTTTAGTTTTGGATAATGAAGTGTACTCAAATACCGGTGGTCAAATTTCTAAAGCCACACCAGCAGCGGCTATTGTTAAATTTGCTGCTAGTGGAAAAAATGCTGCGAAGAAAGATTTAGGTATGATGGCTATGACTTATGGCAATGTCTATGTTGCTCAAATCGCTTCGGGAGCTAATGCCATCCAAACCATGCGGGCATTTGAAGAGGCGGAAAAATTCCCTGGCCCATCAGTAATCATCGCTTATACACCATGTATTGTTCATGGCTTATCCGGTGGCATGCGTCAATCAATTCAAGAAGCGAAAGATGCTGTAAGTTCAGGTTATTGGTCACTATATCGATATAATCCAAGTCTTAAAGCACAAGGTAAAGAACCGATGAGTCTAGACTTTAAGAAACCTGATTTTTCTAAGATGCCTGATTTCATGCGTACTCAAGTGAGATTTAGAGCGTTAGAAACAGTGCATCCAGAACATGCTAAAGCGTTATTTGATAAGACCGTCAATGATGCCAAGACACGCTTTTATAATTATGCCCGATTAGCTGGTCAAGAAGAAAAAATTCGTCAGCGTTTAGAAGGCAAAAAGGATTCTCCAGTTGAAGATAATAAAGCAACTGTTCGACGGGAAAAGAAAGAGCGTACTGTTGATCCAGAAAGAGAAGCACGTCGCTTACAAAGACGAGCTGAACGTAAAGCAAGACGTGAAGCCAAAAATGAGGAAAAAAGTGAATAAACTTTTTTGAAACAGACGTACTAGTAATTTTATGGGATTGCTAGTACGTTTTTTTTTCTGTATTTTAAAAAATAGTAAAAATCTTTATTTTTTTTCATGACCATTCAAACTTATGATATACTTGAATCAAGAAATAAATGAAAGGAAGTCTGTTTATGTCTTTTCAAAATGGAGATATTTTCCAATTGGATTATTGGAAGCAATTGTTTTCAGAAAACATCTTGTCTTATTCCTTTTTGATTAACATTGTTGATATTATTGTTGTTTGGTATCTGTTATACAAATTGCTTCAATTAGTCCGTGGAACAAAGGCTATTCAGCTTTTAAAAGGGGTACTAGTTTTTCTAGTCATTCGTTTTGCTGCTGAATTTTTAGGATTACATACACTTTCTTGGTTGATGGACCAGGTCATTACTTATGGGGTGATTGCAGCTGTCGTCATTTTTCAACCAGAAATACGTCGAGGACTCGAGCACCTTGGGCGTACCAAATTTTTTGCTCCAAATAGTGTAAAGGAGCGCGAGGAAGAACGGATTATCAAAGCTTTGGATAAAGCTGTTCAATATATGTCCAAGCGCAAAATTGGTGCATTAATTACGATCGAACGTAACACTGGCTTAGAAGAGTATATTGAAACAGGAATACCTCTAGATGCGGATATCTCAGGAGAACTACTGACGAATATTTTTATCCCAAACACACCTTTACATGATGGTGCGGTAATTATACGCGATGGTAAAGTAGCTGTTGCCTGTGCGTATTTACCTTTGTCAGACAGTATCTTAATCCCTAAAGAATATGGTACAAGACACCGTGCTGCTGTTGGTATTTCTGAGGTAAGTGATGCAGTGACACTAGTTGTCTCAGAAGAAACAGGAGGTGTGAGTATTACCATCAATAATCAGTTAATCCCTGATTTAACGAAAGAAGATTATTTAGCTATCTTAACGAAGGAATTATCTGTAAAAGAACAGGAGAAGAAACGTCGTAACGTACTGAATTTCTTAACTAGCTCAAAAAAATCTGCTAGAAAGAAAGGTGGGAAGTAGATGGAATTAAATACTAAGAGTAAAATGGTTACGGCTTTATTTGCTTTGTTGTTAACTTTAATTCTATTTACCAATGCGAATAATCCGGAACAGAATAAACAGCAAAAACCAGCCTATAATTATGAAGAAACGGTAAAGCAAGTCCCAATTGTTTTTGAATATAATGAAAAGAAATATTATATTCAAGGATATGAGCCAAATGTTGATGTTAAGTTGAGTAGTGCCAATCGCGTGCAACTATTAGCCGAGAGCAATGCAGATACTAGAACATTTAAAGTGGTTGCTGATTTGAATAAGCTATCTCCAGGAACGCATGAAGTGAAATTAAAAGTCGAAAATTTAAAATCTGGTGTGAAGGCTAAGTTAAGTACGAATAAGTCTACGGTAACGATTGAAAAGAAAATCTCCAAAAAATTTGCAGTTAAACCAATTTTAGCTGATGAGCGTCAATTAGATGGAGTGACTTTAAATAGTATCTCAAGTACACCAAAATCTGTGCTTGTAACTACCGGTGCGCAAACAATGAAAGAAATTGCGATTGTGCAGGCTTTATTTACTTCAAGTAATCCTATCACGCAAAATATCACCAAAACCGTGAAGCTTGAAGCATTAAATGCCAAAGGGGAGAAACTTGATGTCACTTTTGACAAGGAAGAAGTAGAGGTCCATTTAGCAGTTAATCGTGTGAATAAACAAGTGAAATTAACACCTAAACAATTTGGTAATTTGCCAAGTGGGGTCAGCGGCTATCAATTCCATTTAAATCCCGAAACAATCATGTTATCATCCAATGGTGGTGATTTAGATAAAATTGACGAGATTACCATTCCAGTGGATATTTCAGGTATTGCTCAGACTACAACAAAGGTTTATAATATACCAGTTGATAGTGCGTTTTATAGTCCGCAAAGCAATGTAACGATACGGATTGAACCAATATACACACAGGTCAATCGTGACCAAAATCTTACTGAGCAAAATACGCAAACAAATGGTGCAGAGGATGTAACGCAAGATTTACCGAAAGAGTCTGAAAGTAGTACACAAAAAGATTCAGACAAACAAGAAACTACGCAGACTACCAATGAGACAAAGAATGAAAACGAAAAGAAGAATAATGATTAATTTTTAAAGTTTTAAGGAGAATTTTTTATGGGTAAATATTTTGGAACAGATGGTGTACGAGGAGAAGCCAATGTTGAATTAACACCTGAATTAGCATTTAAATTAGGACGCTGTGGGGGTTATGTACTTAGCCAACATGAGCAAGGCAAAAGACGACCAAGAGTTTTAGTGGGCCGTGATACACGTATTTCTGGTCAATTATTAGAAAGTGCATTAGTGGCAGGATTATTATCTGTTGGTATTGAAGTTTTCCAATTAGGTGTGATTACTACGCCGGGGGTTGCTTATCTAACCCGTGTGCAAGAAGCAAGTGCCGGGGTA
The DNA here is from genome assembly GCA_946499615.1 of Enterococcus cecorum. GTDB lineage: Bacteria > Bacillota > Bacilli > Lactobacillales > Enterococcaceae > Enterococcus_E > Enterococcus_E cecorum_B. The sequence continues at coordinate 30,252 of CAMMST010000017.1, read as the reverse complement.
ATGATCTCAGCTTCGCACAATCCAGCGCAAGACAATGGTATTAAATTTTTTGGAAATGATGGCTTTAAATTGGATGATGCGCAAGAACTTGAAATTGAAGCTTTATTAGATGCACCAGAAGATACGTTACCTCGTCCTTCAGCGCAAGGTTTAGGAACAGTTGAAGAATTTCCTGAAGGTTTGATTCGCTATGCTGGCTTTTTGGCAGATACGATTCCTGGAGATTTATCTGGTTTAACGATTTGTTTAGATGGAGCTAATGGAGCTACTTCGCCGATTGTGAACCGTTTATTTGCTGATTTAGAAGCTGATTTTTATACAATGGGAACTTCACCAGATGGATTAAATATTAATGATGGTGTTGGCTCCACTCATCCTGAAAGCTTGGCAAAATTTGTAGTTGAAAAACAAGCCGATGCGGGGTTAGCCTTTGATGGAGATGGAGACCGCATTATCGCTGTTGATGAATTAGGAAATATTGTGGATGGCGATAAGATTATGTACATCTGTGCAAAATATCTATCTGAAAAACGTCGCCTAAAAAATGATACAGTTGTTACCACAGTCATGAGTAATCTAGGTTTTAGAAAAGCCATTGAAAATATTGGCTTGAAAGATGTGATTACACAAGTGGGTGACCGTTATGTAGTCGAAGAAATGCGCAAAAATGGTTATAATTTCGGCGGTGAACAATCTGGTCATATGGTCTTTTTAGATTTCAATACAACAGGTGATGGCATGCTATCAGGTATTCAACTGCTAAATATTATGAAGGAAACTGGTAAAAAACTCTCTGAATTAGCAAGTGAAGTAGCCATTTATCCTCAAAAGTTAGTGAATTTACGTGTAACTGATAAGAATAAAGCATTAACTGATCCTGAAGTATTAGCTGTCATTGAAGAAGTCGAAAATGAAATGGAAGATAGTGGTCGCGTCTTGGTTCGTCCATCAGGTACAGAGCCATTGTTACGGATTATGGCAGAAGCACCAACGGATGAATTGGTCGAAACCTATGTCGATAAAATTGCCCAAGTGGTTAAACAAAGAATTGGTTTATTAGAAGAATAATTTTGAATAACTCTGAAGTGTAGTTCGCTTCAGAGTTTTTTTAATTGAAAATAGTGTAACAAAAAGAGAGAATTTGTGAAATATGAACAATGTAATGTAAAGGCCATAAGTGCATGCAGCCTGAGGTTAAGCGAATTTAAAATCACAAAGTAACAAAAATACTTAATTGAGAATACAATACATATTGATAAAATCTATATGTATTAAGCATATTTATAGTTTCATAATAACATTAAATCTGTGAAAAAGTATTGATTGATAATAAATAAAGGTGTATGATGGAAAGCGGATACATAATAAATGATATTAAATGAGGTGTTGTTGATGAGACGTGAAGTTCTATTTCCTAAACTAAGTACTAAAACAGACCAAGGAGTCATTACAGAATGGTTACAACCTGTTGATTCTCAAGTAAAAAAAGGAGAAGTACTTTATGAAGTTGAAACAGAAAAAGCGGTTCATGAAGTAGAAGCACCCTTTGATGGAAAAGTACTTGAAGTGAAGGTTGCTCCTGGTGATGAAGTCTTTGTTGATGATGTGTTAGCAGTTTTTGAAGTGGAGTGAATTCAATGGAACAACGAGTAAAACCAAAAATTCGTTTTAATCAAGAAGCAGTTGGTCAAATGAATGGTATGCTTCATGATTTGAAATTAAATACCGTTTGTGCAGAGGCGACTTGTCCTAATTTAGGCGAGTGCTTTAGTAGCGGTACAGCGACTTTTATGATTTTGGGTAAGCATTGTTCACGTAATTGTCGTTTTTGTGATGTGAGCTTTGGCCATATGGAAGAAGTGGATGAATTAGAACCAGAACATTTAGCACAAGCAACCAAACAAATGGGATTAAAACATGTGGTTATTACCAGTGTGGCACGTGATGATTTACCAGATGGTGGAGCGAGTCAATTCGTTAAATGTATTGAAGCTGTCCGGAAATATAATCCAGACACGACAGTTGAAGTCTTGATTCCAGATTTTCAAGGGGACCATGCTAGTTTAGATAAAGTGATTGCGGCAAAACCTGAAATTATTAATCATAATATCGAAACTGTTGAACGAATTTCACCAAAAATTAGACACCGCGCAACTTATGAACGCTCATTAGAAGTTTTAGCCTATATTAAAGAGCAAGATCCTGAAATTTTTACAAAAACAGGAATTATGATTGGTTTAGGTGAAACACAAGAAGAGGTAGCTCAAGCGATGGATGATTGTTTATATGCGAATGTAGACTTCTTTACCATTGGGCAATATTTACAACCTTCTCCTAAGCATTTCAAACTACAAGAATATGTTTCAATGCATCAGTTTGGTGTCTACCGTCGCATGGGGATGAAAAAGGGGTTCAAATTCGTTGCCAGCTCGCCACAAGTTAGAAGTTCTTATAAAGCGCATGAAGCATTAGCCGCTGGTGGAGCGAGCAAATGATTTTTATTGATGCCAATTATCAAGAAGCTGCCCAATATTTTGCCTTAGAAGAATTTTTATGTACACAAAAGCAATTTGATGACGGTGTTTTTATGTTGTGGCAAACCCGTCCAACCGTAATGTTAGGAAACTTTCAAAATAGTTTTAATGAAATACGCTTAGCTGAGATTGAAGAGAACCATGTAGACCTAGTGCGTCGTAATACTGGTGGCGGCACGATTTACACAGATGAAGGCAGCCTGCAATATACTTTTGTTGTGAAGGCCGCCAGTGAAATGATTGACTTTAAAACCTATATGGATAAAATTATTGAAGCTTTACATACGCTAGGTGTTGAAGTGGTTTATAATAGTCGCAATGATTTAGCCATGAATGGGAAGAAAATTTCAGGAAATGCGCAATGTAATAAAGGGGCGTATACCATTCATCACGGTTCACTTTTATATGATATGGATTTTTCGAAAATGGCAAAGTATCTTGATCCACCAAAATATAAAATCGAATCAAAGGGTATTAAATCGGTGCGCGATCGTACGGGTAATATTAGTGATTCCTTGCCTGAAAAATGGGATATTGCTACATTTAGACAAAAATTAATTACTGAAATATTGAAAAATGATTATCAACCTTATCAACTAACCGAAAAAGAAGAGGTGCTAGTTGAACAGTTAGCCCAAGATAAATTTAGAAGTTGGGATTGGACCTTTGGAAAGAATCCTGCTTTTACGATGGTTAAAGCGAAAAAATTTCCAGCAGGTTTCCTGGAAGTTTCATTAAATATTCAGCATGGTATTATCCAAAATTGTGCATTTCATGGTGATTTCTTTAGTTATGGTGATTTGAATCATTTAGAGCAAGCTTTAGCAAATCAAACCTTTACCTACGAAACTGTCAAACAAATTTTGATTGAACAAAAAGCGGATCAACTCTTTTATCAAATAACCATTGAAGAAATATTAGCTTGTATATTTGAATAGCAAAAAGGCGCAAGATGTTTTTATTCTTGCGCCTTTTTGTTCATTATATTATTCAACAGTTACTGATTTTGCTAAGTTACGAGGTTTATCTACATCATATCCGCGTTGGATAGTTGCGTTATAAGCTAATAACTGTGTAGGTACCACTGAAACTAAGCTAGTTAAGAATGGATGAACAGTTGGTAAAATGATTTGATCCGTTGGTTTCGCTAATTTTTCAGTTACAATCACTAAACTCTTAGCCCCGCGACTTTCAACTTCTTTAATATTCCCGCGTGTATGTGAACCTGTTACTTCTTCAGTAATAATCGCCATTACTGGAGTTCCTTCTTCGATTAACGCAATCGTACCGTGTTTTAATTCACCAGCTGCAAAACCTTCAGCTTGTACGTAAGAAATTTCTTTTAATTTTAAGGCAGCTTCCATTGAAACATAGTAGTCATTAGAACGGCCAATATAAAAGGCATTACGTGTTGTTGCTAAAAACTCATCTGCTAAGTCTTTGATATGTTGTTTATCATTGATTAAACTATCCATCGCACTAGCAACAATGGATAATTCGTGGAATACATCAAAATCTTTGGCTGCTTGAAGTTGTTTATATTCACCGACAGCTTTTGCTAAGATAGACATGACAGCGATTTGCCCAGTATAAGCTTTTGTTGAAGCCACGGCAATTTCTGGTCCAGCATATAATAATAAAGTATATTTCGCTTCACGAGATAAAGTTGACCCTGCCACGTTGGTAATCGTTAAAGCTGGGTGACCTAGTTTATTTGTGGTCACTAAGACTTGACGACTATCCGCTGTTTCACCACTTTGACTTAGGTAAATAAAGAATGGTTTTTCAGATAATAATGGCATATCATAAGCAAATTCACTAGATAAATGAACTTCAACCGGGATATTTGTAAGTTTTTCAATTAATGATTTTGCACTCCAGCCGGCGTTATTACTTGTACCGCAAGCAACGATATAGATACGGTCACTTTGCGCAAATTCTTTCACTAGGTTTTCGTCGATGTTTACTTGATGATTTTCACCTTGGTATTCTTGTACAAGACGACGCATAACAGTTGGTTGTTCGTCGATTTCTTTTAACATATAGAAAGGATAAGTCCCTTTTTCAATATCTGTAATATCGACTTGGGTTTTAAAACTATCACGTACTACTTTTTGCCCATCTTGTTTTTCAATTGCTACTGAATCAGCAGTAACAGTAACCATTTCGCCGTCTTCAATTTCTACAAAAGTGTCTGTTTGGTCTAAAACAGCTAAAGCATCGGAACAGATTACATTAAAGCCATCGCCTAAACCAATTAATAAGGGACTTTTATTTTTGGCAACGTAAATTGTTTCACGGTCATTTTTATCGATTAATCCAAAAGCATACGAACCTTTAATGATGCCTAAAGCTTTACGGAACGCTTCTTTAGTCGTTAAGTTGTCACGGTTCTTTAATTCTTCCACTAGATGTACAGCAATTTCTGTATCGGTTTGACCTAAGAAAGTATGCTCACTTAAGTAAGTTTGATGAATTTCTTCAAAGTTTTCGATAACGCCATTGTGTACAAGAACTAATTGACCTGATTGAGAAGTGTGAGGGTGGGCGTTGGCTTCAGTTGGTTCACCATGTGTTGCCCAACGTGTATGACCAATTCCGATATTTCCAGTCACTTCTGGTGTTAGTTTCTCTTCTAAGTTTTTAATGCGTCCTGGTGATTTTACAAGATAATCATGAGTTTCATCGCAAACGAATAAGCCGGCTGAATCATAACCACGATATTCTAAGCGATGTAAACCATTTAAGATGACGCGTTCTGCTTGATTTTTTCCTACAATTCCTACAATACCACACATAATTTAGAAACCTACCTTTGATTTTTTATTTATAATAAATTGGTATAGATGATTTTTGTTTTGTTTAACTGTTAACAAAAGCTAATGCAATCATAATTCAATCGAAAAAAATTGTCAACACTTTTTTGGATATTGAAATTGGTATAGATGTATGTGAGCTTTATTTTGTCTTATAATCAATCTGTGGTACAATAAGAAAAAACGCTTTAGATAAATAGCGAGAAAGGGGGAAATTGATGAAGACGATACGATTAAGAGATTTAAAAGAACGAATCAATCAATTATCTATCAAATATCAACTGACAGAGGATACACCGATATTTCTAGATACTGGGTGGGATAGTTTGCAAGAAATTGAAGCGGAGTTGATTCAAGTTGAAAGTATAGAACCATTTGAAATCGAGGATATAATCAGTGGTGAAAAATTTTCAGGTTTTAAGCAAGCTGTAGATACTGATCAAAAAGCAGTAATCATTAAACAAGAATTATAGAGGTGACTTATGAATAAAAGAAGATGGATTGCAGTATTAATTGCGATAGGTGTAGCATTGATTAGTTTAACTGGCATTGCAATCAATAGTGTCAATGACAGTCAAGAGGAATCATTATCAAGTTTAATAAATAGTCAAGAAACATTAAAAGAAAACATCATTACGCCAGGAAATAGTAGTCAAAAAATTGCTAAAATTACCATTGATGGAGTAATCGCTGATACACAAAATAGTAGTATATTTTCAAGTAGTGGCTATAATCATCAACAAACCTTAGAAATGATTAAAAAGATTGATAATGATGATACTGTAAAAGCTGTACTATTAGAAGTGAACTCTCCAGGCGGTGGTGTGTATGAAAGTAACGAATTAGCAAAAGCCTTACAAAAATTACAAGCGCACCATAAACCAATCTATGTCAATATGAAAAATATGGCAGCAAGTGGCGGTTATTATATCTCAGCTGCGGCAGATAAGATTTATGCCAGTGAAGAGACAGTGACCGGTTCCATCGGGGTAATCATGTCCGGAATGAATTATGCCTCACTTTTAGACAAATTAGGGGTAAAAGATCAAACGTATAAGAGTGGTGCCTTAAAAGATATGGGTTCGTCAACACGTGCCACCACACCTGAAGAAGCAAAAGTCATGCAAGAACATGTCGATCGTGCCTATAGTCGTTTTGTTGATGTAGTAAGTAAAGGCCGTAAAATGGATATCGATACGGTGAAAAAACTAGCAGATGGTCGTATTTATGATGGTTTACAAGCAAAGGAAAATGGCTTGGTCGATGAAATTGGTTTTGAAGCAGATTGCCTAGCTGATTTACAAAATAAATATGATTTAAAAGACGCGCAAGTCATTGAATATACAACCAATACGCCCAATTTCCTTGCTAGTTGGTTAAAACAAGCTAAAACGAATTTACTTAAGCCACAAGCTAGTACGGAAGACGCAGTGAAGGCGATTGTTCAAGCGATTGGTACACCGCAAGCTCCTAAAGCGATGTATTATTATGGAGGGTAGGTGATACGATGTTTTTTAGTCAAACCAAAACCTTGAAAAACGTAGCTACTAACAAGAAACCAAAACATCCAAATCAGTATCCAGCTGACTACTATGCCGGATTTTGGATTCGTTTTTGGGCTTTCTTAATAGATGTCTTTTTGATTGCTTGTATGAAAGGGTTAATCTTTACTTGGTTGGCACGTTTCAATTTACCAATGGAGAATCCTTATGTCAATTTTATTGGTGGTTCGTGTATCTATCTTGCTTACTTCATTTTGTTAACTAGATACAATGATGGTCAGACGATTGGAAAAATGATTTTTGGCATTAAGGTAGTTAGTTTTACTGAAAAAGAGCTAACTTGGAGTACCATCTTAATTCGTGAAGGGGCAATGCGTTTTATTTTTAGTGTGAGTCCCCTTTTCTTGTTAGGGTATCTTGTCTGCGCCTTTACACCGGATAAAACGCATATCGGCGACTTTTTTGCTCAAACCGGTGTCGTTACTTTAAAAATGATTCGGCAACCTAAAAAATATCATTTAGCCAAACAGGTGAAGTATGAACAAACAAATATTTAATCAAGATGAAGCTTTATTTGCAGCCTTTGAAGAAGCCAAACAAGCGCGCAACTTCTTACTTGCAGAACAGTTGGCACAAAAGATCTATCAAAAATATCCTTCATTAGATAATCATTATCGGCTAGTTGATTTATATCTCATGCAAGATTTTCAACAAAAAGCCTATGAAGTAGCATTGGAAGAACAAGACAATTATGAACGTTCAGCAAAGTATTTACCTCAATATACACAACTGACCATTATGAATTATGCATTCTTATATGCTCGGCGACTATTGTTACGCAATAATTTTCCAGATGATGCGTTAGATGAGCTGAACAAACAATTAACAAGCGCGGAAGAATTTTATGCAAGTATCTATGTCCATAAATTGCAAGAAAAATATGAGCAATGGCAAGCGGCTTTTGCAAATGTTCGACCAATTTTTAATCATGAGTTTCAACTTTTGATAAGTCAAATGCCACTTGCTACTTTTGAAACAATTATCCAAGAGTTATTGCCCAACGCGCAGAATCCATTTCTGATTGCTAAAACATGTGAGCTTATGAATCAACTTGAGCTGTCGATGGATATCTATTTAAAAGATGTATTTACTGAGGAAAAAATAAAGATAGTAAGCTCTGCGTTAACAGCACCGAATGAACAGCCTTTTATGAAAACATGTGAGCAAATCTTAGCACAAAGCTTGGCCAATGAAGATGCTGCACTGTATGAAATGTTACACGAGCATATGATGCAACAATTGACGTTGACTTATCCGTTTACACCACCTATTTCTGCAAAGGACTATATACGCTTGACCATTCAGCTTTATCAAACAGGGCAGATATCTGAAAAAGAAGATATCGCAACTATCAAGCAATTCCAACTCATTCAGGAAAAATACCAAAAAATCATTCAAAACTTGCTTTAATCTCGAAAAATATTGAAAAAAACACGGAACTAAGATGAAAATGGTTTACAATTTTGCGCGGTTAGTGTAATATTTAAAGGTATGCATGAATCATATTCATCAAAAATGTAAAGATAAAATCGGAGGGAAATATATGACTGCAACATTTGAAAAAACAGCCACTAACGAAGGTGTGCTAACGTTTTCAATTCCTCAAGAAGAAATTCAACAAGGATTAACAATCGCATTTAACAAAGTAAAAGGAAATTTAAATGTTCCTGGATTCCGTAAAGGGAAAGTGACTCGCCAAGTATTTAACCGTATGTTTGGTGAAGAAGCTTTATATGAAGATGCTTTAAATGCTGTTTTACCAAAAGCTTACGATGCTGCTGTGGCTGAAGTTGGTTTAGACGTTGTTGCTCAACCAAAAATCGATGTAAAAAGCATGGAAAAGGGTCAAGATTGGGTAATCACTGCTGAAGTAACTGTAAAACCTGAAGTAAAATTAGGTGAATACAAAAACTTAACAGTTGCTAAACAAGAACGCGAAGTAACAGACGCTGATGTTGAAGAACGTTTGAATCAAAAACGTAATCAACTAGCTGAATTAGTAGTTGTTGAAGAACCAGCTAAAGAAGGAGACACAGTTGTTATTGACTTTGAAGGCTTCAAAGACGGCGTTGCTTTTGAAGGTGGAAAAGGTGAAAACTACGCTCTAGAATTAGGTTCAGGTTCATTCATTCCTGGTTTTGAAGATCAATTAGTTGGTGCTAAAGCTGGTGATGATGTGGAAGTGAAAGTAACATTCCCTGAAGATTACCAAGCTGAAGATTTAGCTGGCCAAGAAGCTATCTTCAAAGTAAAAGTACACGAAGTTAAAGAAAAAGAATTACCAGAATTAGATGACGAATTTGCTAAAGATGTCGACGAAGAAGTTGAAACTTTAGACGAATTAAAAGCTAAAATCCGTGAAGAATTAACTGCAACTAAAGCAAGCCAAGCTGAAGAAGCTGTGCATGATGAAGCATTACGTAAAGCTGTAGAAAATGCAGAAGTGGTTGAATTACCACACGTTATGGTTCATGATGAAGTACATCGTGCAATGGATGAATTCTTAAACAATATGCAACGTCAAGGAATCTCTCCAGAAATGTACTATCAGTTAACTAACTCTACTGAAGCTGACCTTCACAAACAATTCGAACAAGATGCTGAATTACGTGTGAAAACAAATCTTGTAATCGAAGCAATTGTGAAAGCTGAAAACTTAGAAGCTACAGAAGAAGAAATTGAAAAAGAAATTGCTGAATTAGCAGAAACTTACAATATGCCTGTAGATCAAGTAAAACGTTTATTAACTACTGATATGCTTTCACACGATATTACTATGAAGAAAGCTATTGATTTAGTAACTTCTACAGCTGTTGAAGCTTAATCATAAGACTCGTTAGGCGGAAAATACGGTAAGAGGGTTTATCAGTATTTTTCCGCCTTCTTCATGTGAATTTTAAGATTTATTTAAAACAGGTTTCTTTCATTCGCTTTTTTAAGTATATCAAGCATAATAGGATTATCTTTATTATTTGGGGGATCAAATGGTACAATCAGTTATCGATACGTTAAAACATGTCTTAAGTCCGGAAATAATTATCTTTATTATCTCGCTTTTACCGATTTTAGAATTACGTGGGGGCTTAATTGCAGCCTCATTACTTGGTGTTCCTTGGTTAAAAGCAAGTATAATTTGTGTAATCGCTAATTTTATTCCTATTCCTTTTATCATTTTATTTATTGAAAAGATTTTAGATTATCTTTCAGTAAAAGGTCCGATTAAAAAGTTTGCCAAAGCGATTACTGAAAAAGGACGACGTAAAGGAAAAGAGTTAACCGAAAAATATCCAAATAGTGTGTTGTTAGGGATTTACTTATTTGTTGCGATTCCTCTGCCAGGTACAGGTGCATGGACAGGTGCATTAATTGCTGCACTTTTAGGTTTATCTCCTAAAAAATGTATACTACCTATTGGCCTAGGAATTTTAACGGCTTGCTGTATTATGCTTAGTCTAACTTATCTATTGCCAGGAGTGTTTGGATTCTAATTTAAATATCGATAAATGGCTAAATGCTTTGAAATATAAGTACTCTTACTTTTTATTTCAAAGCATTTATGATAATATTTTTATATAGCCATTTAATGCTACATAGTTTTTTAAAGGGGTGTTGTTAATCCATGAGCGATAACCAACATAGTCACGATACGGTTCGGTGTTCTTTTTGTGGAAAATCACAAGCTGAAGTACGCAAAATTGTAGCTGGACCAGGAGTATATATATGTAACGAATGTGTCGAATTATGTAAAGAAATTATCGACGAAGATTTTTATGAAGAAGTAGTACGCGAATTTACAGATGTACCTAAACCAAAGGAAATCTTGGAAGTATTAAATGAGTATGTTGTGGGTCAAGATTTTGCCAAACGTGCTTTATCAGTTGCTGTATACAATCATTATAAACGAATCAATGCGATGGAAAGTTATGATGATGAAGTGGAATTACAAAAGAGTAATATCTGTTTAATTGGACCAACTGGATCAGGTAAGACTTTCTTAGCGCAAACTTTAGCACGTACTATCGATGTGCCGTTTGCAATTGCTGATGCGACAAGTCTAACAGAAGCTGGATATGTCGGTGAAGATGTCGAAAATATCTTACTAAAATTATTACAAGCAGCAGATTTTAATGTTGAGCGTGCTCAACGTGGGATTATCTATATTGATGAAATTGATAAAATTGCTAAAAAGAGCGAAAATGTCTCAATTACCCGTGATGTTTCTGGTGAAGGGGTACAACAGGCCTTGCTTAAAATTTTAGAAGGGACAGTTGCTTCTGTTCCTCCTCAAGGTGGTCGTAAACATCCTCATCAGGAAATGATTCAAATTGATACGACAAATATTTTGTTCATCGTTGGTGGTGCTTTTGATGGCGTTGAAACAATAGTCAAAAATCGAATGGGTGAAAAGACGATTGGATTTGGTACTTCAAACAAGAAATTCAATGAAAATGAAAGTATCATGCAGCATATTATTCCAGAAGATTTGCTAAAATTCGGTTTGATTCCTGAATTTATCGGACGTTTACCAGTCATGACAGCATTGGAAAAACTTACGGTGGATGATTTGGTTCGTATCTTAACTGAGCCAAAAAATGCCTTAGTGAAGCAATATCAAAAATTACTTGCACTAGATCATACAGAATTAGAATTCGAACGTGAAGCGCTAGAAGCCATTGCCAAAAAAGCGATTGAACGTAATACTGGCGCACGTGGCTTACGTTCGATTATTGAAGGCATTATGCTTGATGTCATGTTTGAGATTCCTTCTGATGATACGATTGAAAAAGTGATTATCACCAAAGAAGCTGCTCTAGAAGAAGGAAAACCAAAAATCATTTATTCTGAACAAAAAGCGGGATAAATGTGTAATATGAGGTTGGCAAGACTGTCAGCCTCTATTTTTTAGAAATCTAATTTAGAAAGGGATGAAAGGATGAAAGTTCATTCAGCTAAAATTATTATTAGTGCAGTGGCGCCCAAACAATATCCGGATACCAACCTACCAGAAATCGCTTTGGCAGGACGTTCCAATGTGGGAAAGAGTTCATTTATTAATACGCTAATCGATCGCAAAAACCTAGCGAGAACTTCCTCTAAACCAGGAAAAACCCAGACACTTAATTTTTATTTGATTGAAAATTGCTTGCATTTTGTCGATGTACCAGGATATGGGTATGCAAAAGTCTCAAAAACTGAACGTGCAAAATGGGGAAAAATGATTGAAACTTATTTAACTCAGCGTGAACAGTTACGCGCAGTTGTATCATTAATTGATATGCGTCATGAACCGACACAAGACGATATTCAAATGTATCAATTTTTGAAGTATTATGAAATTCCAGTTATTGTAGTTGCGACAAAGGCCGATAAAATTCCTCGTGGTAAATGGAATAAACACGAAAGCATGATTAAAAAAGCGTTGGAATTTGAAAAAGAGGATACCTTTATTGTTTTTTCATCAGTGACGAAACAAGGGAAAGAAGAAGCTTGGCAGGCAATCGAAGCATTAAGCGGATTAAGTGAATAAGCAATTTAGAGTGTGGGAAATCCATGCTCTTTTTTTAAAATAGAGGAAGTCTATGTTGTTTAGGCTTCCTCGTTTCGTTTATTTGTCTTCTTTTTCTTTTTTCTCAGTTTTAGATTTAGGATTTAAGAAGCGTTCAATATCGACTTCTTCTTTCTTTTCTTTTAAATCATTTGGAAAAACGATAAATTCTTCTAACTTCTTTTCTAAAAAATCATCTTTTTGAAATTTTAAGCCCATTTTTCTCACCTCGACTCATTTTCTTTATTGTACCAAACCATTTTATAAAGTGCATCATTTTTTCCATAAAGTAATACGTAAAATCAAAGCATAAATCAGGCAAAGAACAAGACTGATGCCGATAATCACTAACCAAGCATACGGTGAATCCTTAATCGGTAAGGTCACATTCATTCCAAAAAATCCAGTCACCGTAGCACTAATCGCTAAAAAGATGGAGAGGACAGTTAGTACCGCCATATGATTATTTAAATTATTATTCAAAATATTATCGTACGTACTGTATAATTGATGAATGATTTCGGAATTTAATTGTGTCATACTGGATAGCTGTTTGGCTTCGATTAAGGAATCAATATATTGTTCACGTTCAATTTCATCAAATTGTTTATAAATACTCTGTCCTTTGATTTGCTCTAGTAAAATCGTGTTTTGATTCGTTGCGGCGACAAGATATATCATACCAGTCGCAATATCAGAAAGTGTTAATAAATCAGGCTTGGTAATCTTGTCACGTAATTTGCGACTGACCTCTTCTTGTTTTTTATCTAAAGCTTCAATATATGGAAAGTATGATTCAGAAATTAAAAATAATCCGACAAATAAAAACTTTAAGACACTAATCTGATTATTGTAGGCTAAGTATTTTTTCATCAAATCAATAATATACGCATTATCATCATTATAAATGGTAAATAATTGCTGTTTCTTCGCGATAAATGTAATAGGAATAGTTTCATAGTGATTTTTTTCTTTGGTGCGTTTCAAAACATTATAAATAATCGTGAAAGTATTTGTATCAGTTTGATATTCGGTATGTGCACGTTCATAGCGGTCAAGAGCATAGGTGATTGTTTCCTCATCTAAGCCTAGCGTTTGATAATCGGTAGTATCATTGGTTAAAAAATCAGTGTGCAAGATAATCCAATGATAATTTTTGCCAAATTCTATTGTTTCAATCATGATTGTCACCTCGCGTTTAAAAAATTCCTACATTAATTTAGCACGAGAAAGCTACTTTGACAACTAATCATAAAAATTTTTATTATTTATTTGACGGAAATTGAAGTAAAAATGCTTGATTTTGAAAGAAGTCTATCTTAAAACCGTTTCCAACGCGATTATTTTTGAAGTTTTTTGCTCGTTTATGATTGATTTATTGATATGAGTATGATACTATACATTCGTGGGAGGTGAGTGTAAATGCTTACAGATGAACGCCAACAAAGGATTCTATCCACTTTGGAAGAAAATGACATCATCACCATTGCTGAACTAATTGAACCTTTAGAAGCCTCTGAGTCAACTATTCGTCGTGATTTACAACATTTGGAGAATCAAGGACTCTTAATTCGTGTACATGGTGGGGCTAAGAAGAAGCAACAATTAAATTTTGAAGCCAATATGATGGAAAAAGAAGCAAAATTCCATGATGAGAAGTTAGCGATTGGACGTTATGCTGCGAATTTGATCAAACCAAAAGATGTCATTTACTTGGATGCTGGCACTTCTACAATGGCGATGATCCCATTTATTGAGCCAGATTTAGGGATTAAAGTCGTTACGAATTCAGTTAAGCATGCCGCCTTGTTAGTTGAAAAAAATATCGAAACGGTCATATTAGGTGGCACAATCAAATTATCAACCAATGCAATTACCGGATTTTCTACAGCAAGTCAGTTACAACAATTTCGTTTTAACAAAGCTTTCATGGGGATGAATGGGGCGCATCTGGAAAATGGCTTTACCACACCCGATCCAGAAGAAGCGATGATTAAGAAACTCGCAATTGCTCAAAGTCAGATGTCTTTTGTCTTACTTGATGGTTCGAAGTTTCAGCAAACTGCTTTTACACATGTTGCTGATTTATCTCAAGCGGAAATCATCACAAGTAAGGCGCCAAAAGAAATCATCAAAAAAATGCAATTGCAAACAAGAATTACGGAGGTTTCATCATGATTTACACAATGACATTAAATCCATCTATTGACTACATTGTACGTGTTGATGCACTAGAAATTGGTAGTGTGAACCGTATGAAAAGCGATGCGAAATTCCCAGGTGGTAAAGGAATCAATGTATCACGAATCTTAAAACGTATTGATGCGAAAAGTACGGCTTTAGGATTCTTAGGTGGATTTACTGGTAAATTTATCGAGGACTGCTTAAATGAAGAAGAGATTTTAACAGATTTCACAGCCATTCAATCAGATACTCGAATTAATATCAAATTGAAGGCAGGTGAAGAGACTGAAATCAATGGTCAGGGTCCTGTTTTAACTGATGAAGAAATTAGTCAACTAAAAGCTTCTTTAGCCAAAGTCCAAAAAGGGGATATCGTCGTATTAGCTGGTAGTTTACCTGCGGGATTGGCTCAAGGATTTTATCAAGAACTTATTGAAATTATTAAAGATAAAGAAGCTGATTTCGTCATTGATACGACAGGTGCAGACCTTTTAGCCGCACTTCCTAAAAAACCATTATTAGTGAAGCCAAACAATCATGAATTAGCTGAATTATACAATACAACATTCAGCGGATTGGATGACATCATTACTTATGGTAAGAAAATGTTAGCCGATGGTGCCCAAAACGTAATTATTTCAATGGCTGGCGATGGCGCTTTATTATTTACACAACAAGGTGTCTATCAAACCAATGTCTTAAAACGTGAATTGAAAAACTCTGTAGGTGCAGGAGATTCAATGATTGCAGGTTTTATCGGCGAATATTCTAAAACGCAAGATCCTGTTGAAAGTTTCAAATGGGGAGTTGCTTGCGGAAGTGCCACTGCTTTTTCAGATGACTTAGCAACCGGTGAATTTATTCAAGAATTATTACCAGAAGTGAAGATTACAAAACTATAATCGTTAAAAATCTAGGAGGATTAAAATGGAAATTACGGATTTATTGATTAAAGACGCAATGATCATGGATTTAAAAGCAACGACAAAACAAGCTGCGATTGATGAAATGGTCGAAAAATTGTACCAAGTTGGCCGTATCTCTGATGTCAAGACTTTTAAAGATGGTATCTTAGCTCGTGAAGCACAAACATCTACAGGCCTAGGCGATGGAATTGCAATGCCTCATGCCAAAAATGCAGCGGTTAAAGAAGCAACTGTATTGTTTGCGAAAAGCCAAGTAGGTGTGGATTATGAAGCATTAGATGGTCAACCAACTTATCTATTCTTTATGATTGCTGCACCAGATGGAGCAAATGACACCCACTTACAAGCATTAGCCGCACTTTCACGTAAGTTAGTCGATGCTGATTTTGTTGCAAGTTTAAAACAAGCCTCTACACCAGATGAAGTTCGTGCCTTGTTTGCTGAAGAATCAGAAGAAAAACATGAATCAACAGCAAGCGGTGATCGTCCATTTATCGTAGCAGTAACAGCTTGTCCTACAGGTATCGCTCATACATACATGGCAGAAGATAAATTAAAACAAACTGCAGAAAAAATGGGCGTCGATATTAAAGTTGAAACAAATGGTGCTTCTGGGGTTGCGAACCGTTTGACTGCTGATGAAATTGCTCGTGCGAAAGGGGTTATCATTGCAGCTGATAAATCAGTTGAAATGCCTCGTTTTGCTGGTAAACGTGTCTTAAGTCGCCCAGTAGCTGATGGTATCAAAAAATCAGAAGAATTAATTCAAATTATTTTAGATGAAAAAGCTGAAGTCTATCAATCAAATGGTGAAGGTGCCGTTGAAACTGCAAGTGATTCAAAACAAGGCTTAGGTGCTGCGTTTTATAAACACTTAATGGCCGGTGTATCACAAATGCTTCCGTTCGTTATCGGCGGCGGTATTATGATTGCGATTGCCTTCTTACTTGATAACATCATGGGTGTACCAAAAGATCAATTAAGCAATTTAGGTACTTATCATGAAATTTCATCTCTATTCAAAAATATTGGGGGTGTGGCATTTGGTTTCATGCTACCAATCTTAGCTGGATATATCGCATTTTCTATCGCTGAAAAACCAGGTTTAGTTGCAGGATTCGTTGCTGGTTCAATCGCTTCAAGTGGTTTAGCTTGGGGTAAAGTACCATTTGCTGCTGGCGGTGAAAAAACCTTAGCTTTAGCAGGTGTGCCTTCTGGATTTTTAGGTGCATTAGTCGGTGGTTTCTTAGCTGGTGGGGTAATCTTAGTCTTAAGAAAACTATTATCAGGTCTACCTCGTTCATTGGATGGTATTAAATCTATCCTATTATATCCATTATTTGGTGTATGTATCACTGGATTCTTGATGTTATTCGTAAACATTCCTATGGCTGCTATCAACACAGGCTTAAACAACTTCCTTGAAGGTTTATCAGGTGGTTCTGCTGTCTTGATGGGACTTGTTTTAGGTGGTATGATGGCTATCGATATGGGTGGTCCTTTCAACAAAGCGGCTTATGTCTTTGGTACTGGTACCTTAGCTGCTTCTGTGGCTACAGGTGGTTCAGTAATTATGGCGGCTGTTATGGCTGGTGGTATGGTTCCTCCAATTGCTGTATTTATCGCAACATTATTATTCAAAGACAAATTTACAAAACAAGAACAAGAAGCTGGTTTATCAAATATCGTTATGGGTCTTTCATTTATTACAGAAGGTGCGATTCCATTTGCGGCTGCTGACCCAATTCGCGCGATTCCAAGTTTCATGGCAGGTTCTGCAGTTGCGGGTGCTTTAGTTGGTTTAACTGGTATTAAATTAATGGCCCCACACGGTGGTATCTTCGTAATCTTGTTAGTATCTAAACCATTATTATACTTAGCGTTTATCTTAATCGGTGCAATCGTTTCAGGTTTATTATTCGGTGCATTGAAAAAGAAAGTCGACTAATTTACGTTTAGCCAAAAAAAATATATATTTCACCTTATGCCTAGCCTTTCCCTGCGCTAGGCATTTTTTTATTGACTGGTTTAGGTTTAGATGATAATTTAAAGATAACAAAAATTAGGAGATGGAAAATGAAATTAATTGATAAAAAGGTTGTTGGGTTGCAAGTGTTTTTATTTTTGTGTATGGGAAGTTTTGAAATTATAACGCCATATGCAGAAGGGGTGATTATTAACCAATTCATTCATAAAGAAGCTAGCTTATTAATAAGGTCTATCGTGATTTTAGCGCTTCTATTTTTAGCACAGATGATTGTATCTTCCTTTCAGTCAAAGATGAATTATTTTAAGATACCAGATTTGGTTATTGAGAAACAAAATGAATTCGTACAATCATTTATTTCAAAGAAAACACTATCGATTATGAAATATGATCAAAATTATTTACATCAGCGAGTAAGTGAAGATGTTGAAAAAATACTACAATTTGTATATATTTCGCTTCCGCAATTTATTTGTGGACTAGCTTACTTGATGATTACTTTGATTTTAATTAGTCGCATTAGTCTTTATTTTTTATTGATTTTTGTTGGCTTGCTCTTTTTATATTTAGCAATTTATTATAAGCTTCAACCAAAATTGAATGAGACTTTATATAATGTAATGGATCAAGGCAATCGATTGTATGCATTACGGAATCAATTTTTTCAACGTATTTTAGAAATTAAAAGTAAAGGAAGTCAACAGCTGGAGTTTGGTCGTCTGAATCATCAACGGCAATCATTGTCGAATACGATGCTTAAACATTACTGGCTAAAATATTTTTTATCAACGATCCAATTAGCAATTACACTTTTAGCACAACTAGGATTTTTTGTGATTGGAGCAGGAATGATTTTTGCTGGAAGATTATCTGTGGGCTTCTTTGTTGCAATCATGCAATATTTTATGAAGATGCTGTCCTATCTTGAGCAGATTCTCTCGTTTCAATTGATTTATCAAGAATATCAAATTGCCAAAAGTCGAATGATTGAAATACAAGACCTAGCTGAAGATGACAAAGGCCAGCAAGAGTTAAGCAGAATTGAGCAGATTCAATTATTTGATGTGAATATTATGATGGAAAATGAGCTGCTTTATGAACATCCCCTGACATTAAATTTTGTTCTAGGTAATATTTATCAGCTAGTTGGTGAAAATGGAGTTGGTAAATCAACGCTATTGTATACGTTGATTGGGGTTTATCAAGATAAATTTCAAGGAGATATCATTTATAATGGATATTCAATCGATGAAATAAATACATTCGTACTACGTGATAAAGCCATATCCACTATGTTGCAAAATGAGCAAACTCAGGAGATTACTGTTGGAGAATTTCTAACAACCTACTTATCAATGGAGAAATTAGAAAAAATATTAACAGAATCAGCTTATCAATCATTGCTATCTACTGCACAAATTTCAATACGGGATTTATATTCAGTCAGATTAAGTGAACTTTCTGGAGGACAAAGACAGATAATGCAATTTTTAGTTGCAGTAACGAAGCCAGATAGTTCATTACTAATATTAGATGAACCCTTCTCCAATTTACATGAAGGTTTAGATGATTCAATTGCTCAAATACTAAATAAGTTGAAAGAATCAAAAATTGTATTGTTAGTTACCCATAAATTCATTGAGGGACTTGAATTAAAAAAAGTATATCTATCATAGAATGAGCGAATTTATAGATTTAAAAATTTTTTTGAGAGACAGTTATTATTGCTGCTCTCTTTTTTTGTATCCGTAACTTTATGACAACACTTGATGAAAGAGAAAAATACACGACTATGTAAACTTTGATAACTATATGATATTGAATCGTCTTTTTATTATGAGACAAAAATGAAAAATAGATGAGAGAATTTTTGCGTGAATTCTGTTAAATTTTCTGTTAATTATAGTACGAATTATGAAATAAATGATATGAATTGTAATTATATGATAAAAATATATTTGTTAAATAGTGCTAAAATTTAGGTGAAATTGGATATACGATTTATTTTTAAGTATATAAAAGCAAATTATTTAATGATTTTATCTTTTTGTTTATTTTTTTATGGTTCAAAATGATAATATTAGAAAAATAAAAATAATTATAAAAAAATTCAAAATCTTATTTGAAATTTAGTTATTTAATTGTAATAAGAAAGAGCTTAAAATTAAGAGAAAGGTAGATTTTAGAATCATGCATCTTGAATGAAATGACTTTTTTCTTAATTTCATGAAAAATGTGGATGAGGGGGAACCGATGAGAAAAAGAATTTATAAACGCGAAAAATTCATAGAGTCAGCTTATCGTATGGTCATGCGATATGGTTTTGAAAACTTATCGGCCAAACGCTTAGCAACTTATATGCAAATCTCGACACAACCAATTTATAATCAGTTCAATAATTTTCAAGAGGTAAAGGATGAGGTTGTCTATCGTTTATTTCATGAGTCAATCACAAGTACGAAAAAATGTCGTGAAGAGCACCATCCTTTAGTGTGTTTTCCAGTTAAAATCATTAAATATTATTTGAAAAATCCACAGAAATATTATTTATGCTGGCAAGATACCTCGGGAAATCCTAAGCTGATGTATCAGTTGTATGAAACTTTTTTCTTAAAATATTTATTAGTAGGTAGATATTTTTATGAAAAGGACGAAGATGCAAAAAAAGTGATATTTTCAAAATTAATGATTTCGATTTTAGGGATAATTGAAAAGAGTCAAATGGATGAAAATTTAACTGAAGAAGAGATTGAGGCTGTTTGGCTAGATATGGTGAAAAAGTATATAGAAAATGAATAGTTGTTACTGGGAAAGAAAAGGGCTTTATGGTCCTTTTTTGTTTTTAAAATAATAATATTTTTAGTTATTTATTATTCGAAAAATTAGTATGACAACTTAAGGTTTACATATTGAGAATAAAATATTTGACAGCAATTGAAATGTCATTTATATTTCCAGTTAGAGTGTATATTTACTCATTTAAAAATATCAATTTGAATATGGGGGATGAAGAAGTGAGAAATCAAACAGAGCGTCAATTAAAATTTGGCCTTAAGAAGAAAAAAGGTGGCGGGGGTGCTGCGTCATTTATTATTGGTAGTGTATTGTTAGGTACGATGATTGCGACTCCGGTGATTGCCAATAATCAAAACGCTGTGGTCTTTGCGGCTGAAAGTGCAGATACTACATCTGGTACCGATACCTATAATTATCAAACCAATCCATTACTAATTAACAAAGAATGGACTTTGGTAGATCGAATTTCTTTAAATAATAATATCAGTGATTTACTAATTAATCGAGATAACACTACAGAAGCCTATAAATTAGCAACAACAACTATTGGAGATGACAACAATGAAGTAAATGCAACTGTTACGATGACTCCGTTAAAAGATGCTTATGAAGGGATTTCTGTTTTACAAGAGGGCGATGATCAAGCTAGTTATGCCGCAACAAGCGATATGTTTATTGGTAATCCAAATCCAAGTGAAATGCCTGCTTTAGGAATATATACACAACCAGCTCCAGATGAAGGTGGGAATGACTGGTCTAGGAAATATAACTTCAATGGAGATTTTCCTATCGCGATATTAAAGATTAGTTTTGATAAAGTCGTTACTAATCCAGTTATTGATGTGTCAGGGATTGGTGGATCAATCTCTACAGATTATTTCTATCATGGAAATATCGTATATGCTCGAGGTTCTTTTAATAGTACTGTTTTAGAATTGCTTGATTCAGATGTGTCTCTAAAAACTGCTAGTGGTGTTAACCTTACTGATAGTAGTAAAGAAATTCGTGTAAAAGAGCGTAATACGTATTACAGAGCTGTCTTAAATGATGGAGAGAAGGATATCGAGTATGACACTAGTGAATATAATACAAATTCGCCTAAATTAGTACCAGCTGGAACGGGTTCGATTCAAGTGCTAGGTGATGTAAAAGAAATCTCATTTAAGGTATATCATTCTGCTACACCATATTCGGCTTTCCCAACAGAAACTTATGGGACCTCTGAAAATTATTTTAGAAATAATGAATCAGATCCGTTGATGGCCGATGGTACAAATGGATTAAATAAGCATTGGCGAGAAGAATATCGACATGAAAATGATCCTAAAAAAGAGTTCATAACTTCAAATGATGATTTATTCCGCCTTTCATTACGTTTACCATCAGCCTCAGTAACTGTACATTATGTTGATGAAAATGGTAACCAAATCAAAGACGATAAAATAGATACACCAACAAGTGTGACTGGAACTAGTTATGACACAACGGATAATAAGCATCAAGAAATTCAAGGTAAAGATGGCAAGTACTATACTTTATTACCTGAAGAAAAAGCCGTTAAGGAAGGTTCTGCAGCTGAAACTGGTACGTTGAAAGATAAAAATCTAGAAGTTACTTATGTTTATCAATTAAATGGTGCAGTTAAGGAGCGTCATGTCATTAAAGATACCGAGACTGAATTGTTCAATGAAGATGGTACTGAAACTGCACGAACTTTAGCTGAACCAGGAAGTAAAATCGGTACAGCCTATCAAGGTGAACAAAAATCAACGACGCTTTACGATGCAGATGGCAATATGTATAAGCCAACTGATGATAAAGATGGTCGTGAAGATAATGCTTCAGGTGTGGTCACAGCCGCAGAACAAACTGTAACTTTCGAATATGAACCAGTTAAAGGTAATGTCGTAGTCAACTATGAAGATGAAGAAGGTAACCCAATTCCAGGAGTGGATGCGAAAGATGTAGTTAGAGACGGTAATGTAACCAAAGAGGGAAATCCATACAATACTACAACTGAAACTTACCGTCCACAAACGGTCACTGCCACAGATGGTACAGTTTACGAATTAGTAAAAGAAACACCAAAAGACGGTTCGGCACCAGCTAAAGGAACAGTTAAAGAAGGTACGCAAGAAGTAACTTATGTATACAAGAAAGTACCAGCACATAAAGTAACTGTGACTTATGTGGATACAGAAGGTAAAGAAATCAAGGCGCCAGTAGTCGATGAAGCTTCTCTACAAGAAGGTAAAGCATACGATACTGCCGTTGATAACAGACCTCAAACAATCGAATTCGAAGGTAAGAAATATGAATTCGTAAAACATGAGGAAAATTCAGCATCTGAAACTGGCACAATGGCAGATAAAGATTTAACTGTAACTTATGTCTATCGTTTAGTTGAAGAAAAACCTGAAATTAAAGGCGGCGAAGTCAAAGAACGCCATGTCATCCAAGGAACAGAAACTGAATTGGTTGATGAAAATGGCCAAGCGACAAGTGCGATCGTAAAAGCAGCGGATTCTGAAATTGGTGAAGCCTATAGCACTCAACCAAAAGAAGGTTACCTATACGATGCTCAAGGGAATGCCTATAAAGCGATTGGTGATAACGACGGCCGTGAAGATAATGCACAAGGCAAAGTGACTGATAAAGCGCAAACTGTAACTTTCGAATACACACCAGTTAAAGGTAATGTCGTGGTTCATTATGTTGATGAAAATGGCAATACAATTCCTGGGGTTAACTCACAAGATGTCAAAGAAGGTAATGTGACGAAATCAGGTACACCTTATGACACAACCACGCAACAATTCCGTCCACAAACAGTTGTTGCAACAGATGGCACGAAATATGAACTTGTCTCAACCACACCAAAAGCTGGCTCGGCTAGTGCAACTGGAAATCTTGTTGAAGGTACGCAAGAAGTGACTTATGTTTATCGTAAAGTTGTCGAACAAAATCCAGAAGTGAAAGGTGGACAGGTAGTCGAACGCCATGTCATCCAAGGAACTGAAACTGAATTAGTTGATGCAAATGGTCAGGCAACTACTGCTGTTGTGAAGGAAGCTCGCTCTACAATTGGTGAAGCCTATAGCGCTCAACCGAAATCTGGATACTTATACGATGCCCAAGGTAATGCCTACAAAGCGATTGGTGATAACGATGGCCGTGAAAATAATGCCCAAGGTAAAGTGACAGAGTTAAATCAAACAGTGACTTTCGAATACACACCAGTTAAAGGTAATGTCGTGGTTCATTATGTTGATGAAAATGGCAATACAATTCCTGGGGTTAACTCACAAGATGTCAAAGAAGGTAATGTGACGAAATCAGGTACACCTTATGACACAACCACGCAACAATTCCGTCCACAAACAGTTGTTGCAACAGATGGCACGAAATATGAACTTGTCTCAACCACACCAAAAGCTGGCTCGGCTAGTGCAACTGGAAATCTTGTTGAAGGTACGCAAGAAGTGACTTATGTTTATCGTAAAGTTGTCGAACAAAATCCAGAAGTGAAAGGTGGACAGGTAGTCGAACGCCATGTCATCCAAGGAACTGAAACTGAATTAGTTGATGCAAATGGTCAGGCAACTACTGCTGTTGTGAAGGAAGCTCGCTCTACAATTGGTGAAGCCTATAGCGCTCAACCGAAATCTGGATACTTATACGATGCCCAAGGTAATGCCTACAAAGCGATTGGTGATAACGATGGACGTGAAAATAATGCCCGAGGTAAAGTGACAGAGTTAAATCAAACAGTGACTTTCGAATACGCACCAGTAAAAGGTAATGTAATTGTTGACTATGTCGATGAAGCAGGTAATCCAATCCCAGGAGTACCAGCAAAAGATGTAGTTTCTGGCAATGTAACGAAAGAGGGCAATCCATACGATACACGTACTGCTCAATTCCGTCCACAAATTATTATTTCTTCAGACGGTACTAGATATGAGCTTGTAAGTACTACGCCAAAAGATGGATCTGCTTTTGCTAAAGGAAACATCAAAGAAGGTACACAAACCGTCACTTATGTTTATAGAAAAGTTGCGACTCATACTGTTACAATCAACTATGTAGATACTGATGGCAACACAATTAAACAATCTGTTGTAGATGAAACAGCATTAGTCAATGGTGAAGCTTATGATACAACCGATGAAGGAGATAAACCAAAAGAAATCAAAGTAAATGGCAAAGTTTATGAACTAGTTAAAATTACTGAAGATTCTGCTCCTGAAAAAGGTAAGATGGGAGACAAAGATTTATCTGTTACTTATGTTTACAAGCTGAAACAAAAAGCAACCACAGTTAAGTCTTCTAAATCAGCGCCAGCATCGAAAAACCAATTACCAAAAACTGGCTCAAATCAAACAAATCCGGTCGTAGGAGTTATGAGTTTAGCGATGGCAAGCTTATTAGCAATTGTATCTAAGTTCAAAAAAGAAGAAACAAAATAAAAATGATAAATTACCAGGAGTTAGTCTGAGCTAGCTCCTGGTTTTTCTCATTTTGGATAAGAAATTCAATAAAAAGTTGAGAAATATAAAGAGTAGTATATCATCGCTAAATGCGTTCATGCGTTCTATAATATAGATGATTAATTGACCGGTAAATTAATTTATTGAATCTGATAACTCAAAAGTATTTACAAATTATAACTAATAGGTCATAATATTAGAAAGTTTGGAAAACATGTACGATATATTTTTTTATAAAGACCTTAATGGAAGAGAGCCTGTTTTAGATTATTTATATGAATTAAAGAATGGCAATAATAAGGATTCTAGAATAAAACTGAATAAAATTAACGATTACCTTGAACTATTAAGCAAGCATGGTTTGAAAATTGGCGAACCGTACATTAAACATTTGGAAAGAGATTTGTGGGAATTAAGGCTATTACGTGATAGGATTATATTTGTAACACGGGAAGAAAATACATTAGTTTTACTACATCAATTTATGAAAAGTACTAGAAAAAAACCAAGGAAAGAAATCGAAAAGGCAAGAAGAGAGATTGAAATTTTAAGAAAAAGGGGGACTTTAGATGAATAATGAAGTAGTTGGTAAGAAATGGAAAGATGTTCGTACAGAAATTTTTACACCTGAGGAAATTATTGAAAGTGATATGAGAGTGGCAATTATTAGTGCGATTATCGAAGCAAGGCATGAACAAGGGATTAGTCAAAAACAATTGGAAGAACTAAGTGGTGTGAAGCAACCTGTCATTGCAAGGATGGAAACAGGAAAAACGAATCCGCAATTAGATACAATTTTAAAAATTTTGGCTAGTTTAGGTAAGACATTGGCTGTTGTTCCGCTAAATCATAATTAGCGCGCATTCAAAGTTTTAAAAATGAATAAAATCAATCAATATGATTATGAGAAATGAGAAGAGAGAATTCTATTGTAGAACTCTCTTTTTTAATTTTCTTAATTTATAAAAAGTGTTTTTCAATCATGGTTAAAAATATATCGAAATAGATGATAAATATAAATAAATTATAAAAGCACATATATTATAAAAATGTCATTTTGATATTGAATGTTAGAATAAAATGTGATTTAATATAATCTAAGGTTAACCTAA
The DNA here is from genome assembly GCA_946499615.1 of Enterococcus cecorum. GTDB lineage: Bacteria > Bacillota > Bacilli > Lactobacillales > Enterococcaceae > Enterococcus_E > Enterococcus_E cecorum_B. Next base: position 4,300 of record CAMMST010000017.1, on the reverse strand, counting down.
TTCTAATAAAAGGAGATTATATGGATAAACAGAAAATATTGCATCCCAAAAATATTGGGGCATATACATTAATTTTAAGTACTACTTTCCTATTAAATGCAGTAAGCGCTCAGAATGTCGTCGCTGATGAGAATTCGAGTACTGCAACAATTACACAACCACTTAAAGCGGAAAATGCTAATGATTCAAATAAAGAAATTTCTACGACAGACAATCATTTGGAAGCAAAAAATACAGACACTACAGCTGAAAAGACAGAAAATTCAGTCGCTTCGGTTGATGAACAAAATTCAACTACGAATGAAGTAGTTAAAAATGATTTATCTGCATCAAATGAGTATGAATCAGTTGCAACAAATTCTGAAGGTGCGAATACTGATGCAACAGTTAATCAGACAAAAGAATCTGAAACAATTATATCGACGCAAACTGCAAATGATAGTGAAAATAAAAATGAAGAATTCGCAAATAATCAAGCAGATGAAGTTAATATAGAAAAAAATGAGAGTGAGCAATTATCATCTGCTACGCCGCAAAATATTGATAGTAATACCATCATTTCAGTCCCTCAAACTTGGGATGCCGGCTATAAGGGAGAAGGAATGGTGGTTGCGATTATCGATTCGGGAATAGATGTAAATCATGACGTTTTACATATTACCAATCCTGAAAAAGCTAAATACAATAAAGATACTTTTGAAGCAGCAAAAAAAGCAGCAGGAATTGAATATGGTGAGTGGTATAATGACAAGGTAATTTATGGCTATAATTATGTTGATGTCAATACAGATATGAAAGAAAATGAAAAACATTCACATGGGATGCACGTAACAAGTATCGCGACCGGAAATCCAACCAAACCAGTCGCCAATCAACTAATCTATGGGGTTGCTCCCGAAGCGCAAGTGATGTTTATGCGAGTTTTTTCCGATATCAAACCAACGACTAGTTCTGCAATTTATGTTAAAGCGATTGAAGATGCTGTGAAACTAGGTGCGGATAGTATCAATTTAAGTTTAGGTGGGGCAAATGGCTCGGTTGTTAACATGGATGAAAGTGTCGTGCAAGCGATTGAAGCTGCTAAAAAGGCCGGTGTTTCTGTAGTTATCGCTGCAGGTAATGATGCCGTTTTTGGATCTGACTATGATTTGCCGTCAGCTGAAAATCCAGATTACGGTTTAGTTGGCAGCCCTTCTACTGCAAAAGAGGCGATTTCTGTTGCGTCATATAATAACACAACAATTGGTAGCAAAGTCATCAATATTATCGGTTTAGAAAATGATGAATCCTTGAATTTCGGAAAGAGCTCTTTTGATAACCCAGAAAAGAGTGAGGTTAATTTTGAACAAGGAAAGGCTTATGATTATGTCTACGCAAACTTAGGAAAGCCAGAAGATTTTGAAGGGAAAGACTTAACTGGAAAGCTTGCATTGATAAAGCGTGGGGAAATTACCTTCTCTGAAAAAGTAGCCAATGCCACAAAAGCTGGGGCAGTTGGTGCAGTCATTTTTAATAGCCGACCGAATGAAGCAAATATCAGCATGGCCTTAGATGAAACAGCAGTCGGGATTCCAGCTATTTTCATCCCAAATGAATTTGGTGAAGCTTTAGCAAAAAATAAATATCAAATCCAATTTAATAATGAATCTGTGTTTGAAGAAAATCCGAATGCAGGAGCTATGTCTGATTTTTCAAGTTGGGGATTGTCAGCCGATGGAGAATTAAAACCTGATTTGGCGGCTCCTGGGGGTGGAATCTATGCTGCAATTAATGATAATGACTATGCAAATATGAATGGGACAAGTATGGCATCACCTCATGTTGCTGGGGCGGCTGTTTTGGTGAAACAATATCTCAAAGCCAAATACCCAAATAAAACGCCTCAAGAATTAGAAGCGTTAGTGAAGCATTTACTGATGAGCACGGCAAAACCTCATTTCAATAAAGATTCTCGAGCATACACTTCACCACGTCAACAAGGGGCAGGGATTATTGACGTAAAAGCGGCTACTTCTACTGATTTATTTGTTACAGGCAAAGATGGTTATGGTAGTTTAACGCTTGGAAATGTCGGTGACTCCTTTGATTTTGAGGTAGTTGTGCATAATATTTCAAATGAAGACCGCAAGTTAAATTATCATGTTTATCTAGATACGGATGCTGTCGAGGAGGGAAAAATAACTTTAACTCCACGACAGTTAAGTGAATCAACAGTTAGTGGATTGACAGTTAAAGCGAACAGTAGCGAAGTTGTGAAGATTCATTTAGATGCTTCTTCTTACACACCAGAATTAAATGAGATCATGAAAAATGGTTACTATCTTGAGGGATTTGTTCGTTTTACTGATAGTGTCGATGATGGCGATGTAATCAGTATTCCATACGTTGGTTTCCATGGTGAATTCCAAAACCTACCTGTTGTTGAAGAGCCAGTTTATTCTCTTATTGCTGATGGTAACGGTGGTTTTTATTTTGAAATAGATTCGGATAATCCTGAAAAATTAGCGGGTTCTGATAATTTTACAGGTTTGGTAACTGGAAGTGTTGATAAAGTTTATTCAACTGGAAAGAACACTGACTTTGAAATTAAAGCATTGGGTACATTTAAAGATGAAAATGGTGATTTTGTACTTAAACTTGATGAAAATGGGCAACCACATTTGGCTATTTCACCAAATGATGATGGTAATCAAGATTCACTTGCTTTTAAAGGGGTATTTTTAAGAAACTATACAAACTTAAAAGCTAGTGTATATCGTGCAGATGATATTAATCGAGAACATGTTTTATGGCAAAGCGATGGACAAGATGGTAATAAAAACTTCTTCAGTGGCAATGAGGAGAGACCTAAATCAAGCATCATTTTTAATACAGAATGGCAAGGTTTTGATCAATCAGGTAATCCACTTGAAGATGGAGAATATCGCTATGTTCTTACGTATCGTTCTGAAGTGCCAGGTGCAAAAGAACAGTCAGTCGATTTTAAAGTTATTATTGATCGTCAGGCACCAGTGATTACGACTGCAACTTATGATAAGGATCAATTCATCTTTAAAGCACGTCGAGCAATTGAAAATGGTTTATCTGGTATTTTTAGAGAACAAGTCTTTTATCTGGTTCCTGATGAAAATGGTTTGACCACAAATATTAATCTAAAAGAAGATGGTGATACCTCCATTTCTGATCATCGTGTATATGTAGCACAAAATGAAGATGGTTCATTCACCTTACCGCTTGATTTAGCTGATTTATCACAATTTAAATATGTCGTCGAAGATTATGCAGGAAATATTTCCTCCGCAAATGTTGCGGACTTAATTAGTATTGGGAATACGAATGGTTTAGTTACTGTTGAAGCTGTAGATCAAGAAACTAAACAACCGGTGGATATTGCATATGCTTATGCGGTGAAAAATCAGAACGGAAAACATTTATCTGATATTCCACGTTATGTTGATGGCGATAATGTATTAATTCTACCTTTTGGCGACTATCAATTTGATTTATTCTTATATGATACGGATTGGGCAACTTTATCAGGCAATCAATCAGTTAAGGTAAATATTGACGAAACAAATAGTACAGCTAAAGTGCAGTTTTTTGTCCACGTAAAGGAAAAAGCAAATGCATTAGTGGATATTAATCGCGAAATTCCTGAAACAGATACAATTATTTTGGTTGATGAAACAGGACAAGAAATTCGTATCCCTCAAGCTAGATATGCGAAAAGTGACTTTGGAAAAATTGTCCCAGTTGGTAAATACATTATTAAAGCTGAATTGCCAGAAGGATATGAATTTTTAGAAGAGCCAACATTTGAAGTGAAAAATAATGCTTATAACATCAAAACACTTACATTGATTGATAAGTATGAATTATTAACTTTATTAAAACAAGTAATGAATGTACAAGAACAAGCGAAATTTTATAATGCAAGTAAGGATAAACAAGATACTTTCAATCAAGCACTTCTAGAGGCACAGCAATTAGTCGATGACAAACAAAAACAAGAAATTATTAATCAGAAAGTAACGAAATTAAAAGAAACGTTTACTGCATTAAATGGTACAGACACTGACTTGACAGTATTAACGTCTGAATTAGGACAATATCCAAAACTAGTACAACAAGCGACCTATTATAATGCTGATCCATTAAAGCAAGCTGCTTACGATGCATTAGTACGTTCTGCTAAATTATTAAGTGCAAAAGAAAGAGCGACACAAGCAGCAGTAAATCAATTAGTAGATAAGTTAAGTGAAGCTCGAACTGCTTTAGATGGTCAGCCAACGAATATCAA
>CAMMST010000016.1:0-45640 GCA_946499615.1 Enterococcus cecorum | reverse complement strand
TGGAAGAAAAAGAAAAAGAATTAGAAGAAAAACGACGTCGCGCACACCGAAAAAGCTTTGCACGATAAAGGTTGTGAGAAGGACCACACCGTCTGAGGCGATCGATAATCTCTAAAAAAAGCGGTTTGTCATTTACGACAAACCGTCTTTTTTTATTCGTATTTCTTTCCTTTAGTTTTGCCTGTCCAGCCTTCAAAACCATCTTTTAAAATAAAGATATTATTGTAGCCGTTTTTGCGTAATTTTTTAGCAGCCCGGGTACTTAAAGCTGTACGGGTATCATAAAGATATACAGGTTGATCTTTGCGGATACTTGCCAAAGATTGCATCAACATTGGATAAGGAATACTACGCGCACCTAAAATATGTCCGCTATCAAATTCATTTTTTTCGCGTACATCAATAATTTGTGCTTTACGCATTCCTTCTTTAAATTCATCTTCTTCTAATACGGTTGCGAATCGACGTGCCATATATTTATAGTACGCCCAATTCAAAATCAATGCTATTAAGATAGCAAGTAATATGATATTTACCCAAAATAAAACTGACATTGATTAGACCTCTTTCACACTTTCAATAAATTGTAAAGCTAAAGATGCTGCACCAATTACACCTGCATCATTACCTAATTGCGCTAATTTAATTTCTGTACTTTGACGCACTTGTGGGAAAGAAAATTCACGGAAGTATTTTTCAACACGACTGCGCAAAAATTCACCAGCTGCTGAAACACCGCCGCCAATCACAATGCTTGCTGGATTAAGTGTATTTCCGATATTACCTAAAGCTAAACCAAGATAGTAACAAACTTGGTCAACTACTTTTAAGGCTAATGGATCATTATCATTAGCTAATTCAAAGACATCTTTACTTGTGATATCTTGACCATCATCCAAGCGACGTTTTAATTCTGAATCACCAGCATATTCTTCAGCTAATTTACGTGCAACACGAACAACACCTGTAGCAGATGAAACTGTTTCTAGACAACCTTTCTTACCACAAGTACATTCAAAGCCGTGTGGATCAACTGTTACGTGGCCAATTTCACCGGCACAACCAGCTTTACCGTGTAATAGATTGCCATCCATAATCACGCCGCCGCCAACACCTGTTCCTAGTGTGACAAACACAACATCTGGATTATTATCGCCGGCACCTTGCCAACGTTCACCTAAAGCCGCAACATTAGCATCATTATCTAAAGTAAACTTAATGCCTGTACCTTTTTCGATTTGTTCACGAACAGGTTGTAATGTTTTCCAGTTTAAGTTGTAAGCACCGATAACCGTACCTGCTTCACGATCAACACTACCCGGAGTGCCCATACCAATACCGATAAAGTCACTTGGTTTTAAGTCATATAATGATAAATGATGATTAATTGATTCAATAATATCTGGTACGATATGGCTACCTTCGTCCAAGATATTCGTTGGGATACTCCATTTTTGTTGGATTTCCCCTGTTAATGTTAAAATTGCAAATTTAACCGTGGTACCACCTAGGTCAATCCCGATTATTTTTTTAGCCATTTAAATTCATCTCCTCTACTTTCCTCAAGTGTGTGTTCGCGTTTTAATATCGCCCATGCAGTCAGATAAGTTTCCTTGTCAATCAGATGGCTGTCAAATAACTGTTTCACTTCCATGCTCATTAACTCGATATCATAAATCCGCTTACCTACATAGACATAAATGCCAAACTGTTTAAGCAACTGTTGCACATCATACAAAGTTTTCACCTGACACACTACCTTTCCATTATACTAGCAATTGATATTTTTTGAAACCATATAATAGGCAAAAAATGCATAAAAAGACAAAAATTAAGGCAAATAATACTTGCATCGATTTTCGATAGCTTTCTTTTTGATAAGGTACCGCAATCGTTTGCCCTAAAACGAAGCCTCCTAGCACCCCGCCAATGTGTCCAAAGATATCAATGCCGTTTCCGAATAAGCCAAATGCAAGATTGATTCCAATTAAAATTAAATATTGTTGCGTTAATTCTTTAAAGCCAGGATAGTGCTTAAAGTGCAAGCCCATCGCCACAAATGCCCCAAACATCCCAAATAAAGCAGTAGAAGCCCCAGCAGATGAGACGTTTACCTGATTAAAGGCAAAACTCGTCATATTACCTAAAATCCCGCTCAATAAATAAATGGCTAGGAAACGCCAATGCCCATAAATCGCTTCAAGCTGTTGTCCCATATAATATAAAACCACTGAATTAAAGACAATGTGCATCAAGCCATAGTGAATAAAAATTGGGGTAACAAAACGCCAATATTCATGTAAGTAAGCAATAAGTGGACCATACATGCTACCTAGTTGCTTCACAGGTAAAAGATACTCCAATAAAAATACAACAACTTGAATCGCAAATAAGGTGTAAGTAATAAATGGACCGTTTTTATATTTTTCTAACATTTTTTCACCTCTCAACCAATAATGAGTTCACTAACTGGTACATCATAATCATCTGCCTGCCAATTTTCATTAAGCTGCTCTGTAAATACCAGACTTAGTGTATCATGAGGGTAATTTGCTAAGTAACAATCAAAATAGCCGCCACCATAGCCAATCCGATAACCATCTTTACGAAAGACGACTCCCGGTACAATTAATAAATCAATTTGTTGAGCTGCAACTTCATGACTACTATGCGGTTCTTCTACCCCAAATTTGGTCACATAGTAGTCTGTCTTTTCAGTTACTTGATAAAAAATCATTTGGTGGTTTGCCAAACTTTTTGGTACGACGACTTTTTTTCCTTCAATAAAAGCTTGTTGCATGATAGGTTTAGTATCTAATTCTAAATCCGTTGAGCGAATCATGCCAACACAAGTAGCCGCTTGCCATTTAGGATGGGCAAATAGTTTTTGATATATCGCTGCTTGCCGTTGCTTTTTTTCAGTCGTGCAATCTCTTAATTGACTTAAACGCTGCAATACTTGTTGTCTTAAGGCTTTCTTTTCCATTTGTTCACCAACCTTTTGAGCTTATCATACCTTTAAAAAAGAAAAAAAGCTAGAATGGTTTAACCCATCCCAGCTAACTTCAATTATTTTGTTTCACGGTGTAAAGTAACTTTTCTTTCACGTGGGCAATATTTTTGCTTTTCTAAACGATCTGGATTGTTACGTTTATTTTTGCTTGTTAAGTAGTTACGTTCTTTACATGAAGTACATTCTAAAGTAATGTTTACGCGCATGTTATTCCCTCCTCGTACTTGAATACTCTAAGAAATCTCTCAGACTGAATTATCATACCATGTTTAAAGAAAGAATGCTAGTCTTTTTCTAAAAAAATGTTAAGTAATTTTACTTGACGCTCGAAATTTTAAGAGGCTTTCTTAGCCACGCCGGTCAAATAATTAATTTCATAGCCTTTTTCAGCATTATAGATAAAGACATGATAACTAATTTCAGCTGTTTCGATACTTTTAGCTTGCATTTCTACGCCTCGACAAACAAGTTCATCGCCAACAAAAATAGGCTTCACTTGATAGCGAACATGATTGCCAGTATTCTTCACATAGCTGGCTACCTGCTGTTCATAAATCGTCATATACTCTTGATTCATTAACTCTGTGCCAGTAAATAAATTCTTCCAGTTGGCATCCTCACCCGTTAATTGATGGGCGATTAAATGGGAGCGATTATAAAGAAACTCACCATTACTCATTTTCTTTTGCTTCCAACCGGTTGGATACACTTTTGAGATGTCGCCACGTTTTTCATGAGGCAGTAAATCTTTTCCTAACATCGCATTGGCCACACCAACACGATTCAAGTGGTCTAAATCACTAAAAGTTTGCCAACTCCCATTTTTTAAGGACAAGTCTGCTTTGCTAAAAGTCGGTTGATTGTGATTGACTTGCAGTACCATTTCCCCACTATAGGCAGGAATTTGATCCGTATTATCAATATTTTGGGCTTTGGTTGTTTGCGTTACTTCCACTTGATGATTATTAGATGTGGTCTGACTTGGTTGATCAAAAAAGACATACCATATCCCTACAATTATAAGTAGTAGAATCGTTGCTCCAAGACTGTGTTTTTTCTTCAAATTCTCCATCCTTTCTATTAGAAGTAACGATTCCATTTAACCAATTTTTTCTTGAATTGTCTAGTCAAAGAATCTTTGTTCGCACAAAAAAAGAGGAGTACTTGCCTCCTCTTTCAAAGTCATTTTAGAAATTTGCGCCGTATACATCCTCAACATTTTTAGTTGGATCGATGACAATATATAGACAACCATTCTTTTCGCTTACTTTGGTTGATTGATGTACGTTATCTAAGCCATCGCCATCTTTATCTTCATATGGGAAGTAAACAATATCTGGGGTACCGGCACGATAGATAATTTCCATTCTTTCAATATCTTCATATTTTAACGCGCGATCAAACATACCAAGTTCAAGACCACCTAAGTTGATATCCGTTGTTGCTACATTATCAGCTTCAGGATAGATTTCAATCTTGAAACCGGCACATGGATGAATTTCTACAAATTCGCTACCATTGATACGACCATAACTTGTAGTGATTTGTTTAATCCACAAATCGCCAATGTGACGGCGTTCAATCGTCCATGTTTCACCATTTCTAAATAAAAATTTTAGTGCTTTCATTTCTCTTGCCATAAAAGATTCACTCCTTCAATTAAAAGACAGCACCAAAAAAGCGCTATCTGAAAGTTCTTACATTATTAGTTTAGCATAGGTTTTAGAAAACGTAAACAACGTGCAGTCTTCACAAAAAACTATTTTTAGAAAATAATATTCATTTACAATAAATAAAGATTACAAGTGTGATAATTCAATATTTTTTATCTTTTATAATCATTGATAGATAACAACGCAAAATATAAGAAAATTCTTAGTCAACATCCTTATTACGCAAATTCACAAACTCTTGGGCATAATTTAACAATGCTTCACGTTCATTTGCCACTTCTTTTAATAGGACGGATCGCTCACATTGGGCAAGGGTTTCTTTTAACCACAAGCCGCCACGACGATTCATAGCCTGCATTAAATCATTCCCATTAATCGCTAAATCTTTAAGTGAATGAATGACAAGTGAGCGATAATGTTCAAGCAAACTTTCTTGTGATAAGGTTAAATCATAAAATGGGGCAATATAGAAAAGCTGGGTCAGACAAGTTTCATTTAATTGATAATAATCCAAGACATTCAATGGTCGGTGTTTGACAATGTTGAGCGTCTCATGTAAAAGCACCACTTCATAGATTCTCTGATTAGATAGTTTCCATACTTTTAAAAAGGCTTTTTGATGCTTGCTGTCAATGGCTAATTGATCGATTAATAACCCCCAAGCCACCGATAAATCATCAATTGGAAAACGTAAAATTTCACTCATTTGTTGTAAAAAATGCTGTTTATCTGCCAGTTGTGGACAATATTTAAAGCAATCAGTTGTAATAAATAATTGAAAAGCTTGTTGCGCATTTTGTCCTAATAATAATTTTTCAAACTCAATACAAATTCGTTCAACAGAAATTTTACTCAATAATGGTGCGTGTGTAGTAATGGCTGCTTGCGTCTGTTCTTCTAAATCAAAGCCTAATTGCGAAACAAATCGTAAACCACGCATCATCCGCAAAGCATCTTCTTGAAATCGTTCAGCAGCAATCCCCACTGCTTTTAATCTTTTATTTTGTAAATCTTCCAGGCCATGGAACAAATCAATAATCTGACCTTGGGCATTTAAGGCTAAAGCATTAATCGTAAAATCACGTCGTTTTAAATCTTCTTCTAAACTACGAACAAAATCCACATGATCTGGCCGACGATAATCTTGATAGGTCGATTCTGTACGAAAAGTGGTGATTTCATAGCTTTCATCTTGATGCAAAACTAAAACCGTGCCATGCTCAATACCCACATCAATTGTTTTTTCAAAGACCTCTTTGATTTCAGCAGGAAAAGCACTAGTGGCGATATCAACATCATGAATCGGCAAATTTAAGATGCAATCACGCACACTACCGCCAACGAAATAAGCCTCATAGCCTGCTTGATTGAGTTTATCAATGACCGGTAATGCTTTCTTAAACTCTTGAGGTAAGTTATTTATTCGCATTGCTACTTCCTTTCTGTTCCTTTAATACTTCTTTTCTGCTAATCCTAAACCATTATAACATAAGTTTACATTTTGACTAGCAACAATCAAAACTTAAAAAATGAGAGATTTACTTATTTTTCAGCATTTTTTAGCACATTTATTGTATTTCAAGGTGGTTTCTGCTACATTAATATCGTTGAGTAAATTTTAGGGGAGGTATTCAAATGCAAAAGAATTTATCTTGGAAAGTGTTTTTTGATATCTTTGTCATTATTTTAGGTACAGCCATTTTTAGTTTTGGCCTTGTTTTTTTTAACATTCCTAATAAATTAGCTGAAGGTGGTATCGCAGGGATTACCTTGATTTTAAAAGCTTTATTTAATTATAACCCTGCTATCACAAACTTGTTATTAAATATTCCTATTGTCTTATTAGGTGGCAAGATTCTAGGACGTCAAACATTAATTTATACAATTTTTGGTATTTTTGGTGTTTCTTTCTGGTTAGATTTCTGGCAAAAAATTCCAATTGTGATTGACTTAGATCATGACTTATTAATTGTCGCACTCGTTGCTGGGATTGTAATGGGTTTTGGTAGCGGAATTATCTATCGCGTAGGTGGAACCACTGGTGGTAGTGATATCGTTGCGAGAATTTTAGATAAAAACTTTGGGATTCCCTTAGGACGTGGGCTTTTTGGATTTGATGTGGTAGTCTTAGTTGCTTCCTTGACTTATGTTGATTTACACCGAATGATTTATACTTTGATTTTTAGCTTTGTCTTCTCTCGTGTCGTTGAAGCAGTCATCAATGGTGGTTATTCTGAAAAAGGAATTTTAGTCGTTTCAGATAAAAGCAATGAAATCTCTGAATATTTGATGGCTAACGTGATGCGCGGAATTACTTATATTAAAGGTGAAGGAGCTTACTCAAAAGTCCAAAAAGATATTATTTATATGGTAGTCGGCGTTAGAGAATTACCTGCCATTAAGCGAATGATTCATGAAGTGGATGAAAAAGCCTTTATTTCTATTATCAATGTTCATGAAGTGATTGGCGAAGGCTTTACTTATCTTAGACCGAAAAAAACCGTGCTAAAGAAAAATAAATAAAAACAGGCCACAGCGCAAAACAAAATGCTGTGGCCTTTATTGTTAGCTTAATGCTTTTAATTCAGAAGATAATTGGGCGAATGTTGCTTGATCATTTTCTTCCAATGCCTGATTGATTCGTAACAATAACTCTTTCTTCTGATTTTCTCTCGCTAATTCATCAAAGTAATCTTCTACTTGGCGATCAAATTGTGGATCTAAGCTTTCATTCCAACTGGCATAAGGATTATCTTCCAAAACGCCTAGATAAATAGCTTCTTGCCAGGCATCTTTAAACCGACATTCTAAAAACAAATCTTCTTGCCAATGGAAACGAATCTCATGAAAAATCTGATCGACATCTGCAAATTCAATCTTTTCCTTGTATAAAAGAATGGGCGTATCAGAATAATCCGCTGTTTGAATGACTAATCCTCTTGGTGTTACCTCTGCTTTTTCAACGAAGTGGACGTTTTCTAAAATGGCTTCGTGACTAATTAAATAATTGACTAACCATGAAACTTCGCGACGTGTAAATGATTGACTCGTAACAAACCAAGCCAGAAAATTCTTCTTTTGTGCCAATGTGATTGCCATTTGCTTCACCTTCTTTATTAGTAATCCCAATCGCTTTGTTTTAATTCATCATAGAGTTGGTGTAAAGATTCATCATGTATTTCTTTGGCTAAATGACTCTCAAGTAATGCCAATGCCTCTTTTAAGCGACCTTCATCACGTAAAAAGTAACAATAATCGCGAATAAATTCAGGAACTTCTTGCATTTCTTCTAAAGCCATTTCATAGTAATGGGCTGCCTTTTCAAATTCTTCCTCTTCGTTATAGATACGAGCAACCATCCAAAGTAATTCACCTTGATAGGCATTTTCGATTCGTTCAAAATAGTGCAATGTTTGCTCATATTCTCCTTGATAAAAGGCATTTTTAGCCAAAGCCGTCAACACACTATCTTCCTCTTCATCTAATAAGAGCGCTTGATTTAGATAAAGGTTGGCTTTTTGATAGTCTTCCAACTCTTCTAGCACTTCAGCCAAATGTAGGTAAAAATGCACATAATACGGATTCTCTTTAATCGCTTGTTCCAATAATTGCGCTGCTTTTACTGGCTGTTGTTCATGAACATAGATGTCGGCTAACTCTAGATAAGCTTCTTTAATATTTGGATTTTCTTTGATTAGCTCTTCATAATAGACAATCGCTTCATCCATTTCATGCATTTGTTGATTCAAACGAGCTAAGTTTAATAGAATTTGATCATTTTTCTTATGGCGATATGCTTCTTTATAATAATCTAATGCTTCTTCAAACTTCCCTTGATGTGCAAGTGTGGTCGCTAAACGCTCTAAAATTGACACATTAGAAAATTCCGTATAGCCAGCATCTAATAAAAGTTCATACATATTTTGCGCTAGCGTCAATTTATTTGCTAACAAAGCAATTTCTGCATAGGCAAATTGAACGGCTTCATCCTCGGGTAATAAAGCGAGCAACTCTTGCAATTTAGCCAGACTTACTTCGATAAATCCAATCGCTTGATAAGCATCAGCCATCATAAAGAGTGCACGTGGATAATATTCACTCGTCTCTTTGATTTGGTCTAAATATTCAAAGGCTGTTTCATAATCATCTTCTTCAATGGCAATTTCAGCCAAATAGGTTAATACCAAATCTTTTTCAGGTATTTGACGCTCCACTAAATCTAAAAAGACTTCCTTAGCCTCAATCAAGAATCCTTTTTCAATTAATACTTCACCCAACTCAATTAATACAGGTAATTCATCATGGGTTAAAGCTTGTTGTAATAATAAATCAGCGCCGTCTAAATCACCCTCAGACAACGACTGTAACATTTTTTCACTAAAAGACATCGTATAGCTCCTTTAATCTAGTCTAGCTTTATTTTACCACAATTTGACTGGCAATGCTCTTATTTATTATTTTTAGATTATCGTAAAAAAAGCATAAACCAAGAGAATCGTTTCTCCTCTTGATTTATGCTTTATCATTATACTAACAAGGTGTGCAAAGTTGGATGCTCACTTAATTTTAAGAAGTTTGGATCAAATTGTTCGATTCTAACCAATAAACCGGGAACATCTTCTTTTTGTTTAGATAAAACGCCTAAGACAACCGGTCCTGTTCCGCGATTGACCTTTTTCGTGTACTCAAACAAAGTAATATCATCATTTGGACCTAAAACTTCGGTAACAAACTCTTTCAAAGCACCTGGACGTTGTGGGAAGTTTACCACAAAATAATTGATTAATCCTTGGTACATCAAAGAGCGTTCTTCAATTTCAGCCATACGATTAATATCATTATTCCCGCCACTGATGACACAAATGACCGTTTTGCCTTTGATTTCATCTTTCAACAATTCCAAAGCAGCTACACTCAATGCGCCGGCTGGTTCGGCTACGATTGCTTGTTTACTATAAAGATCTAAAATAGTGGAACAAACCAAGCCTTCATCCACACTAATTAGGCGATCAACAAAAAGTTTAGCAATTTCAAAGGTATGTTGGCCCACTTCTTGAACAGCTGCCCCATCGACGAATTTATCGATACGTGGCAATCTAACCGGATGTCCCGTCGCAAAAGCCGCTTGCATACTAGGCGCTCCCGTTGGCTCAACACCAATGACTTTTGTATCCGGGCTGACTGATTTTACATACGTACTCACGCCACTAATTAAGCCACCGCCACCAATCGCTGCTAAGACATAATCAGCTGTTAGATTTTTATCAGCCAAATCATTCATCATTTCTAAAGCCAATGTCCCTTGTCCAGCAATGATATCTACATCATCAAACGGATCAATAAAGGCCATTTGATTTTCTTTTGCATAATCTTTGGCTGCTTGAGCGGAGGCATCAAAAGTATCCCCCACTAGTTTGATTTCAACATAGTCACCCCCGAAAAAGGAGACTTGGGAAATTTTTTGAGCGGGTGTCGTTGTTGGCATAAAAATGACTGCTCGAACTTTGATTTCGTTACAAGTATAAGCCACGCCTTGTGCATGATTACCCGCACTCGCACAAACAACGCCATTTGCTAATTCAGCTTGAGGTCGATTTTTGATTGCGTAATAAGCCCCTCGTAATTTGAAGGAACGGACCTTTTGTAAATCTTCTCTTTTTAGATAGACATTTGCTTGATATTTTTCTGAAAGGTAGCGATCATGTTGCAAAGGGGTATGACTAACCGCCTCTTTTAGTACCTCATAGGCTTGTTCTACCGATTCTTTGGTTATTAGCGTCAAATTCTCTCACTTCCTACTTTCTAGTCGTTTGGATTTTGCACAAATGGCATCATCTTACGTAGTTTAGCTCCTACTTCTTCGATTGGATGACCTGCATTTTTCGCACGCATTTCTTTAAATTTAGGGAAACCAGCTTTGTTATCTTCAACAAATCCTTTGGCAAATGAACCATTTTGGATATCTGCTAACACAGCTTTCATATTCGCTTTTGTTTGTTCTGTAATGACGCGTGGTCCTGATACATAGTCACCATATTCTGCTGTATTTGAAATAGATTGACGCATTTTATCAAAGCCACCTTCATAGATTAGGTCTACAATCAATTTCATTTCATGGCAAACTTCAAAGTAAGCTAATTCTGGTTGATATCCTGCTTCCACTAAGGTTTCAAAGCCAGCTTCAATCATGCTTGTTAAACCACCACATAAAACAGCTTGTTCCCCAAATAGGTCAGTTTCTGTTTCTTCTTTAAAGGTCGTTTCTAATACACCAACACGTGTTGAACCAATTCCTTTCGCATAAGATAAAGCAATATCACGAGCATTGCCGGTAGCATCTTGTTGGACCGCAAATAATGAAGGAACAGCAAAGCCATCCACAAAAGTACGACGAACAAGATGACCTGGTCCTTTAGGGGCAACTAAGAAGACATCCACATCTTTTGGTGGGTGCACAACATCAAAATGAATATTAAAGCCATGTGCAAAAGCTAGGGCATTACCCGCTTCTAAGTTTGGCGCGATTTCATTTTCATAAAGGGCTCCTTGGATTTCATCTGGTGCTAAGATCATGATTACATCCGCTTTTTTCGTTGCTTCTGATACTGGAAAAACTTCAAAACCATCTTCGCGCGCTTTCTGTGCTGATTTTCCTTCACGTACACCGATAACGACTTTGTTCCCATTATCGCGTAAGTTTTGTGCATGAGCATGACCTTGTGAACCATATCCTACAACTGCAATTGTTTTTCCTTCCAATGCATTTTTTTCTACTGAATCATCATAATAAACTTTAACCATTTGAATACCTCCAATAATATTCCTTTTTATTTTTTTATATTAAAAGCAAAATTGCTTCTAACCACGAATTAAACTTGTGACTCCTGTTCTTGCCATCCGCTTAATGCCATAAGGTTTTAATATTTCAATACAAGCTTCCACTTTATCAGGATGCCCGACTACTTGAATCGTAATCGTTGAAGCAGCCACATCCACGATATCTGCTCTAAAAGGAGAAACCATTGCTTGAATTTCTAATCTTGTATTTGCTGGTGCATTGACTTTAATTAAGGCCAATTCTCTTTCAACATGTGGCGTATGTGTTAAATCAGTCACTTTCAGCACTTCTATTTGTTTATTTAACTGCTTGATGACTTGTTCGGCATCAGCTTCTGATTCAACATTAAAAGAGATTGTCATACGTGAAATATCTTTTCGTTCCACAGTACCAACAGAAATACTTTCAATATTGACTTGGCGACGATTTAAGGTACTGGTAATGCGGCTTAAAACCCCCGCTTGATTATAGACAACTGCTGTAACGGTTCTTCTCATTTACTTCACCCCAATCATCTTATGGTTCGGTGCTCCGGCGGCAACCATTGGTAATACATGTTCTTGAGCTGGAATTTCGACTTCAATTAAGACTGGTC
Organism: Enterococcus cecorum; assembly: GCA_946499615.1. GTDB lineage: Bacteria > Bacillota > Bacilli > Lactobacillales > Enterococcaceae > Enterococcus_E > Enterococcus_E cecorum_B. The sequence goes on along the minus strand of CAMMST010000016.1, from coordinate 33,521 downwards.
CTTCTAAGGCAAAGGCAGCTTTTAAGTCTTCTTCAATCGTTTTCGGATTACTTAAACGTACGCCTTTGACATGATAGGCCTCAGCAAGCTTCATAAAATCTGGCTGCGTCTTAAATTCAGAGGATGAAAAACGTGCGCCATGGAATTTTTCTTGCCATTGATGCACCATGCCCAACACATGATTATTCATTAAAACAAATTTGATATCTAAGTTGTGTTCATTTAAAATAGCAAATTCTTGGTTGGTCATTTGGAAACCACCATCACCCACAAAGACAACGACTTGGCTTTCAGGATGAGCAAATTTCACCCCAATCCCTGCAGGAATCCCATAGCCCATCGTTCCCAAGCCACCAGAAGTAATCATTTGTCTAGGGAAACTAAATGGATAAAATTGTGATACCCACATTTGATGCTGACCAACATCGGTAACGACATAAGCTTTTGAATCGGTAATCTCACCCACGATTTCAACTACTCGTTGGGGCTTAATTTCTTCATCTGTTTCATCATAATATAATGGATGTTTCGCTTCTCTTTCTTGACATTCTGCAATCCACTCACTGTAATCACCTGGTTTGGTATCCAGAGCAAGCATTTTTTCTAACGCATCCTTGGCATCGGCTACCACAGGAATATCGGTACGAATGACTTTACCAATTTCTGCTGGATCAATATCAATATGAGCGATTTTCGCATTTGGGGCAAAACTATTTGGCGAAGTAGCTAAACGGTCTGCAAATCGTGAACCAATATTTATCAAATAATCACAAGTAGATAAAGCCATATTCGCTGCATAAGTTCCGTGCATGCCACCCATACCTAAATTAAGTGGATGTTTGCTCGGCACTGTTCCTAGAGCCATCATCGTTTCTACAACTGGAATTTGATACTTATCGACAAAGGCGCGTAATTCCTCGGTCGCATCAGCATAACTTACTCCAGCTCCCACTAAAAGTAATGGCTTTTTCGCACGTTTTAATTGCTTCATGACTTTTTCAATTTGTGGCAGTGAAGCTGAAGTATTTGGTTGATAACTTGGAATATCCACTTCAAAATGCTCCAGAAACTCGCCTATTGATTGGCTGATATCTTTTGGTAAGTCAATAACTACTGGTCCAGGACGCCCGGTAGATGCAATATGAAAAGCTTCGTGGACAATTCGTTGTAAATCATTTACGTCACGTACTTGGAAATTATGCTTGGTTATTGGTAAGGTAATGCCTAGAATATCAGCTTCTTGAAAGGCATCCGTACCAATTCCTCCCGTCCCAACTTGACCGGTAATCACCACTAAAGGTAGGGAATCACTCATCGCATCAGCAATTCCGGTAATCGCATTGGTTGCTCCAGGACCTGATGTAACAACCACGACACCAGGTTTGCCCGTTACTTTGGCATACCCTTCTGCTGCATGTACGGCCCCTTGTTCATGTCTCGTTAATACATTTGGAATTTCAAAATCATACATGGCATCATATAATGGTAAGACCGCACCGCCAGGATAACCAAAAATCAATTCAACCTTTTCTTTTTTCAAACATTCTAACAAAAGCTCGGAACCATTTAGCTTTGTTTGATTCTCCATATAATCCCCTCTATTCTTTTATTTACTCCGTTACTCTCATAATTCCGCCAGTATTCGCTGAAGTAACTAAGGCTGTATATCGTGCTAACCAACCTTTTTTCACTTTAAATTCAAATTTTGGTAAGTTTTCGCGACGTTTGGCTAACTCTACATCGCTAACCAATAAATTCAAGGTACGATTGGTTAAATCAATGGTAATTTCATCGCCATCTTCTACTAAAGCTAACGGACCCCCGGCAGCTGCTTCTGGTGAAATATGACCAACCGCAATTCCGCGTGTCGCTCCTGAGAAACGACCATCCGTAATCAGTGCCACATCACGACCTAAGCCACGACCGACAATACTTGAAGTTGGAGCTAACATTTCTGGCATTCCTGGTCCGCCTTTTGGTCCTTCATAACGAATTACTACCACATGACCTTTTTGTACGCGACCATCATCAATGGCTGCCACGGCTTCATCATGAGAATTAAAGCAAATTGCCTTACCAGTGAAACTCTTAATGTCTGGATCGACACCACCTACTTTAATGACTGAACCATCTGGAGCGATATTTCCGTATAGAATTGATAATCCACCAACTGGGCTATACGGATTTTCTTTACTGCGGATAACTTCTGGATTATTGATTTTGGCATCCTTGACATTTTCACGAATCGTTTTACCAGTGACAGTGATACGGTCTGGATGGATAGCCCCAGGTACATCAATTAATTCACGAATAATCGCACTTACCCCACCAGCTTCATGAACATCATGCATCGAATAAGCGGATGAAGGAGCAATTTTTGATAAGTAAGGTACACGTTTGGCAATTTCATTAATATCTTCTAAGTTGTAGTCAATTTCGGCTTCATTCGCAATGGCCAGTGTGTGTAGCACTGTATTGGTAGAACCACCCATCGCCATATCTAAAGCAAAGGCATCGTCAATCGCTTCTTTCGTGACAATATCACGCGGTTTGATTTGCTTTTTCACTAAATCCATTAAATGAAAGGCTGCTTGACGAACCAATTCACGACGGTCTTGTGAAACAGCTAAAGTCGTACCGTTTCCTGGTAAAGCAAGTCCTAGAATTTCTAATAAACAGTTCATAGAATTTGCAGTGAACATGCCCGCACAAGAACCACAAGTCGGACAAGCATTTTGTTCCATAAATCGAAATTCATCATTCGTTAAGTTACCAGCTTTATAGGCACCAACTGCTTCAAACATCGTTGATAAAGTCATTTGATGGCCACGCGGATCAACCCCGGCTTTCATCGGACCTCCTGAACAAAAGATGGCTGGTACATTGGTTCGCATGGCTGCCATAATCATACCAGGCGTGATTTTGTCACAGTTAGGAATATAAAATACCCCATCAAACCAGTGCGCATTAATCACTGTTTCGGCAGCATCGGCAATTAATTCACGACTCGGTAAGGAATAACGCATCCCAATGTGGCCCATTGCGATTCCATCATCGACACCAATTGTATTAAACTCAAAAGGAATGCCACCTGCCTCACGAATCGCTTCTTTGGCAATTTCAGCTAATTCTCTTAAATGAACATGTCCAGGAACAATATCAATATAAGAATTACAAATAGCGATAAATGGTTTTTCCATGTCTCTAGCACTTTTCACTTGTCCTGTCGCATATAGCAAACTTCTTGCTGGTGCGGCATCAATACCTTTTTTGATTTGATCACTTCTCAATTACATTTCCTCCGTTTATCAAAAATTTGATTGCAAAGCTCGAATCATTATTACAGCTTGTGTATCATTTTGAAGTACTTTTCAGTTTTTAAGATTTTTCTTAAAAACAAAGAAGCATCCCACCCAATGATTTATCAGTGAGTGGGATGCTTAGTAAGAATCCCATTCACAATGCACAAATAGGACTCAAACATGTGGTAAAATTTTCCATGTTCTAAGTCCTCTAGGTAATAATGACAATTAATAATAATCCTGTTAATTTTTGTTGCATATGAATCGTCTCCTTACAATTCAATGTATTTTTTAATTTTTTTACAATATACTTCTAATTTAATTAAATGTCAATAGTTTTTCTAAATATTTTTTAATTTTTCGTTAATTTTCTGAATTTTTTTATTATTTTCCTTATTTCTTTCAAAACAAAAAAAGAAATGCCCCTTCGATAACCCTCGAAAGCACATTTCCTTTACCATTGCCAAAGTAGTGCCAATATCAAACTCGGCAGTAGATTCGCAACCTTTATTTTCTGTCCAAAAAACAAATTGACACCGACACAAAAGATTAAGATGGAGCCGATGAAAGATAGTTGACTCAAACATTGATTGCTGATGAGGGGTGCTAAATAATGCGCAAGTAAAGTCAGACTCCCTTGGAAAATGCCCACGGGGATGAATGAAAATAAGCTTCCTTTGCCCATTGAACTTGCCATAATCAAGATGATAATAAGGTCAAGAATCGATTTAGCAAAAAGAATAGCATAATTATGGTGCAATCCATCTTCAAAAGCCCCAACGACCGCCATCGCCCCAATACAAACCGTTAAAGAACTCGTCACAAAAGCATCTAAAAACTGATGATCATTTTCAGAATGGCTTTTCTGCTTTAAAAATGTCCCAAATTGAACCAAGCGCTCTTCAATATCAAGCCATTCACTAACCATTGCGCCGATTGTCAGGCAAAATATCAACATCATACTGCCTTGACTACTTAAACCATTTTTTGTTACTTGTAGCATTTTTTCCATGGTGCCACCTAAGCCTAACATCAACACGGCTAAACCAGCTGTTTTCGTTAACGTTTCTTGCATGGAAGTCTTTAATCGTTTGCCAAAAACTAAACCAAAAATGCCGCCGAAAATAATGGCGAACACATTTACAATTGTCCCTAAACCAATCATCATCTAACCTTGAAAAACAGAATAAAAAAAGAGCCCCTGAATCATCAAGAGCTCGATAGATAGAACACCTTATTTAACGGCTTCCTTCAAAGCTTTACCTGGTTTGAATGCAGGAACTTTGCTTGCTGGAATAATAATTTCTTCGTTCGTTTGAGGGTTACGTCCTTTACGTTCTGCACGATTGCGAACTTCAAAGTTACCAAAACCGATTAATTGAACTTTTTCACCGTTAGCTAAAGCGTCTTGGATTGCTGAAAAAACAGCGTCTACTGCAGCAGTAGCGTCTTTTTTAGATAAATCTGTAGCCGCTGCAACTTTTTCGATTAATTCTGCTTTATTTGCCATGGATGATTCACCTCCTGATTTTTGATGTGATGTTAAACACCATTCACCATCCTTGAGTGGTCCAAGGTTAGTGAGAAATATTGAATAATGAATCAATATCCTGTTACTAAGTTATCACAAGAAACCTTTAATATCAAGACTTTTCGTTGTATTTTCGTGGGTTGTTTGTTTCATTTTGATTACAAACTAAGAAAATAATTGAAAGTATTCCCGTTATTTTCTTTTTCGTGCAATAATTCTTATCGGTGTACCTTCAAAAGTAAATGCTTTGCGAATCTGATTTTCTAAAAAGCGTGCATATGAGAAATGCATTAATTCTTCCTCATTTACGAATATGACAAAGGTTGGTGGTTTCACGCTAACCTGAGTCGCATAAAAGATTTTGAGACGTTTACCTTTATCTGTTGGTGTTGGATTAATAGCCACAGCATCCATAATAATATCATTAAGGACTGCAGAAGGTACGCGTAAGTTTTGATTTGCACTTACTTCTTCAATCATTGCTGGCAACTTATTCAAGCGTTGTTTTGTTTTCGCTGATACAAAAATAATCGGTGCATAATCTAAATATTGAAATTCTTCTCTAATTTCTAATTCAAAATCGCGCATCGTATTCGTATCTTTTTCGACAAGATCCCACTTGTTCACCACGATAATGACACCTTTTCCTGCTTCGTGTGCAAAACCAGCAACTTTCTTATCTTGTTCACGAATCCCTTCTTCAGCATTTATCACAAATAATACCACATCAGAGCGGTCAATTGCTCGCATCGCCCGCATGACACTGTATTTTTCTGTTGATTCATAGACCTTGCCTCGTTTGCGCATTCCGGCTGTATCGATCATGGTAAATTTTTGACCATTTTCACTGATAAAATGCGTATCAATGGCATCTCGGGTGGTTCCTTCAACATCAGAAACGATGACCCGTTCTTCTCCTAAAATCGCATTAATGAGTGAGGATTTACCGACATTTGGACGTCCAATCAAGCTAAATTTAATGACGCTCTCATCTTCAGGCTCAATCTCAGTGCTAAAGTGTTTGACAGCTTCATCTAAGACATCACCAATCCCTAAACCATGACTTCCTGAAATTGGAAATGGTTCGCCTAAGCCTAGCGCATAAAATTCAAAGATATCATTTCTTAATTCGGGATTATCTACTTTATTAATTGCTAATATCACTGGTTTTTTACTCTTATAAAGCATGCGTGCAACCATTTCGTCCGCATCCGTAATCCCTTCACGAACGCTAGAAATAAAAATAATGACATCAGCTTCTTCAATCGCGATTTGGGCTTGGGCTTTAATTTGCTCCATAAATGGTTCGTCACCTAGGTCAATCCCACCAGTATCAATAATACTAAATTCACGACCTAGCCATTCGCCTGTTGCATAAATACGATCTCGCGTCACTCCAGGGGTATCTTCAACAATTGAAATACGCTCCCCAGCAATTCGGTTAAAGATAGTTGATTTACCGACATTTGGACGACCGACAATTGCAATAGTTGGATTTGCCATTTTCTTCCCTCCATTTTTTTCAATCTCAATTAGTTTACCGAAACTTTTACCATCTTGCAAGTAAAAAAAGGCGCAATACCTTGAAAAATGGATAAATTGCGCCTCTACTATTCTTTTTGGTATACAGAACAAGAAAATTTAGTTGGTTTTTATCTAAAGACTTATTCTTCAGTTTTTAAAGCTTCTCCTAAAATATCACCCATAGTAAAACCAGTTGATTCTTCAGGTAGTTCATAGCTTTCTTCTTCAGCTACTACTTCTTCAACTTTTGGTTCTGGTTTTTCTTCAAGTGCTTTGATACTTAAAGCAATACGTTGATTTTCTGGAGATACTTCTAAGACTTTAACTTTAACTTCTTCGCCTTCTTTTAAGACTTCATGTGGTGTAGCAATGTGTTTGTGAGCAATTTGTGAAATATGCACAAGGCCTTCTACACCAGGGAATAATTCCACGAAAGCGCCAAAACTTGTCAAGCGTTTCACTGTACCTGTTAAGACACTGTCCACTGGTGCTTTATCTTCAATATCATCCCATGGTCCAGGTAGAGTATCTTTAATAGATAATGAAATACGATCGCTAGCTGGATCAACAGATAAAACTAAAACATTTACCTTTTCACCGACTTTTAAGACATCACTTGGTTTGGCTACATGTGTATGAGAAATTTCAGAAACATGAACAAGTCCATCAACGCCACCTAAATCAATGAATGCGCCGAAGTTCGTTAAGCGAGCGACAGTCCCTTCAATTTGATCTCCTTTATTAATTGAAGCAAATACCGCTTCTTTTTGTTTTTGCTTTTCTTCTTCAGCAACAACTTTATGTGATAAAATTAAACGATTTTCGCTTGGTTCGATTTCAACAATCTTACATTTTAAGGTTTGACCTTTGTATTTACTAAAGTCCTTAACAAAGTGGTCTTCAACCATTGAAGCAGGAATAAATGCACGAATCCCTAAATCTGCAACTAAACCACCTTTAACGACATTGGTAATAGTTGCATCAACGATTTCACCTGCAGCATATTTTGCTTCGATTTCTTCCCATAATTTTTTAGCATCCAAGCGACGTTTAGATAATAAGTAGCTACCATTTTCTTTATCATTACCGATTCTTGAAATCACTACTAAATCTAATTCATCACCGACTTTTACTAATGACTCTAAATCATCAGTTGGTGTTGTAGATAATTCTTTTGCTGGGATCACACCTTCTAATCCTGTTCCCAAAATCGCAACAATGACTTGCTTATCTTCAATAGCTAACACTTCACCTTTGACCGTATCGCCAACATGAATTTCTTGTACGCTATTTAAAGCTTCTTCCATTGTTTCTGTTACTTGTCCTTCAAATTCCGTCATACCTAATTTCCTCCTGACCAACATTTGTTCATGTATACACTACAATATCTAGTTTATTGCAATTTCACAAAAAAATAAAGCGATTTCCAATAATTTCTTTTATTTTTTTGCTGAATTTTCGTCATTTACTAAATTAATGATAGCTTGAACGACTTCATCGATGCTCATTCCCGTTGTATCAATACTTACCGCATCTACAGCTTGCACAAGTGGCGAATTTTCGCGATGAGAGTCATAATAATCTCTTTTTTCAATGGCAACTTTTAATTCTTCAAAATCACTTGGAATGCCTTTTTCTAGATTTTCTTTATGACGTCTTCTCGCACGTTCTTCAACACTAGCGACCAAAAAGACCTTCACTTGCGCATCAGGTAAAACCACGGTCCCAATATCACGGCCATCCATGACGACCCCACCATCTTTAGCAATGGCTTGTTGCTGTTTCACTAATTGCTCACGGACTAACTTGTAAGCAGCCACTTTGGAGACATTTTTGGTTACCTCTGGCATCCTAATCTCCTTAGTCACATCCTGACCATCCACAAAAACAAGTTGTTGTTCACTCCCTTGTTTAAAAGTGATTGGAAAACGTAAAATCAGCGAAACTAAAGCTTGCTCATCATCCAAACTGACTTGATGTTTTAACGCCAAATAAGTCACCGAACGATACATCGCCCCAGTATCGGTATAAATAAATCCTAATTTTTTGGCAATTATTTTCGCAACGGTGCTTTTCCCAGATGAAGCCGGACCATCGATTGCAATATTTATTTTCTTCATTCCATTACCCCTAACTAAATCACTATTTACACAAAAAGAAACTGAGGAGATGAACCCCCAGTAACTCTTTTTTATTTAATTCGAATTTGTTGTCCTGGTGTTAAATGGAAGTTATCAGCAGTCATTCCATTTAAACGATAAATATCTTCTACGCTAACACCTGTGCGACTAGCAACTGTAGCTGGCCCTTCACCGGCTTGAACAGTCGTATATTCTGCGCCATTTTCGGTCGTTGTTTCACCATTTTGATTGTTTTGCGCTTCTTGATTTTCTTGTGTATTTTGATCTGCAGCATTATCATTTGCTTCTTGGTTTTCAGCAGTTGAAGCTTCACTTGAACTTGTTTGCGTTTCTTCAGATTGAGTAGTTGATTCACTCGTAGTTGCTGAACTTTCTTTTGTTTGGGAAGCACTTGATTTTTTCGTGCTTGATTTGGTTGTTTGCGTTTGTTTTGGTTGATTATCTACATAGTGTTTCCAAATTCCAAATGCGGCCGGACATGCTGCAATTAAGAATAACAAAAGTAAGACAATCGTTAAAAATTTGCTATTGCCGCGTTTTCTTCTACCTTGTTGCATACGGCTAGGCATTTGATCCTCTTGACCTTCAACATTATAGATAGGTTGTTCCCATGGTTCATTTAGATTTTCTGTTTCTTTTTTCTTATCTTTATTTCGCAAAATAATTCCCTCCTACAATCTTTCCGTCTCATTATATCATAGCAAAGATTACTTGTGTTCAAAAAATTTAGGAGAATCGCGGAACTTAAAAAATTTTTAGCAAAACATCCTGCCAATTCGCTATTTTTTCATTTTGAATGTTTGATTTCAACAATAATTGATAATCAAAAGGTCCATGATTATCACAACAAAGTGCTTGTTTGTCTGGCGTTGGGTTTTCAAAATACTGAGCAATAAAATCACGCCGGCATTGATTCGTATGGATATAGCTTAACATCGTCTGTAACTGTGCTTGCTTTACCTTTTCATTGGCTTTAATTTCTTCCATAAATAAATGATAATCTTCACGCTGAATTTGACGAAACCATTTTTGTTGTAATTCACTAAAATATTTCTGCGCACCATTTTTAGCTACATCCAATAATTCAAAGACTTCGCGTTCATTTCTTGTTTGATTTTGCATATAATAATGGATTTGTTCATCGTGATTTTGATAAAGTAAGATTGCCATACTAGGCTTGCCATCCCGTCCTGCACGCCCAATTTCTTGTACATAGCTTTCCAAATTATCCGGTAAATCGTAATGAATCACAAAACGAATATCAGACTTATTGATCCCCATTCCAAAGGCATTTGTCGCTACCAAAAGTTGCAATTGATTTTTTTGGAATTGCGTTTGGAGTAAGCGACGTTGATTACTCGAAAGTCCACCGTGATAATAGCCAATTGCATAATCTTGTTTTAAACGTTCATACAAATCTTCCACCTGCGCACGAGTAGCACAGTAAATAATCCCTGTGCCCGATAATTCTTGTAAATAGTTCAATAAGGCTGCTTCTTTATCATTTGTTTTTTCAACTTGTAGATAGATATTCGGACGGTTCACTGGTAATTCAAATACTTGAGCATCAGAGTCTAGCAATAACGCTTGAATTTCCGCTTTCACTTTTGGTGGAGCACTTGCGGTTAGGGCTAACGTAGTCGGATGATTTAATTGCTGTTTCACCCATTTTAAATTGCGATACTCAGGTCGAAAATCTACGCCCCACTGTGATAGACAATGCGCTTCATCAATAACAAAAAGGGCTATCTTTTGTCTGCTAAGTGCTTGAATACACTCAGGCTGTGAGAGCATCTCAGGACTCAAATAAATATATTGATACTCCGATAAATGAGTAAGAACATATTCTCTTTCAGCTTTCGTTAATAAACTATTCATAGCCACTGCCGAAAACTTTTTCATTTGTAATAAACCATTCACTTGATCTTCCATTAAAGATAATAATGGTGAAACAATAACAACAATTCCTTCCAGCAATACCCCCGGCAGTTGATAACATAAGCTTTTTCCAGTCCCCGTAGGCAAAATCGCTAAACAGTCCTGATGATTAAGTACGGTTTGAATAATCTCTTCTTGTAGTCCTCGAAACGAATCATAGCCAAAATTTTCTTTTAAAACTTGTTCTAAATTATGATTCATGCTTATTTCTTCCCTTCAATATTGCGATTTGACTTAAGCGATACTGTAAAAATGAAATTTCAGGATTTTCTTCTACAAGTTCTTTATATCGATAATCTAATAATTTTTCATCTTGTGTCAGTAATTGAAAATCTTTAAATGGAAATTTATCATCTAAAATTGCCCATTCAATTAAATGGTCTGTTATTGTTCCTTCTTTCAAGCCTCGTATTTGTGCAATCTTCTCTACGTCATAACCAAATTTATAATATTGACGCGTAACAAGCATGCTTTGTTTATAATTGTCTAGAATAAAAGGTTTAAACAATTGAAACAATAAAAATTCGGTATGTGCCATCAAATAAGACCAGAATCTTTCCACACAAGCAAAGGTGTAACAAATATCAAAGGGCGCATGCAAATCTTCAGGTAATACTTGATAGAAAGTTTTTCCAGAAATATGCTTGCCAGAAAAAGTATTCGCTAAAAAATTTGCCTGTTCTTGCGGCATTTGTGAGAAAATCAGGCTTAGTTCTTCATGAATTTGTTGTTTGCACTCTTCATCCATTTCTTCCATCATCTCATCTACATTTAGCAAATAAAAGGGGCTATTTTCTAATATTGGTCCTTGATAATCTTTCGGCCAATAAGAAAGACGACAAAGAAATAATTGCAACATGCGCCATAATGTCAGACCATTTTTGAGACGAAAATGATTGAGATGACAATAAGGCTCTTGTGTGAATAAAGAAGGGATGACTTTTACACGTACAAGCTCATTTTCAAGAATGAATACTGCTTTTTGATTAACCAAGCGTTGGATTATTTTTTCATATTCTGCTTTTGATAAATGCGGAAAAATCCCTACAATATTTAATAATTGATGAGCATAGGCATAATACAACATCGAGGCAGACTTTTTTCCCACCAATATTTGAAATAAAGTATTCTTCCGTAACTTGTCATTTTCACCAAACAAAGCTAAAATAAATTCATCCATAATAACCTCCAGAAAGTAGTGAGAAAATGCATACTAAACGCTGCGAAATTATTCCAGAACAATGTATTGCTTGTGGACTTTGTGCGCTTTATGCCCCAGATATATTTGATTATGATGAGGAAGGCATTGTTCTTTTCAAGCAAGAAAAAGCGGCCAATCATCAATATATCCAAACCGAGGCTTATCCATCCGTACTACAAGCTTACCAAAAATGTCCAGTGCGAGCAATTTTACTAGAAAAATAAGCGTTCCTATTATATAAATACGCAAAAAAATAAAAAAAGCGCGAAAAATCTGTCAAGAAAATTCCTGACAGATTTTTAATTATCGACTTTTTTTACAAGTTCATAGCCATATAAATTTGCGATTTGATTTAATATTTGAATGATTGAATTCCGCATATAGTTTGGTTTATTCACTTTCATCGAATTTGATTGACTTAAAATCCACATTTTCGTTCCATATCCATCATTTGTTGGAATTACCATCTTGGCCACTTTCTTTTCTGGATCTTGAGAAATAATCCTTGACTCTGGAAATCTATCCAAAATATAAGCCGGATCAAATAGACATTCTACTTCTAATTCGATGGGTTTACCTAAAAATGCCCAGCGACCCGTTTGATTTCTAAGTTCACCTAACTTAGGAAATTGTGAATATTGCAATCGAGGAACTGATACACTTTCATCAATTCGTAAATTGGACATATTATTAATCCTAAATTTATTGGCATGTTCGAAATCTAAAAAGTCTTCAGAAGTGTGTGAAGCAGAAATCATATAAAAATAAATATCAATAAATACCACACCTAATGGAATCCGATTATATTCAAAAGTCTGAAAGTTCTTTTGATAGGTAAAAGAAACCGGAATTTGATGTTCCGTGGCATATTGAATTAATTTAATCCGTTCAAGCATATCCACACTTTTAGGTACGCCATTATAGGTGAATTTTTCACTTTTTACCATACCTTCTAAGCGTTTGGGTTCACTTGATTGTTTAATTAATTTATCCACAATCGGCAACATTTCTTCACGATGTAGCGCCCGGCTTGATAACAAAACCTTAATCATCGCGATTCTTTCATCATCCGTTAAGGTAAAAGAGCGATCTAAATAAAAACCGATGCCATGCTGATATTCCACCTGACCAAATAATCCACGATCTAAATCTTTTTCCGCTAAAAATGCACGGATAGAATCTTTATCTTTACGAATCGTATCTTCTGTCCCATATTTTTTCTCAACTAATTCACTAATTTTAATGGCTTTTCCTTCCAATAATTGTGTAAATATATCTAATAATCGCCATCGGTTGTCTTTCATTTTATCCATCCCCAAACAATTAAATTATATAACTTCCCCATCCTCGAAAGTTGACAAATAAATAATATAATAAATTATTTAATCACCATTATTTTACCATAGTTTACTTAAAAAAACTATGTAGACAACCTATATCTTGAAAGAAAAAATTTTCAATTAAAAAAACTAAAAAAACCACAAAATAGAAGGGGAATTCTACTTCGTGGCCATGTAAGGAAATAAGTAAAGTACAAAATCATCCTGTTGATTTTCTGTACTTTGATAGAGATTTAGTCAAGTAAAAATTGACTAATTAGATATGAAAAATATCTAGTGAGTAACGCTCACAGTGAGAGTATACAAAAAAGCCCCCCTAAAAACAGAGGGCCTCATATAAATTAATGAATATTTACACTCGTTTTTCGAACGGTTTTACGTGAAAGCCAAGGCAATAATTTTGCATGTAAAACGACAAATACTACGGAAACAAAGGCACCCTTAATGATATTAAAAGGTACAATTCCAATCGCAATATACTTGCTTAATGCCATGCCTAACATTTGGTTAGCAGATAGTGAGTAGAAATGTAAATAAAGTGGTGTAATGACAAAATAATTTGCCACACTCATAAACAACGTTAATGAACAAATGCCTATAAATAAACCTAGATAACGATTTGATTTTTTAGCACCATCTTTAAAAAACATGTAAATCGGCAAGGCAAAAACCATACTAGCTAAAAAACTAGCGACATCACCAACCATATTGGCCGGATCAGCAATTCCTGTAGTTAGTAAATGTAAGAACGAACGAATAAATGCCGTACTCACACCCGCTAATGGACCGAATAAAAACATGCTCAATAAGACTGGAATATCACTGAAATCAATTTTAAGGAAACTAAAGGCCGGAAGTATTGGAAAAGCCAAATATTGTAACACTAACGCCATCGCAGCTAACACAGCTACACCTACTAATTTTTGAACTCTACTATTCTTCATAAAATTAATCCTCCTTACAAGGATCATCTCCATGAATGAACCTATCTAACTACCTTTTTATGAAATGAGATGGCATTTTACACCAAGAAATTTCTGTGCGGCTAAGCACTTCGACATATAAGCCACTCCGTCTGGAAAAGTCTCATCTTTTTAAACTTTCCCGACATGTTGGAAAACTTTATCCGCTTGTAGCTTAGCCAGTCACTTCTCATTCTTCATGCAAAAAACCCTATTTTTCCAGGGGAAAAATAGGGTACATCATTACACAAAAATAGAGTAAATCAAATACGCCAATCTTCTTTATCCAGACTATACTGTCGGTACTGGAATTTCACCAGCTCAGCCATTCAATAAGTAAACTTACCAAACAGGTCGTGGACTATCACCACCGGTCGGGAATTACACCCTGCCCCTGAAGACGAACCTTATGCTATATTTTTTCAAGTTCAGCTACATTATACACCTATTCAGAAATAAAACAACCTTTTTGCCCAATTTATGTGAAATAAATTACAATCGGCTATTTTGATAAATGTAGTAAATGTTTGACTTCTTTATTGGTTAATGGGCGATATTGTCCTGGACGAAGATTACCTAATGTTAAATCACCATAGCCTTCACGTTTTAATTTCATCACTGGTAAATCTAAAGCCTTGAACATATTTTTGACTTGGTGATTTTTTCCTTCATGAATCATTAATTTCACAATACTTGTTCCATTGCTTTGATTGGTCGATAAAATTTCATAGCGAGCCGGCGCATAGTTCACTTTTTCATAGCGTAAACCTTTTGTTAAAGGATAAAGCTTTTTAGAATCAGCTAAACCTTTGACTTTGGCAACATATGTTTTTTCCACTTCATGCTTAGGATGTGTTAGACGTTGGGCAAATTGACCATCATTCGTTAATAAAAGCAATCCAGATGTATCGTAATCTAATCGTCCTACTGGATAAATTCTTTGTGCCACATCCGTAAAATAATCTGTTACAACGGCACGACCCTTATCGTCTTCAACAGCTGTTATCACTCCACGTGGTTTATAAAACATGTAGTATACTGGTTCTTCTTGATAAATCGGGACATCATCGACACTTACTTCATCTGTAGCACTGACCTTGACGCCAAGTGTTGTCACAGTCTGACCATTGACTTTTACTTTACCATCTAAAATTAGTTGCTCAGCTTTACGTCTAGAAGCCACCCCGGCGTGAGCAATTACTTTTTGTAGTCTTTCCATCGTTTTCCTCTTTTCCATTAATCTTGTTCTAAGTTTTCAGGATTTTCTTCTTCCTCTTCGGCCAATCCTTGAAATAATAACTGCGTTTGATTTTGAGCTAAATCAGCTTCCATTTCAGAAATATCTGGTAACTCTTCTATATTTTTCAAACCAAAATAATCCATAAAATAAGCGGTTGTTCCATAGATTCTAGGACGACCTGGTGCTTCTAAGCGACCTTTTTCTTCAATTAGCTGAAAGTTTAGTAATTTTTGGATAGAAGCACTGGAGTTGACGCCACGAATTTGATCTACTTCCATACGCGTTAAAGGCTGTTTATACGCAATGACAGCCAAAGTTTCTAACGCAGCTTGAGATAAGCGAGCGGCCATCGGTGATTGACTGTATTTTTGTAAAAGATTTTGATACTTTCCTTTGGTAGTCATCATATATCGATTGGCATACTCTTTCAGTTCAATGGCACATGTTTCATCTTCTTTATACTTTTGATTTAATTGTACTAAGCCTTCAAATACTTGTTCAGTCGATAAAGAAAGAACATAGCTTAATTCATTGATACTCATCCCTTCATCGCCTGCTACAAATAATAAAGCTTCCAATTGACTAATATCCAAAATTACACTTCCTCTACTCGGTACAAATATAATGGCTCATAACTTGCTGCTTGTTGTACTTTAATTTGTTGGTGTTTTAATAATTCTAACAATGCCATAAAAGTAATAACTATTTCGCTACGATTGTATGTTGTTAATAAACTATCTAGTGTGACACCTTGTTTAATAGGAACTTGTAACAATCTTTCTTGAATTTCGACCATTTTATCTTCAATACTAAACTCGTCTGCCACCACAGTAGCTTCGACATTCATTTTACGTTTTTGTTTTTCCAAAATATGATGAAAAGCTAAAAATAAATCAATCGTATTGGCCTGATTTAAATCTAGGCGTACCTCTTGCTGATACTCTTGTAAATCAGAGGGACGCTTCGTATAATATTGGCTCCGTTCTTCGGCTTTTTTAGATAATTCTTTGGCCGCATATTTATATTTACGATACTCCAATAATTGTTCCACTAAAGCTTCTCTGGGGTCTTCTTCATATTGCGAATCTTCATCAAAATCCACTTGTTGCGTTGGTAATAACATTTTGCTTTTCATTGCCATTAAGGTTGCCGCCATCACAATATATTCACCAGCAATTTCTAGTTCAAAAGTCTGCATGGCATGTAGATATTCTAAATATTGCTCCGTGATTTCAGCAATCGGAATATCATATATATCAATTTCTAACTTGTTTATCAAATGTAATAATAAGTCTAAAGGTCCCTCAAAACCTTCAAGCTTAAATTGTAATTCCAAATAGATACCTCATTTCTATGCTCTAGGGAAAAATTGTTGATAAGATTCACTTAATCGGCGCTTTGTTGCTTGCACATACATTTGTGTCGTTGATAAATCCACATGCCCCAGTAATTCTTGCACACTTGCTAAATCAGCGCCATTTTGTAAAAGATGGATGGCTAAACTATGCCGTAAAGTCTGTGGAGTCACAACTTTTTGAATACCTGATTGCGCGACATATTTTTTTAGATTTTTCCACAGGCCTTGTCTCGTAAATGCTCTTCCTTGTTGGGTTAAAAAAAGAATCTGATTCTCTTGATGATTCATTAAAGATGGCCGTACATGGGATAGATACGTTTTCAACCATTTGACACATTCGCTGCCCAAGGGTAATATACGCACCTTTTGTCCTTTTCCTTCAAATTCAAGATAAGCTAACTCTAAATGTACATTTTCAACCTTTAAAGCGATACACTCACTGACCCTTATTCCCGTAGCATACAACAGCTCTAAAATAGCCCGATCACGAACACCTCGCAAACTTTTGGTGTCTGGCAATTGCAATAATTGATTCACTTCTTCAATTGTCAAATACTCGGGAACTTTAGGCGCAAGTTTTGCCATCTCGATGCTACTTGCAGGATTATGTGTAGTGATTTGTTGGAGTTGTAAATATAAATGAAAATTTTTGATACTACTTAACATCCGCATAATAGAAGAAGTCGCACGCTTATCCTCTTGTAATTTGCGTAAAAATTGCTGTACATGGGATTTTTGCACTTGTTCGAAATTGGTTATGTTTTTTTCTTTTAAAAATGCAAAATAATGCTTTAAGTCCCGCTCATAACTCACTAATGAATTTTGAGCTAAATGTTTTTCTGTCGTTAAATAATGAAGATATGCACGCAATTGAGTTTCCATCTTATAAACCCCTATCCTGAAAAAAGGGCAGAAGTAAGGAAAATTCCTCTAACTTCTCCCTTCCAATTGATGTTTTTCTTGACAGTTTTTACAGATGCCATGAAAAGTTAAGCGATGATCTTTTACTAGAAAATGATATCTTTTTTCCACAACTTTCTCAACGCTTCCTAATAGGTCCTCTTCAATCTCTTCAATATTACCACATTCCAAGCAAAGAAGATGATGATGGAAACGTTTGGCACCTTCTTTTCTCAAATCATAACGTGCGACACCATCATTAAAGCTAACTTTGTCCACCACTTTTAATTCCGTTAAAATTTCTAACGTACGATATACAGTAGCTAATCCAATATCAGGATTTTTACGTTTGACAAAAAAGTAGATTTCTTCTGCTGAGAGATGATCTTTCTCATTTTCAAGCAAAACTAATAACGTTGCCTCACGCTGGGGTGTT
Organism: Enterococcus cecorum; assembly: GCA_946499615.1. Taxonomy (GTDB): domain Bacteria; phylum Bacillota; class Bacilli; order Lactobacillales; family Enterococcaceae; genus Enterococcus_E; species Enterococcus_E cecorum_B. Next base: position 15,649 of record CAMMST010000016.1, on the reverse strand, counting down.
AATTTAAAGCCCGCATCATGCAACATTTTCTTTATTTTATTTAAGGTTGCCATTGTATTCATGACATGTACCCCCTACCATTTACACAAAATGCTCAATAAAAATTTTATAGTAGATTTGTCTTGCCGTCAACTTGTTCAATTAATTTTTGTTTCATCAAATGACCTAATGCACGCTTAAATTGACCCTTACTAATACCAAATAATTGTTTAATTTCTTCTGGTGAACTCTTATCTGTATAAGGCATAGATTTCGTCGCAGATTGGTTTAGATAAGCTAAAATCATTTGGGCATCATCAGAAATGGCTTCATAACTTCTTGGCTTCATTGATAAATACAAGACCCCATCTTCACGTAAACCAATGACCCTTGCATCGACTAATTCTCCTAAGCGAGGTTCAGCATAGCGTTCACTTGGATGAATAAAACCTAAATAATAATCTTGTGTTAATACATAGGTACCGGCCATTTTTAGACGATAAACCCGTGCTTTCACATCTTGGTTATGCATTTGCTCAGTCGCTTTTCTGCTCATGGCTTTAAAGATTTTTTCATCAGCCAAAGTTGCCCAAATACGATCTTTATCATCAATACGTAAACCAATTAAGAGTTCATCTTCTACTTTTGGCCAAAGATTAGTTAAAGTTGGTAATTCATCTAAGGATAGTACCACCTCTTTATCTGGTAAACCAATATCTAAAAATACACCTAAGTCTTTACGCACTTCAGTCACTTTGCTAAAGGCATAATGACCTTGACGTACCTTAGGAATCTTAGTCGTCATCGCTAATTGTTGTTTTTGATTCACATAAGTAAACCCTTCTACCATCTGACCTAGAGAGGTTTGTACTTCATTTTTATGTAAGCGAAAAGTTTGACCCTCTTTTTGAACGAAATAATAATTTTCATTTTCATCAATAACTAAACCGCTGATAATAGTTGCTAATAAATGATTCATAAATTCTCCTTTATAAAAATAATCTGATCAAAGCAATCGATATAATACCCGTCACGACAATTTTCATTAAATCCTTACTATAGTATCCTACAAAAAGCGTGGGAATACAAGCAATCAATTCAGGAATTTTCAACTCTGGCCAGTGATTTTCATGAAAGGTAAACAAACTTTGGAAGAAAAGGGCGGCCAAAATACTTAAAGGTAAATAACTCATAAAAAGTTCTATCTTTTTAGGAAAATGAATTTTATTAGAAAATACAAATGGCAAAATTCTTGGTAGCCAAGTGACTAAGCCGCATAAAGCCATCAGTACTAGAAAATCAAGACTCATGCAACATCACCCCCACAAAGCAACCAATTAATGTAGAAGCTAATACAGCCACCTCAGCTGAGAAAAAGCGCATCAAGATGATTAATGAGCAAAATATACTTAAAAGCAAAATACTTGTTTGGATTGTTTTTTGCTTGAATGGTCGTTCTACTTGGAATAAAAATAAACCTAAAAACATCGCAACGAGTGCAAAATCTAAACCAAATGTTTCAGGATTATGGATAAAACCACCAAATAATGCCCCTGCCATCGTCGCAAAAATCCAACTCAGATAGGCCGTTAGATTCAGTCCGTGCAGCCATTGACTCGTCACACTTTTATTTTTTAATAATTCGACCGTTAAGACACCATAGGATTCATCTGTTAATAACGTTCCTAAACCGATGCGATTGAATAAATTTACTTGTTTAAAATGTTGGGCTATGGATAAACTCATCAAAAAATGACGGAAATTAACCATAAAGACAGTTAATACGATACTAGATATTGGCGCATTTAAAGCTAACAGACCACAAATAATAAATTGAGCACTACCAGCATAGACCAGAATCGACATCATTGCTACTTGTATCACTGATAAACCGACACCTTTGCCTACCACTCCCATGGCAAAACCAATACCAATATAACCTAGTACAGTAGGTAAACAATCTTTCACACCTTGTCTAAATGTTAAACCTGACTGCATAAAAAACTCCCTTTTTCAAATATGATGTTCTTATCATATCGAAAAAAGAGAGTTCTGGCAATATGAAATTATTGATCACGACTAGCGAATCGTGTGGTCATTTCCATTTCCTTTATAAAATCCAGTTTTATCATTAATCGTCACAACATAGACTGGATTATCGGCACTTGCATAGCTAAATCTTTGACTAGGAGCCACTGCATATAAATGATAGTAGCCTTCTTGGTTTTCGATGCGCGCACGTTCTAACACATAGCCGCCATCGACAATATAGCCACGAGATAAGCAAGCTTGTAAGACTTGATTTTTAACCTCTGGATTCCACTGCCAAGCTTGATTGTTCACATCTTGTAAATCAGAAAGACGACTCGAGATTAAAGGTTGGTTATCCCCTTGATGGACACTTTTTGGCGATAATATGTCACTTTGCTCACTTGTTCTAGTCGTATAAATTGGCTGTGTATTTACAGGATTCGTTTCCACAGGTTTAGCTGCCGGCGCTTCTGATTGACTAGTAGTTTCAGTATTAGCTGCTTTTGCTTGTTTTTCTTCTTGTTCTTTTTTGCTTAACGCTCGATCAATTGTTGCTAACTGCTTGCTAAGTGCTTCTTTTTGCTCACTTTTCGCTAACTGATCGACCAATTTTTTCGCATTTTGGTATTTTTCTCTAGTAACTGAACTTGCTAATAATTGATTCTTATAGCCATCCATTAATTCTTTCGTAGCAGACTGGGCTTTTTCATATTGATCATAGGCTTTTTGACCAATTGCCACTGCTTGGTTTACTAATTTCTCATAGGATTCTTTTGGATTGGCAATCGCTTTAGCAGCAAATTTTTGTGAATAATCTAAAGTAGCTTGTTGGTTAAGCTGACCATTTTCAATCATTGGCGAAGTAAAGTACCCATTGACTTCAGATACTTTTTGTAATTGTTGTTTTGCACTGGTTAACTGTTGATGTAATTTGCTATACCCTTTTTCACCTTTATACTTTTCCAATTGTTTGCTTAAATCATCTATTTGCTCAAGTGTGACTGTAGCCTTTAGAAATTCAACTTTATTGGTGGTAAATAATTGCGTTACTTTCGTCGATAATTCGCTTAACTGATTAGCCGCTTTTTGGGTTACTTCTGTTTTTTTGTCATCTTGACGTTGAACATGGGCGTAATAAAAACCACCACCAACGACTAAAAGTGCCGCACCCGCCAATGCTAAATTACGCCACTTTTTAGAAGATTTGACTGGTTCATCTGCTACTTCTTGCCCATCCACTGAATCTTGTGCGATGTGATTACTTGCAGCCGCATATACATTTTTTTCTGCTTCAGTGACCTCATCTTCTAATGTCTCTGTATCTGATGACCGATTGCTATCATCTTTTACATCTACATTTTCAGTGTCTTCTACATTTGACTCACTCTGTTGTTTTTCGGCTTGTTGTGCCAAACGTTGGGCTTCTTTTTGCGCATTATGCATTTCAATATAGTTCGCTAAAATTGGATTTTCTTCAAGGGCAGCATTCTCAGCTTCTTTTTGCTTTTCTTGTTGTTCTTGAACAAAATCAGCTAATTGCGTTGTTTGATTATCTTCAGTATTCTCTTGAGAAGAGGACTCTAGTGTTGCTAAATCAGCTTCTGACAAAGGCACATCATGCTCTTTAGCTAACTCTTTCATAACTTCTCCGATGGGTTGTTCTTGTAAGTCAGACCAGACAATATCATCATTTACTTCATCCGTATCCGCAAACGCAAGCACTTCTACGGTAGAATCATCCACTTTATTTTCACCTGAAGATAAATCCGTTTGCAAGGTTTCTTCTTCATGCTGTAGTTTTTCGGTGACATTTTCGACTATTTCTGCACCACAATTTGGGCAGATAAGTGATTGATCAACCGGTTCATAGCCACAGCTTGGACATCGATGAATCAAAAAAATCGCTCCTTATTTTATAAAATCATTTTCTGGTACAAAATGATACCTTTTTTTAAACTTTCACTCTTTAATTTATCACAACTTATAAGTAAAAACCAATGCATTTTATAAAAAATTATATTTCAAATTGATTAAAAATACGTCAAATCAAAAGGACTTACCTTCCAACAATAAAGGAAATGGTAAGTCCTTAAATATTATTCTAAGAAATCTTTCAATTGTTTTGAACGTGAAGGATGGCGTAATTTACGTAAGGCTTTTGCTTCAATTTGGCGAATACGTTCACGCGTTACCCCAAATACTTTGCCAACTTCTTCGAGGGTACGTGTACGACCGTCATCAATCCCAAAGCGTAAACGTAAAACATTTTCTTCGCGATCAGTCAACGTATCAAGTACATCTTCCAATTGCTCTTTTAAAAGTTCATATGCTGCATGTTCAGCTGGCGAAGTGGCTTCTTGGTCTTCAATAAAGTCACCTAAATGCGAGTCATCTTCTTCACCAATTGGCGTTTCCAATGAGACTGGCTCTTGCGCAATTTTTAGAATTTCACGTACTTTTTCTGTTGGCATTTCCATTTTTTCGGCAATTTGTTCTGGCGTAGGTTCTTTACCTAATTCTTGTAACAATTGACGTTGGATACGAATTAATTTATTAATTGTTTCAACCATATGCACTGGAATACGGATAGTTCTCGCTTGGTCAGCAATCGCCCGCGTAATTGCTTGACGAATCCACCAAGTAGCATAAGTTGAAAATTTAAACCCTTTACGATAATCAAATTTTTCAACAGCTTTCATTAAGCCCATATTACCTTCTTGTATTAAATCAAGGAACTGCATGCCACGTCCTACATAGCGTTTAGCAATACTTACCACTAATCGTAAGTTGGCTTCAGCTAGACGTTGTTTTGCTTCTTGATCTCCTTGTTCAATCTTCAAGGCTAAGGAAACTTCTTCATCCGCTGTTAGTAACGGTACACGACCGATTTCCTTTAAATACATTCTTACAGGGTCATTGATTTTTACCCCTGTAGGTGCAGATAAATCACGATCATCTACTTCCTCTTCTTCTGCATGTTTTTGATTGCTTTTTAGTGAGTGAATAGATGGTTCGCCATTTTCATCGACTACACTTATTCCAGAATCTTCCACTTTTTGAATTAATTGATCCATCGCATCAGCATCCAAAGAATAAGGTACGACTAATTGGTTTGATAAGTCATCATATAAAACTTGACCTTTATAGCGATTTTCACGAATAAATTGGTCAACGGCTTGTTCATATGATTTTTGTGGTTTTTCAGACATTGAGAAGTCCCCTTTCATCTATTGACTCATTTGTTTCAATTGTTTCGTTAATTGAATAATCTCAACAGCTAGCTTTAATTCTAAATCTGTTTGATGCTGTTGTCTAGCTAATTGCTGTTCATTTTTCTTGGTAATCAGTAGTTCTTGAATGCGATGTTTCTTAATTAGTGTGATAACATCATGCCATTCTTGGTCACTCATCTCTTTAGGAACATTCATACTGGCAATTTCAACAACTTTTCCGCGCAAATGATTTTCCTGCAAACCATCCAAAAATTGTTGGATTGTAAATGAATCCTGCCCTTCAAGAATACTATCAAATAAGACATATATTTCTTGATAAATCTCATCAATAAAAAATACTTCATCGGCTTTTAAACGTTTATTTAGACTAGGATCATTGAACAGTCGGTAAAGCAAGAGTTCTTGTGCTTTTTGTAATTGTGTTTTTTTCACAACTACTTGAACCGAAATCTTTGGCATTTGCGCAACGGATGCGTCAGGTTCGACTGGTAAATCATACTGTACCGTTGCAACAGGGCTAGGTAATTGAATCTGAGACAGTTGTTGCTGTAAGGCATCGCGACTAACATTAAATTCGAGTGCTAACTGATTTAAATATTTATCCTGTTCAATCACTGAATCGACTTTTTTCAACTCAATTAACAATTCATTTAAATAGGCAATTTGCTCTTGATCATTTTCTAAATTCCTACCAGCTCTTTTGTATTGCATCATAAATTGAAAAACTGATTGCCGTGAATGTTGCGCTAATTGCACAAAAGATTCCGCTCCATATTTTTTGACGTACTCATCTGGGTCCAAACGTTCAGGTAGGCTGACAATGGACATTTTTAACTGACTTTGTTCTTCAAACAGAGAAATGGCACGATAAATCGCATGTTGCCCAGCCTGATCGCCATCATAGCAAAGAACGACCTGATGGACTAATTTATCAATACGTCGAATTTGTTGTTCAGTTAAACTAGTACCCATTGATGCCAAACCATTGGGAATGCCACTTTTATACGCTGCAATCACATCCATAAAGCCTTCAAATAAATAGGCTTCCTGATTTTTACGCATGGTACCCTTTGCTCGATGTAAATTAAATAGCACTTCACGCTTATTAAATATCTCGCCTTCAGGACTATTCAAATACTTAGGTTGACGCTTATCATCGGCCTCATTATCTGTTGGTAAATAGCGGCCAGAAAAAGCAATGATTCGGCCATGTTCATCTTGAATTGGAAACATGACACGCGAATAAAAACGATCCATAAAGTTACCATTTTCAAGCTGTACAAAAAGACCTGAAGCGGCCATCTGCTCTTTGGTATAACCTCTTTGCTCAAAAACTTTAACCAAGAAATCCCGACGATCTGGAGCAAATCCAATTTGAAATTCTTCTAATAATTCACTATCCAACTGCCTTTTTTCTAGATAATTTCGAGCTGCTTGGCCAATTTGGGTATTTTTCAAAATATGTTGATAGACTTCGCAAGCTTGTTGGTTCATTTGATATAAGGAATCATTTTTATTATGACCGACTTGCTTTGATGCAGTCATATACTGGCTACTTAACGGAATTCCTTCCATTTCAGCTACCCTTACAACCGCTTCTTGAAAACTAACACCTTCTAATTCTTGAATAAAATTAAAAACGTTTCCGCCACGTCCACAACCAAAACAGTAATAAAACTGACGGTCACCTGCTACAGAAAAAGAAGGAGTATGCTCTTCGTGAAAAGGACATAAGCCTGAGTAGTTTTTCCCGGCTTTTTTTAACTGAACATATTGCCCAATAATGTTTACAATATCCGTTTTTTCACGAATTTCATCGATAACTTGCTGTGGTATTCTTGCCATTTCGTCACCTTCAATCATTATTTGTAGATTGCTAATGATTAGGTCTCACGAGAAGGAAATACGCCAAATATGTACGAATAAATGATAAAAAATGCGCTAAACCTACCATGAATTTTCATTAACCTAGAATCTAAATCTCATAAAAATCACGCCCTAGACGAAATTTTTCTCAAATTTGTACTAGGACGCGAATTTGTCATCTTAGACAAGTTGGTGTCACTTTCATATGATTTCATTTTCAAAATCTAGACAATATACCATGCTATTCATTATAAGCGCGTTTTTGCTATTTTTCAAGCAATTCACTCAATTAAATGAATTATTTTTTCATAACTTTCATATTGATATTGGTTCCACTTGACGATTTTGGCATAATAGTAGTTCCCACCGTTATGATAGAGATACCCCCCATTGTGAAAAATTGAAAAAATATGAAGATATCGATAACGTTTTCCCTCAGTATTTCCTAACGCTGGCGCCAAAACCTCTTTTGAATATTTTTCTGCCAATTCTTGCGTATGGTGCTTGCCGTGATTGGCCACATAGTCAATATAATCCATTCCATAATTGTATGCCTGAAGTACCGTAGAGTAATCACAACCACGAACTTGTGCATACTCCAATAATTCTTTGAAATGCTTTGTCCCTTGTTTGATACTTTGCTCCTGATTTTCTAATTGTCCGACTTGTTTTGTGAGACTTTCAGAACTTTGCATCACATCCTGACCAGTTCCTTTACTTTCAGTCATCATTATCGCTAAAATGGTCGATTGATATTTTTCAATTCCTGCTTCTTTGGTAATTTTTGCGACAAGTCCTTGATAAGTGCGCACGTGCTTAATCACTTGTACGCGTTGATAAATGATAAATCCACCTAAAAAAATGAAAGATACAAGCACAAGCAGCATGAACTTTTTAACTATTTTTTTCATCGTATTAATTGCTCGCTTCGTTTATTTCCCAAATACAACTATAATTTTGTTGATATATCTTCTACATTTTTAATCATCACTGAAATCGTGCCATCTGGCTGATTGACAAACTCCAGTAAATTAGGATCTTGATAGACATCCATTGGTATAATCATTTCAATACCGTTTGATAGTTTAAGCTTTTGTTTATTATATTTCTTTTCGCTAACCTCTTTCACATTAGCAATTAAAGGCGCCGCGGCACTGACTCCTTTTTCGGCCACCTTTTCTTGAAAGGCTAACTGAGCAGTAATGTTTTCTTTAAAGACTGATTCAGCAATTTCTTTTGGCTCAATATAACCATTTTGATCAATGGATTCAACGATTGCTTGTTTGACCTTTGCCACAACTTGATAATCTTCATCCGCAAACTCACTGCCAATTTTGCTGGCTACTTTTTTAATTGCTTTGACATTTTCCTCCAAAGAAAGGCTTGGTACTTGAGCAATAAATTCAGTAGAGAAATAGGCCTTTTTCTCACCTGAAAACTGATAGCGTTTCTCTAATAATTGAAAATCAAAGCTCAGCAAATTTATAATGACGCCTTCATCGACTTTTTGCGTTTTATTTGGCAAAATCGCTTGGTGCAAAATAAATTGATTGTATAAACCTTCTTCTGTTTGATCTAGAAAATGCGTATAACCTTGCGAATAATTCAATTTCAAAAAAGCTAAATAAGGCGTCGTATCTAGCTCATATTTCGCTACGATAATATCACAAGAAGGAGCCTCCTCACTTTGTTGATAGATTTGATACCAGAGATTAACTAATTGCTGACTCATCATTTTAAGTTCTGTTTGTTGAGCTAGAATTTGGCCGATGTCACTGGCTAAATCAATCTGACCCGCTTTGGATTGGGGAGAATACATTTTTGCGATTTTCTTTTCAATATATTCACGTAAATAATCTTTACTTAAATCTAGGGGTAACTCCGATAACACTGGATCTCCCGCCTGACGATCGACAATATGTAAATATGCTTCTTTTAAATAAATATCCATTTGTTTAACCTTTCTTTTTTTATCATTTAACTAGTTTACCTAAAAATTCATTGCTTGAAAAGAAAAATCCATAGACTTAATGAAGTTTTAAAAAGAGAGACTGCAATGAAAAGTCAAAGAAAATATTTGTCTTTTTACCTATTTATTGATAAACTAATAAGCGATGTGCTTTATTTTTTGTGGAAAGAAGTGGATGGTCCATGTATACAAGACTTGAAGAATTACCAGCATATATCAAAAAAGCCTTCTCAGCTGATTTTGTCTTTTTGATTTATCCTGAAAAAATTCAACATTTCCCTGCTAGAAACTATTCCAAGCAACAATTTATCAATGAATTAGATCAACGCTTAGGAAAATATGAATTATTCACTTGGGAAAACATGGCTGTAGCATACCAAAAAGAGATGGATTGCTATGCTATTATTCCTAAATTTTCTGATTTAACGATTGAAACATCTAACCAAACATCTTTGTCTGATGAATAATTATTTATGAACGATTGAAAGGAGTTTTTATGAAAAAGAAAAACTTAAAAAAATTACTGAAAAATTTTCGACCATCAATGGAACAAACAAAAAATCGATTATTCCGTGAATTAGAAAATAAAGCATTAAACCAATATCAAATGCCGATTAAAGTATATACGTATAAAAATCGGAAAAATGAACTTTTTATCGAATTTCTTGGCCAAACAACAAAGGATAAATTATTGACTGTGCCGCTTGATAAAACGTTTGACACCATCATTAAACGTATTCAAAATGAAGAACCAGGCTTATTTGAGCAATTTAGTTCAAATTTAGTTGAAGAAATCGTTACATATTGGTATCAAGCACCAAAACGTCCAAATACAGAAAATCAACAAACACCTGTTGAAGTAACTGAAGATGTTAAACCTGCGCAAGAAGAAGTGAAACAAGAAGTAGTAAAAGAAGAAAAAATAGCTGAAGTAGCACCAACAACTGATACTACTGATGAAAAAGAAAAAGCGACTCACAGTGGTTACGATGAATTTGTTGAAAAAATCACTGCTTTTCCAAAATTTACTGTCAAAAAATTAGCAGATGAAATTCAAGTGATTGAACAAGCAGCAAACGAACGTCTTTTAGCAACCATTTCAACTTCACAAGTCGGACAATTCACCATTGAATCAGCTTTAGAGCGTAAATATAAATTAAAACTTGAAGTCATTCCGGTGATTGAAGACTTTGCAAACACACCACTTGAAAATCGATAATATTAATAAAACGAGTGAAATCCAAAAAAATGATTTCACTCGTTTTTTTATTTACTTGTTCTTAATTTGGTTAAGATTTGACGGGCATTTTCTTGATTCATCGTCGTTTGTAATAAAGCTTCAACCACACTAGCTATTTCATGATCATTAGCGCCAACACTCATTGCTAGACTACGCGCCTGCATTTTCATATGTCCTTTTTGAATTCCTTCTGAAACTAAAGCTCTTAAGGCTGCCAAATTTTGGGCCAATCCTACGCTAGCTAAAAGCATCGATAAAGTTTTGGCATCGCTATTTTGCAATAATTGATGGAAACTTGCCGCTTTAGGTAATACATGAGTCGCTCCCCCTACACTAGCAATCATCAGTGGTAATTGAATTTCACCAACTAACTGATTTTCGACAATTTTCCAAGTACTTAAGCCACGATATTGTCCATCTCGACTGGCAAACGCATGAATATTAGCAGATAAGGCGCGAGTATCATTTCCAAGTGCCAAACAGAGTGCTTCTATCCCGTTCATGATCCCTTTGTTATGCGTAACTGCACGAAATGGATCAAGCTGTGCATAACGACTTGCCTGAACAATTCTCTGAGCTACTTGTCGCCCATTGCCCAACTTATCTAATTGATTAAAATCAACTGCTACTTTTGCTGTTACTAATGCATCAGGCGTGTAATTAGTTAAAATAGCCATTAACACATCCACAGATAGTTGACGCCTTAATTCAGCGGCCATTGCTTCCAATACCGTATTTAACATATTGGCACCCATTGCTTCTTGGGTATCCATCCAAACGTCAACACATAAAAACTTTTCATTATCAAAAGTACGCGTCGCAAGTTTCACAACACCACCACCTCGTTTGACAATAGACGGATAAGCTTGTTGGGCCACTTCTTTTAATTTTGGAAATAACGTCTCTACAGCTTTAGAGAGTGCCTGAACATCGGCAATATTTTGTAAGACAATTTGCCCTTGCGCCAAACGATTTTGAACTTCTGCTTGAAAGCCCCCGGTTTGTTTAGTCATTTTTGCTGCATAGCTACAAGCTGCAACAACAGATGGTTCTTCGGTTGCAAACGGTAGATAATAAGTTTTTTCATTCATGATAAATTCAGGGACAATCCCTACTGGCAACGCATAATCCGTGACGACATTTTCAATTAAATGACTCATCACTTTTTCATCTAAACTATGATTTTGCCATTGAGCAATGACCGTTTCATCAATTAGACCACTTTCACGCAAGAAATCTTGACGTTGATCAATGGTTAGCTGTTGGAACTTTTTTTTTTCAATATTTGAATGTTCTTGGGGATTTTCAATTAACATCGCCAATCCTAAGCCACCGCCAATACACAAAGAAGCAATCCCAAAGCGTTTTTTAGTTCGTTTGAGTTGATGCGCAAGAGTAGTGACAATTCTAGCCCCACTCGCACCAATTGGATGACCTAAACTAATGGCCCCACCGGCAATATTGATTTTTTCATCAGGAATCTGTAGCTGCTCTTTCACAACGATTGATGATGCTGCAAAAGCTTCATTAATTTCAAACAAATCAATCTCATCCAAGGTTAAATCAACTTGTTTCATCAACTGTTGAATCGCATCAATTGGTGAAATCCCCATAAATTGCGGATCAATCCCTACTTCACTGGTTGCCTTAATTTTTGCTAAGATAGGCAATTGATGCGCCTTTGCATAACTTTCACTTGCTAAAAGTACTGCACTGGCCCCATCATTTAACGGCGAGGCATTTCCAGCAGTTACAGTACCATCTGCTTTAAAGACAGTTTTCAATGAAGCTAATTTATCCAAAGAAGTATCTGGACGCACCGATTCATCACTAGTAAGCACTGTACCTTCAACTTCTACAGGGACAATCTCACTTTCAAAATAGCCCTTTCTCATTGCCGTGGCAGCCTTTTGATGAGACTGTAAAGCATAAGTATCTTGCATTTGACGGGTGATTTGATATTTCTCTGCTACATTTTCAGCGGTTAAGCCCATGTGTTTTCCACTTAGCGCATCTGTCAAACCATCGACAATCATCACTGGCTGTGGCGTAGAGTAGCTATCGGCTTGTTTATCATATTCACTAATATATGGCGCACGTGTCATATTTTCACAACCACCTGCTAAAACAACTTGGGCTTTCCCTAATTGAATCTGCTCCATCCCTAAAATCAACGCTTTGAGACCTGAACCACAAACTTCATTTACTGTCATTGCCGGAACAGTTTGTGACAAGCCGCTTTCTAAAGCAATTTGCCGGGCAATATTTTGGCCACTTCCTGCTTGTAATACTTGTCCAAAAATGGCTTGATTGACAGCGCCTTTTATTTTAGGGTGGCGATTAAATAACTCAGTTACAACATTTACTGCTAATTTTTTGGCACTAATATTTTTATACATCCCTCGATATTTACCAATCGGGCTTCTTAATGCGTCAATGATTACTACTTGTTCCACATCAACACCTCCAATGGAAATATATCATTTATTGACAAAAAATAAAATATAAATGAATCAAAATGCTAGTTATTCTAAAAAATTCTTATGAAATTCGATTAACTTGAACAATCTAAAGCTAAAATATTATTGATTTATCGCTAATCTATTTACTACGATTAATTACATTTAACTAAAAATGGCATTCAAATGGCATTCAAAAAAAGTCCTGGGCGGGGCTTATTTTTTTGCAAACTTTTAAAAGAAAGTCAAATATCTTTATAAAATCATAGGAGGTGAGGTTGTGCTAGATGAAATTAAAAAAGCCGTCGAAATAGTGTTTTACTTTCTAAGTAGTGTCTACCTACTAAAGCAAATACACGATAACGACGACAAGCGCTAATTATTGAGAGGGAACGCTCCTCCCTCTCTCATTTCATTATAGCATAAGCGACATGAATAAAAAATACTTTTATATTTTCATGCTAGTGTATAGTATTATCTGCTTTATATTAGCAATCATTGACAAGTTACCAACATGGTTTGCTACTATTTACGCTATCTTGTTTATTGGAATGGTGTTAACTAAAGGAAAGAGGTCAAGGAAATGAGTAATGTACGCGAAAGTCAGAAAAGAGCTCAGAAGAAATATGATGAGAAAAACCGCGAAAAAAGAACCTATCTTTCTCAACGAAGTACGTCTAGGGGGTTTATCAGAAATAAAGCTACCTTAGAGGATTTAGAAGAACTCGAAGAATTAATTACAGCAAGAAAAAAAGCCCTAGCGAAAAACTAGGGCTATATTTTTTATAAAAGTTAACTCAATAATAGTTAACACAAATAATATTTCCAATTTTCAGGAAATCCAATCCTGTCTATTGAAATTGATTTATCATATAATTGAATAAGATATTGCAAATTTTTTACAAACATAGAAAAGTAATCTTCATTTAAGCACAGCTTCTTACAAATTAATATAGCTACAAACACTCGATTGTTCGCAATATTATTTTTACGTTCTTTGCTAGTCAATCTGGCTTGTATAGGAAGTATTCTATCATATATCCTTCCGTTGTGAGCGCAAATATTTCTAACTACAGATAAAAGATGAATCCAATTGGTTAAATAAACACTAGCTACCCCATAATTGGACTTTGATATTTTATTTCTCAATGGTGCTTTTATGTTAGAAAAAAATTTAGATAGGGAGCCGAAATCGGATATTTCGGTAGCTACCCACACAGGAAATGTTTTTTCATATTTTGTAAGATAATGTTCAGTATATAATTCCCGTCTTTTAGCCGATTGAGATATTAACTTTTCGAAATTATCTAACCACAACTCATGATACTCTTTATTTTCAAAGTTTTCATGATTATAAAATCCCAATGCAGAAGTTTCTAAAGCGAAATCCCCAGATATTACCGATTTCAACTCTACTTCAACATGTTCAATTATCTGAAATAGCAACAATCGAAATCGCTCATCGAAACGATAATTCTCATAGATTAACTCAAAACTTACATCGTTTTTAAATTTGTCTTTTGATTGATAATAGGGTAAACAGTATCCTTTAAACCTGAAATACCCAATCTCTCTTATGGCTTTGACTGCAAAATCAGTATCTTTAACTTGCAAGCCTCTCTCTTTTAAAATTTCTACTTGCCTTTCAACCGTTGTGGCACATCTATTATATTTCATAGATACTCCCCTAAAAAAAAACGTCCCCGCTTTGGACACTTGAATCAGAGGTGTGCGGGGTTCTATTACTTGTATTAAAACATAGTTTAGTTAAAACGTCAATAAATTTGTTCTTTCTATTTGGTGGCCTACTCATCAATTATCTTTGAAAGAATCATCAATACGATGTGTTGAAGATCATTTCAAAAAGCATATACTTTCTAAGTATGGCAATTTAAACATAAAGGATATAACAACCATATATGCGCAAAAAATCGTCAACGAATGGGCCTTAAAGTACAAATCTTATCGGATATTTCACACGTATGTTAATTCTGTACTTGATTATGCAGTGATGCTTGAATTAATCCCAACAAACCGAGCTGCTTTGATTAAATATCCAAAAGATAAGACTATAATCGATGAATCATTAAAATTCTACACGTTGGATGAAGTAAAACTCATGCTAAGAGCAGCAGAAAACAATGATGGGATTTATGGCCATATGATGCTATATCCATTGTTAAGACTTCTATTCTATTCTGGATTACGAATCGGTGAAGCATTGGCGCTAAATTGGCAAGATATTGATTTTAAAAACAAAATGATTAATGTGAACAAAACTGTTTCAAAAACAAAAAATGGTCATGTAGTAGTACCTCCGAAAACAGAAAAAAGTATCGCTAAAATTCCAATTGATCAGCATACACTTTCTATTCTAAAAAAATGGAAATCCAATCAAAGAAAATTACTTTTTAGCTTTGGCATTACCGATAATCATTTAGTATTTTGCTCATCAACAAAGGGATTGTTATACTCTCAATATATTTATATGATGCTGAAAAGGTTTTGCGAGAAAAATTCATTTATATTTAAAGGAGTACATGCAACAAGACATACCCACGCTTCTATCCTACTTGAATCTGGTGCAACTCTTAAAGATATTCAAGACAGACTTAGACACGCAAACATCCAAATGACAATGAATATATATAGCCATTTAACAGATAAAAAGCGTGTAGAAACTGTCGATAAATTTGTTGCTTATATGAATAATTAAATGGCATTCAACGTCTAAAAAGTGCCTTTAAACCAGGAAAATCAATGAATGTTTTCTAAAAAATTCTTAACAAAACATACAATTATTTTCTTTTTTTCTTCAAAATGTGCTATTTTATTATAGTAGAACGTTGAAAGGGGATAAACAAATGAACGT
>CAMMST010000015.1:0-47527 GCA_946499615.1 Enterococcus cecorum | reverse complement strand
AAGACCCTACACATTGGTTGTTTGCATTTATTTGTTCAGTTTTCAAAGGTCTACTGTGTTGCATCGACAACTTCTAAAGTTTAACACTTTATATTTTGTTTGTCAACAACTTTTTTCAAATAATTTTCTGAATTGTTTTTCAATTCAGCGACTCAATCAATATATCATCTTGGAACTTTTTTGTCAACAAGTTTTTTTATATTTTTTTGAGTAATTTGAAAAGTCTTTATTAACTTGAGAAAACCTTTATCAAATCAAGGTTCTATCTCAAGGACAAGTAATACTATACCAAGATTTCAGCTTTCGGTCAACAAGAAATTTAAACTTTTTTTGTCATTTTTAAAACTTTTGTAAAAACTGGAATATTCACGGTTATCTTTGTTTTATTATTCGCTTTTTAAGAAAAATCAGACTGTTTCTTCTTAAATCAAGTATTTTTCGTTCATTATTTATGTTCGTTTATATAAAAAAGTAGGTTAACCTTCACCCTTTAGGCCAACCTACTTTTATCATTAAGCAGTAATTTGTTGGTAACGAGGACTTTCAACTACCTCCAACATAAATTGATAAGGATTTAGTGCATCAGTAACAACCAACTCTAAAATTTTGGGCATGACACCTGAAACCAAGTAGACACCTACTTCATTTTGGATAACTGGTTGCTGGTTATTGCGACTCGCTACATTCCAAAAGACAATTTTTGGTAAAGTGTAACCAAATGAAGCAAATTTTTGTTTGGCATGTTCGAAATTGGTCACTTCATGATTGTCCACACAGGCATCAAACTCCATATCCGAAATGATTACTAATTTTGCTGGCAAGGCTGTTTGTGGTAGCTCATACTCTAGCGCTGTTTGTAAAATCAAATCAAAGACACCTTCTAGATTCGTATTAGCCACTTCATTAAAGGTCGCTAAATATTCCAACTGATCCATAAATATCTGACCTTTTATTCCCATTAGATGAAACTTCATATATTTACTTAGCTAGCCACTTCGGCGTATAGACATACTCGACTAGTAAAATCTTTATGCCTTGGAAAAACTTATCCGTTCTTAGCTGATCAACTCGCCTCACATTCTTATTCAAAAACGCCTAGAAGTCTCCTGTACTTCTAGGCGTTGTTTGTATATTATGCTTATTTTTCGACGTTTTTAAGAGTTGGGAATAATAAGACGTCACGGATAGATTGAGAATCAGTTAGTAACATTACTAGACGGTCGATACCGATTCCTAGGCCTCCGGTTGGTGGAAGACCATGTTCTAGTGCTTCTAGGAAATCTTCATCCACACCGTGCGCTTCATCATTACCAGCTGCGCGTTCACGTTCTTGCGCTTCAAAACGTTCTCTTTGATCGATTGGGTCATTCAATTCCGTAAAGGCATTGGCAAACTCTTTACCCACGATAAACAACTCAAAACGGTCAGTGAAACGAGGGTCTTCAGGATTTTTCTTCGCAAGTGGAGAAACAGCCACTGGATGACCATAAACAAAAGTAGGTTGACGTAAGGTATCTTCTACAAATGTTTCAAAGAATTCATTGATAATATGACCGATTTCCATCGCATCAGTAATTTCTACATTATGTTCTTTAGCTAATTGACGAGCTTGTTCAAGTGTCACATCTTGCCAGAAGTCAACACCTGTTTTTTCTTTCACGGCATCTACCATGTGTAAACGTCTAAATGGTGAAGTCAAATCAATCGCTTCTCCATCATAACTAATTTCAGTTGTACCTAACACTTTTTGAGCAGCATTGCGGATAATGCCTTCTGTAAGGTCCATCACATCTTTATAATCAGTGTAAGCAGTATAAGCTTCTAACATGGTAAATTCAGGGTTATGAGTGGTATCAATCCCTTCATTACGGAACACACGAGAAATTTCGTATACTTTTTCCATACCGCCGACAATCAAACGTTTTAAGTGTAACTCTAAAGCGATACGTAGATAAAGGTCCGTATCTAGGGCATTATGGTGCGTGATAAATGGACGAGCCGCTGCACCCCCTGCTTGATTGTGTAAGACTGGTGTTTCGACTTCGATATAGCCTTGAGAATCTAAGTAACGACGGATTTCGCTGATGATTTGGCTACGTTTCATAAAGCGGTCAAAACTTTCGCGGTTACTAATTAAATCTAAGTAACGTTGACGATATCTTTGTTCGACATTGGTTAGTCCGTGATATTTATCAGGTAATGGACGCAATGCTTTAGATAAAATTTCAAAAGTTTCTGCCTTGATGGACACTTCACCAGTATTGGTCTTCATAATTTGACCAGTCACACCGTAAAAGTCCCCTAAGTCTGCTTGTTTGAATAACTCATAGGCTTCTTCGCCGACTTCATCTTTTCTCACATAGATTTGGATTTGGCCTTCGCGATCTAGTAAATGCGCAAAACCAGCTTTCCCTTTTCCACGTTTAGTCATCATACGACCAGCAACGCTAGCTTTTAAGTTTAAGTCGTGTAATTCTTCTTTTGTTTTGTCATCATATGTTTCGTGTAATTCTTTTGAGTTATGGGTACGCTCAAAACGTTTACCGAATGGATCAATGCCTTGTTCGATTAGTCGTTCCATTTTCTCACGACGAACCAACATTTGGTCATTTAGCTCTTCTTGTCTTTCAATTTCAGTCAAGATATTTTCCTCCGTTTCAAAATTTGCACTCATTCATAATATTGCCAATGAAAGGCGAAAAAATCAAGCAAAATTTAGGAATTGCTTGATTTTTTTCATCTATCTATTATCGCACAACAGGATTTTCCTCCGTTTTTTTCAAGAAGTCATCCAATAATTGAATCATTGTCGCTTTATCTTCCGTTTGGTTAATCGCTGCTTTGACTTTAGCCGCCCGTGGGATGCCTTTTAGATAATAAGCCGCATGTTGACGGAATTCACGAGAAGCAACTTTTTCCCCTTTTAAATCAATTAAACGGTCGAAGTGAATTTTCGCAATATCAATCTTTTCTCGTGGGGTTGGTTCTGGTAATAATTCACCCGTTTCTAAATAATGCACCGTGCGTTTAATCATCCATGGATTTCCTAGAGCAGCCCGACCGATCATCACCGCATCGCAACCGACTTCCTCTAACATTTTCTTAGCATCTTCAGGTGTGCGGACATCGCCATTGCCCATAAATGGAATGTCGATGTTTTCTTTGACTTGACGCAAGATTTCCCAGTTTGCATGACCTTCATACATTTGCACGCGAGTTCGACCATGCATTGCTAAAGCCGCCGCACCCCCTGCTTGAGCCGCTTTGGCATTTTCCACAGCGAATAAATGGGCTTCATCCCAGCCAGTACGCATCTTCACAGTTACCGGTAATTTCACCGCAGAAGATACCGCATCGACCATTTCATAGACTTTATCTGGATCTAACAACCATTTGGCACCGGCTTCAGCTTTGATTACTTTATTTACCGGACAACCCATGTTAATGTCGATAATGGCTGCTTTGGTATTCGCTTCAACAAACTGAGCCGCTTCCACCAAGCTATCTTTATTGCCGCCAAAGATTTGCACACTTAATGGATATTCACGCTCATCGATGTAAAGCATGTCTAAAGTCTTTTTATTGCGGAAATGAATGCCTTGGTCACTAATCATTTCACACACGACCAGACCGGCCCCTGCTTCTTTGACTGTCACCCGAAATGCCGCATTAGAAATTCCTGCCATCGGTGCCACTACGACTCGGTTTTTAATTTCAATATCGCCTATTTTCCAAGTATTTGTCATTTGTTTTCCTCAATTTCTGTGATTAATCCTTGTAAGTCTTGCTCAGAGAAGTGATATTTATTCCCGCAAAATGAGCAAACTGTTTCTGCGCCATGATCTTCATCTATCATTTCTTGTAATTCTTTGGTCCCTAACGTAATCAGTGCTGTGGCGAATTTGTCTTTGTTACAATCGCACTTAAAGCAAACTGGTTGGGTTTCAAGATAAAAAATGGTCGTGTCATCCAAAATAGTTTCTAAAATTTGTTCTGGCGTCATCCCACTATCTAAAAGACTAGATACACGTGGCAGACTGGCTAGTTTTTGCTCTAAACGTGAAATCAGCTCTTCACTTGCTCCAGGCATAATTTGTAGCATGAATCCACCTGCTGTTTGAATCGTGTCATCTGGATTTACCAAGACACTTAGTCCAACTGCTGAAGGGATTTGTTCAGAAGAAGCTAGATAATAGGTGAAATCTTCTCCTAGCTCACCAGATACAATAGGTGTTTGACCGGTAAATGGTTCTTTCAAGCCTAAATCTTTAATCACGACAAATGACCCTTGCGTACCCACCGCGCCTCTCACGTCAATCTTTCCTTGCGCATTTAATGGTAGGGCAACTTTAGGGTTTTGGATATAGCCTTTCACTTCTCCTTTGGCATTTCCATCGACAATGATTGCCCCGGCAGGACCGTCACCTAAGATTTTTACGGTTAATTTATCTTCCCCTTTTAAAGTCGATCCTAAAAGCAAAGTTCCCACTAAGGCACGACCTAAAGCAGCCGATGCCGTATGCCAAGTTTCATGTCTTTTTTGCGCCTCTGCTACGGTATCTGTGGCATTCACCGCATAGGCACGTACCACACCATCATACGCCAGCGCTTTTACTAAATAATCAGCCATCTTTCTCCTCCTTTGGCTCTTTTCACTTTTTCCTCGATACCTAAAGATAATACCGAATTCATGGGAAAAATTCAAATTTAAAGTTTAATTGCAAAAAAGAGAACAGCGCTGGGGCTATTCTCTAAAAACTGATTTATAGACTTAGAAGATGCTTATACAAACTAAGCCAAATCCGTGATTATACTACAATGAATAGATATCAGTCATTTGGCATTTGAATATTCTTGCCACCGCTTAAGATAAAATCTCGAAGCAAATTATCGACTTTAATACCAACTTTACTATTTTTTAATGTAGTATTTCCGATTTTTTCAAAATATTCTTTTGCCTTTTTCTTATCCACAGTTTTTTTCAACTCATCAAATTTTCCAAAGTCATTTAAGGTCTTTTCTGTCAACTTTAGATTCATAAGTTCATCAAGTTTATCTGCATCTAATCCTAAAACAGCGACTAAATTTTGTCTTTGTTTAACATTTTCACCGTAAATATATTCATTTACATGATCCCTCAAAGTGAAGCCATCCTGAATTGAAATATCGCCACTTTGTATTCTATGTAAAATAATATTAGCAGCTTCTTGTTCTTTTTGAGATAGTGTAGCAAATGACGATTGAAGTTGGGTCTCTAACTCCTGAACCTCTTCTTGACTCGCTCCCTCAATGGATAGTTGCTTACAATACTTTTTGAACAGCTCATTCATATGGTCGGC
The DNA here is from genome assembly GCA_946499615.1 of Enterococcus cecorum. Classification (GTDB taxonomy): domain Bacteria; phylum Bacillota; class Bacilli; order Lactobacillales; family Enterococcaceae; genus Enterococcus_E; species Enterococcus_E cecorum_B. The sequence continues at coordinate 42,188 of CAMMST010000015.1, read as the reverse complement.
GTCAATTTGCCCCATATCCATTTCAACAATATATCCTTTCAAATCGTATGTAGACTCCTCATTTTTACCACCATTTCCTGGAGAAGCTTCTCCACTTAATTCTTGATATCGCAATACCAAAATATTATACGTTATTTCATTTATTAAAACTTCTATATTATTTTCATTATTTGTTTCATCATAATAAAGAGCCGAACCCCAATGAAATCCTTGAACAGTCGCTGCCTCTAAATATCGATTGAATTCATTAAAATATCTAACAAACTTTCTTACCTTAATCTTTTCATCAGGTAATTTTTCAAAATGTTGAATCCCGGCCTCAAGAAATAATTTAGAAATATCTTGATAGATTTCGTTCATTTTTCTTAAATTTTCCGGTAAACGTTGAACAAATAATCCGAATGGTTTATCACCTGAATATAATTTAACTGCTTCTTCAATAAGTCTATTCATCGTATGCGGTTTACGATAATATTTGATAGTCCCAAAAGGCTTCGATTCATCAAACAAACGATTTGTCCGAGAAAATGCTTGAATGATATTTTCGTATTCCAACACTTTATCCAGATACAATGTATTTATCCACTTTGAATCAAAACCTGTTAACATTTGGTCCACAACAATCAACAAATCTAATTGCTTTTCGGGAGTAATCTCTATTCTTTGATATGGCTTTTTATGTGCCAATCGATTAGCGATATCTTTTTTCATTTTTGGAAATGTTGCAAGCGTAAATTGTTGTTCATATCTCTTATTATAGTCCTCAATAATCTCTACAAGTCCATCTTCTTTATATTCTGATTGGCCATTATTATCTATATTAGGGTCAAACAAAGCCGTGATTTTCAAATCGGGTATCATTTGCTTGATAAGTCTATAATAATTGATAGCTTCTGATATACTGCTAGTAGCAAAGATTGCATGAAACTTACCTAACCTACTCAATCGATGCCAATTCTCTTTAATATCTTCAACCACTTTCCGAGTGTGCTCTTCTGTCTGATATTGCGCAGCTGGGATATAGTCTTCAATGCCTTTGATATATCTGCCTGATGAATCTAAATGTCCTGCCATTTTTTTCTGACTTGAATCTGTATACCGCAAATAAATTTTTTGTTTTTGTTTATCTGACATCGCTTCAAATTTACTCTGTGCACCAGATTTTCTTAAGGCAACTTGCTCTCTGACATCCATATCTTTAAATGTAGCGACCATGTACGGATCAAACCCCAATACGTTTTTGTCTCGGATACCATCTGCAATACTATATCTATGCAATTCATCACCAAAAACAGTAGATGTGGTATTCATTTTCTTCTGATTCTCTTCTTGAATGGGTGTCCCTGTAAATCCAAAAAATACAGCATCAGGAAATGTCTGCTTAATATTAGCAAGCATATCCCCAAAGGTAGAACGGTGTGCCTCATCAATGATAAAAACGATTCTTTTACCACTTATGACCTTGATATCATTGGCGTTCCACTCGTTATCTTCCTTAATTCTACTCATTTTTTGAATAGAAGTAACAATCAACGTGTCTGCAGGGTCAGTACTTTTTAATTTATGGATGAGCTCAAATGTATTCTCTGTTTCTTGCACATCTTCATTTTCATCCGCAAAGCCACGGTATTCTTTTAGTGATTGCGTACCCAGTTCTATTCTATCCATTAAAAAGATAACTTTATCTGCTTTTTTTGAACCAGCTATTAATTGTGCAGACTTAAAGCTAGTCATCGTTTTACCAGAACCGGTCGTATGCCATATATATCCACCTAACTGATTGTTTGCTCCCCACTTTATTTCTGCCACTTTATCCGAAATTTTACTAGCGGCATAATACTGATAACTACGCATAACTTTTAGTATACCATCTGAATTATCAGCAACCGTATAAAAACCAATTAACTGATGAGCCATTGGGATTGAAAGTAACGTTGAAGCAATATTATACCACTCATTAATCAGTTCATTATTAAAATCTGCCCAATGGAAATAATATGCAGGATTGAACTTTCCGTCTGGCCCTGGATTTGCAAAATAGACTGTCTCATTTGGTTCCATCGCCACAAAAATTTGAATCAAAGAAAATAAACCAGTGAATACTCCTTCTCGAGCATATTTTTCTATTTGATTGTACGCTTGACTTACGGGTACACCACTTCGTTTCAACTCAATATGAATCACAGGCATTCCATTAATTAACAACATTAAATCACCACGTCGGTCATTTAATATTTTTGATTTTGTAGAAAATCTAGGTTGCTGAACAATTTGGTAACGACTCTGTCCGGCAGCAATTTCATGTCTATCATATATCTTCAGACTCACTGTTTTGCCAAAATGCTCCTTATCGTCTGGATTATCTCTAATTATCGAGACACTTTTTCCATTAATAAAACTATTCAATTTGACCGGGGTACTTAATTCATTAATCTGTTCCAATATTTGTTGCATTTCTCCATCGGTCAATGGATAATCGTTCAATCTATCCCTGCCTCTATTATTTTCAAATAGTATTTTTGCCCAGTTAATGAGCAAATCCTTTTCTGAGCAATTTTTTAGAACTTCTTTTTCCCAACCTTTTCGGGTTAAAATATCTATCAGAGCTTCTTCAAAATCAGCTTCTTTTGTAAATACCATTTTATCAACTCCCTACAGGAAAATGTTTAATACTACTACTTTGTTTCCCAACAAATCAAATATTTAGATACATCGTGCTATATCATACAAACATTTTTTCTAAGCAAGATGTTTTTATATTCTTCAACTTCTCTAACTTACACTGATGAAGGGTAATGAGTTTATCCAGTTTTTCGAATAAAGTACCAATCATTTGTTGTTCAAAATATTTAGGTATATATATTTTATATTTCGAATACTCCTTCGCGTTTATACCAGGCTGTCCTGATCTTTGAGAGGTAACTTTAACAAATTGAGCATATGCTTCGGTTAATGTTGTTTGGAAAATAAAGTATGGATAATTATCAATTCCTACATGTGCACGAATTAAAAAACCAGCAAAGTATACTTTTCCATCAAGTTCCTTATAGAGATAAGTTTTTCCAACACTAGCACCCGTTCTTGCAAATAAAATATCTCCATTCCTCAAAAGATATTCATCAGTGTTCTCATTATTACTAATATCCGGAGAGGTTAAGTTATCAAAATTAAATTGACGTGAATCATCATCAATGTCTGTAATGCGTAGATATTTATTAATTCCATCATATTCTTTTGCGGCAACATTTAGTCCATAATCAAATTCATTACATACTTCCCCTAACTTTCGCTGTTCCCAAGTATCAGTAAAACCTTTAAAACGAATTTCTGGCACATCTGTATTTTTTTCAACAAACATTTTCTCTAACATAGATTTTTTAATATTTATTAATTTATCTAACTTACACTGATGAAGGGTAATGAGTTTATCCACTTTTTCGAATAAAGTACCAATCATTTGTTGTTCAAAATATTTAGGTATATATATTTTATATTTCGAATACTCCTTCGCGTTTATACCAGGCTGTCCTGATCTTTGAGAGGTAACTTTAACAAATTGAGCATATGCTTCGGTTAATGTTGTTTGGAAAATAAAGTATGGATAATTATCAATTCCTACATGTGCACGAATTAAAAAACCAGCAAAGTATACTTTTCCATCAAGTTCCTTATAGAGATAAGTTTTTCCAACACTAGCACCCGTTCTTGCAAATAAAATATCTCCATTCCTCAAAAGATATTCATCAGTGTTCTCATTATTACTAATATCCGGAGAGGTTAAGTTATCAAAATTAAATTGACGTGAATCATCATCAATGTCTGTAATGCGTAGATATTTATTAATTCCATCATATTCTTTTGCAGCAACATTTAGTCCATAATCAAATTCATTACATACTTCCCCTAACTTCCGCTGTTCCCAATCATCACTAAAGCCACTAAACCTAATTTGAGGCGCATGCATTTTATCATCCATCATCATATTCCCCCAAGCAATTTTTTGAATTCCATCAATCCAAGCATATCGTACTCATTTGCTTCAAGTTCATCAATCATACTTACTAATTCATTTTCGGTTTGTTTTATTTGAGACTCAATTTCAGAAAGAGTGGTTTCGTACTTTTTAACTATATGATTAATTTTACTTTCTAGGTCAACAATAATTCTTTCAGGTATCTTCATTAGGTCTTCGGTGATTGGAGCTATCCATTTTACACTTAATAAATCTACAACTTGCTCATCCGATAAACTTTCAATTGTTTCTTTAGTTCTTTGTTGTAGCAACTCTTCTTTTTCTTTAATTTCTTTTTTTATATTCTTTTCCTCATTGGACAGTTCAACGGCCAAAGATACAATACCCTCAAAGGAATCTTCAGGAAATTTAAACGTAGATTTTAATTTAGAAATTTCAGCATTTATGCTTGTAGCAGTTACAGTCCCATCTTTTTTTAATTTCATATTTTCCCATTTTATTTCTGGATTAGCAGCCATTAATTCTTTCTTTTCATTTGTCGATAATTTTGAATAATGCGATAATATTTCTATTTCAGGTGAAGAAATATTTTCAGTTACATCTTTATAAGCATTTTTTAGTTCCTTAGAGTCAAACCCTGAGTTATCATCATTTAACACTGATTGATTATCCTCTGACAAACTAGCAATGAGCTCTTCAATTTTATCATTAATTTCATTCAATCTATTTTTCTTAGAAATTAACTCTTGTAAATCTGAATGCAATAAATGTTGCTGCACTAATTCGAAAGGCAAGATGCGTCCCTTCCATCCTTCTTGAACTTCTTGCTCTTTATTATTTTTCTTTTTAATAACCATATTTGGTTCTACTACCTTAGTTGTAGCAAAACCTTCAGTATTTATCATCTCTAAATCATTTGAAATTCCTATCCAGTTATCATCGAGTAATTGGTACGCTACATACTTATCGATTATTGAATAACCTTCTAATTCTTTAAACAATTGATTAGCTAAAATCTCTTCAGTTTTTGGAACATTTACTTGTTTGATATTTTTCAGCAATTTTGATTCTAAAAAAAGACCGTAATCTTCTACATTATTTGTTAATTTCGAAATAAAATTATTTACATCTTCATTTGAATAGATTACTTGTTTGATATTTTCTTCCTTTAATTGACAATACTCAGCTGAAGTATTCACAAACAATTTATCTCGAAGCGAAGGAAAAACATCCCAGTAAGTTTGAAATTGGTCCAATTCAGCAATCGGTAGCCCACCGAACATAGAAGCATAAATGTCATAAACATCATTTGCCTCGAAAGAATCTACATATCGGGTTAAATTTAAATTGTAGTCATTCAATCTAATTTCATCTCGACTAACTACTCTTGCATACTTTTCAGCATCTCTTCTTTGAATTACAGTATCTACAATTTTTTTAATATCACATGCTCTTAATTTATTGTTTTTTCCTTCTTTAATAAATCCCTTAGAAGCATCAATCATTAAAATATCTGTATTAGTTCTTTTTTGTTTTAAAACCATAATGATTGTAGGAATACTTGTTCCATAGAAAATGTTAGCCGGTAAACCAATAATTGCATCTATATTATTTTTTTCTACTAAGTTTTTTCTAATTTCCGCCTCTTCTCCACGGAATAAAACACCATGTGGCAAAACAATAGACATAATTCCATCAGGTTTAATATGATATAAATCATGAAGAAGAAACGCATAATCAGCTTTTCCTTTAGGTGCTAATCCATACCCAGAATATCTAGGATCATTTTCCTTATCTTCAGGTGACCAGTTTTGCGAATAAGGAGGATTAGAAACAACAGCATCTACATATAATGCCTCATATGTAGAAATTGGATCACTTTCTTCAAAGTAAGGCCAATCTTCCTCTAAAGTATCTCCATTTCTCGTATTGATATTATTAGGCTTAACACCGCGCATCACTAAATTCATACGAGTTAAATTGTATGTATTTCGCTTTAACTCTTGTGCATAATACTTAATCTTATCTTGACTTTCGATATACTTAGATGCACTTTTACCTATGTTTATAAGCAATGACCCTGAACCACTTGTTGGGTCATAAATTTCAATTGTTTCTCTGTCCTTCAAATGATGAGCAACTATTTCTGACATCAATAAAGAAACTTCATGTGGTGTATAAAATTCTCCAGCCTTTTTCCCTGCGTTAGCTGCAAATTTTTCAATTAGGTATTCGTAAATGAAACCTAAAACATCATATCCTTGTTTGCCATCCATAGGTATATCTTTAATTAAATATATTAACTCACTAATTGCTTTAGAACGAGATGCATCAGTATCTCCTAATTTGGTTAATCCCGTTTCTAATGTTTCGAATATTCCTTCAAATACTTTTTTGTGAATTGGATTAATTTGTCTATTAAATGAGAAAAGCGCCTCAGTTACATCTTGAATACTAAAATCTCTACCTTTTTTAATCCAAGTAGAATATAGATACTTATAAGGAATAAAGTACCCAATATTTCTTTTGATGCTTTCTACTACTTCCTCATCTTCTTCATCTAGAGATAATAAATCTTCCTCGTCCCAATCTTCTTGTTTTAAATATTGTTCTTCTTTTTCAGAAAGAAATTTATAAAAAATGAAGCCTAAGATATAGTCTTTATATTCATTTGCTTCAATTTTCGATCGCATTTTGTTAGCAGATTCCCAAATTTTTGCAGCTAATTGTTGCTTATTCATTATGTTTCTCCTTACATTCTCAAAGTTTAATCATCATTATTACTGTCTTTTATGCAAATAATTATATCATGAAATGATTAGTATGTAATTTTATTTATGATTATTTACTTACGCTGATGAAGGGTTATAAGAATATCTAGATTTCTAAATATATTTGCAATTACTTTTTGTTCTTCATATTTTGGAATATCAACTATAAATTTCTGCATATCAGATGCCAAAATATGCTTTATGGTATTACCAGTAGTTATATTATTGATTTTAAATTTTGACTTACTTGTTTGATATTCAAAATTTAAAAAATAAGGATCTATTTTTTCTTTTGGATTTCTAAACATTATTAATGCATGGGCAGCTGTATTATCCAACTCTCTAGGTATTACAGCAGAATGACCAACATGTCCTGATTGGACCATAACAATATCTCCTGTATGTAACCACTTATCCTTTTGTTTTTCATAAAACTCATCATTTATAAAAATTTCATTATTTCTATTTATTTTACCATCCTTTATATTATTAGATTCAAGATAAAAATGTCCTGTATCAACATAATACGGTGTTGCTGTACCAACAAAAGCATTTCCTATATTTTGATAAATATCCCCTAACTTTCGCTGTTCCCAAACTATACAATAATTTTACGAATACCGCATTTAGAGTTGTTATATATTCGTATTTGTAAGAAAAACTTCACTAACTACCTTAGAAATATTTATCCATATATTATCCCCAACATTATCTATCCAATCCCAAACTCTGGTGCATATTGCATGACTCCAGAAAGTTCAGCGGCATCGGACTTAAGCTCCTTTGCCATAAAATATCCATCAGGGACATCAAACGGCGGTAAAATGCCTAAAGTGCTCGCTGGAATAAAGCCAAAATGTCAATAATAGCTACCTCCTAAAACAACCACATAATCATAACCCAGTTGTTTGGCAATTTGTAAAGCTTGTTGTATCAAAGCTTTACCCACGCCTTTTCTTTGCTGATTAGGTGAAACAGCTAAAGGGGCAGGTGCTAAAACTGGTACTTGTTGAACGTGAGCCTTAGTCAGAAGAATATGACCGATAATCTCACCATTTCTTTCTGCAACTAAAGATAGCTCTGGGATAAACGCCTCACTTTTGCGTAAAGCAGCTACCAATTGAGCCTCATTACCATCAGTATGTTCAGCACCTAAAAATGCTTGCGTAATTACCTTTTCTACACTTGAATAGTCTTTCATCGTTTCTTTTCTAATAATCATCATTTTCTCCTCAATCTTCTAATGCCGCTTTCAATTCATCAATAGAATGATAGCCTTGAACATTCGGATTTCTAGCTATTATTCTACCTTCTTCAATCGCTTCACGTGTTTCAATGTTTGGTTCTTCGCTAATTTCTACCTCTAATGATTTTACTGCTAACTTCATTTTATTTTAGAACATCACTTCAAGTAACAAAAATACGACCGGACACATGAAAAAGCTCACAATTCATTTGAGTGTACTGTAAGTATTATTGTGTTTTCTCTATCGAACCTCAGCACCTACAGATAAGCTTTTCCACCAATAATCGCCTAAGTCCTGAACAATCGCCTAAAATTTAGCTACAATTAGGCGAAAACGATAAGAAATCATTGAAAAAATCAGATAAATGAGCCAAAAAAGCGACCGATTACTAGAATCAGTCGCTTTTTTCTTATTCTTCAGTTGTATCATCTGGTGTGATTGTCGTATCTTCATCAGATTGCGCTTGTTTTTTCGCATCACGTTCTTCTAGGGCACGTTTTGCTTCTTCATAACTTTGCGCTTTTTCACTTGGAAATTCAGATTCATCTTGTGCAGGCATTTTCCCTGTTTCAAACAAGGACTTGATTGCCTTAGCATCTAATGTTTCAAACTCTAATAATTTTTCAGCAATTAATTTATGTTTGTCACGATGCGTTTCGATGATTTCGCGTGCTTTATCATGAGCTTCCATCAAGATACGGCGAACTTCTTGGTCAATTTCATAAGCAATTTGTTCAGAATAAGCTTTGGTTTGACCATAGTCACGACCGATAAAGACTTGATGATTGCCTTCGTATTGAACAGGTCCAAGCTTGTCACTCATACCATATTCAGTCACCATGCTGCGCGCTAAGGCTGTAGCTTGTTCAAAGTCATTGGAAGCCCCAGTAGATTGAACACCAAAGATAATTTCTTCAGCTGTACGTCCACCTAATAGACCAACAATTTGTTCGAACATATCGTCTTTAGTTAACAACATTTGATCTTCTTTTGGTAAAGCAATCATGTAACCACCGGCGCGTCCACGAGGGATAATCGTTACCTTGTGTACGACACGCGCACGAGAAAGCACTAAACCAACGATGGTATGTCCGGCTTCGTGATAGGCCACCATTTCGCGCTCACGTTTACTAATGACGCGGTCTTTCTTAGCAGGACCAGCAATCACGCGGTCTTCAGCTTCATCAATATCAGAAGCATCAATTTTCGTTTTATTACGACGGGCAGCCACTAAAGCCGCTTCGTTTAAGACGTTTTCTAAATCAGCCCCGGCAAATCCTGGTGTTTGTTGGGCGATTACTTTCAAGTCGACATCATCAGCTAATGGTTTATTTTTCGCATGGACGCGTAAAATAGCTTCACGACCTTTGACATCGGGACGACCGACTAAAATTTGACGGTCAAAACGGCCTGGACGCAATAACGCTGGATCCAAGACGTCTGAACGGTTTGTAGCAGCAATGACGATTACACCTTCATTTCCACTGAAACCATCCATTTCAACAAGCAATTGGTTAAGGGTTTGTTCACGTTCATCATGTCCGCCACCCATACCAGCACCACGTTGACGACCCACCGCATCAATTTCATCGATAAAGATAATGGCTGGTGAGTTTTTCTTCGCAGTATCAAATAAATCACGTACACGACTTGCTCCGACCCCGACAAACATTTCTACAAAGTCTGAACCAGAGATAGAGTAAAATGGTACGCCTGCTTCACCGGCAACTGCTTTGGCTAATAAAGTTTTACCGGTTCCTGGAGGTCCTTCTAGTAACACCCCAGCTGGAATACGTGCACCTAATGCTGAGAAGCGACGTGGATCTTTTAAGAATTCCACTACTTCGACTAATTCTTGTTTTTCTTCTTCAGCCCCAGCTACGTCAGAGAAACGCACGCGGTTGGCTTTTTTATCGGCTTCTTTGGCTTTTGATTTACCAAAGTTCATCACGCCACGGCCACCACCGCCACCACCGGCTTGTTGACCCATAATCATGTAGAAGAAGAATATCATGATGACAAACGGCACCATGCTAATTAAGAATGAAATCCAAACACCGCTGCTAGATTCTTCCTTAATGGTTGTATCTACGTTATGTGTTGCTGCCAAAGATGTAATTTCACTTAATGTGGAATCATTTGGCAAGACAATCGTTGTAAAACTCGTTGACTTCGTGCTAGTTGAACCTAGAATTGAAAGCCCACTGTTATTACTTACTGTTTGTTCATCTTTGTATTTCCCGCTAATTTTGTAGACGCCATTTGCCGGTTGTACGGAAAATGACTTGATTTTACCGTCTTCTAATTGTTCAGTAAATTTCGAGTAGTCAATCGATGGTGACTGACTGCTACCATTGCCGACAAAGAAGATTAAAATCCCCGCCATTGCAAGAAGCACAAGGATGTAATATAAGGTATTTTTTAACATACCATTATTATTTTTCCTGTTCATCGAGCTCCTCCTTGCCCTTGTTTGTCTTTTATTGACCTATATATTTTAACATAAGTATCAATATTTTTTTACTCATTTGTTTGATAAATTTCAGGTTTTAATACCCCAACATAAGGTAAGTTACGATAACGTTCGCAGTAATCTAAACCATAGCCGACCACAAATTCATTCGGCACATCAAAACCAACATAATCAGCTTCGATATCCACCGCGCGTCCTTCTGGTTTGTCTAAAAGGGTCACAATGGTAATTGAATTTGCTTTGCGATATTTGAATAGGTCTACTAAATATGCCAAAGTACGACCACTATCAATAATATCTTCCACGATTAACATGTCACGGCCTTCTACATTGGTATCAAGATCTTTCACAATTTTGACCTCACCAGATGACACTAAGGCATTTCCGTAACTTGAAACATCCATAAAGTCGATTTCCACGTGGCTATCCATCGCACGAATAATATCCGCCATAAAAGGAACAGCCCCTTTTAAGACACCTACGACTAAAGGAGTTTTTCCTGCAAATTTTTCTTGTAATTCCTTACCTAGTTCTTCACAACGAGCGGCGATTTGCTCTTTTGTAATCAATACTTTTTCAATGTCATTCATCAACATGACTTTATCCTCCTTAAATGCTACTCTATGTATCGATAGACCAGTATGTAACGTATTTTATCAGTTTTAGCATCAATACTCAAATAAGAATTCACAAAAGGAAGCAAACTCATGATATTTTTTGACGCATCTAAGACCACAATTGCCTGCATTCTTTGTGCTGTCGGTATCTTTTCGTCAATAAAATACCGCCGAACCTTTTTTATTAAACTTGCACTTAACGCGATTTTATCCCCAGGTTTTCTCGGGCGCAACGTTAAAACCGGATTTAATTCTGCCAAAAATTCATGGCGAAATTCTGAGAAATGTTTGACTTTTTTGGGAATTTTTTCCTCCCCTGCGACAAACAAGCCCACCCAACGATTTTCATCAATCATGATTGACTCGCCCACTTTGAGCGTGTAGCAAAAATCTTGACTCGTCACTTCTTCTTTTTGACGCGCAATGATTAGCTTGTCTTGGCTGGCTTGAATTTGCCAATGATTTTCTACCGAGAGTACAAAAGCCGTTCGCTCATCGGCAAGTAGGTCTAACACTTGCGCTACATGGGCTTCTTTTAAGGGAATCTGTGCTTTAAGTGATAAGCGATGAAAAACCCCCTGTAAAGCAAAATAGCGTTTCGCCGGTGTAAGTTGCAAAAAGGGTTCAAGCAAAATCTGATAAGTATCGTACCTTTGTCTGACAAGTGTATCATACCATGTATCTTGCATTTCTTCCAAGATTTCCTGTAAAAAATGCAGCTGCTCACTCAAACGTACCACTTGATTTAACACTTGCGGATTTTCGCCTTTTAGCACTGGCAGTACCTGATGACGCATACGATTACGCGCATAGTCAAGACTTTGATTCGTTTCATCTTCAAAATAGGTTAATTGTTTTTCGTGCGCATAATCATAAAGTGTCTTTTTATCCGTAAATAGCAAAGGACGATACAATGGCAAGGTGGTCTCGGGAAGCACACTTTTGGCTTTCATACCAGCTAGATTTTGAAAATTACCGTACTTGACTAACTTCATCAGCATGGTTTCCAGTTGGTCATCGCCATGGTGGGCCGTCAATAGACAGGTAAACCCTTGCGCTTTCATCACCTGAGCAAAATACCGATATCTCGCTTTTCTTGCCTGCGCTTCAAGATTTGTGGTCGTTTTTTCTTGCCAATTCGCCGTATAGAAAGGTAGCTGATGGGTTTGGCAATACTCTTTTAAAAAAGCTTGTTCTGTCGCTGCATTTTCTCTTAGTTGATGGTTAAAATGCACCACCGCCATTGGGATTTTTGCAAAACATCGCTGCATCAAATCAAGCAAGACCATCGAATCCACGCCACCAGATACAGCAATTAATATCCGATCACCAGGCTTAAAAAAAGCATTTTTTTGACAATGTTGATAGAATTGTTTGGCTAAATCCATAGCACACCCCTTTCTTTATTTGATGACATCACTCGGACTTTTCCGACGCTCTAGACAGACCTTAGCTGCTTAAAGCTGATCGACCCGGCTCACATCCTTTTAATCGGCGTTCAGCAGCTAGACATTGTGAAATTCGCCCTCCCGCTTGAGAAAATCTCCTTTCATCCGATTTTCTCAGCGGTAGGTAAGCACACGAATTTCTTCGAGGCTTCCCAAGCTGCTTCACGACCTTATACAATCTGTGTTCGCCGGGTAGCTCCTGTGTATCTAAGCCGGCCTGTCTGGGAAAATCTTAAAACACGATGGATTTTCCAGACATTCCGGAAAACTTAGCTACTTGGAGCTGATCGACCCGGCTCACATCCTTATAATAAAAAGCATCACCTAAGCGGCCCTTTTTATTGGGGGTACTTAACTGATGCTTAGAAATAATAATTTGAATTAGCTACGACGTCCGCCACGTCCACCGCGTTTGCCTTCTGTATTGCGGCGTAAAGAAGCTAGGCGATCATCGCTATCCTTTAAGAATGAACTCATCAACGCATCGAAGTCTTGCTTAGGTGCATTTTCTTTGCGGCCATTATGATTTTTGTTAAATGGTTTTTTGTGTGAATGTTCCTTCTTTTCTTCTTTTGGCTTGTCAATTGCTTTACGAATGGATAAACCAATCTTCCCATCTTCGCCTATAGCAGTTACCAAAACAGTCACTTCATCGCCAACTTTGAGTACTTCATTAATGTCTTTGACGAAACCATTTGAAACTTCACTAATATGCACTAGGCCGGTTTTTCCCTTTCCCAAATCTACAAAAGCACCAAAATTGGTAATTCCTGATACTTTTCCTGGTAGTTTTGCTCCAACTTCGATTGACATAAAAAAATAGTTCCTCCTAATATAACCCTTGTATATAATTCAACGTGACTTGCACGATGGATCCTTAATCATTTGAATTGCTAGTCTCCGGCAACACATAAACTAGCTCTCCTTCTTTTGTATAAAAATAACGACTTCTAGCAAGTTTACCCACATAGTCATCGTCTTTTAATTGCGCCACTTCTTTTTCTAGAGCAGCCTTTTCTTCCTTAGTCGTTTTATTCTTTTCCTTTGTTTCTTGTGCGTAAGTCTTTAATTCACGCAAACGCATTTGATCTTTGAAAAGCGCCACACCTGCACTAGCAAACAAAATAAAGGCAATCGTGAACAGGAGGGTTAAACGACGTCTGCGAAAGATTAACTGTCGCTGTGTATAGTTAGTGCTTGCATGAAATTGTTTGGTTGCAGCATTATCCAACATATGTACATTATCTTTTTTTGCCTTTTTCAACACCTTTGCCTCCTATTGATTCTTTCATACTTGTCAATTATACCAATATCTAAAAACAATGTCTAGATAGCTAAATTGAAAGTCAGACAAAAAATAGCCTTCCTCTTTTTTAGAGAAAGACCATTTTCTTTTTAAGCTTCTATGCGTTTTTCAGACAGAATCTCATACATTTTGCTTGCATCTTCTTTTTTCGTGGAATCTTGCAAGGCGAGCACTTTGACTTCAAGCGTTTTATTGCCAAATTGAATTTGTAATACATCGCCGACTTTTAACGTGCTGCTTGATTTGGCTAATTTGCCATTAATTTGAATTCGTCCTTTATCTGCTACTTCCTTGGCAACAGAGCGACGTTTAATGATTCTGGATACTTTTAAAAATTTATCTAATCTCATTTTTTCCCTCGCATTAATACTAAAATTTGTTTTCCTTTTGGTAATAAGAGCCACTCACGAATCGTCAATAAGCGGACTTTTAAAGCTGTTACTAAAAATAATGTCGCACCAATTATCACGCCGAGAATACATACCGCTAATGAAGCCAGCCGCGATAAGTCAGTCGGTAAAAGCTGTAGATAACCGATTAACCCTATCGTCATCACTAATAAACACACAGCTAATTTTAGCACAAATTGATCTTCTTTCCAAAATCCATTGACTGCACGACTTGTTTTTAGCATAAAATAGCCTAAAGCATATCCTAAAGCAAGAATGGTGGAAAGACTCGCACCATTAATCGAAAAGAAAATCGTGAGCGGATAAGATAAAATCATTTTTAGCACAATCGCACCTACAACAGCATAAAAAGCCGGTCGAAAATGATTTTTGCTTTGTTCAATGGCTTGGTAACTCTGAATCATCGACATCATAAAAATCGCAATGGCAAAAATACTCAAAGCGCTACTTCCTAAGGTGTCTCTAAACAAGGCTTTATTCATCAAAGGTAAGATTAAAATCAGACCCACTGTAGCCGCACTAGACAAAGTAGCAATCAAACGCAAATACATCTTACTCGAACGTAAATGGGAAAAGCTTTTATCTTGCATCTGATAACGGGTCAGATTAGGCAGAAAACTCGCAGATAAAGCGGTTGAAACGACTAAGCCTAATTGCACGAAAGGTTGCCCCCGATCGTAAATGCCTTTTAAATTTTGCGCCTCAAGCATAGAAAGCCCCGCCTGATGTAATCCGTTCGCAACTGTAAAGCTATCCACTAACTGAAAGACAATCAGCAATCCTGTATAAAGCGTAAGTAAGCCACCTTCAATTAATAAGCGTGATAATAGATAGCGTTCGGTTTGGAAAAGTTCTTTGATTTGTGCCACCGTCGGCCAAGTAAAGTGTAGCCAAGATAACTGCTGCTTTTGATATTTCTTTAAAATGCATAAAGCTATTATCCCACCAACCACTGAGCCTGTCATCGCCCATTGTGCCGTCTGATAGACATCAAAATATCCGTGAGAAAAGCCCAAAGCTGCCAAAATGATGATGAGTACGCGAATCAGCTGCTCATATACCTGGGAGACCCCACTAGCGAGCATCGCCAATTCACTCTGATAAGCGCCACGATAAATAGAAAGTAACGGCACTAAGAAAAAGGTACAGGCACTCACCATCAACACACCAGTTAATCGTTCATTACCCATCCATCTGGCAAGCAGTGGACTCAGTAGCAGCAAACCAATCGCCATCATAAAAGATAAAATCACCAATAACGGAAAGATTTTCGCTGCTTTTTTCTGTTTTTCTAAATCATTGGGACTTTCTGCTAAAAACTTGGATAAAAATTGCGGAAAGCCGGTTAACGCCAAAGTCATCGCTACTCCGTAAAAGGGGTAAGCTTGCTGATAAACATAAAAGCCCAAATCACCCACAAAGTTTTGAAAAGGGACGCGATAAACTGCACTTAATATTTTTGATAAAAAGGCCGCAAATGTTAATATAAACGCCCCTTTGAGTAATTGTTTCATACTTTTATCGGACATTGGCTCCTCAATTCTGCACATCGGTCTGTTTTTGTGCGACTTGTTTTTCGTATTTGATGTCACGTAAAGCTTGCATAAATTGATTTAATTCCATCAGCCAGACCATCGCCGGCATTTTTGGTGTCAAGCTTAAAGTGATTTCCATCTTATCTTTGGCTTGGTTCATATTTGCTTTTAACTTGGTAGCCGTTAATGCTTTGAACAAATCTTGCACCACATATTGCTGGGTACCGACTTTGCTCAAGGTGATTTTCACTGCGAGGCCTTGTTTTTTCACAGCTTCTACTAAGGCACGTTCCGCATTCATTTTTAACTCACCAACAGCTAATAAATGCGCGACTTCATCTGGATATTCTCCAAAGCGATCGAGTAAATCATCTTGTAACTCATCCAGTGCTTCTTGACTATCCAACTCACGAATTCGTTTATAAATCTCGATTTTTTGCCGTTCATCTTCAATATAGCTCGTTGGTAAGTACGCATCCAAGCCCAAATCGATTTCGACCATCGTTTTTTCCAATTGGGTATTTTTCCCTTGCTTGCGATTGACCGCTTCAGCTAGCATTTGCGAATACATATCAAAACCGACTGAATCAATAAAGCCGTGTTGTTGCGCACCTAATAAATTACCCGCACCACGAATCGATAAATCACGCATCGCAATCTTAAAGCCAGAACCCAACTCAGTAAAGTCTTTGATTGCTTGCAGTCGTTTTTCACTGACTTCATTTAAGATTTTTTGCTGTTCATACATAAAGTACGCATAGGCTACACGATTACTACGGCCCACTCGACCACGCAATTGATACAAGGTAGAAAGCCCCATATAATCGGCGTTTTCGACAAATAACGTATTGGCATTTGGAATATCGACCCCAGTTTCAATAATCGTCGTCGTGACCAAGATATCATACTGACCTTCAATAAAGTCAAATAGCGTATTTTCTAGCTGAACTTCTGTCATCTGTCCATGCGCAAAGGCAATCCGAGCATCAGGAACTAAAGCTTGGAGTTCGGCCACTTTGCTTTCGATACTCTCCACCCGATTATATAGATAAAAGACCTGTCCACCTCGAGCCATCTCACGCATAATGCCTTCACGAATCGCCCCGGCATTATACTCCATCACATAAGTTTGAATAGGATAGCGATTGGCAGGTGGCGTCTCAATCACTGATAAATCACGCACCCCTAACATCGACATATGCAACGTTCGCGGAATAGGCGTGGCAGTCAAGGTTAACACATCCACTTGGGTACGCAATTGTTTCAAACGTTCCTTATGACGGACTCCAAAGCGTTGTTCTTCATCAATGACTATCAGCCCTAAATCGCTAAAAGTCACGTCTTTAGAAAGCAAACGATGGGTGCCAACGATAATGTCAATTTGTCCATGTTTAAGCTGTTCGATGGTTTCATTTTGTTGTTTTTTGGTTCTAAAACGACTCAGCAAGCCAACATTTACTGGAAATCCTTCAAAACGTTCCAAAATCGTCTCGTAGTGTTGTTGTGCTAGAATTGTCGTAGGTACTAAAAACGCGACCTGCTTACTTTCTTTAATTGCTTTAAAGGCTGCACGCAAGGCTACTTCTGTCTTACCAAAACCGACATCTCCCACCAACAAGCGATCCATTGGTTTCGCTTTTTCCATATCTTTTTTGATTTCAGCGGCACTCTTTAATTGGTCCGGTGTCTCTGAATAAGCAAAAGCATCTTCAAATTCTCGTTGATAGCCATCATCTGGTTGGTACGCATAGCCTTTTTGCGCTTCTCGTTTGGCATATAGCTCAATCAAATCATCAGCAATATCTTCAATCTTTTTGGCAACTTTACGCTTGGTCTTGGTCCATTCGCTGCCACCTAATTTGTTGATCTTTGGTTGCTTGGATTCTGAAGAGACATACTTTTGAATTAAGTTCAGCTGCGTCACCGGGATAAACAATTTATCATCATTTTGGTACTGAATGGTCATGTAATCTTGGTGAACGCCATCCACTTCTAAAGTCTGCAATCCTAGATACTTCCCGATACCGTGATTGGCATGAACGACATAATCGCCCACTTTTAATTCGTTATAGCTCTTTAAGCGTTCGGCATTGGTAATATTTTGACGGCGTGCTCGTTTTTTTGCGACTTTTTGGAAGATTTCACGCTCGCTAATCACCACCAAATGACTTTCTGGCAATTCAAAACCAGCTTGTAGCTCAGAAACAATTATCTGACTACGGTTAGTAAAAATCTTCTCCGGTGTGGTTTCTACCGCATAAATTTCGTGCTCTTTAAAGGCTTGCATCAACTTTTCTTGTTGGGTCGTGCTGCTGACTAAAAAGAGAACGGTTTGCTGTTGGCGTTCAAAGCGGTCTACCTCTGCCTTCAACAAGCCCATTTGTCCAAAGAATTGCTGCATCGGACGGTATTGTACCTGACAAATCGCCTTGAAGCGCAAATTCCCCATCCCTTTTTGGAAAAGCGAGAAAAAGGTAGTTGGCGCCTTGTGTTTGGTTAAGAGGGGTTGAATCTCTCTGAAAAATTCTTGGCTTGAAAAAATGCGCATTTCTTCTAATTTTTGGGCCACCCATTCCATCGTTTCTTGCTCTAATTGACGGGCTGATTCCATCACACGGGCATAGTCATCCACGATAAAGTAATGCTCATCGCTAAAGTAATCTAAAATCGTGACTTGCTTTTCGTAAAGTAAATCGACATAGTAATGCACGACATCAGTGGCTTCTAAATGACGCCAGCGTTCCATCAACTCTTGGAAATACTCGGTTAAACGCACTTGATCTTCTTCATGCTTCGTCACAGCCAAACGTTTTTGTAATAACTTTTCTACCTTTTCAATCCCACGGGTAAAATCTTGCGGAAGAAATACATACTCACTCGTTGGCGAAATCAAAACTTCATCTATTTTTTCAATCGAACGTTGGGTTTCTACATCAAATAAACGTAAAGAATCAATCTCATCATCAAATAATTCGATACGGCATGGATAAGTCTGATCAAGCGGATAAATATCAATAATGCTGCCACGAATACTAAATTCACCCGGTTTGGCTAACATTTGCTCTCTTGTATAGCCCATTAAAGTTAGTTTTTGCGTGATAGCTTCTAAATCCAAGGTTGCCCCGATTTTTAAAGCGAGATGACTATCTTGCCAAGTACTTTTTGCTGGCAAAGCTTTTCGTAAACTTGCAACCGGCAAAATATAAATGCCTTTTTGCCCTGAGCTAATCGCATTTAACGTAGCGACACGCTGACTTTTCGCTTCAGGGGACGCAAAAGCCATCTCCGCAGATAGGACTTCATCCACCGGGAACACAAATACTTCTTCTATTTGAGTACGTAAATCATCGGCTAACTGATTGGCGTAAAACAAGTTAGGACAGATGATTACGATTGATTTTTTTAACTGTTGAAATGTATCAATTAAAGCTAAAGTCTTGGCCGAACCCGCTAACCCTAGAACCAGTTGGCGCGATAAGGCTTCTTGTAATCCTGCTTGCCAAGACGCAATGGCTGGATCTTTTCCGACTAATCTTGCTAAACTCATTAAAATCCTTCCTTCATATTATTTTTGAAACAGACTTAGCCACTTTTACTTTTTTATCAGTAAAAATGGCTGATGATTAATTAAATTGATTCATAGTTTTCATAAAATCATTGGTTTGGATAAAATATTCTAAAGCTTCGACTGTTTTATCCATCGCTTGGTTGATAACAGGCTGTTCATCCTTATCAAAATTGGTCAATACATGGTGGATGACTGTCTGATTTTGTTTTGGCCGCGCAATTCCGACTTTGATGCGGTTAAAAACTTGGCTATTGAGATGTGAAATCACACTTCTGACACCGTTATGACCCCCAGCGCTTCCTTTTTGACGCAGACGAATCTTCCCTAGCGTCAAATCTAAATCATCATAGACAATCACTAGCTCTTCTGGATAAATATTGAAATAAGTCATCAACGGTCCGACTGCCTTCCCTGACTCATTCATAAAGGTTTGCGGCTTCACGAGTAGAATCTTTTCCCCATTTTCAAAATACTCACCGACCAACGCTTGGAAGGCATTCTTTTTAAAGGTTACCTGATGTTTTTTCGCTAACTCATCAATAACCATAAAGCCGACATTATGCTTGGTTTTTTCATATTTTGTTCCCGGATTTCCCAGGCCTACAATCATTTTCATGAATATTTTCCTTTCAAATTAACAAAAAAATCTTCATTATCCTACTATTAATTGTCAAAAAAATCAATAGTTTGCCTTTTTAGTATATCATACTTCCTAATGATAGCGAATATTTCGCATTTGATTCCTACGATTCTTTATGAAAACAATTTACGAAAAACACCAAAACTGAATTTTCTAATCTGTACCACTCTATGAAAATAAAAACATAAAAATGAAAAGAGTGTTTTTTCATTCTATAAAAGTAAATTTTCATTCTTTAGTGACATACAATACCTTTGCACCTGACTTTTGCTCAAATAAAAATCAAGAAACGACCTTTTTTATCTCCTTTTCCTTCTTGTTCGTGAAGCAACGAACGAAGAATGAGAATTTTTCTCATTTTAGTGTATATTTTCACAATTGAACAAAGCCGATTTAAAGCCAAAGAAAACATTTGCATAAAAACAGTTCAAAATTCTGTTACATTTTTCGAAAAAAGTAATGACAAATCTTCGTGAAAATGGTAGCATAGACATAGAAATAAAAATCTTTGGAAGGATTGGTACACAAGATGTCAAACGAAAAGAAACATCAAAAAGTTATTTTAGTTGGAGACGGTGCTGTAGGTTCTAGTTATGCATTTGCGTTAGTTACTCAAAATATTGCTCAAGAAGTTGGGATTGTTGATATTAACAAAGCAAAAACTGAAGGAGATGCCATTGACTTATCTCACGCTTTAGCTTTCACTTCTCCAAAAACAATCTATTCAGCAACTTATGAAGATGCACATGATGCTGATATCGTAGTCATCACTGCGGGTGCTCCTCAAAAACCAGGTGAAACTCGTTTAGACTTAGTACACAAAAACTTAAAAATCAACCGTGAAGTCGTAACATCAATCGTTAACTCAGGGTTCAACGGTATTTTCTTAATCGCTGCTAACCCAGTAGATATCTTAACTTACTCAACATGGAAATTCTCAGGTTTCCCAAGAGAACGTGTTATCGGTTCAGGTACTTCATTAGACTCAGCTCGTTTCCGTCAAGCACTTGCTGAATTAGTAGGTGTTGATGCTCGTAACGTTCACGCTTATATCTTAGGTGAACACGGAGATTCAGAATTCCCAGTATGGTCTCACGCTAACGTTGCTGGTTTACAAATTTACGATTGGGTTAAAAGCCATCCTGACATCAACGAAGAAGAAATCGTTGACTTATTCTTCAGCGTTCGTGATGCTGCTTACACAATCATTGAGAAAAAAGGTGCTACTTTCTACGGTATCGCTGTTGCCTTAGCTCGTATCACTAAAGCTATCTTAGATGATGAAAATGCGGTATTACCATTATCTGTTTACATGGACGGCGAATATGGCTTAGAAGATATCTTCATCGGTGCCCCTGCTGTGATCAACGCAAAAGGTATCAAACAAGTTATCGAAATCCCATTAACTGATGGTGAACGTGAACGTATGCATGCTTCTGCTAAACAATTAAAAGAAATCATCGACGAAGCATTTGCTAAATTAGATGCTGAATAAGCACTAAATATAGATAAGTAAAAAAAGCGTCTATCTTGATTCTTCAGGATAGGCGTTTTTTATATTTCTAACAAAAAAACACCTCCTATCTCGACTTGTTGCGGGATAGGAGGGTTTTATTAGCTTTAAATCATAGTATATCGCTACACTTCTTTTATACCGGACTTTTTAAAAGCCAAATCAATAATAACTCGAATGTCAGTCAATGCCCATGACAAATCTGGCACTCTGCCATCAATCAATCGTTGCTTAATACCGTTATAAACCCATAAGAAATTTTCTCGTTCACCTATTAATTCATCTAATAAATAACTATAGTAACGATATTCCTGTTCATGCAAATCATCATTACTTAAATATAAATCAATTTTTAATATGTCAATCAAGCCAGACAACTGAAAATTTGACATTTCCTCATCAGCAATAAATTTTTCCAAACAATCATAATATACTTCTAAAATTTCTGCTGGCAACTTATCTTTAATCAAAGAAAAATAAATCATCGAATAAAAACATTCTTCATTGAATACTCCTGTCATAAAACAGGCTTCTCCTTGAATATCAATGTTTTGATGATACAAAATTGAAGACAAACATTTTGATTTCAGTAGGTATAACTCTTGTCCTCGTTTATGATACAAGCCCTGTAAATAAACATTAAGAATGATTATTTGAATAACAAACAAAGTAACAGGTATCCTCAATTTGCAAGCAAGAAAGTAATATAGCAAACCTAAGAAAAAAGCCGTTAAAAATAGATTGTATCTAAAAAATGCCTTAGCACTTCTTTCATCTTTATATATTATATAAGCAGCCGGAGAAAAGCCTACTAGTTGTGGAAATGAAGGCACCCATTTAAAAGTATCACTTACTTTAGAAAACATCATCACATTAATGTAGCCAATATTCAATCCAGAAATTTTTGCTGATATAAATAGTATCGTACTCAAAAAAAATTGAGAACAAATGAAATAAACAGGGAATAAAATAATGACTTTTAGAACTTGAAAAGACAAATTGGGATCATTTAATAAGTAGGGAACCAAACAAAAATTAGACAAGACTATTTCTATCAACAATAAAATTAGATAACTTTTTTTCACAGTCGCTTCCTCCGTTTACAATACATCCCTAGTGAACAAACTGGTCCATCCCCGGTTAAGAAAATGCACTTGACTGTCATGCTTTCTTCCAATTATACCTTATTACCAAGTCTTAATCACCCTTCTCAAGACCGAATTTTACACCTCTATCACTCTTCTTAAAAATCTCACCATCTATTCATACGTAAAAAAAGGAAATGAAATCATTCTCACTTCCTCTTTTATATTTTATTCGTTTAGACAACCCTCTGAATTTGACCTATACCGGCTATTAACAGTATCAGTCAACTCACATTTTGTTTAGAAAATCACTACCGGTGTACCGACTTCAACCGCATTGTATAGTTGTGCCATCACACTAGGTGGTGTATTCACACAGCCATGAGAACCACGTGTTTGCCATAAGTTGCCACCATAAGCCGGTTGCCAATCAGAATCATGAATACCTACACCCGTCCAATCTACTGGCATCCAATAACTTACTGGACTTGCGTATTTACTACCATCATCATTGGTACCACGTAAAGTCGCATTCCGTTCTTTCTTCCAGATGTAGTCGACTCCCTTAGGTGTAGGGGTCGTTGGTTTTCCTGTGACGACATCCGTTTCAATGACTACAGCACCATCTTTGTAGTACCACATGTGTTGATTTGTTAAGTCTACTTCGATATAGGTGTTCCCTACAAGTGGTTGACTCGCTTTAGCACTCCCTTTTGTAATTGGTGAGCGCGTGAAGTTTTCTCCAGCTAAAATTTGTTCAGTAAGGGCAGCTGCTTCATCTGCGACTTGGATACTCCAACTTAGAGTTCCCGATGGTACACTCACTGTGCCACGTTTTGTACTATTAAAGCTTGTTGGGTTGGTACTTGTATTGTATTGATCGGCCAACTGTTGCACATATGCTTGCACTTTTTCTTGATTCAACGTTACTTGTTTATTTTCATAAGTCACCCAATCCGCAATTTGTTCAGTTGGAATTTGGAAAGTGGTGCCATTAATCGAATAATTAGCTTGAACTTGAATCACTTTATTCACAGTGTTTAATTCTTCTTGTAAATGCGCATCTTTAGAAGTTACACTTGGTTTTTGAATAAAATCATTTAAGCTGACAGATGTCTGACCACTCTTTAAGCCTTTTTCAATGGCCTTCATCGCTTGGTCTACATTGAAATTATTCCCTTGAACTTCTGGCGTAATCACAAAACCTGAAGCCTCTCTGGCAATTCCGGCGTCTTGTGTTTGCGTACGCCCTTGATTGACTTGATCTAGCTCAGTCTTTAAGCTATTTAACTGTTGCGTTAAAACTTCTTGGTTAAAAGTTGTTTTATTCGCAGTGGCTTTCTTACTTGAAAAGAATGAACCACCCCAAGACCAAGGATTTTGCGCTTTTAAGATAGATTCTAAAGTCGCTTTTGAATTTGATTCCATCCCAAAGTCAGACTTCTTGATTTCTTTAAGCACTTGATTGTCTAACTTAATTTGGAAGGATTGATTTTTATGTTGATCATCCACGGTTTTTTGTGCTTGCTCTAAGGACATATTGCTAATTTCAACGGCTTCTACCTGGGTGTTAGGTAAAAAATGTTTTGAATAATAATTGCTGCCCAGTGCATAACCGCCAACTGCTACAATCCCAACAGCAGCAATGGAGCCAAGGATGAGTTTGGTATTTTTATTTTTTTTATGACGTTTTCTTCCATTTGAAACTTGTGACATATAAATACTCTTCCCCTATTTATTTTCTGTATCAATTATCATACCACATTTTCCCCCAAAAAGTTTTAACATATGCTTTAATTTTATATTTGCTTAAAAGATACGCTGTAAGCCGGTTTTATCAAGCAGTAATTGGATTAAAAGCTACAGTTAATTTTTGGTTTGTGGCAATAGCAATCTCAGTCAAGACATTAATTGAAACGTTCATTTTGCCGCTCTCAATCCTTGCAATAGTAGATTGTGGTTTCCCAACTAATGAAGCAAATTCTCGTTGTGTCATACCGAGTTTGCTACGAAGATTCCGAACTGCAACAGCCACTTGTAACCGTTGATTTTCTTCTTGATATTCTTTTACAAACTCACTACTTTTTTGACTACGATTTTTAATATATTCATCAATCTTACTCATCGCTTCTCCTCTTTTCATACAAATCTCGTCGATAAATTCCTTTCTTTATTTCACGTGATGGTGTTTTCTGTGTCTTTTTTTGAAATCCATGCGTAATCACGTATCTATTTTTTTCCCAATGAAAGTAGATTGCACGTTGAATGTTTGAGGCATGTTTTGCACGTATTTCGTAGAGGTTTGTCGTTAATTTTTTCGTCCACTTTTGACGTTCAGCTATTGTCAATCCGTATTCCTCGATATTATGAATTACTGCTAATAATTTGGCAGCATCTTTGTCAGGTAAGCTGTCCAAATAACTAACAAATTCCTCCCAATCAAAATAATCAAATTCTATCTTTTTCATATACTTAATGATATCATATCCGCTATCAAAATTCAATGATTCCTACTTTAAAATCAGTTAAAAGATACGCTGTAAGCCGGTTTTATCAAGTTGATAGATTTTCTCGCAAACCTGCTCTAGAAAATAACGATCATGTGATACCGTCAGCAAGGCGCCGTTATATTGTTGAAGTTGTTGCGTTAAGACTTGGTTGGAAGTTGGCGATAAATTACGCGTTGGTTCGTCTAGCAATAATACATTGGCTTGGGATAAAAGTAGGCCTAAAATCACCAATTTTGCCCTTTGGCCGCCAGATAGATAAGCTATAGGGCGCTGCATCTCTTGAACGAAAAATTGCAAACTGCCTAGATAAGTCATCACTGTTGCTTGATCTTGCTTGGTTTGGGACAACAAATATTCGACAGGACTTTGCGTGGTATCCAACGCTTCAAAATAATTTTGTGGCATATACTTCATTTGAATATCGGTTCGCTTTTGTAGCATTTCAGCGATTTTGTGTAAGAATAGGCTCTTACCAATCCCGTTATTACCCACGATACCTACTTTTTCTTGACCAAAAAATGTAAAATCTAGCGGTTCAACCAATATTTTATCTGCAATTTTCAGCTGAGACTTTTCTAAGTGAATGAGCGGTTTGCTGGAAGGCACCGCTTGAACAGTCTGCCATTTTAAACCAATCACTTCTTCTTGTTGCGGCATTTCGGCAAATTGAGCGCGCTCTTTTTCAAACCGTTTTTCACGAGATTTTAAATTCGCCATTTTTTTCGCTAATAATCGCCCCTGCGTATCCAACTTAGTGGTTCGCAATTGATGTTGGACCTTTTGCTTGACCTGCTGGAGTTGAGCATTACGTTTTTTATCTTCGCTTCGTTGCTTGAGAGCGATTTGCAACTGTTTATCTGCCGCACTTTTTCTTTGTTCAATATAAGTTTGATAATCTTCTTTGACAAAATGAACGACCGCACGTTGTTGATGCATAATTTTTTCCAGATGAAGAATACTTGTCGCGGTATTTTTTAATAACACTACATCATGCGAAATATAAAGTATTGCTAAATCACTCGTTCGAATAAAGTGTTCTAACCACTGGATACTTTCATAATCTAAATCATTCGAAGGTTCATCCAATAACAATATATCCGGATGATGCAACAGAATTTTCATTAGTTGGATTTTGATTTTTTGACCACCAGAAAGTGTACCCATCTTTTGGTTTGAGTATAGGAAATCTTGGTCCAATTGAAAATCACTCGCCAACTTTGCTAAGTAGGAATAATCAATTTCATTGGCATCTAAATCATGAAATAAAAAATCATAAACACTTAATGGTTCATCTTTGCTAGGTAAAAATTGCGGCAAATACCCAATTTGCTGAAAGGTACATTGATAACTGCCTTGCGCTTCTAAATAATCATTGACTTCAGGGCAGCGACAAAGCCACTTAAGTAACGATGATTTACCGGTTCCTTCTTCTCCGATAATAGCGACTTTATCCCCCGCATGAACCACGCCTGTTAAGCCATCTACCAAACGAAATTGGTCTTTTTGATGGATTAAGGTTAAGTTTTGAAACTGCAACATAAACATCCCTCCTCGTATATTTTCTGAACGAATGCATTTTTTATAACCAAGCTGCTTGGAGCTGACCGACCCACCTCACATCCTTAATATCGGCGTTCAGCAGCTAGACATTGTGAAATTCGCCCTCCCGTTTGAGAAAATCTCCTTTCATCCGATTTTCTCAACGGAAGGTAAGCACACGAATTTCTTCGAGGCTTTCCGAGCTGCTTCACGACCTAAATCTGTGTTCAGCGACTAGCCACTTCGGCGTATAAGCCAGCTCGTCTGGGAAAGTCTTTACTTCTCGGACTTTCCCGACGTTCTGGACAAACTTATACGCTCGTGGCTGACCAAGTCGCTTCACATCCTTAATATAAAAAAGATACTTACTTTTGTTATTAAACAACAAGAGTAAGTATCTTTGCATGCAAATATATAGGATGATGACTGCAGCTATTGGGCTTTCCTACTACGATTGCTAAACTTGATGGTGCAAAACTCTATGTTTAATAACGCATCTATCTTGTTTTTAGCAAAAGTAGCCAATGCACAACAGTCCTTTCTTTTTGGAGCAGCTAACTTAGCGCTCGTATTTACGACTTTGTTATAACTCAATTCTCATCATAAGTCAATCTTTTTTTCATTTTAGTGGTTGCTATTCATCTCAAAGGATTCTTTCATTGCTTTGGTTCCATGGTCAAAATCAACAATTTCTTTTAATTCGCCTTGAATGACACGTCTGGTTTCCCCGCTCATTTCACCACAAGTCACCAGTGTTACCAAGCGTTTTCCTGGCACTACATCTAGCAAATCCACCCTATCAGGAGAAACGCGCTGATTGTTAATCGCTTGGTAGACATAAATTTTAGATAAATCGGTCAAATAAATTTTGTCGCCCACTTTCACATGATCAAGTGGGGTAAATAACAAGCTATCATCAAACATCCGATGAGAAGCAAGGCCATAATTTCCCTCGCCCATCTTCTGTTGCTCGCTTGTCGTCCCAGCCCCGTAAAGCAAAACTTCATTAGCTAGTCCTTTAAATATTGGTAAATTCACTTTCACACTTGGAATGGCAATCCCACCAATCACCGGCAAATCTTTAGCACTTACTTGGTTTTTCATAATTGCTTCTAAACTAATCGGCTCGACCTGATCAAAGTCAAAAGTTGCCTGAGCATTTTCATTGGCTTTCACTTGTTTTTTATCTAATTTCGTTACCTGATAGCTGTTGGTTTTTTGATGGAGTAAATATTTTTGAATCGGCTTATTAAAAACTAAAACCAAGCCCACAACTAATAAAACAACTGTCAGGATATTTAGAATCATAGAGCCTAGCTTCCGTTGTTTCTTTTCCGCCATATCGGACACCTCGCTTTATTTATAACAAAATTATGCTATAATTTCTTTGTTATGTCCAGTAATTCAATTGTAGAAAAGGTGAATAATTTGAAAAAAGGTGTACTCATCATCAATCTTGGGACCCCTAAAAGCCCTGAGGTGAAAGATGTAAAAAAGTATTTAAAGAAATTTTTAAGTGATCCACGAGTGATTCAAATGCCGCGTTGGTTTTGGTTGCCGCTTTTAAATGGTATTATTTTACAGACGCGTCCCAAAAAATCAGCGCAATTATATCAACAAATCTATACAGACCAAGGTTTTCCATTACTTCATTATACACAAGCGCAAAAAGAACACTTAGCGCAACTCTTACCTGATTATGAGGTTGGTTTTGCCATGAGTTATAGCGAGCCAAGTATTGAAGACGCCTTAGATGCCATGTTGGCCAAAAAGGTGACGGACTTGACGATTGTACCGATGTATCCGCAATATTCTGGTACCACGGTCGGTTCGGTGTTTGATAGCGTAATGAATTATTTTAAAGGGAGTGAGAAAATTGTTACCACGCGATTTATTCGCTCTTACTATGATCACCCCGATTATATTCGCTATTTTGTAGAAAAAATCAAAAACTTCCTGACCCATCATCAGGTGGATGCCATTTTGTTTTCTTATCATGGTTTGCCTGAAAGCTATGTACAAAAAGGTGACACTTATCCAGATGAATGTCATAGCACCACGCAAGAAATCATGGCAAAAGTCGGTCCTATTCAGTATTTTGAAAGTTTCCAATCCAAATTTGGTCCCGGAAAATGGCTCACTCCGGCAACTGATGCCCTGATGAAAGAACTACCGACACAAGGAATCAAAAATCTCTTAGTCGTAGCGCCAGGATTTGTCGTGGACTGTCTGGAAACCATTGAAGAACTTGAAGAAGAAAATAAGGCGTACTTTTTACAAGCTGGCGGCCAACATTTTTACTATTTGCCACCCTTTAATGCCGATTCTGATTTCGCCCAATTAGTAGTGAAATTACTATCCTAGCCGCCCTTTTCATGATATAATGAGGGTAAGAAATGGAGGCGATTTTATGTGGTTAGATGTATTGAAAATTGTCGTTGTTGTCTTCGTTTTAGGTGCGCTTGGTTTTAAGGGTCAGTTCTTGACTCGTTGGCTAAGTGACTTAACAGAAAAAAGTAAATAATCGTATAGAGAGCTGCTCTAAGTGGAGTGGCTCTTTTTTTAGAATTCGCTACCAATGTTGATTTACTTTTTTTTCATGATGTGCTACAATTAATTATATAAATATTCTGACAATTCAAGAGGTGATTGGTATGCGTCAATTTCTAAGATTCCTAGTATCGATTGGTTTACTTTTTATACTTGCAGGCTGCCAAAGTACTGCCAGTAAATCTGCTGAAACTCATGAAAGCACCCAAAAGACAAGTTTAAGTACTGCCCTGAGTAATTCGACAACAACCAGTACGCAACAAGCTACCACGCAAACAATCAGCAAAACGTATCAAAGTCTAAGTGATATTCCTAAAACCTTAACAGAGGAAAAGAAAACGTGGCAATTATTATCCGTTAATGTAAAAAAAGAGAAACAACTAGAAGCCACCTTTATTCCTGAAACTGATCACACGCAAGCAAAAGACGAATGGACCGAAAAATACACGGATCTCAAAGCTATTCCTAAAACGATTACACAAGCAAACCACACCTATCATCTTATCAGAGTACAATTGATTGGCGAAGTATTCGAAGCAACCTTTACCAGCGAAAAATAAAATATTAGCAAACAGGCCAGAAACAGCATGCATTCTGACCTGTTTTTCCTATAGTTTAAATCCGTGTTTATTGAGATAAATAGTTAGGTGATTGGCCAATTCATAATCTTCCAATATTTTCATTACCTCAAGCGCTTGTTCACAGTACTTTTTTCCTAACTCTTTGCCTGATTTTAAAAGACAATATCCTTCAAAAAAGTGTAAATAATTCTTTTCATAGTAAAAATTCGTATTCGTTAGTTGTTTCTTCGCTAACTCAATCAATTTTTGAGCTTTTAATATTTCCTCTGATTCAATCATACGTGTAATCACATTTGCGATCACTTGGGCTAAGACATGCTTATTGTTACTAATCTTGTCCATTAAATAAGTTTTTTTAATCGCTGTTTTCACTAAAAATTCACTTGTAGCTAACGGTAAAAAGAAAATACTATTTCCAAACAACTCAATCTCATATAGATGCCAGTCTTCTACTTTCATCAAATAATCTTTAATCACTTTGATTCCTTCTTGGTCATAAGGAAGTTGACCTAAATTATGAATATACTGCTTGAGGATGATTTGATTGTGTACATGACGAATATTGCTATTTTGCTGATAATACTGCTTTTCATCCGTCAATAGTTGACGAAGTAAAATAATATTATCATTATTGACTGCATAACTATATTTTTCTAAAAAAGCATCTTGTTTTTCCTGTTCGCTGACCAAATTAGCCACTTCAAATTCTGAAAATCGCACATTTAAGCGATCCGTCAATTGAAAAAAATGCGCCACAGAAATATCACTTCCCCCACGCTCATACTTTGACAAAAACGGCACGGAAACAATGTCTTTCGCTAATTCATTTAAGGTCAGTCCTTTTGATAATCGAAGTTCTCGAATCATCGGCCCAAATTGTTCCATCGCCACCTCCTTTTAACCTATAGGAAACATTTCACCTATCTCGTTTACCTTTATGATATTTTTTATCCATCATATCTTTTACTAAAGGAGTCGTCAACTACATGAAGCAATTACTACAAACTTTTTGGAAAGAAAATACTTTGGTTTTGGTGATTATGATTGGTGCTAGTGCTTGTACCACTATCGCCAGTTTTAGTTATTCATGGATAGTCAATGGAATTATTGCTCAAAGTTCCCTTCATTTTTATCGTGGGTGTTTGATTTTAATTCTAAGCTACCTTACTTTTTTGTTTATAAAATACGTTCAAATTAACTACTCTAGCCAATTAGTTGCTAAAATGGTTCTATTTTTGAGAGAACGTATCATCTTACAGATAGTGCACCAAACACCGAAGCAATTTAAGCAAACGGCAATTGGAAGTCATGTTTCTAAACTGAGTAATGATATTTTACAACTTGAGCAGCAAGGAATCATGAACGTCTATGAACTACTTGCTAACCTTATCAGCCTGTTCTTTGCGTTAAGTTCGCTATTACTGATTCACTGGTTAGTATTTATCGTTGTAGGTGTGCAACTGGTGATTTTATTACAATTACCAAAACTACTAGATAACAAACTCAAACACCTTGCCTTAGCCTATGCCAACCAAAATGAGCAAGCCAACCAACTTGCCACTGAAGCCTTAGCTGGATTTTCAACGTTTTATCTATTTCAAAGTCTAGATTTTTTGCGTCAACGTTTAGTTCGTGCTTATGACCTCGTTCGCCATGCCAAAAATAATCAAATGTTTCTCATGGCGAAAGTGATTGTGCTTGGTGGGTTTGGCAACATTTGTGGACAGATTACCGCCATCGCCTTAGCTGGATATTTTGCACTTCATCAAGAAATTAGTATTGGTGCGGTGACAACTGTATTGAGTTTAGCCACCATTGTCTTTAATACTGCAGGCAATATGAGCCAATATCTCGCAGCCATCCGCAGTGTAGAACCAATCTTTGAAAAGAATCATTATTTTGACGCTTATTCCTCTCAAGAATTACCAACAAATCAGGAAATAGATGAATATGAAATCCGTTTTAAAGACGTCTCATTTCAATATCCAGGTAGCCCGCAAGCATTATTTTCCAACTTAAACTATACTTTTGAATCCGGAAAAAAATATGCCATTATCGGGGCCAGTGGGAAAGGTAAATCGACACTTTTTCAACTGATTATTGGCCTACTAACACCGACCACTGGTGAAATATTTCTTGGTAGCAAGGATTATCAAAGCTTAGAGGAGCAGACTTTGCGCACACAAATACTGTATATCGAACAAAATCCCTATGTCTTTAGTGGGACCCTTAAAGATAATCTCTGCTTAGGTGAGTCGTTTACCGAAAAGCAGTTACACCAAGCACTCATTCATGCTGGATTAGCTGAGTTTCGTCACAAATTAGATTACGAATTAACTGAACATGGTGATAATCTCTCTGGCGGACAAAAGCAACGACTAGCACTTGCTCGGGGACTCTTACGCAAGAAGAAAATCATTCTGCTAGATGAAAGTACAGCCAACATCGATACAAAAACAGCAAGAGAAATCGAGCAATTTATTTTTAGTCTCAAAGATTGTACGGTCTTAATGATTACACACCATCTTGAGACTGCCTTAAAAGAACGATGCGACCAAATCATTGAACTATAAAATAAGCCCTTATCTCTGACTTTACTTCAAAGATAAGGGCTTAAAGTTTGCTATCTTTTCTTCCATGCACGAAACAACAATACAATTACTACGGCACATAAAGCACCAGCACCATCTAGCATCACATCTTGGAATAATGGTGTCCGTCCACCGGTTAACATTTGGTGAAACTCATCGCTGGCCGCATAACCTAGAGCCGCAAAAACACTAACCGGGGCACACAGCCAAGCAAGATTTAATTTCGCGCTTAATCCTAAAAATAAACTCCCACCTAAAATAAAGTAAGTGGTAAAGTGCGCAGCTTTGCGAATAAAAAATTCCACAAAATGAAAATAACCCGAATGTGCAATACTCACGGTTGAACCGGCATAATCAAAAGAAATCTTACTCAGCCAATCACGTAGCGGCTCGTCTTTTAATAGTTTGGTCAGCAAGGGGATTTGAGATTGTTGCTCATAAGTCTGCGATGAACTGTAAAATAAGATTGCCATCATGATTAACGTAATAATAAGATAAAAGTTCCCATTTTTTCTAGATTGTTTAAACATCTTTGTCCTCTACTTCTGTCATTTTTTATGAAGAGGTACTATGCCACTTCTTTTCTTTTTCTAGCTTAACATGAATGACAACTTTTGAATAGTCGATATCTTTTGAAGTAGAGCGGACTTTCCCGACGTTCTGGACAACCTTATCCGCTCGTGGCTGAGCAAGTCGCTTCACAACCTTTATTTACGGTGTTCAGCAGCTAGACATTGTGAAATTCGCCCTTCCGCTCGAGAAAATCTCCTTTCATCCGATTTTCTCAGCGGTAGGTAAACACACGAATTTCTTCATGTCTGGACGAGCTGCTTCACAACCTTTATTCATATTTTGCGCGTGGGCCGCCGATGTATTTTGGTCGGCTATAAAGGGCAGTTACGTGTGCACCGCCAAGTTCGCGGATGCTTGGGCGAATCGGTACTTGGACGTGTTTGATATGCATGCCAATTGAGGTATCTCCTAAATCGATTCCTGCTTTGGCCACGAGATGCTCCACTTCGACGGGTTCGTTAAAATAGCGAAAAGCAGCCACACTACAAGCACCACCTGCATGTAACTGAGGGACAACGGCAACTTCTTCTAGATTGTAACGTTCTTGCGCGGCTCTTTCCACAACCAAAGCACGATTTAAATGTTCACACCCTTGGACTGCTAGAAAAATTTGCTGCTCAGACAAAATCGCAAGTAAAGTTTCAACGACCCATTCTCCAATCTCTTGACTCGAATTTTTGCCAATCACGCCACCAGCAATTTCACTAGTGGAACAACCCAAGACAAAAATATCTCCGGCTTTTAGCTGTGCTTTAGCCAAAACCTCTTGCGTAATCGTCGTTAAATCACGGATTAATTGTTCTTTTTCAATCATTTACTTTACCCCCAGATGTAGCATTTTCTTACTGCGCGAAATCGCTCCATAGCTCAAATAGGTCACACCCATTCCAAATGCCGTCTGAACGATATTTCCTGGAATCGAGGCAATCCCTGCTGGCCATGTATAAAGCAGACTGGTCGCAAAAAAATACCCAACAATCATCCACACACTAGCTAAAAGTAAGCTCCAAACTTTGGCAAAGGGTATACCACTATGAAAGAGTTGACCGGCAATATATCCTTGAAGTCCATGAATCACAAAAGAAAAAATCATCCACTGTGGATACCCTGATAACAAGTCAATAAGCCCACCACTTAAACTTCCCACAATCAAACCACCTGTGCCACCAAATAAACAAGCACTCAAATAAATGCCCACTTCACACAATGTCACAATTCCTTTTGTCGCAGGTATTGGAATAATCACCATCATTGATAAGGCGACGGTCAAAGCGGTCATCATCGCCAATTGCGCTAATCTTTTTACTTTCATTTTCTTCACCTAATTTCCTTTTATTTGCGGCCAAACATTGCCACTTTCCTCTGTGACAAAAAGTCCAGCTTGAATGGCCTGATACACATATTTTTTAGCTTCCTGACTGGCTCCAAGAAGCGAATGATTTTGTGCCAACGCTCCACACAGCGCACTGGATAAACAGCAACCCGCACCATTAATCGTTGCCTGCTTGATTTTGGGTGCCTGTAAAACATGGACCACATCATCCAAAGCCAAAAAGTCCACTGCTTGATTGCCTGACAAACGCGCGCCAACTTTCAAGTAAACCGCACACTGAAATCGCGCTTGCAAACGTTGCGCCAAATTCTGCACACTATCCATATTATCAGGAATCTTTTCGTCCAATAATAAACAAACTTCTGGCAAATTCGGCGTAAGGATAGTCGCAATTGCCAATAAGGGTTGTAAAGCAGCAAGATAGTCTTGATTCGCTTGTTGAGCAGTTTCCTTAAAAGCCAACACCGGATCAATGACAATCGGAATTTTTCCAATAAACGGCTGACAAAATTGATAAACTGCTTTTATTTGTTCAGGATTTGCTAGCAGTCCAATCTTAATGCCCGCCAATCGATTTTGAAAATTTTGCGCAATCGTAGCCAGTTGCATCTCAAAGGTTGCAATGTCCATTTCGTGAAAAACAAATTCTCCTTGCTCTATACCGGCCACTAGACTAATCACGCTCAACGAAAAGAAGCCGTAATGCTCCATCGTTTTCATATCTGTACCAATACCGCCACCGCCGAGCACATCTAGCCCGCCAATGGTTAATAAACACCGCTTCATCCCCACACCTCACTTCTTTTCTTTTATTATACCTATTTTTAACCATTCCCCTACAACCAATTGGACGAAAATTTACCCAACCAATTTTTAATCTTGTTCAATCAATTGACTATGTTTGGTCCTTTTCAAGCATTTTTATACTAAACAGCGCTCAAAAGTTATGATTGTTCCCCGAGTCAATTTTAAAATCATTGGTGCATCATAGGCATTATCAGGTCGATTTTTCAAAACTTTACTATCTTCTTGGTTATCGGGCAAATGCGTCATATTATGAATATATTGTTTTAAAATGAGTTGATTGTACAAATGACGGATATTCGCACTTTGTTGATAATATTGCTTTTCATCAGCCAGCAGTTGATTGAGTATAATCAAATTATCATTATTCGCAGCATACCTATATTTTTCTAAAAAGGAATCCTGTGTTTCTTGTTTCAAATTCGCATTCAACGCTTCAAATTCTGATAGTCAAACATTCAGGCGATCTAATAAGCGAAGATTTTAGCGAAGATACTTTACAACAATCCTTACAACAAGCTAGTTTGGCTAAATTCAAAGAGCTATTGTCTACTTACTGAGCACGGGGATAATCTGTCGGGCGGTCAAAAGAAACGATTGGCATTGGCAAGAGGGTTATTGCGAAAGAAGAAAATTATTTTAATGGATGAAAATACTGCTAATGTCGCCCCCAAAACCATATGTCAAATTGAGCCTTTCATCTTCAATCTCAAGGAATGTACGGACTTAATGATCACCCATTGACTTGATGGACAATGCAGAATGGTAACATTAAAACCCTTTTCTCTGCTTGTTTAGAGAAAAGGGTGAGTGGTTTATTTTATCTGACATTTATAAAAGACGAGAAGCTATGCCGCACACGAAGTACCGTACCATTTTAGCTAACGATAAGAGACAAACGCTGACTCATTTAGCCGAGTAGGTTGTTTATTTACGTTTTTGTAATTGTAAATTCAAATATTCTAAACCCATACATGCAACCATAATCAACATTGCGACATAAATCCCTAGTGGTTGTGCCTGATATTGCTGAATAATCAACACCCCTGTCGCTACAAAACACGCAATTGCCGCTAATCCAGTCAGCCACTTTCTCGCATGAATTTGCTGCGATAATCGAAAGGCTGCCAAATTAACCATACCAAAGATAATTAAAAATCCGATACTCCCTGTCGTTGAAATGACGGATAATTGCAAAGTATTCACCAAAACCAAGGTCGCAACGGACGTAATCAATAGGCCAATGGGTTGATGCGAAAATTGATGTAAAAAGCCTTTTGGTAGTTCTTTTTCTTCCGCAATGTCGTAATTCACTTGCCCTCCACCGTAGATAGACGCATTAATCGCAGAAAAAGTCGAAATTAAAGCAGCAATCGTGATAACGACAAAACCAAGATGCCCTAAAAATGGTTTAGCAGCTTGTGCAAGGGCATAATCTTGTGCCTTGGCAATTTGTTCAAAAGGCAGTGAACCAACAGTTACAATCGCAATAATGATATATAGTGCTATAACAAAAATAACTGAAATATAATACGCTTTGGCAATATTTTTCTGCGGATTGACAATATTCAATGCCGCATTCGCAATAAGTTCAAAACCCTCATATGCAACAAAAATCACCATCCCCCCTGCAAAAAGCTGGATAGGGTTTTCCCAATACTTAGGACTCAACTGTACAACATTCGGATTTGTAAATAAGCCATATACCCCCAGTAAGACAAAGCCTAGTAAAATAATCAATTTAATAATCACTGCATAAGATTCGACTAGTCCTACAAGACGGATGCTATAATAGTTAATAAATGTTGAAAAAATGACAATTGCACTAGCATAAATATGAAAATCTAATGACGTTCCTGTTATCTTGAAAAGGTTGGGCGCATAAGAACCAAACGCACTGGCATATAACGATAACATGATAATATAACTAATCCATAGCAAATTATTTAAACTACCACTAAACAAATTTACGCCAAAACCTTCATTAATAAAACGAACAGTCCCACCATTGCTTGGATATGCTTTGGTTAAGTGGACATAACTATAAGCGGTCATCAAAGCAATCGCCCCCGCTAACAAAAAAGCAATAGGGGTGCTCCCTTTCGCTAATGTTACCGCCAAACCTAATACCGCAAATATGCCACCACCAACCATTCCGCCAATCCCAATGGAAATCGCCTCTAGTAAATTAATTTGTTTTTTCATCAATTTCCTCCTCATAAAATAGGGTTATGGAGCTCTTATCCCCTCTTATTTTTCTATAATCTGCTATTTACTACATCTACTGAATCTTGTCCATGATACAAATTTAAAATACATTACAACCAAGATGCTGTTACAAACTAAGTCAACAACAGCCTTGCAAAAAAATAACCCAACGAATGTGGATACCACTCGTCAGGTTCTTAACCTACAATATATTATGTTCCGGTAGCAAATCCTCCAACATCTTGGCACACAATTGCTCAATTTCCTCTTCAGACGACGCTGTTTGAATAATGACATACTGCATCATACCTAAAAGAACAAAGATAATCCTGCGAAATAGCTGTTTTTTATGGTCTTCCGTTAATTCGTTAAACCCCTCATTTGTCAGCAACCTACTGATAAATATATTTTCAAACAACTGGTAGGTCAAAACTGGATTGCCATTAACATCTAACCAACAAGCTTGATAAATATTTGGATTCGCTAGATAATATTCTACTAACTGGACAACCGCCGAATGTAAAAGATCTTCTTTCTTGATATTCGTTCTCATAGAATAAACGGTTTCTTTATACATTCGCTTAATGACCTCATCTTTAACCTCTTGAATCCCCTGAAAATTTAAGTAAATTGGCTGTGTTGAAATTTGCAAATAGGTCGACAATCTTTTTACGGTTAATTCTTCAAAACCATAGCGGCTGACAATTCGATAGGCCGCTTCAATAAATTTATCTTTTTCATGTATCTTTCTTATCGCCAACACCTCCAATTATTGTTATTTGTGTTAAAAACCAAGAAAACCTTACGAATCAATATCAATTGACTCGTAAGGATATTTATGATTTGCTATTGATTTTCTTCTCTGTAAGAGCGAAAATGAGTATTTGCCACATAAATGCTTATACAGAACACTAGTAAGGTCCAGCCTAGCCAACTTCTGAACCTGATTGAGGTAAACTTTTTATCGTATCAATTTCTGATAAAACGGTATATCTTTCTTTGAACAATCATTTTCTGCCACTACCCTATCGTTTACAGTGGACACATCCGCTTCTATTGGCCCTTGTCAGTTATTAAATTTTCAACGAACTGAATTTGAAGTAATGAACGCCTCTTATTTACAGTTTCTCATAAAATAACTATACCAAAAACGCAAATTAGAATTTTCTTAACCAAATTATTAGTATACACTCAACAAAAAACAAACAAATTATTTAACATAAACATGCAAAACTCAAAATTAGAACCAACCTCTCGTAAATCCATTCAAAAACCTAAGTAATATAAGCTTCATATTTCCAAATATCTCACTTTCCAAAATATAAAAGAACACAACGCTCAAACAACCGAATTACAACCGTTAATATAACGCGTGGTATGTCAGTCGTTTTTATCATCTTTTTTTAATCTTTATAAAACGATACCCTTTCCATAAGTTTACAAAGTAGACACTAACAAAAATTCTATCTGTTATACAATTGAAGCGGCACCCACACTTATTCCTGCCAGATACACTTTTCCGACAACTTTAACAACTATATCTCTTCCCTAAAAACAACTTTTGCTAGAAATTTCATGAAATCAACATTATAATGAGAATGATTTCATAAATTTGAGAGGATGATTTTAATGAAGTATGCCATTAACTGGGATTTAGATTCTATTTTCGCTGGAGGAAGTAGCTCTGAAACACTGCGACAAGAATTGAATGAATTATCTACCAAAATCAACGCATTTCACCAACTTGTCGAAGCTTTCACACCAAATACTACTCAGCAAGTAACTGAATTAAAGGAAATTTTAGCTATTCACGAGGAAATCCAAAAAAGTTTTACTGAATGTGGCTCATTTATCGAAGCTTTAAACTCTGCAAACATTCACGACCAACAAGCCAAATTATTAACAGGTCAGCTATACAGCAATCTTCCTGCTTTTCAACTAGCCACAACAATTTTAAATAAGAAATTTGCTAGCTACAGCGAAGAAGAGTGGCAAAACTTAATGACACACTTTAGTCAAATTGCTTTCCGACTATCTGAAATGCGCAGAGATGGCCAAGAATTATTAGATGAACAATCTGAAAATATTATCAATACCTTGGCACTAGATGGTCAAAGTGCTTGGAGTCAACACTATGACACCATCGTTGCAAGTATCCAAATTCCATTTAACGGCGAAATGCTTTCAGCTGGTCAAGCCTTCAACACCATGATGTCTAGCCAAGATAAAGCAGTCCGTCAAGAATTATTCAAAAAATGGGAAAAAGCTTGGAGCGAAAAAGCAGATATTTTTGCGGATACTTTAAATCACCTGGATGGCTTCCGTTTAAATAACTACAAATTACACGGTGTCGATGATTTCTTGAAACAACCTTTGGAATACAACCGCTTGGATAAAGAAACGCTAG
This sequence comes from Enterococcus cecorum, assembly GCA_946499615.1. Taxonomy (GTDB): domain Bacteria; phylum Bacillota; class Bacilli; order Lactobacillales; family Enterococcaceae; genus Enterococcus_E; species Enterococcus_E cecorum_B. Next base: position 2,506 of record CAMMST010000015.1, on the reverse strand, counting down.
ACATGATGTGGGGAACAATCCAAAAAAATAAACAACCAATTATCGACTTCTTGACACGTAAAGCACAATTGTTCGGTAAAGATAAAATGGATTGGCAAGACCAAGATGCACCGATTGTTTTAGGAAATTTTGAAGAACGTCGCTATACTTTTGATCAAGCCGCAGATTTCATCGTGGAAAACTTTAAGAAATTCTCACCTAAAATGTCTGAATTTGCACAAATGGCCTTTGATAAAGCTTGGATTGAAGCAGAAGATCGCCCTGGTAAACGTCCTGGTGGTTATTGTACAAGTCTACCTAAGTCACAAGAATCTCGTATCTTTATGACTTATGGTGAATCAGTCAATGAAGTTTCCACCTTGGCGCACGAATTAGGACATGCTTTCCATAGCCATGTCATGTGGGATTTACCTACTTTAAACCAAGACTATGCAATGAACGTTGCTGAAACGGCAAGTACTTTTGCAGAATTAATCGTGGCAGATGCAACCTTAAAAGAAGCCAAAACGGATGAAGAAAAAATCAACTTGCTAGATGTGAAATTACAAAATGCAATTGCGATGTTTATGAACATTCACGCACGCTTCATCTTTGAGAGCAACTTCTATGCAGCACGTCAAAAAGGCTTGGTAGCAACGGATGAAATTACACGTCTAATGGTCGAAGCACAAAAAGAAGCTTATATCAATGGTTTAGGCAGCTATCACCCACATTTCTGGGCAGCTAAACTACACTTCTTTATCGATGAAGTACCATTTTATAACTTCCCATACACATTTGGTTACTTATTCAGCTTAGGAATTTATGCCAAAGCTAGCCAACATGCAGATGGTTTTGAAGATCAATATATTGCTTTACTTCGTGATACAGCAAGTATGACGACTGAAGAATTAGCGAAAAAACACCTAGATACCGACTTACACCAAGCAACTTTCTGGCAAGCAGGTATCGATATGGTTCTAAAAGACATCACAACCTTCATGGAATTAACAGAAAAATATATCTAATCCAAAGTAAAACGCATGACTCATTCACTTCGAGTCATGCGTTTTTTAGGGAATATATGAGGGAGTTAATCTTCCTTGCGGCGTCGTTTAGATATTAATCCAAGTAATCCTGCCATACTTACTGTCGCTAATCCTGCAGCAGTTGTATTTGCCTTGCTACCAGTTTTCGGTAAGTGTCGACTGGATCTTCTTGGTGTTTCTTGTACCACTCGTTGTGGCGTTGGCTGTGGTTGCGGTTGAGGCGTTGGATTTCCTCCTGTATTTGGTAATCTAGGTGGTGTCGGTACACTATTTTGTACGTATTCAACGTGATCTACCACATCTGGATTTTCAACCGTTGCAACTAGTCCACCAGCTTGCACCTTATCTGCTGTATATTTAGCGATTTCAGGTGTAACTACTTGATCAAACACATGATTTCCTGGTTGCCACTCTGTTCGTTCCACAATTTCACCCGTTACCTTATCCACTTTGATGCTTCGAGTAAAGGCATCTTTCACATAAGTTACGTGATTAGCCGGCGTCTTATCACCTGCACCAGAGTAGTAAATCGTTTGTGATGCATCTTTGGCTAGGTTTTCTCTTGCCGCATCTTCTGGTACTTTTGGCCCATGTGGATCATCCGGATTAATTGGTGTACCCGGTGTTCCTGGTTTATCAGGAGTATATTCATCCACACCATGTTTCAAGATTACATCATAAGTTTTACCCTTGTTTTCATCATTGAAAGTATCCCCAGCATGTCCAGTAAAGCCATCTGAAACTAACTCATAACCTTTCTTAAGTAATTCATCAATTGTTGGTTGGGTACTATAGTTGATTGTATCGCCATAGTTTCCGCCGATAGAACTTCCAGTTCCTTCGATTTCAGTCATATCCTTATCTTGGTCTAGGTAGCGGACGGTTAATGTTCCTTCTTTTGGTGCATAAACAACATCTTCCACCACGTTTGGATTGTCAACGGTCGCAGTTAAACCTCCAGCTTTATCCTTATTCGCATAGTAGTTCACCACTTCTGGTGTAGCGACTGTTTCAAAGGCATGTTCTTTCGGTGTCCAATCTTTACGCTCGATGATTGCACCCGTGACTTTATCTACTTTAATGCTTCGAGTAAACGCATCTTTCACGGGAATCACATTATCCGCTGGGGTGTTTTCTCCCGCTCCTGTGTAGTGAATGGTTTGTGATGCATCTTTGGCTAGATTTTCTCGTGCCGCATCTCCTGGGACTTTTGGTCCATCTGGATCTTCTGGGTTGATTGGTGTATCTGGGTTACCTGGATTTTCTGGTGTGTATTCAGTGATACCATGTTTCAAGACCACATCGTAAGTTTGACCTTTATTATCGTCTCCGAATACTTCTCCAGCTTTGCCTGTAAAGCCATCTGAAACTAACTCATAACCTTTCTTAAGCAATTCGTCAATTGTTGGTTGAGTACTATAGCTGATTGTATCGCCATAGTTTCCGCCGATAGAACTTCCAGTTCCTTCGATTTCTGC
>CAMMST010000014.1:0-49113 GCA_946499615.1 Enterococcus cecorum | reverse complement strand
TTCACAATGTCTAGCTGCTAAACGCCGTGGAGTAGATAAGAACACCATCAATAAAAAATTAGGAGGTAGCGATTTTGCAAGAAGGAAAAATCATTAAAGTTTCAGGTCCGTTAGTAATGGCTGAAAATATGTCACATGCAAGTATTCAAGATATTTGTTATGTCGGTGACTTAGGCGTTATTGGCGAAATTATTGAAATGCGTGGCGATGTCGCTTCTATTCAAGTATATGAAGAAACTTCTGGTATCGGACCAGGAGAAGTAGTAAAAAGTACCGGAGAAGCTTTATCCGTTGAGTTAGCACCAGGAATTGTGTCACAAATGTTTGATGGGATTCAACGTCCATTAGATACATTTATGGAAGTCACTCAAAGTAATTTCTTAGGCCGTGGCGTACAATTACCTGCGTTAGACCATGAGAAAAAATGGCAATTTAATCCTTGTGTCGCTGTAGGAGATACCGTAGTGAGTGGCGATGTCGTGGGAACAGTAGACGAAACAAAAATTGTCGTTCATAAAATCATGGTGCCTAAAGGTGTAGAAGGTACAATTACCGAAATTAAGGCTGGCGAATTTACCATTGATGAAGTGATTTACGTAGTGGAAACTGCACAAGGACCACGCGAATTAACGATGCTTCAAAAATGGCCTGTTCGTAAAGCGCGTCCAGTTAAAGAAAAATTAAATCCTGATGCGCCAATGATTACAGGACAACGTGTCATCGATACTTTCTTCCCAGTCACAAAAGGTGGGGCTGCGGCAGTTCCGGGTCCATTTGGTGCAGGGAAGACCGTGGTTCAACACCAAATTGCCAAATGGGCCGATGTGGATATTGTGGTATATGTTGGTTGTGGGGAACGTGGAAACGAAATGACCGATGTATTAAATGAATTTCCTGAATTAATTGATCCAAATACAGGTGAATCCTTAATGGAAAGAACCATTTTGATTGCCAATACCTCAAATATGCCGGTAGCAGCCCGTGAAGCTTCTATCTATACCGGAATTACGATTGCTGAATATTTCCGTGATATGGGATATAATGTGGCGATTATGGCTGATTCTACTTCTCGTTGGGCTGAAGCATTGCGTGAAATGAGTGGCCGTTTAGAAGAGATGCCTGGGGATGAAGGTTATCCAGCTTACCTTGGTTCTCGCTTGGCTGAATATTATGAACGTGCTGGACGTGTGATTGCTTTAGGTAGCGATCAACGTGAAGGTAGTATCACTGCCATTTCAGCGGTATCGCCATCAGGTGGGGATATTTCTGAACCCGTGACGCAAAATACTTTACGCGTAGTCAAAGTGTTCTGGGGATTAGATTCGCAATTAGCGCAACAACGTCACTTCCCATCCATTAACTGGTTACAAAGTTATTCACTTTATTCCACTGAAGTTGGTAAATTCTTAGATCAACAGTTACAAGCTGATTGGTCTGAATTAGTGACAGAAGGGATGAGTCTATTACAAGAAGAATCACAATTACAAGAAATTGTGCGTTTGGTAGGGATTGATTCACTTTCAGATAAAGACCGCTTAACCTTACAAGTGGCTAAATCGATTCGTGAAGATTACCTACAACAAAATGCTTTTGATGGCGTCGATACATTTACTTCTCGAGAAAAACAATTTAAGATGTTAAACAATATCTTAACATTTAACGCAGAAGGAAAACGTGCCTTAGAATTAGGTGCTTATCTAAGTGAAATTATGAATGGCACAGTGGAATTGCGAGATCGCATTGCCCGCAGTAAATATGTACCTGAAGAAGAATTAGCAAAATTAGATGCAATTAATCAAGATATTAAGCAAACCATGCAACAAATTGTGGCTCAAGGAGGAATGACGAATGATTAAAGAATATCGTACAATCGGTGAAGTCGTCGGTCCTTTGATGGCTGTCGATCGGGTGCAAGGGGTCAAATATGAAGAGCTTATCGAAGTTCGCTTGCAAAATGGTGAATTACGTCGCGGCCAAGTCTTAGAAGTACAAGAAGATAAAGCTTTGGTGCAAATCTTTGAAGGAACAAGTGGGATTAACTTAAAAGACTCTGCGGTGCGTTTTTTAGGTCATCCGCTAGAGCTTGGGGTTTCTGAAGACATGATTGGCCGTGTGTTTGATGGTTTAGGTCGTCCAAAAGATAACGGACCGGCTATTTTGCCAGAAAAAATGATGGATATTAATGGGGAAGTCATTAACCCAGTTGCTCGTGACTATCCGGATGAATTTATCCAAACAGGGATTTCGGCTATTGACCATTTAAATACCTTGGTTCGTGGTCAAAAATTACCAGTATTCTCAGCATCTGGTTTACCACATAAAGAGTTGGCTGCCCAAATCGCCCGTCAAGCCAATGTGTTAAATACCGATGATGACTTTGCCGTTGTCTTTGCAGGGATTGGGATTACTTTTGAAGAAGCTGAATTTTTCATGGAAGATTTCCGTCAAACAGGAGCGATTGATCGTTCGGTAATCTTTATGAATTTAGCCAATGACCCTGCGATTGAACGGATTGCGACACCACGTATGGCACTTACTGCAGCAGAATATCTCGCTTATGAAAAAGGCATGCACGTCTTAGTTATCATGACCGATATGACGAACTACTGTGAAGCCTTACGTGAAATTTCGGCTGCTCGTCGTGAAGTCCCTGGTCGTCGTGGCTATCCTGGTTATCTTTATACGAACTTAGCGACTTTATATGAACGTGCGGGGCGTATTCGTGGCTTGAAAGGTTCCGTGACCCAAATTCCAATCTTAACGATGCCAGAAGAAGACAAGACCCATCCAATCCCTGACTTAACAGGATACATTACAGAAGGCCAAATCATCCTTTCACGTGATTTATATAAACGTGGCATTCAACCACCAATTGATGTATTACCTTCATTATCTCGTCTAAAAGATAAAGGGACTGGGGAAGGCAAAACGCGTAAAGACCACGCAGCTACGATGAACCAACTATTCTCAGCTTATGCCCAAGGAAAACAAGCCAAGGAATTAGCGGTAGTATTAGGGGATTCAGCTTTATCTGATGTGGATAAAATCTATGCAAAATTTGCTGATCGTTTTGAAAAAGAATATGTGAACCAAGGATTTAGCACCAATCGTTCTATTTTTGATACGTTAGATTTAGGTTGGGAACTGCTTTCAATGTTGCCACGTACCGAATTAAAACGGATCAAAGACGACATGTTGGATGAATATCTACCTACTAAAGGGGTGTGAGATCCATGCCTGAGTTAAATGTCAATCCAACGCGAATGGAGCTGACTCGACTCAAAAAGCAATTACAAACGGCTACTCGTGGTCATAAATTATTAAAGGATAAACAAGATGAACTGATGCGTCAATTTATCTTACTTATCCGCAAAAATGACCAATTGCGTAAAGAAGTCGAGGCAAAACTACAAGAAGCGATGCGCCAATTGATGTTAGCTGATGCGGCCATTAATGAAAACTTTATTGAAGAGCTTTTCATGTTGCCAGCAAGTGAAGTGAGTCTAGATGTGTTAGAAAAAAATATCATGAGCGTCAAAGTACCGGTTATGAATTTTGACTATGATGATGACTTGCTTTCTTCACCTTTAGAATATGGTTATTTGAATTCCAATGCAGAGTTAGATACGGTGATTGATGATTTTACCGCGATTCTACCCAAGCTATTAGAATTAACGGAAATCGAAAAAACGTGTCAATTGATGTCTACGGAAATTGAAAAGACTAGACGTCGGGTGAATGCTTTGGAATACATGACCATTCCACAATTAGAGCAAACCATTTATCGCATTCGCATGAAACTTGAAGAAAATGAACGCTCTGAGATTACGCGTTTAATTAAAATTAAAAATATGAACAAATAAATAAGACAGGAGAGAAGTATAGCGTTACTTACTCTTCTGTTTTTTTGTATTTATGAATCCATTCAACTGTTTAAACACATGAAAATATGTGAAAAGAACCGATATAGTAAGGGTTTGGTTTGTCAGATTTTTGGCATGAGAATTGCTTATATTATAGTGAGGTGAACGGAATGAAGAAAAAGTATTTAATTGCAACACATGGATATTTTGCAAAGGGATTACAAAGCGCATTAGAGATATTAGCGGATAAAGGAAAAGAAATCACAGTTATCAATGCGTATGTAGATGATTCCGATTATTTTCCAGAAGTTGAATCCTTTATTTCTTCTGTTGATGAAGCAGAAACAGCATATATTTTCACTGATTTATTTGGTGGAAGTGTCAATCAAAATGTTGTTCGCATATTAGCAGAAAGTCAAAAGCAAAATATTAAACTTATCACAAATACGAATTTAGCTATTATTTTATCAATTATTTTTAGTGATAAGGATATACTAACAGATCAAGAAATAGATGAGTTACTGCTTGAATCCGCTGTTAGAAGCATTCATTTAACAACCAATAATGATGAAGAAGCATTTTTTTAGGAGGTATTTTTTATGATTACACAAATTCGAGTAGATGACCGTTTAATACATGGGCAGGTAGCGGTAGTTTGGACAAAGGAGTTAAATTCCCCCTTGATGGTTGTAGCTAATGATGAAGCGGCTAATAATGAAATTATGCAAATGACTTTAAAAATGGCTGTTCCTAATGGGATGAAATTATTAATTCGTAGTGTAGATGATGCAATTAAGGTTTTCAATGACCCACGTGGAAAGGATAAACGAATTTTTGTCATTGTTAATAGTGTAAGTGATGCGACAAAAATTGCAGAAAATGTGACAGATATCGAATCTGTAAATGTGGCAAATGTAGGCAGATTTGATAAGTCAGATCCAAGTACGAAAAAGATAATTTTTCCAAGCGTGCAACTAAATCCTAATGAGCTAGAAGCGGCACGTCGATTAGCGAATTTAACACATGTAAAAAGTTACAATCAAGTATTACCGACAAATGCAAAGCTAGATTTAAAAGAAGCAATAAAGTAAAGGAGGAACATAGATGGTAGTGTATGGATTATTAGCTGCATTAGCAGTATTCATTTGTTTTGGTGGGAACTATCTGACTGGGCAGAGTATGATGGAACGTCCGTTGGTAGTAGGACTTGTTACCGGAATATTAATGGGGGATATGAAGACCGGAATATTAATGGGGGCCTCTTTAGAAGCAATCTTCTTAGGAAATGTAAATATTGGTGGTGTCATCGCTGCTGAACCAGTTACGGCAACGACCTTGGCAACAACTTTCGCAATTATTTCTAATATTGAACAAAAAGCTGCTTTGACTTTAGCTGTTCCAATTGGGATGTTAGCTGCTTTTGTTGTTATGTTTTTAAAAAATGTCTTTATGAATATGTTTGCACCTATATTAGATAAAGCAGCAAAAGAAAATAATCAAAAGACGATTGTAGCGTTACATTATGGTACTTGGATTATTTATTACTTGATTATTTCTTCCATTTCATTTATTGGAATCGTTGCTGGTAGTGGTCCTGTTGAATTGTTTGTCGAAAATATTCCACAAAATGTGATGAATGGTTTAAGTGCAGCTGGAGGATTATTACCTGCAGTTGGATTTGCGATGTTGATGAAATTATTATGGGATAATAAATTAGCTGTATTTTATCTACTTGGTTTTGTATTAACGGCGTATTTGCAACTTCCAGCAGTAGCAGTGGCGATTATTGGTGTTGTTATTTGTATCGTAAGTGCGCAACGTGATTTAGAGATAAAAGATTTGATGACTACCCGTTCCACAGTTGCTAATACAAATGGTTTATCTACACAAGAAGCTGAAGAGGAGGACTTTTTCGCATGAGAGGACAAGAAAATTTAACAACTGAAGATAAAAAAATGTTACGCTCTGTGTTCTGGCGTTCATGGACGATGAATGCGAGTCGAACTGGGGCAACACAATATCACGCTGTTGGGGTTATTTATACCCTTTTGCCAGTCATTAACCGTTTTTATAAGACAAAAGAAGAACAAGCAGAGGCTATTACTCGTCACACGACATGGTTTAATGCAACGATGCACATCAATAACTTTATTATGGGGCTAGTTGCTTCAATGGAAAAACGCAATAGTGAAGATCCTACCTTTGATGCCAGTTCAATTACAGCAGTGAAAGCTTCCTTGATGGGACCTATTTCAGGTATTGGGGATTCATTTTTCTGGGGGATATTACGTGTGATTGCAGCAGGGATTGGTATTTCAATTGCGAATACTGGGTCTTTTTTAGGTGCGATTGTTTTCTTACTTTTATATAATATTCCAGCATTTTTCATTCATTATTATGCATTATATAGCGGTTATTCTGTTGGTGCGAACTTTATTCAACGAATGTATGAATCTGGCGGTATGAAGATCTTGACTAAATGTTCTAGTATGTTAGGTTTAATGATGATGGGAAGTATGACCGCATCTAATGTCAAATTTAAAACCATTTTAGAAGTTTCTGTTAAAGGTAGCGACCAAGTAATGAAAATTCAAGATTATTTGAATCAACTATTCATCGGTATTGTACCATTAACTGTAACATTTTTAGCATTCTGGATGTTAAAAAAGAAAGTCAATGTCAACGTCGTTATGCTTAGTATCATGGTATTAGGAATATTGCTTGGATTACTAGGTATATGTTAGAATATAACGTAAAGCGTGGGTTTTTATCCACGCTTTTTAGAAGTGGAGAAGGAATGAATGAGGCAAGAAACGTATTATAAGCTAATGGAGATACTCAATATGTATCCAAAACCGTTGACCACTATTGAGGTAGCTGAGGCCATCCATTTAAGTCGTTCAGTAACTAGCTTATATCTGAATGAACTACTAGAGCGTGGAGATGTGATTCAAACAGGTACGAAGCCAGTGTATTGGCAGTTAGCTGTAGAGAATCAATCGGTAGAGGTTTTTGAGCAATATATTGGTTATAGAGGGAGTGCCAGACAAGCGATTGAGCGGTGTGTATCGGCGATTATGTATCCACCCAATGGTATGCCGATATTAATTCATGGAGAAAGTGGTGTTGGAAAAAGTTATTTAGCGCAGTTGATTTTCGAGTTCTTAAAACAAAAACGAGTTACCGGTGCAAATCGCTTTTATACATTCAACTGTGCAGATTATGCAAATAACCCAGAATTACTTTCTTCTATATTGTTTGGTTATGCCAAAGGAGCATTTACAGGAGCAGAGCAAGAAAAAAAGGGGCTGCTGGAACAAGCAGATCAATCTGTATTATTTTTAGATGAAGTGCATCGCTTATCTTATGAAAATCAAGAAAAGCTGTTTCAGTTTATGGATACAGGTTCTTTTAGAAAAATAGGTGAAGAGAAACAGATTTCATCAACTGTTCGTTTATTATTTGCTACCACAGAAGATCCTGAGAAAGTTTTATTACCAACCTTTTATCGTAGAATAGCTGCAACTGTTGAACTTCCCTCCTATTCAAGTCGCCCGATTTATGAACGTATGGAACTGGTATCTCATTTATTTGCTAAAGAATCAGAGAAAATCCATTACCCAATTAAAGTGAGTAAAGCGATATTTGATGAGTTAATTTATTTGGATGAAAGAGGAAATGTAGGGAGTTTGTCTAATCGTATTTTATTACTCTGTGCAGATGGTTTGAGAAAAGGCCTAATGGAAGGCATCGTTTTTATCGGCAATCCTTCGACAGATATGATTTTGATAGAAAAAAAGGAGAAACAAACTATTGGTGAAAAACAGTCGGAACTACTGAAAAATTTTCAGCAAATTCTCGATTCAAAAGATCCTGTTGAAGTAAAAAAAGAAAATCTACTACAGTTTTGCTATCATTTTATCGCCAATTTAGATGTCGAAAATTCATATATTTACAACGAAATCTACAATCACTTAGTCAATAGCAAAAAACGATATCTAAATCATCATAAGCTTCAGCAAGAAATCTTGGGTTATACCGCCAAATTAACCCATTTATTTGCTAATCAAGCTGTATTTATAAGGGAGGATTCTGAATTAAGAGTGCGATACCCTCGTACACTGTTATTTGCCAAGAAGATAACAGAAAATATCCATGTCGAATATCGTCAGTTTTGTGAACAAGTTTTAGTACTCTTGTTAATCGGAGTAATTTCTGAAAACATCTCTTATCAGGCATTACTTGTTGCGCATGGAGAAAATACTGCTTCAAGTATTCAGGCGGTTGCTAATGAGATGTGTGGAGAATATTTATTTGATGCCATCAATATGCCTTTAACTGCTTCGATTAAAGATACAATTAATAAAGTGAAAGAATGGCTAGCCGAACGAGACACTTCACAAGGTGTTATCATGTTAGTTGATATGGGATCGCTAACGCAGTTATATAAGAATTTGAAGCCACAAATTTTAGGAAAACTTTTGGTTATCAATAATTTGACAACTTCTTTTGCACTTGAAATTGGACAGCAATTGATTGATAACCAGCTATTCAATAATATTGCGAAGATAGCTGAAAAAAACTTTAAAACACAGATACAGTATTTTGAAGGATTTGCAGTTGAGAAAAATATTATTATTTCTAGCATCTCTGGAATAGATGTAGCTAATGAAATCAAGAATATCATGCGGAAATATATTTTTGCAGATATTAAATTGATTGTTTTAAAATATAATGATCTAATTGAAACATTGGAGCGTTCTAAAGAGGAAGAAGGTTATCTGAGAGAAACTTCACTGATTATCAGCACCTCTTATATTGATACGACTGAGGATATTCCATACATCAATTTATTGGATGCGTTCGGGGAGACTAAGGATTGGGCCAAAAAGTTTACACACTTGATTCATGAGAATGCCCTAGAAAAAATGATTAATGATTGTATACATTTCTTTTCAAGAGAAGGGTTATCTGAAAAATTAGAGTTTTTAAATCCAAATGTTATCATTAAACAAGTCGAATTAATGATAGAACAATTAGAAAGACGCTTTTCAATGAAGCTGGAAACAAAAATGAAATTCAATATGATGATGCATATGGCCTTGTTGATTGAGCGAACCATGTTAGGGTCAGAAAGCTATGAAGTGCCAGTCGATTTAAACACATTGATGATTAATGGTAAAATATTTTATCCTAATATGAAAGGTATTATTTTGAGTTTAGAGCAATTTTATCGAATAGAAATATCAAACTGGGAACTATATGTTATATATGAAATTATAAGTTCTAATGAAACATAATACTTCAGCTAAACTTATGTACAAAATCAGCAGAGCTGTTAGTCAAGATAATTTGGAAATAGCTTTTAGCCCCTGTATTGCTTAATTTTTGTAATCAAACTTTTACTTTCTATCAGATTTTTGAATAAGGGTTGCTTTTATAGGATGACTCGGTTATGATATTGCGGTACAATATGAATGAGTATATAGTCTATTGAAATGAAGGGGCGAAAATGTTAAAAAAAGAAAAAAAGAGTAATATTCAAAAATTAGGGCCGGTCAAATTTTTATCTTTAGGATTTGCGATAATTATTTTGACAGGGGGCTTTTTGCTTTCCTTGCCGATTAGTTCGCAAAGTGGCGAGTTTACGAATTTTTTAGATGCCGTATTTACCGCAACTTCAGCGACCTGTGTTACGGGATTGACGACATTAAATACAGCACAACACTGGAGTATTTTTGGTCAAATCATCATTATGCTTTTAATTGAACTAGGTGGTTTGGGCTTTATGATGCTCCCTATTATTTTTTATACCTTAGCGAAGAAAAAGGTTAATCTGAGCACGCGAATTGTTTTGAAAGAAGCTTTAAACCTAGATGATATGTCTGGTGTGATGAAGTTAACCTTGTATGTATTAAAGTTTTCGATTGCAATCCAGACAACGGGAATGGTACTTTTAGCGATTGATTTAGTGCCGCGATATGGTGTTATCAAGGGACTTTGGTATGCACTTTTCCATGCGATTTCTAGTTTTTGTAATGCTGGTTTTGACTTATTTGGAGATAGTCTAGTGCCTTTCCAAAATGATCCATATATTTTATTGGTCATTTCTTTCTTGATTGTTTCTGGGGGCTTAGGATTTTTAGTTTGGCGTGATTTATTACAGTATAAACATACTAAGCGGATGTCCATGCATAGTAAAATTGCGTTGATGATGACTGGGTTATTGCTGCTTGGTGGATTCGTGATTTTCTTTTTCTCTGAGCATAATGGTCGTTACCTAGTCCAAAGCGATAATTTCTTGGTTCGATTGATGAATACTTTATTTATGTCGGTTACGCCAAGAACAGCTGGCTTTTATTCTGTAGATTATGCGGCGATGTCTAATCCAGGGCTGATTTTAACCATGTTCTTGATGTATATCGGTGGTACCTCTGGATCAACTGCCGGTGGTTTGAAGACAACAACTTTCGGGGTCGTTTTAATTCAGATGATTTCGCTATTAAAGGGGAGACAACGTGCTGAATTTGCTGGCCGCTCGATTAAAGAAACCGCAGTATTTCGGGCGATGACCTTATTCTTTATCTCCTTAAGTCTATGTGTTATCTCGATTATGATTTTATCAGCAACCGAACATCTACCACGTCAAAATGGGATTGAGTACGCGGCTTTTGAAGTATTCTCTGCCTTTGGTACAGTAGGGTTGACGATGGGCTTAACACCGGATTTAACCGAATTTGGTAAATTATTAATTATTGGTTTAATGTATATTGGTCGAGTGGGTATCATGACCGTACTCTTCTCATTAATGTCCAATAATCAAAAAACAACTTGTCGCTATCAATATCCATATGAAAGCGTGCTTGTTGGTTAAGATAAATAGTAACGGATATTCCAGATTAACAATCAAGGTTAGTCAGGAATATCCGTTTTTGCATAAAAAAATGATGTGCCAACATTAATGATAAAAGTGACACACCATCATTATTTATTTTTTGACATCTAATAATGAGTAACCTCTTGCGTCATAACGATTGCGACTTCTCGAATATTCAATCGGACGGCCATTTTCGAGATAGACTACTTGTTCGACTTGCAATACTGGATCGGTCAATTCACAGTGTAGATATTTTTGATCATATTCATCAGGCTTTTCTGCAGTGATATGACGATAGCTTCCTGCAAAATGGATTTTTAATTCGTCTTGGATATAACTATAAATCGAATTTTGAAGAATCTCACGTGATAGACCAGGAACTAAATCACAAGGCATATAAGTATGTTCTAAGACAAAGGGCTGATTATCTACCAAACGCAGACGAATAATTTGGTAAATTGGTGTTTGGGTATCAACAGCAAGTCTTTGTGCAATCTCTTCACTAGGAAAGATAACCGTAAATAAAATGACCTGACTCGTTAAGGTTCTTTCATCATTTTTGAAATCACTCGTGAGCCCTTGATATTGGTTAAAACGATAAAGATCATCATCTTTATCCCAAAAGGAAGAGTTAAGAATTTTTGTCCCCATTCCTTGTTTTGAATACACAAGGCCTTCAACCGTTAAGATATTGACCGCTTTTTTGATGGTCATGCGGCTAACATTAAACTCTTTGACCAATTCTGTCTGGTGGGGAAGGAAGCTGTCCACTGGATATGTGCCATTTAGGATTCTTTCTCTAAGTATATTGGCAATTTCTTCATATTTTGGCATGTTTGTTCCTCCCAACCATTTTACCGTCATCTTTATTTCTTATTGGTAAAATTATAGCGCAGAATCAAGTTGTTTGTCTAGTACACGTAAGAATGGATACCAAACGATAGCGACAATTAAAAAGTCAACAATTTGTAAGACGCCACCTAATACTGAGTTGGTTGCGAGCATGCCGCTAAAGAAGATAGGCACAGTCCAAGGTACAGATACACCGGTTGGAGCTGGCACAATTCCTGCAGCCATGACTAGATAATTTAAGGTAGTTACGATTAATGGTGCAATGACCCACGGAATTAAAATTGTTGGGTTTAATACGATAGGTAGACCAAAAATAACTGGTTCGTTGACGTTAAAGATACCAGGTGCTAAAGCGAGACGCCCTACATCTTGGTATTGTTTTTTCTTCAAAACAAAAGCCATTAGAATTACAACCGCTAACGTCATCCCTGAACCACCAAGGCCAACCGTAAAGACTTCCATAAATGGTTTAGTGATAATGTGTGGTAATTCTTTGCCGGCTTTGTAGGCTTCTAGGTTTTCTAACATTAAGGTATTCCAAATTGGATCCATGACGGAATTGACGATGATTTGCCCATGTAATCCAAAGAACCATAAAAATTGGACAAAGAATAAAGCAATTAAAGTCGCAGGTAAACTACTTCCTAGACCGGTTAATGGTGCTTGAATCACTTGGTAAACAATATCATGCATATTCACTTTAAATAGACCGGTTGCTACAGCGTTAATCACTAAAAAGACGGATAGCGTGAGAATTGCTGGAATTAAGGCTGCAAAAGATTTAGAGACAGCAGGTGGCACACTGGCAGGCATTTTAATTTGCCAACCTTTTTTAGTGATGCGTGTATAGATTTCTGCGGCTAAAAAGGCAGCAATCATCCCGATAAACATGCCTTTAGCGCCTAAACGATCTAAACTTAAGACCCCAGTCACTTCTTCTCCCTTGGCACTTGTTACCATAAATGGTGTAAGAATTAAGAAACTAGCAAATGATACCGCACCGCCAAAGATACCTTCCACATCATAAGAGCGACATAAATAATAGCCAATCCCAAAAGTTACAAAAACGGTCATAATTGACATGGTTGCACTTTGACCGTTACCGAATAAATTAGATAAAAGTGCTTTGGTTTGATCATTGAAAAAAGGTAAATTATTTATAACGACGACAATGGACCCAAACATCGTTAATGGAAATGAAAGCATAAATGCATCGCGTAACACAGAGAGATAGCGATTTTCCCCTAGTTTTCTAGCTAAGGGTGCAATCGTATCGCCAATCTTGTCAAAAAAATTCATATTGAAAAACACCTTTCAAAAATAGATTTGTAACCGTTACAACAAAATATACCATCATCTAAAATGAATGTCTAGTCATTTGGAATAAAAAGATTGATTTTGATAAATAAGTTGCTATAATAGAGTTAACAGAAATATAAAAACGTATCCAGGAGGCATTTATTATGACTTTTTATCAATTTCCACAAGATTTCTTTTGGGGTTCAGCCGCTAGTGGTCCGCAAACAGAAGGACGCGTAACCGGAGATGGTAAAGGCGAAAATATTTGGGATTATTGGTATCAACAAAATCCAACACCCTTTTTTAATCAAGTAGGACCAGAAAAGACTTCACAAGTGTATACCAAATACAAAGAAGATATTCAATTAATGAAGCAAGTCGGTCATAATTCGTTTCGTACTTCTATTCAATGGAGTCGACTCATTCCAGAGGGGGTCGGGAAAGTGAACGAAAAGGCGGTACAATTTTATAATGATTATATTGATGAACTTATTGCCAATGGTATCGAGCCTTTTATCAATTTATATCATTTTGACATGCCAATGAAACTGCAAGAACAAGGTGGTTGGTTAAATCGCCAAACAGTAGAGGCTTATGTGAACTATGCGAAGACTTGTTTTGAATTGTTTGGGGATCGGGTGAAATATTGGTTTACCCATAATGAACCAATTGTGCCTGTTGAAGGTGGGTATTTATATCAATTTCATTATCCAGCTGAGGTTAATATGAAGCATGCTGTTCAAGTCGGTTATCATGAAGCTTTAGCCAGTGCCCTTGCAATTCAAGCTTATCATCAAATGAATCTAGGTGGTCAAATTGGGATTATTTTAAATCTTACCCCAAGCTATCCTCGTGATGAAAACAATCCCGCAGATGTCAAAGCGAGTCAATTGGCCGATGCTTTCTTTAATCGTTCATTTTTAGAACCAGCCATCAAAGGAGAATATCCACAAGATTTAATTGAAGTGGTCAAACAATTAGATTTACTACCTGAAAGAAAAGCTGAAGATGCTGCGATTTTCAAAGAGAATACCATTGATTTTCTAGGCATTAATTATTATCAACCACGCCGAATCAAAGCAAAGGAAGATTTATCAAAAGTTGATCCGAATCATCCAATGCCTGATGATTTCTTTGATAACTATGAAATGCCAGGTCGTAAAATGAATCCTTATCGTGGCTGGGAAATATATGAAAAAGGAATTTATGATATCTTAATCAATGTTCGTGATAATTATGGCAATATTCCATGTTATATCTCGGAAAATGGCATGGGCGTGGAAGGTGAAGAACGTTTTATCAATGAAGAAGGGCAAATTGAGGATGATTATCGTATTGAATTTGTGCAAAATCATTTGAAATATGTTCATCAAGCCATTCAAGAAGGGGCCAATTGTAAAGGATACCATATGTGGACTTGCATGGATAACTGGTCATGGTTGAATGCCTATAAGAATCGCTATGGCTTTATCTCAGTCGATTTGGCTCATGATGGGAAACGAACGATTAAGAAATCAGGTCATTGGTTCAAACAAGTGGCTGATCAAAATGGTTTTGAAGCCTAAAATCTATGGAAAAATCATGCTGGAGGCGGATACATTTTTAAGATTCTTTTGCTAAAATCAAATAAAAAGCAAAGGATGATGTGTGATGTGGCTAGGTTTTGTCATAATCGGTTTATTAGTTGGTATAGGTCTATGTTTTTTCAGCACGCGATGCAAACCACTGCCTAAAGTCATGTCGAGGCAAGATGAGTACCTGATTTCCCAAATCATACGTAAGAGCCCAAATAAAGAGTTAGCCATCAAACGTATTCGCTGTTCCTTTAAGCTTTCGATGAGTCAAGCCACAGATATATATATGAATGCTCAAAAATAAAAAGTAGCTTTCTTCTATGATTGTTCAATAGAAGAAAGCTACTTTTTTACAATTGATGGCGACGAGCAAAATCATGAAATTTAAACTTGTCGAGGCGATGATGGCTTTCTGTATATTGAAATTGCCGCATATTTTTTAAGAAGACGCGACTTGTCACCGAAACAATGTGGGTATCTTGCTCATTTAAATCCAAATATAATTTATCCAAGGTTTTAACAGGGTCAACCATAATTTCTTTTTCAGCAAAAGAGATTTCCAGTCCTAGTTGTTTTTCAAAGTAGGCATATAAGGAATCTTTGGCAATTTCAGTATCAAGCTCTTTCACAAATTCTAGCGCAATCAAATCCCAATCTAAAATTACCTTTTGCCCATCAATTTTACGACTTCTTAGGACGGACCAAACTTCATGATTTTCTTCAAAGCCAGTTTTTTCAGCCAGTTCTTTTTTGACAATTAGCTTGGTTAAACTTTCGACTTGGGTGCTGCTATCATAACCATATGCATTTTGTAACTCTTTATAACTAGTTAGACCAGAAACAGGGAAACGTAACTGTTCTCTTCTTAAGACTAGTGAACCTTTACCTTGAACTTTTTTGATATAGCCATGGTTGGTCAATTGTTGCAAGGCTTTGCGAATCGTATCGCGTGAGGCTTCAAAGTGCTTAGCTAATTGGCTTTCACTTGGCAAAAAGGTTTCTGGGGGATAATTTCCCAATAAGATTTCACTTTCTAATTGTTGATAGATTAATTCATATATTTTCATCAAGGCCCCCTCTAACTTGTATGTACATCGTAAATACTTAACATCTCTATCATACGAAAAAAACGGATATTATTTATAAAAAATTAAAAAAAATTAATTTATAAGTAAGTGATACTTTAGCTTGTTGGTGAATTCCCATACAGGTAGGTAGAATAAAGACATATTTATATCTGAGGGACCGATAATAGAAACCGAACGATTAAAATGCTCTAATTTAAGAAAATTTTCAAACGTGTTTTCAAAATTGTAAACGGTTTACAAAAGGTATGAAATACAGTATATTAAGCATGTAAGAAACATAGTTATACAAGTTGTTTATAAGGAGGAAAAAACTATGGGCAAATACGACAAAGAAGCCAAAGAGTTGCTATCTGCCATTGGTGGTAGAGAAAACGTATCAGCTGTTACACACTGTGCGACAAGAATGCGTTTTGTCTTAAATGATCCAAAAAAAGCAGACGAAGCAACAATCGAAAATATTCCAGTGGTTAAAGGAATGTTTACGAATGCAGGGCAATTCCAAGTAATTATTGGGAATGATGTGCCTGTATTCTACAATGATTTTATTGCAGTATCTGGATTATCTGGGGTTTCTAAAGAAGATGCAAAATCAGCTGCGAAACAAAACCAAAATCCAGTACAACGTGTGATTACCATGTTAGCTGAAATCTTCACACCATTATTACCAGCAATTATCGTAGGCGGTTTAATTTTAGGTTTCCGTAATATTTTAGAAGGTGTGCAATTCGGCTTTTTAGGTAATCAAACAATTGTTGCTGTATCGCCATTCTGGAATGGGGTAAATAGTTTCTTGTGGTTACCAGGTGAAGCAATTTTCCACTTCTTGCCAGTAGGTATCACTTGGAGTATTGCTCGTCGAATGGGCGCTACTGAAATTTTGGGGATTGTCTTAGGGATTACTTTAGTTTCTCCTCAATTGTTAAATGCCTATGCCGTAAATGGTACTTCTGCTGCTGAAATCGCGAAAAACTGGTCTTGGGATTTTGGTTTCTTCCAAGTAGCTAAAATTGGTTACCAAGCACAAGTAATTCCAGCGATGATGGCCGGATTCTTACTTGTTTACTTAGAAAGATTCTTTAGAAAACGTATCCCTGAATCTGTTTCAATGATTTTCGTACCATTCTTCTCATTATTACCAACAATTATTGCGGCTCATACGATTTTAGGTCCAATTGGTTGGAAGATTGGTTCAGGTATTTCATGGATTGTGAATACTGGTTTAGAATCACCTCTTAACTGGTTATTCGGTGGTATTTTCGGTGCGGTTTATGCGCCATTAGTAATCACTGGTTTGCACCATACCACTTTAGCGATTGACTCTCAATTAATTGCCGACTTTGGTTCAACTAACCTTTGGCCAATGATCTGTTTATCTAATATCGCGCAAGGTGCTGCAGTATTAGCGGTTGTTATTGCTCACCGTGGAAACAAAAAAGAAGAACAAATCTCAGTACCATCTGTTATTTCAGCTTGGTTAGGAGTTACTGAACCAGCGATGTTTGGGATTAACTTAAAATATGTTTATCCATTCGTTGCTGCGATGATTGGTTCAGGTATTGCAGGTATGTTTATCACAATTATGAAAGTTCGTGCTAATGCTATCGGTGTCGGTGGTCTACCAGGTATCTTAGCTATCAAGAATAGTCTAGGTGTAGGTAAAGGCACAGGTGCTCAAGGTTACTTAATTTTCTTAATTGCGATGGCGATTGCAATTGTCGTTCCAATTATCTTAACTTTATTCTTCCGTAAAGCAGGCATCTTTAACAAAATCGACCGTGTAGAACAAACCATTCCAGTTGGTATAGATGAAGTCGATGAAGCACCAAAAGCAACTCAAGCAAAAGTTGTAGCTGCTGGTACAAAAACTGAAGTCAAAGCACCATTTACTGGACAATTATTACCATTAGCAGATGCCAAAGATCCAGTATTTGCGCAAGGTACAATGGGACAAGGGGTTGTAATTGATCCTTCTGAAGGTAAATTAGTTGCGCCATTTGATGGTACAGTCAGCTTATTATTCCCAACAAAACATGCGATTGGTTTAGTAAGTGACACTGGCGTAGAATTATTAATCCATGTAGGTTTAGATACTGTTGAATTAGATGGCAAAGGATTCACTGCCCATGTCAAACAAGGCGACAGTGTCAAAGCCGGTCAATTATTACTTGAAGTTGACTTAAATGTAGTGAAAGAAGCTGGTTACACGACACAAACACCAGTAATTATCACTAACTCTAATGATTTCCAAGTAGATCCAGTGGTAGCTACGAAACCAGTGAATGCTGGCGAAACGGTTGTAACTGTAACAAGCTTATAATAAGAATGATTCATGAACTCATCACACCTAGTTGTGGTGAGTTTTTTTCTTATATACCCGCTTATTGTATTTATTAAAATGTTAGCGTCTACTTATTTAGAATATACTAAAAATCGTTATTCAATGCTTGCAATTATAGTGGAAAATACTTAATCTATAAAACAGTATGTCAAATGTATATACAAGAAAAAAGAAATGAAGAGGTGGGAAAATGCAGCTATTGATTGCATGCGTTGGTTTAATTATCGTTATTGGATTAAGTTATTTGGTAAGTAGTAACAAAAGTCAAATCCGTTGGAAATCGATTGGAATCATGTTGGTCTTGCAGTTTATTTTAGGATTTTTCTTATTAAGAACTTCTGCGGGTACCTTTTTAGTGGCCTCTTTTGCTAAATTATTTGATTATTTATTGGAATTTGCAGCTAGTGGGGTCAATTTTGTCTTTGCGGGAGTAGCGAATAAAGGCAGTGCGCCATTTTTCCTAAATGTTTTGATGCCAATCGTCTTTATCTCAGCAATTATTGGGATTTTACGTTATATTAAGATTTTACCATTATTCATTAAATATGTAGGGTTAGCCATTAGCTATATCAATGGTATGGGTAAGCTGGAGTCTTATAACGGGGTAGCTTCCGGAATTTTAGGGCAGTCAGAAGTTTTTATCTCTTATAAAAAAGAATTGAAATTTTTAACTGAAAAACGCTTATTGACGATGAGTATATCAGCGATGTCTACTGTTTCCATGTCGATTGTCGGTTCTTATATGGCGATGATTGAGCCAAGATATGTCATTTGTGCATTGGTTTTAAACTTATTTGGTGGTTTTATTATCGCCAGCTTAATCAATCCATATGAACTAGGCGAAAAAGAAGATCAATTCAATGCTTCTGAAGAGGACAAAGATCAAACTTTCTTCCAGATGTTAGGGGAATATATTCTGGATGGTTTCCACGTGGCGATTACTGTTGCGGCGATGTTGATTGGTTTTGTGGCAGCGATTGCGATGATTAATGCAATTTTTAAAGGCATCACTGGTTTTACTTTCCAAGAGTTATTAGGCTATGTCTTTGCGCCATTAGCTTTCTTAACAGGGATTCCTTGGCATGAAGCAGTGGATGCAGGCAGTTTAATGGCGACTAAATTAGTAACCAATGAATTTGTAGCGATGAGCGAACTCTCTCAAGGCAACTGGCATTTTAGCGAACATACACAAGCGATTCTGTCAGTCTTTATGGTTTCCTTTGCGAACTTTTCTTCTATCGGGATTATTAGTGGTGCGATGAAAGGCTTAAATGAAGAAAAAGGAAACTTAGTCGCTAAACATGGCTTAAAGATTGTATTTGCGGCGACTTTAGTTAGCTTCTTAAGTGCGATTATTGCCGGAATTTTAGTATAATCCTCAAAAAACAGACGATAGGTGTAGTGGCTTATCGTCTATTTTTTTTTGAAATATTTAAAAAAGTACTTGAAAACGGTTTTAGAATCTGCTAATATGCTTTTTGTACAGAGGATTGTTACTGTTCGGCAGGCAAAACCGGAATTTCTCATTTCAGTAAATGGGGGGATTCTGGCTTTTTTTGTACAATAAATTACTTAAGGAGTCAGCTTCGTGGAAATTTTACAAGTATTTAATAATAATGTGGTGCTTTCAAAAAATGAAGCTGGCGAAGAAATTGTTTGTATGGGACGTGGCCTAGCATTTGGTAGAAAAGCTGGGCAACAATTTGACAGAACAAAGGTTGAAAAAGAATTTGTCTTAAAGGATAGTCAAGAGTTGCAACAATTTGAGCAGTTACTGACCGATATCCAGCCTGAAGAATTAGAGGCGGTGCGTGAATTTGTCGATTTGGCTGAACATTCGCTGAAAATTAAACTGTTGCCAAGCGTATTTTTGAATTTGACTGATCATGTGCATTATGCGATTGAGCGTCAAAAATCAGGTATCACCTTAGCGAATCCTTTACTATTCGAGACTAAGAAATACTATCCAGAAGAATATTATTTGGCAAAGCAAGCTTTAGTCATTATCCAAACTCGTTTGGGCGTTCTTTTACCTGAAGAAGAAGCTGGTTTTATTGCTTTTCACTTGGTCAATAGTCAACAAGATAGTCAAAATATGCAGCAAACCATGCAAGCAACTAAATTGGTTCGCGATATCCTTACCTTGATTCGGCGCTTTTTTGGTAAAACTTTTGATGAAGAAAGTCTTGCTTATCAGCGGATGGTCACACATTTACAATATTTTGCCCAACGCTATGTTCGTCAAGAAAATCTAAAAGAGCAGCCAGATGAATTCTTATATGCTTTGGTTCAAGGAAAATATCCACAAGCTTTTCAATGTGTGCAGCGAATAAATGATTATTTGCACACCCAACATCTTCCGTTAATGGAGGAGTCAGAACAAATCTATTTAACGATTCATATTCAAAGGATTGTTACTGAGTAAGTCAGGCAAAACCTAGATTGAAAATGATGCGTATACTTTTTAGTATGCCGTTTTTTCAATCTAGGTTTTTTTAATAAAAAAAGAAAGTAGGTTCAATCATGAGCAAAAATTCAGTAGGACAACGTGTTTTTGAAGCAGTAGGTGGGAAAGATAACGTTATTAGCCTTACACACTGTGCGACCCGCCTAAGATTTAAATTAAAAGATGAGGGCAAGGCGGATACCCAAGCGATAAAAGCCGATCCTGAGGTAGTTCAAGTCGTACAAAGTGGTGGACAGTATCAAGTGGTTATCGGTAGTCATGTCGCGGATGTGTATCAAGAAATTATGGAAAACAATGCCCTTGGCGAATCAAAAGAAGACAGCACGCCAAAAGGAAATGTGTTAAGTGTATTAATTGATATTGTTTCTAGTATTTTTACTCCGTTTTTAGGGGCTATGGCAGCTGCGGGGGTACTCAAAGGGTTCTTGGCATTAGCAACGACGCTTCATTGGATGGATGCAACGAGTGGGACGTATCAAATTTTATATGCGGGTGCGGATGGTCTTTTTACATTCTTGCCTGTGATGTTAGCCTATACAGCAGCTAAAAAGTTTAAAGCAAATGAATTCCTTGCAGCAACGATTGCCTTTGCGTTAGTTTATCCAAATATTACTTCGCTTGCTTCAGCGGGCAAAGGTTTAGATTTTCTAGGCATTCCAGCAGTGTTATCGCCATCTGGCTATACTTCTTCAGTATTACCAATTTTACTAGCTGTCTTTGTACAAAGTAAAATTGAACCAATCATTAAAAAAGTTGTGCCAAAATCACTACACACTATTTTTTATCCTTTAATTGTGTTATTAGTGATGGTTCCTTTAACCTTTGTGGCATTAGGTCCAGTGGGTACAATTATCGGTAATACTTTAGGTGGCGTATATAATAGTATTTATAACCTTAGTCCACTAGTTGCTGGTGCGGTAATGGGTGGCTTATGGCAAGTATTTGTCATGTTTGGTATGCATTGGGGCTTTGTACCGATTATGATGCTTAACTTATCCAATTTAGGTTTTGACACAATGGCACCAATGTTATTACCAGCAATTGTTGCACAAGGTGGGGCAGCCTTAGCCGTTGCGGTACGTACAAAAGATATCAAAATGCGTTCGTTGGGGATTTCTTCTGGTTTAACCACTTTCTTTGGAATTACTGAGCCAGCAGTGTATGGGGTAACATTACCACTGAAAAAACCATTTATCGCAGCTTGTATTTCAGGTGCAGTCGGTGGTGCCATGATTGGTTGGGCGAAAGTAAAAGTTTTTGCCTTTGGTTTAACCAGCGTACTTTCTATTCCAACCTTCATTAGTCCTAATCCAAAAATTGAATCTAATGTTATGATGGCTGTGATTGCCACAATTGTATCTTTTGTGTTAGGTTTTATTTTGACCTTAGTTTTATATAAAGAAAAGCAAACGGCTGAGACGATTGAAAAAACAACTACTGACTCCAAAGCACAAACAACGGATACACAAGTCCAACGTGTTGTATTAAAAAGCCCATTAACTGGTGAAGTAGTAGCCTTATCTGAAGTACCTGATCCAGTCTTTGCTTCAGGTGCGATGGGTAAAGGAATCGCTATTCAGCCGACTAAAGGAGAATTATTGGCTCCAGCTGATGGTGTGATTATGACGGCTTTTCCAACTGGACATGCGATTGGAATGCAAACTACAGATGGTGTGGAAATCTTAATGCATATCGGAATGGATACCGTTGAACTAGAGGGTGCTGGTTTCACATTAAAAGTTAAAGAGGGACAACAAGTGAAACAAGGAGATATGTTGGTACAATTTGATATTGAACACGTTTCCAATGAAGGTTATAATTTAATTACGCCAATCATTATTACAAATACCAATGATTATGCGGATATTTTAGATTTAAATCAATCAGAAGTACTAGCAAATGAAGATTTTCTAGTCGTAATCAAATAATAAAGGTAGGTAATAAATATGAGTCAAACAGTATTTCCTGAAAACTTTTTATGGGGTGGCGCTACAGCAGCAAATCAATTAGAAGGTGCCTATTTAGCAGATGGCAAAGGATTATCGGTTGCGGATGCGATGCCAGGTGGAAAAATTCGTTTTGAAGTCCTAGGCAGCCCAGAATTTGACTGGACGATTGATGAAGAAAAATATGTCTACCCAAACCATAAAGGGATCAGCTATTATGAACATTTTAAAGAAGACATCGCGCTTTTTGCAGAGATGGGATTTAAATGTTATCGCTTCTCTATTGCCTGGAGTCGTATTTTCCCACAAGGTGATGAATTAGAACCAAATGAAGCAGGGTTAAAATTTTATGATCAAGTTATCGATGAATGCTTGAAACATGGCATTGAACCAGTTATCACGATTTCACACTACGAAATGCCTTTAAACTTAGCGAAAAAATATGGTGGTTGGAAAAATCGTGAATTAATTGCCTTTTATGAACGCTATGCCAAAGTGGTCTTAACTCGTTTTCATCGTAAAGTAAAATACTGGATGACCTTTAATGAAATCAATTCAGCCCTTCATTTTCCAGCATTCAGCCAAGGTATGGTTTTATCAAATGGTGCGGGCGATTTCAAAAATATTGCTCAAGCTTGGCACAATCAATTTGTAGCCAGTTCATTAGCTGTGAAGATTGGTCATGAACTAGATCCATCTTTAAAAATTGGTTGTATGATTATTTATGCGACAACCTATAGTTTGGATGCCAATCCAGTGAACCAAGCAGCTACGATGGAACAAAACCAAATCTTCAATTATTACTGTGCGGATGTGCAAGTACGTGGCGAATATCCAGGGTATACCAACCGTTTCTTAAATAGTCGTGGGGTGAAATTTGAAGATCTTGATATTACCAAAGAAGATTTAGACCTATTAAAAGCTTATCCAGTAGACTATGTTGGCTTTAGTTACTATATGTCTTCTGCGGTGACGGTGACTGGCGATGAATCTGATACAGTAGATGGTAACTTACTAGGTGGGGTGCGTAATCCTTTCTTAAAAGCGAGTGAATGGGGCTGGTAAATTGATCCAGTGGGCTTACGAATTGCCTTAAATGAACTGTATAATCGTTACCAAAAACCAGTCTTTGTCGTTGAAAATGGCCTAGGCGCTGTTGATGAAATCAATGCTGAGGGCCAAATTATTGATGATTATCGCATTGATTATCTACGCGCGCATATCGAACAAATGGCTAAAGCAATAGAAGATGGTGTTGACTTGATGGGTTACACACCATGGGGCTGTATCGACTTAGTATCAGCGTCTACCGGTGAAATGAGCAAACGTTATGGCTTTATCTATGTCGATTTGGATGACAAGATTGAAGGTAGCGGCAAACGTATGAAGAAAAAATCATTTGACTGGTATAAACAAGTGATTGCTACAAATGGTGCAGATTTAGCTTAATAAAAGTTTTAGGCTGTGGGATTTTTCTCACAGCTTTTTTGAACTTGATTTTCAATAATTCTATATTTTTCGTTCAATATTTGGATAAATTGTTTCGTTTCATTCGCTTAGGTGGCTTTTTTATCTTATTTGAGCCATAATATATATATGAAACCGTTTGAGAGGATGAAGAGAGATGAAGTTAGCCGTTTTAGGAACAGGAAAAATTGTTCAAGAATTCTTACCGATGATTCAACAAGTCACAGGTGTGGAATTAGTCGCTTTGTTGAGTACGCCACGCAGTTTAGACAAAGCCAAGGCGATGCAAGCACAGTATCAGATTCAAGAAGTATATACAGATTATGAGACACTCTTAGCTAATGATTCGATTGATACAGTCTATGTTGCTTTACCCAATCATTTGCATTATCAATATACGAAAGAAGCTTTATTACAGGGCAAAAATGTCATTTGCGAAAAGCCATTTACCCTCAATGCACAACAATTAGAAGAATTAATCCAAATAGCGACAGAAAAACGATTGATATTACTTGAGGCGATTACTAACCAGTACTTAAATAACTTCTTACAGATTAAAAAGGAACTAGCTCAATTAGGAAAAATCAAGATTGTGGAATGTAATTATTCACAATATTCTTCTCGGTATGATGCTTTTAAAGAAGGCGAGATTCTTCCTGCCTTTGATCCGCAAAAAGGGGGCGGGGCACTGATGGATATTAATATTTATAATATTCATTTTGTTGTGGGGTTGTTTGGAAAGCCTGAAAAAGTGCAGTATTTAGCAAATGTGGAACGTCATATTGATACTTCAGGAATTTTAGTTTTAGATTATGGTGATTTTAAAGCGGTTTGTATTGGTGCAAAAGATTCGACGGCTAATATTCGTTCCGTTATTCAAGGGACAGATGGTTCAATTGAAGTATTGGGTGCGACCAATGAAATGCCTCGCTATGAACGGCGCAGCAAAACTGAGGTAGAAGCTATGAATGTGAATTTGGATAAGCACCGGATGTACCAAGAGTTTGCGAAATTTACTGAGGTAATTGATCAAAAAGATTTGGCCTTTGCTTCTGAACAATTAAACCATAGTCTTACAGTGATGCAAGTAGTTGATCAAGCCTTAGCAAGCGCCAATCTTCATTTAGGATAATCAATAAAGAGGTCGTCTTAGATTAATAGACGGCCTCTTTGACTTGTAATTTATTCTTCGGTTTGTTTGATACGCACCATACTTTTGGCAAATTTGAAACGATAGACAAGCAATAAGAAGATAAACCAGACTGGCGCAAAAAGTAATGCTTGTCGGGTATCAGGTTGGAAGAGTAAGACGACTGCAATAAACGCCATAAAAGCTAAAACGAAATAATCACTTAAAGGATATAACGGCATTTTAAAAGGATGCTCACTTCGTCCTTGAATGGTTTTTTTGTAGCGTAAATGGGCTAAAACAATCATACTCCAAATAAATAAGAAACAAGTTGTTGCGACACTTGTCACTAATACGAAGACACCACTTGGCATCACGTAGTTTAGAATCACTGCGAGTAAAATCACGCCAGCTGAGAAGAAAATGGCTCTAGCTGGGACTTTATGACTGGTCAATTTTTGGAAAGCTTGTGGTGCATTTCCTTCAGCTGATAAGGAACGCAACATACGACCAGTTGAATAAATGGCAGAGTTACAAGCGGATGCGGCTGAACTCAAGACGACGACATTAATAATAGTAGCTGCAGAGACAATGCCGATTTCTGAAAAAACTTGGACAAATGGACTTTGGCTGCCATCCATTGAATTCCATGGGTAAATGGACATAATGACCGCTAAAGCACCAATATAAAATAAAATGATTCGTACAGGGATATTATTAATCGCCTTTGGTAACACACTTTCAGGGTCTTTGGTTTCACCGGCAACTAGACCAACTAGTTCAACTCCGGCAAAGGCAAAAGCAACCATTTGAAAAGAGAGGATGAACCCTTTAGGACCTGCTGCAAAAAAGCCACCGTGTGACCATAGATTACTGATGCTCACTACGCCTTGATTGGTGTGAAAATGTGTGATAATCATAAAGATCCCGACGATAATGAGCGCTAAAATAGCAACGACTTTGATTAAAGCGAACCAAAACTCTAACTCACCAAATAAAGAAACAGCAATTAAGTTAAAAGCAATGAGCAGGGTTAAGGCAATCAGCTCAGGTAGCCAGTTAGGTAAGTGCGGCAACCAATATTTCATATACGTACCAATTGCCGTTAAGTCAGCCATGGCAATCGCAATCCAGCAAAACCAATATGTCCAGCCAGTAACAAAAGCTGCTTTAACACCTAGGTATTCGGCGATAAAATCAATAAATGAATGGTGGTTGGTATTAGATAAGAGCAACTCACCTAGCGCACGCATAATTAAAAAGCACACGCCTCCCATAATGGCGTAGGCTAAAAGTATCGATGGACCAGCCAATTGAATCGATTTACCAGAGCCTAAGAATAAACCTGTCCCAATGGCGCCTCCGATTGAAATGAGTTGGACATGGCGGTTTTTCAGACCACGTTGTAAATCTTGTTTTTCTTTTTTCATGAATAACTTCCTTTAAACTTCTTTTTTGTGAATACTATCATTTTATTACATTTTCTGAAAATTTCAAATAATGCATAGTAAAAATGATAAGATATACGTCCTGTTCTTAATGAAAACTTAATTTTCCCAAATGGCTATTCTGAAATAAGGGGGAAATTGGTAAATAAAATAATGAAAAATGATAAAAATCTCATGAAAGTAAATGACATGATGTGTATAATGAATGGTATTGTTGGTTAAATTTTTGAAGGTAAAGGAAATAAAATGGATTTATTTAGAAAAAAACAAATCAATACTCAGCAATCCAGTCATTTAAGCAAGACATTGAAATTAAAAGATTTGATTTTACTAGGAATTGGGGCGGTCATTGGTACAGGAATATTTGTCGTGCCAGGACAAGCTGCGGCAAATTTAGCAGGACCGGGCTTGACTTTATCCTTTGTGTTAGCTGCTTTTGTCGTGATATTAACCGGTTTTAGTTTCGCTGAGTTTGCCTCACGTATTCCGGTTATCGGTGGGGCTTATAGCTATATGTATGTGGTTTTTGGAGAGTTTATCGCATGGCTTACGGGGTGGTTTTTATTATGTGAGTACATGTTGGCTGTGGCTTCAGTAGCCTCAGGATGGTCTGCGTATTTTCAAGGCTTTCTAAGTTACCTACATATTCGATTACCACAAGCCTTGACTGCTGGTTTGAATCTTGAAAAGGGTACTTATTTCGATTTGATTGCAGGACTTGTCGTGATTTTCGTTGTCTTTTGGGTGTTACAAGAAGCGAAAAAAGCCTTAGCCCTCAATAATTTTATGGTATGGATCAAGTTTGGTATCATTGCTTTGTTTATTGTAGTTGGTGTCTTTTTTGTGAAACCTAGCAATTGGCAACCTTATTTACCTTTTGGAGCGGAAGGTGTGATTGATGGGGCCGCTTTGGTTTTCTTTGCCTTTTTAGGTTTTGATGCCATCGCAATGGCTGCAGAAGAAGTTGTGGAACCACAAAAGACTGTGCCTCGAGGAATGATCGGTGCGATTGCTATTTCAACGGTGCTTTATATCATTGTTACCGCCATTCTCACTGGCTTAGTCCCTTATACAAAATTAGGTGTCAATGACCCAGTAGCATTTGCGATGCGCTTTTTACACTTAGATTTAGTTGGTTCCATTATTTCTATTGGGGCGATTTTAACTTTACTAACTGTGACGATTTCCATGATGTATTCATTAGCACGTTTGGTTTATGCGATTAGTAAAGATGGCTTACTACCAATCTCTTTGAATAAAGTAGATGCCAAAACCCATACCCCTGTGCGCGCGACTTTAGTTTCAGGTGCGGTCGTCTTTGTGTTTGCGACGATGTTTCCGCTACAAATCTTAGCTGAATTAACCAATATTGTGGCTTTAGGCTATTTGATTATGATGGCATTGGGTATTATTCGCTTACGTCAAGTAGCAGGTGATCCGAAACCAGGTGAATTTAAAGTGCCATTTGTGCCAATTTTTCCACTCATTACCGTGGGCTTTTGTATCTTTTTAATGGTGCAACTATCTTTAACCACTTGGATTGTCTTTTTCATTAGTCTGGTGATTGGTTTAGGGATATACTTTGGTTATGGTTATAAACATTCCACATTAAATAAATAAAAAAAAGAAAGGTTCAGCGCAAATTTTGGCGTTGAACCTTCTTTACTAAGAATGGGTAATTTCTAATAATTTTTGTTTGAGATTTTCTTCCATGACGCCAAGTTCAATTTCAGCTGCTTGACGTTTTTCTTTGCCTTCTTTTTGGATACGCAAGGTTTCTTGAATGGTTTCAATTAAATCATCTTGCGTTTTTTGTAAGGTTTCGATATCAATAATCCCGCGCTCATTTTCTTTGGCGGTTTCAATTGCGGAAACTTTTAATAATTCTGCATTTTTCTTCAGTAAATCATTGGTCGTTTCTGATACTTGACGTTGTGCAGTCACGGCATCTTTTTGACGTAATAAGGTCAAGGCAATCACGACTTGGTTTTTCCAAAGAGGAATCGCTGTATGGATAGAGGATTGAATCTTTTCAGCCAAGACTTGATTGGTATTTTGAATTAAGCGAATTTGTGGCGCTTGTTGAATGGTGACTTGACGCGTTAATCTTAAATCATGGGTCCGTTTTTCAAGTCGGTCTAAAAATTGGGTGTAATCATTCACGATTTGGACATCCATTTGATCACCTGAGGCTTGAGCTTTAGCCACTGCTTGAGGAATGATTTGATTTTGTAATTCATCGATTTTCAATTCACCTGCGGCAATGTATATATTTAAAGCATCAAAGTAATCTTTATTCTTTTGATACATTTGTTCAAGCATTTGATTATCCTTGATTAGCCCATCTTTTTCGTGTTCTAATTTGACCGCGACTTTATCGATTTGGGCACCGATTTTTTGGTATTTAGCGGTAATTTCATAAATTGATTGTTTCACTTTGCCAAACATTCTTTGGAAGAAATTGCCTTCACCTGCTCGTAATTCATCAGGGTTGGCTTCTTGTAGGCGATACATTAACTCGTTTAAAGAATCCCCTATTGGCCCAATGTCGTTAGCTTGGACGTGACTGAGCATGCTTTGCGAGAATTCACTTAACTTACTTTGCGCATTGGCCCCGTAGATGATGACAGCCTGCGCATCATTGACATCGATTTGAGAAGCGAGTTGTTTGGCTTGCTCTTGATAATTGGCATCTAAACGGTCAATTAAACGAGGCGCTGTTTGTTTTTCTTGAAATTGTTTGATTTCGTTTTGTTGACTACTAGTTAATTCATTGGTATCAACGGAAAAAGGATTGGCTAATAAGTCATCCAAACTTTTATTAGTATCTGGTGTTAAATTGTCCATCATGTTTCCTGCCTTTCAATGCTAAAATTGTAGGGTTTGATGATCTGAATCTTTTTCGATATGTTTTTTTGCCATATTGATTTCAATGTCCATATCTTCAAAATCATCCGCTACAAAGTCTTGATAATCACGTTGAATCAATTCAGTTAATTGTTCGATGACTTGAATGCCTTCTTCTAGACGATCATAAGCTTCTCGACTTTTGATTTCATGATTATTGATTTCAACATATTTATTGGTTAAATCAACCAAGTTAGGAAGATGTGTGTATAAAAATAGACTTGCATCGGATAAGCGTGTTGGATTTTTGACGATTTCTTTAAATAAGGCTTTAGAAATTTTAAGATAGTCGTGACGCAAATCTAAGGCTTTTAATTTTGAATTGCTTCTCACATTTTTTTGTAATTGCTCAATTTGAATTTTGGCTTGATTCATCGTGTCACGGAATAACTCAATTTCGCTATCACTTAAGCCTAATTCATGGTAATGTTGTTCTTTGGCTTTGGATAATGGTGGTAAAGTATTCGGACGCACGACTTTATTTTGAAAATATTTACGCCAAGCCATATACAGATAAATAGGAATGAATAGGGCGAAAATCTTCATCGTTGTTTCAATGACGGTTTCAGCAAAATCATAGCGTAAATCATAATAAAATTCATGATCAAAAGCAATGGTAGCACAGGCGATAATGGCAATCGCGTAAATCAGACTCTTATACAGTGGTTTTGCTTTATGCTGATTTTCAAGTGCTTGGATTGCTAAATAAGCCATAAAAATAATAAAGGCAATGGCTGCTGCAAGTAAAAAGAAAGTTTCAAAATAACCTAGTACTAAAAAAGCAATCACAATCAGTACGCCAAATATAAATAGAATTTTTTTCATTAGAACCCTCCCCTTAAAGGTGTAGATTATATACTGTGCTTGCTCCGAAATGGGCAAGCGTTCACTTCTTTTATATTTTAGCATTTTTTTGACCAGAAAAGTATCCAACTGAGGAAGTATTTTATGGATTTATGAAAAATATAAGAAATCTTTTGCTTCCTATGGTAAACTAGAAACAAATAAAAGCAAAGGATGAAGTATAATGTTGGAATTTCAAGATTTTGAAGAAAAAACAATCCACCGTAAAGAAATTTTTCACGGAAATATTATTGATGTATGTGTCGATGAAGTCCAATTACCTGATGGCTCCCATTCACAAAGAGAACTTGTCTTTCATCCAGGTGGGGTAGCAATCATTGCGATAACTGATGAAGATAAGATGGTTTTTGTGAAACAATTTAGAAAGCCACTTGAATCTGTTATTTTAGAGATTCCAGCCGGTAAAATTGATCCAGGTGAAAATATTCATCCCTTAACCACTGGACAACGTGAACTAGAAGAAGAGGTACAACTTCAGGCGCAAGATTGGGAATTAGTGGCGCAAATGTATCTTTCACCCGGATTTGCCAATGAACAGTTATATATTTATCATGCCAAACATTTAAGCAAGGTAGAAAATCCGAAAGCCATGGATGAAGATGAAGTCTTAGAAGTATATGAATTAACATTAGAAGAGGCCAAACAAGCGATTCTTAATCGCGAAATATGTGATGCAAAGACGATTTTTGCCATCCAATATTGGGAAAACTTAAAATTTAAGGAAGGTCGATGAAATGTCAGATAAGCCCTTACTCACACGTGCAGAATTAAGAAGACGGCGTGAACAAGAGCAACAGGCGTTAGAACGTAATCAAAAAATTGTTGCCAAACAAGCACAAAAAGAATTTGAACAAGAAGAACAACGCATCGCTCGCCATTATCGTAAAGAAGCCAAAAAGAATAAGGAAATTCATAAATCACGCGTAGAAGAAAAAGAAACTTCCCGTGCCTTAAATTCGTTTTTATGGAAAGCAATCATTATCGTTGGGTTAATGTTGATTTTAATTTTTGTGTTTATCTTTTTCATATAATATAGGATAGAAAGTTGGTAGAAAATGAAAATCGGAATTATCGGTGCAATGGACCAAGAAGTCAAAATATTAAAGGAAAAAATGGCAGCACCCATGTCCTGGGAACGTGCCGGCGTCTTATTTGTTTCGGGTACTTTAGGCAAACATGATGTTATCGTGGTACGTTCAGGTATTGGGAAAGTAGCTGCTAGTGTCACAACGAGTTTATTGATTCAACAATATGGCGTCAATATGGTGATTAATACAGGATCTGCTGGAGGAATCGGTGAAGGTTTGCAAGTCGGTGATGTCGTCTTTTCTGAAAAATTAGCGTATTTTGATGTTGATGTTACGGGTTTTGGTTATGATTATGGTCAATTACCAGCAGGCATGCCATTATATTTTGAAGCAAGCCAGTATATTATTGAGGAAATGAAAAAAGCCGCGGAAAAAACTGGTCAACAAGTGCGTAGTGGCTTAATCGTAACCGGAGATAGCTTTGTCAATAGTCCGGAAAAAATCGCAGAAATTAAAGCACACTTTCCAGAGGCACTTGCTTGTGAGATGGAGGGTGCAGCGATTGCCCAAACTGCCCGTCAATTTCATATTCCATTTTTAGTTGTACGAGCAATTAGCGATACAGCAGACCATCAAGCAACGATGAGTTTTGATGAATTTATTGATGAAGCTGGAAAACGCTCCGCAGAAATGGTAATTGAGTTTTTAAATACAATCAAATAAATGAAAAAAGGTGAAAAATATGAAGGCTTTAATTTCGATTGATTATACGTATGATTTTGTCGCAACGGATGGTAAATTAACTACCGGTGAATATGGTCAACAAATTGAAGAAGCGTTGGTAAAGGTTACGAAAGATTTTATTGAAAATGATGATTTTGTGGTTTTCGCCATTGATGGTCATGATAAAAAAGATCACTATCATCCAGAAAACAAACTATTCCCACCACATAATCTGATAGGCACACATGGTCGCGACTTATATGGTAAATTGGCTGACTTGTATGAGCAAAATAAAAGCAAGGAAACGCTTTATTGGCTTGATAAACGTCATTATTCAGCTTTTTGTGGGACGGATTTAGATTTACGCTTGAGAGAACGTCAAATTACTGAAATCTATTTAACCGGGGTATGTACCGATATTTGTGTATTGCATACTGCTGTAGATGCCTATAATTTGGGCTATAAAATTTTTATCGTGAAAGATGCTGTGCAAAGCTTTGATCAAGTGGGTCATCAATGGGCACTCAATCATTTCAAAAACACATTAGGGGCGACAATCGTTTAAATGAAAGCAAAAATTTTAGATAAACAAACTTTTGAGCAACTCGCTGACTTAGAAAATACGCAAGGTAATTACTGTGGGACGTATTGTTGCGCGGTTTTATTAAGCTATTTTCAAAAACATTTTACGCCAGCTATTTTGCCTGAATTTTTACAGGAAAATACCCAGCAAAGTCAAGCAAGCTTGGTCGAAATATTAAAACTATTGGTGCAACCATTTGGCTTTCCTACCTTACCGATTGAGTTGTCGATGGGTTTGAATCGATTTTTTAGGCGTTACCAGATGCCTTATCGTGCCCATAGTACTACTATGGTTTGTCTGACACGTATTAAAAAACGAATTGATGCCGGACTTCCCTTGATTGTGGGTTTATCTAAGAAAAGAGGGAGTAGCTATGGGAATCACTGGGTTGTTTGCTACGGGTATCTACAAAATGAAGATGGCAGCTATGATTTGCTGGTGCATGATGTTTGGGGGAATCCGGCTAAAATCATTCCGGCAAAGTGGGTTAATAGCACAGTTTCGATTAAACGATAATTATTTTTATGAAAACACAAGAAAATTTTCGAAATCACCTAAAGATATGATACAATAAAAGAAAAAAACATTTTTGGAGGATGAAACGGTGGCGAATACTGCAACAGACAATGTCAAAATTTTTAGTCTCAACGGGAATCAACCATTAGCAGCAAAAATTGCTAAAGCCTTTGGACAAGAATTAGGAAAATGTGTAGTGCGACAATTTAGTGATGGCGAGATTGCGATTAACATTGAAGAAAGTGTCCGTGGGGTGGATACTTACTTAATCCAATCGACCAATCAACCAGTGAATGATTATTACTGGGAACTTTTAATTATGATTGATGCAATGAAACGGGCGAGTGCGAAGTCAATCAATGTCGTCTTACCTTATTATGCTTATGCGCGTCAAGATCGTACAGCGCGTCCACATGAACCAATTACTGCAAAATTAATTGCAAATATGATTACCAAAGCGGGTGCAACTCGAGTGTTAACATTAGATTTGCATACAGTACAAGTACAAGGTTTCTTTGATATTCCAGTGGATAATTTATTCACGATTCCATTGTTTGCTCAGTATTATCTCGATCAAGGAATGTCTGGTGATGACTATGTGGTTGTTTCACCAAAAAATAGTGGGGTTCAACGTGCACGTAGTTTAGCAGAATATCTAGGTTCTACTTTAGCCATTGTGGATCAATCAGATGAGTATGAAGCAGGTGGCTATGTGATTGGGGATGTCAAAGGTAAGAAATGTATCATGGTGGATGACATTTTAAATACCGGTCAAACTTTTGTTAAAGCAAGTAAACTGCTAACTGAACAAGGCGCTACTGAAATTTATGCTTGTGCTTCTCATGCTTTATTATGTGAAGGGGCTAAAGCTGATTTAGATGCAGCACCAATTCAATCTATTTGTGTGACTGATTCATGTCTGATTGATGATAGTCGCAAGCCAAATGTCCTTCATTATATTACTTGTGCGGATTTAATGGGTGAAGCGATGAAACGTATCCAAGAAAATACCCCAATGAGTCCTTTATTCCGACTATCCATTGAAGATCAAAAATAAATGTTTAGCCAAATGAGTTTACTTGACAGAAATTGCGAAGTTTAGTAAGCTGATTTGGCTTATTTGTTAGTAAAGGAAGTAGATTTTATGTATTTTGACCATGCAGCAACCTCCCCTATGCATCCAGTGGCCATTGAGAAAATGACTGCCATCATGAATGAGGTGTTTGGTAATCCATCTAGTATTCATCAATATGGTCGCAAAGCTCATGAATATTTAGAACAGGCGCGCCAAGTCATTGCTAAAACTTTAAAGGTTAAACCTCATGAAATTATTTTTACCAGTGGGGGAACAGAAGGCGATAACTATGCCATTATTGGAGCCGCTTTTGCCAATCAAGCGAAAGGACGTCACATCATCTCTACAAGCATCGAGCATCCAGCCGTTATGGAAACTTTACATTACTTAGAAAAACAAGGCTTTGAGGTGACCTACTTACCAGTGGATGCTAAAGGACAAATTTCGCTAGCTGACTTTAAACAAGCGCTACGAGAAGACACGATTTTAGTATCCATCATGTTTGCGAATAATGAAACGGGCAATTTATTACCGATTGCCCAAATTGGTGAAATCTTAACAGACCATCCCGCTATTTTTCATACAGATGCGGTACAAGCTTATGGGAAAGTGGCGATTTTTCCAGAAGAATTAGGCATAGATTTATTAAGTATTTCGGCTCATAAAATCAATGGGCCTAAAGGAATTGGTTTTCTTTATAAAAAAGATAACGTCAAATTACAGCCAATTACACATGGTGGTGAGCAAGAAGAAAAGCGTCGAGCTGGAACGGAAAATTTACCCGCTATTTGTGCAATGGCTGAAGTGGCGCAATTTCACCATGAACATTTAGCTGAAGAACAGGCGCAGATGCAAGCGTTAAGTCAGCATTTTCTAGACGTGTTATCCCAACAACAAGTTCGTTATCAAGTCAACGGCGATGAAGCAAATAAATTGCCACAGGTATGGAATCTTTCCTTTGATCAAGTGAATAATCAAATGCTTTTGATGCATCTAGATTTAGCAAACATGGCCATTTCAACTGGTTCGGCATGTACAGCAGGTAACGTTAATCCTTCACATGTATTAGAAGCGATGTATGGAAAAAAGGATGAAAAAATTCATACCGCCATTCGTGTCAGTTTTGGCCTTGGCAATACGTTAGATGAAGTAGAACAACTAGCCCAACAATTGGGACAAGTCGTGCGCAAACTTCAACAAGCGTAAAATTTGTTTTCTTAAATCTAGGCAAAGGTTTTCAGATGACAAAAGCTGTGATAAAATAAAGAAAAACATGAAAAGAGGCTAGATTTATGGCTTTTGAAAAAACAGCAACAGTTCTAGGTTCAGCTGTCAAATATCAAATGAACCCAAATGCAAAACGTTATACTTTGCGTGATAATGGTTTTGTTGAAACAAATGGAGGCAACTTCCAACTGATTCGTTCATTAGAAGCAACGCCTCAAAGTAAGGAAGGCTTTAAATTAAAAATAACTGTTTCTAAAGACCTTCAAACCTTAAAAATGTCGATTATCAATGCGACAGGTCTAAAAGCAGTCAATATTTTCAAGAGCGAACAGCATAAAATGTTGCAAGATAAATTCTATTTCTTGATGGATGGATTTATCGATCGTGGTTTATTAGAAAAAGCATAAGGTAAGAAAATCGTAGTCATGGTACTGCGATTTTTTTCGTGCATGTTGGGGAAAATTGTGACACAAAAGTTGATTGTGTTTATATAAAAATGGTACAATAGATGATGGGGTGAGTGGATGATTAAGGATTTCTTGTTAGAAGAGTATGGAGAAAATGAACCGATTTTTTTGAATGATTTAAGTATAGAGGGAATGTCTGAAAATGCAGTTCGTCAATCTGTAAAAAGGTTGAATAATAGTGGTTTTCTAAAACGATATGACAAAGGAATTTATTATATCCCTAAACAATCTTCGGTATTAAATCAAAGTTATCTTAATCCTAATGTAGTAATCATGCGTAAATATATTGAAAATCAAGGAGAAGTGTTTGGTTTTATTACAGGTATTAGTCTTGCCAATCAGTTAGGAATTACTTCCCAAGTACCAGCTGTATTAGATATTGTCACAAATAAAGAAGCCACTAATGGGAGGAATGTGCAAGTCGGTGCACAAAAATTAAGAATTAGAAAACCAATCATTTCAGTTACAAAAAATAATGTAGCTTTTCTACAATTTATTGATTTATTAAACAATGTTGAAAAATATACAGAATTAGATGATTTTCAGACTAGAAGTATACTAATAGCTTATTTACGTCACTTAAAACTTTCAAAAAATCAATTGTATGAATTAGCTTTTACTTTGACTGGTGCGGTGTCTAAAAAGTTAATTGAATGGAGAATGATAGATGAATTTACATGAAAATCCTGAAGTTTTTGAAGAACTTATTCTTGCTACTGCTAGTGAACTAAGAATACCTACTAGTGTTGTAGAAAAAGATTATTTTGTGACGATTGTACTAAAGTTGTTAACTTCAAGAATAGAAAATATTGTTTTTAAAGGCGGTACATCATTAACGAAAGGATATCAACTTTTAGAACGTTTTTCAGAGGATATTGACCTAACCTTTGATGCAAATATCGGTAAACCAAGTGAATCAACAAAGAAAAAATTAAAACAAATTATTATCGGTACTTTTGAGGAATTAAATTTTCCAGTGAGCAATATATCTGAAATCAAAAGCAGAAGAAATTATAATTGTTACAGAGCTGAATATCCAACTATTTATCCTAAGCTTGATTATATAAAGTCTGAAGTTATTGTAGAAACATATATTGCCCTACTTTCATTTCCAACAACTACAAGGAAGATTGATAACTATATTTATCGATTTTTAAAAAGTATAGACCGCATGGATTTAATTATTAAATATGATTTAGAACCTTTTGAAGTGAAAACACAGATGGTTGAAAGAACTTTGGTTGATAAACTTTTTGCTATTTGTGATTATTATTTAGAGTCGCAAATAAGTGGGCACTCTAGACATATTTATGATATACACATGATAATTGATAATTATGGTATTCCAGAGAACTTTCTATCCCTTATTTCAGAAGTAAGACTAGCACGCAAGCAATTACCTAATTGTCCTTCTGCAAAAAGTGGAGTAGACATTTTACAGCTTCTGAACGATATTATACACAAAGATGTTTATAAATCTGATTATGAAATGATAACAACAAATTTATTATTTAAGAATATACCATATGAATTAGCCATTGGTTCGTTAAAACAAGTGATAGCATCAGGGGTGTGGAAATAAAATCGTAGTCATGGTACTGCGATTTTTTTCGTGCATGTTGAGAAAAATTGCGCTATAATGAAATTTACTGAAAATAATGCGACCTTCAATCGTAGTAGATTTCAGAATCTATAAAGAAATGATGGTGATTTTTTATGCAAGACAACAGCAAAATTCGTGTTGTTGTAGGTATGAGTGGTGGGGTTGACTCGTCGGTTACTGCCCTTTTATTAAAAGAACAGGGCTATGATGTCATCGGAATCTTCATGAAAAACTGGGATGATACCGATGAAAATGGTGTCTGTACGGCAACAGAAGATTATAAAGATGTTGCGGCAGTCGCTTCACAAATTGGGATTCCCTATTATTCAGTGAATTTTGAAAAAGAATATTGGGACCGCGTTTTTGAATATTTCTTAGCCGAATATCGCGCAGGTCGTACCCCAAATCCTGATGTCATGTGCAACAAGGAAATTAAGTTTAAAGCCTTTTTAGACTATGCCATGCAACTAGGTGCGGATTATGTCGCAACTGGTCATTATGCACAAGTGAAGCGTGATGAAAATGGTGTTGTGCATATGCTAAGAGGAAATGATAATAACAAAGACCAAACTTACTTTTTAAGTCAGTTATCACAAGAACAATTGTCTAAAACCATGTTCCCACTTGGACATTTAGAGAAAAAAGAAGTACGTGCAATCGCGGAAAAAGCTGGTTTAGCAACTGCCAAGAAAAAAGATTCAACGGGTGTTTGCTTCATTGGCGAAAAGAACTTTAAACAATTTTTGAGTCAATATTTACCCGCTCAACCTGGGAAAATGATGACTCCTGATGGAATAGAAAAAGGAACTCATGATGGCTTAATGTATTACACAATCGGTCAACGCCAAGGTTTAGGCATTGGTGGGGGCGGTAAAACACAAGAGCCATGGTTTGTAGTAGGAAAAGACCTTGCAACAAA
The DNA here is from genome assembly GCA_946499615.1 of Enterococcus cecorum. Classification (GTDB taxonomy): domain Bacteria; phylum Bacillota; class Bacilli; order Lactobacillales; family Enterococcaceae; genus Enterococcus_E; species Enterococcus_E cecorum_B. Next base: position 10,853 of record CAMMST010000014.1, on the reverse strand, counting down.
TACCTTAATTGTGGATCAAGGTTTCCACCATCCATTATTGTATGCGAACCGTTTAACAGCAAGCCAAATCCACTTCACAACGAATGAAGAAAAACCACAAGAATTTCGCTGTACCGCTAAATTTAGATATCGTCAACAAGATGTACCGGTTACTGTCCGTTTATTAGATGGGGACCGCGCTGAAGTATTATTCGACGAAAAAGCCCGCGCCATCACCCCAGGCCAAGCAGTCGTTTTTTATGATGGCGAAGAATGCCTAGGCGGCGGACTCATCGACCAAGCCTACCAAGACCAAAAACAAATGCAGTATATATAAAGGTTGTGAGAAGGGTCGATCAGCTACAAGCAGCTAAGGTTGTCCGGAATGACAGGAAAATCCACTATGTTTAAAGATTTTCCTAGGCAGGCCGGCTTAGATGCGATGTAGCTACCCTTCGAACACCGTAGATAAAGAGGCTGTGAAGCAGCTTGGGCAGACATGAAGAAATTCGTGTGCTTACCTCCCGCTGAGAAAATCGGATGAAAGGAGATTTTCTCAAGCGGGAGGGCGAATTTCACAATGTCTAGCTGCTGAACACCGTCAATAAAGGTTGTGAGAAGTGTCGACCAGCTACAAGCACCGGTATGACCAAAAGTTAGACTGTATATTACCGAATAGTCGTTGTTTGTTAGCGGCTGTTCGGTATTTTTTTTATAAATGAGGTGCTACAAATTTGCTTTACTGTCCTTTTCACAAGTAAATTATTTGCCAGATAAATCAAAGCTTAATACTATAGAGTTATCAAGGAAAAAATAGTATATAGTTTACAACGAATGAAACAAAAAAATATAAACAAAAATTGTTATAAAAGTTTTTGTTGATTTGTTACGAAAGATTTAGGAAAATAGAGATGGTGAATAGGATGTATCAAGTAATTCGCATGCATGGTGATAATGAAGTGTGGTGGTTCTTTGAAGGTTGGCAAGAAGACATTGTGGAAGAACAACATTTTGCCACTTTTGAGGAAGCCGTCGCAGCTTACACCTTATTATGGCACGAATATAAAATAAAATATTCCTGTGTCAGCGCAAAAGAAAATTATCTTTGTGCGTTTTGGAATGAAGAAGAATTACGTTATTGTGAAGAATGCGAGGATGATTTGCAACAATATCATTCCATCGCTTTACTGAAAGATTTTGAATCCGTCACAATAACCAGTGAAAGGAATTTATATGAAACAGCTAATCATTGCGGAAAAACCAAGTGTTGCCAAAGATCTGAGTAGGGTGTTAAAAGCAACGAAGAAAACTAAAAATTACTATGAAGGCGACAAAGTGATAGTCACTTGGGCTTTAGGACATTTATTAACCTTAAAAATGCCTGAAGATCTAAACAAAGAATGGCAACAATGGCAATTAGAGACACTGCCAATGTTACCAAAGCAAATAGGTATCAAACCTTTACCAAAAACTGGTCATCAATTAAAGGCGATTGCATCGTTGGCCAAACGAAAAGATGTCGTAGAAGCCGTGATTGCGACCGATGCTGGACGTGAAGGAGAGTTAGTTGCCCGTTGGATTTTGCAGTGGGTGAGATTTAACAAACCAGTGAAGCGTCTATGGATTTCATCACAAACAGACAAAGCCATTAAACAAGGTTTTGCCAATTTAAAACCAGCCAGTCAATATGACAATTTATATGAGTCAGCTATTTCTAGAGCAAAGGCGGACTGGTTGGTGGGGTTAAATGTGACCCGCGCTTTAACTGTGAAATATCAAGATAATCTAAGTGCTGGACGTGTACAAACACCGACCTTGGCCTTAGTGAGACAGCAAGAAAAGCAAATTGAAAAGTTTCTTCCACAAGAATATTTTACAATTCAGTTTGCCGATAATCAGTTGACCTTTACTCATCAACAAAAGAATCCGCAAGCTATCAAAACACGAGAAGCGGCCCAACAATTAGTTCAACAGATGAGCCAAACAGCAGGCACCGTGGAAAAAATTGAAGAAAAAGTCAAACGCCAAGCCGCACCATTACCTTATGACTTAACAGAAATCCAGCGTGAGGCCAATCAACGTTACGGATTTTCTGCTAAAAAAACGCTCTCCTTGGTGCAAAGTCTATATGAAACCCATAAAGTCGTCACTTATCCGCGGACTGATAGTAAGTATTTAACCACTGATATGCAAAATACTATGAAGGAACGCCTACAAGCAATTAGTGATTTTGATCCGCAAGTCAAGACGATTATTAAAAATGGGGCTAAAGTTGTCTTAAAGAAAGTTTTTAATAATGCGCTGGTTTCTGACCACCATGCCTTGATTCCAACTGAACAAAGGGCAAATTTTGCTAAGTTATCCAGTGATGAACAACGCATTTATCAGATGATTGTGTCACGCTTTTTGATGTTGTTCTTACCTGAATATCAAGAAAAGGTTGAGAAAATCACACTATCATTTGGTTCTGAGCGCTTTGTTGCAAGTAATAAAAAAGTGCTTGAAGTAGGTTGGAAAGGGACAAGTGACGAACCTAAAGCAAAGGTCGTGCACTATACAGAAGGTCAAAAAATCAAGGGTGAGTTTATCATTGAAAAACAATTGACCACCCCGCCTAAGCCATTGAGTGAAGGTACTTTGTTGGCGAAGATGGAAAAATATAGCTTAGGTACGCCGGCCACGCGTGCTGAAATGATTGAAAAGTTGATTAAAAGCGACTTGATGGAACGCAAAGCCAATTATTTAGCGGTCACTCCTAAGGGGAAACAGCTACTAGGTCTGGTTAATCCTTCATTAGTCACGCCTGAATTGACGGAAAAATGGGAGAAAAACTTAGAGAAAATTGCGAAAGGTCAGATGAAGAGTCAACAATTCATCCATCAAATCGAACAAGATACCAAGCGTTTAGTGGCTGAGATTAAGCAAAGTAACCAAAGCTATCAAGATTTTTCAATTACGCAAAAACGTTGTCCAGAATGTGGTTCGCTCTTAAAAGAAAAGAATGGTCGAGACGGCAAGCGTTTGGTCTGCACGAATGAAGACTGTCATTACTCAAGGCGAAAAGAGCCAAAAGTATCCAATCATCGTTGTCCACAATGCCATAAGAAAATGGAAATCATCGAAGGGAAAAATGGCGCTTATTATCGTTGTAAATATGATGGTACGACCGAAAAAATGCAAACCAAGGCTGAACGAAAACAAAAAATGACCAAACATGAAGAAAAACGACTATTGAAAAAATACAGCCAAGAAAATACAGAAATGGAAAGTCCATTAGCTTTAGCCTTAAAAGCGATGATGGCTGAAGATAAATAATGCAAAAGATACTCAAATCCTTTATGGAGGCGAGTATCTTTTTTATGTTGTGCATGATATTTGGATATGGTACAATAAATGAAAAAATAATTAAAAAAAGGTGTGATGAAATGAAAGAAGGAAACAAACAAATTGTAAAAATCATTACTTGCTTGATTTTTGGTTCTTTAGGGAGTAGTGTTTTATCTTTTGTTATCGGGTTAGAAATTTTATCCAAAACCAATTCTGCACTTGCTTTTGGTGGGACGCAGTTAATTGGTCCTGTGGTATCGTTGGTTTTACTGCCGTTTGCTGGGGCAGTGGTCGATCGTTTTGAAAAGAAGAAAATCATCTTTATGGCACAAGTTGTGAGTATTCTGATGCTTGTCTTTTATGCTTTTTCATTAAAAAGTGGTTTTTCCGTATTGATTTCCACCTATTTGTTACTAATTGTGTTACGGCTAGCAGATATTTTTCTTAGTACCGCCTATGGAGCAGCAACCATTCATTTGGTAGATGAAGCCGATTTACAAAAGGTGAGAAGTTTTGAACAATTAGTTTCAGCAGTGAGTCAAATTATTGCGCCAATTATTGGTGGAATTATTTATGTGCTTATTTCCTTATCCAATATCGTATTGTTGGAAGTTGTTTGTGAAACTTTGGCAGCGATGATTTTAATGATGGTGAATTTTCATTATCGCAAAGTTAGCGACAGTCACGTGGATGAGTCACAGGATTCTTTGTTAAAGATGTTTTTATCCGGATTAAATTATATCAAAAAGGATCGTTTATTGGTGTTTGCGATGGTGATGGGTATGTCCATTAATTTCGTCTTATCTTCTATTAGCGTCGGAATTCCATATATTCAAATCCACCAACTTCATTTTCCAACACAAGCTTATAGTTTTTCTGAATCAGCTTTTGGATTTGGATTAATCTTGGCTTCCTTGATTTTATCTATGATTAAAAATATTCGTTATCCACTTTTGAATACCTACATTTATGTGATTTCATTAGGGACAATTATGAGTATACTCGGATTTATATTGATGCAATCACTTCCGTTAAAATGGATGATTGTCATTATGATTGTCGGAAATTTTGTAATGGGTGTATGTATTACGCTTTTAAATGTACCGCTGAATACTTGGTTAAGTGCATATGTCGATCCACAGTTTCAAGGTCGTGTCTTTCACTTTTTAATGACTGGAGTGCAATTATTAATGCCTCTGGGAATTGTTTTTTATTCATTCTTATTTGAAGTTGCCAACGGTGGACTGACCTTCTTTATTTCAGGAATCGTTATGATTGTCATGATGGTACTGTTACCCATTCTATTACAAGCCAATTTAAAATCAGCGGAAATAAAACCACAAGAAAATCAAGCATAACAATAAGGCCTAGCAGATGGATTGCTAGGCCTAAACTAATGTATAAAAAGGGGACGAAGACTAGAAATGTGCAAGATTAACGGATAACTTCTTCGGATTCTACATCAAAGAAGTGTGCTTTATTCAAGTTAAAGGCTAATTCTACTTCTTCACCTGGTTTGTGATAATCACGCGCATCCACACGAGAAACAAATTCAGTATCACCAATCATAGTATAAAGCATGGTTTCAGCACCTAAAAGTTCAGATACGACAACAGTTGATTTCACACAAGCATCAGGAGTTGCATCTAATACGACACGTTCGCTATGAATATCTTCTGGGCGGATACCAAAGATTAATTGTTTTCCTTCATAACCTTTTTCAACTAAAATCTTATTACGTCCTTCAGGTAATTTCACTTTCAAACCACCATCGTTTGTAATATAACCATCTTTTAAGGTTACTTTGAAGAAGTTCATGGCAGGTGATCCGATGAAACCAGCTACAAAGACATTGCTTGGTGTATCATAAACTTCTTTTGGAGAGCCGATTTGTTGGATAATACCGTCTTTCATAATAACGATACGGTCAGCCATGGTCATCGCTTCTGTTTGGTCGTGAGTAACGTAAATCGTTGTTGTATTTAAACGTTGGTGTAACTTCGCGATTTCTGCACGCATGGCTACACGTAATTTCGCATCCAAGTTTGATAAAGGTTCGTCCATTAAGAAGACTTTAGCATCACGCACAATCGCACGTCCTAAGGCAACACGTTGACGTTGACCACCAGATAGAGCAGCTGGTTTACGATCAAGATATTCAGATAAGCCTAAGATTTGAGCGGCATTTTCTACACGTTTTTTGATTTCTGCTTTATCATATTTACGTAATTTCAAACCGAAAGCCATGTTATCAAATACTGTCATATGTGGATATAAGGCATAGTTTTGGAATACCATCGCGATATCACGATCTTTTGGTGCGACATCATTCATCACTTTATCGCCAATTAATAATTCACCTTCAGAAATATCTTCAAGACCGGCAATCATTCGTAAAGTAGTTGATTTACCACAACCAGAAGGACCAACGAAAACGATAAATTCGCGGTCGGCAATTTCTAAGTTAAAATCTGTTACTGAATATTTTTCAGCGTTATCATATTTTTTATATACATGTCGTAAAGCCATTTCTACCATAAGTTCATACCTCTTTCTATGTTTAATCATCCTATTCGCAAAGTCTATTTTTGCGAGAAATCTTTTTTATCGACATCCTTAATATAGATGAAAGCCCTTTATATCACAACGTTAACATGTACAAAGAACACCTCAGTGAATTGTGCAAAATGTTGAAATCGCTTTTCGAACATAGAAAGAATTGTCGAATCTGTCTTTCTTCGATACAATAAAGATGAAAATAATTGAGGTGATGACAGTGCAAATTTTACCTTTAGAGCAGATTTATGCGGAGGGTTTCATTAGGGATGAGCCTTTATTTAATAAAGATTTTTTGTGTATCCCCTATAATGGAAAGTTCTTTTGTATTGGAAAGCAAAAGTTAAGTGCTACTGAACAAAAATTACTTTTAACATTATATCCTAATGTATCCCCTCTTTATGAATTAGAGCGCAAATTTTGGTATCAAGTATTATTCAAACATACACGACTTTCTGAAAAAGAAGCGGGTGAATATCGAATTATCCAAGTGCAGTTTAAACGTATGGATGATAGTATTTACCATTCATGGAGAAACACCATGGAAACCGTTTTGCCCAATTTGGTGGATTGCATATTTATTAGTTCTAATCAAGTCTTGCTCATTGAGAAAAGAACAGAGAATTATTATCAAAAAGAAGAATTGCATGGATTGTTCACGGCTTTGGATGATGATTTTGCGACTTTTACCCAGATATTTGTGGGGGCTTTTTATCCAAGTGAAGTAGATTTTACAAAGATTTATCGAGAGGAAAACCGATTATTTCATGAGGTGTTAGTTGAAAATCCTAAAAAGTATCTTTCTTTGAGTGATTGCGTTTTATATTTAGCAACGAGTCAAAATTTAACGAATTATGAGTCATTAAAAGAGTTAGGGAAAATCTTTTTTGCAGAAGAAGGCATGAAAGAAGTCATTCATGCGTTATGGAAAAATCAAGCCAATGTTTCTTCGACTGCTAAAGATTTATTCATGCATCGCAATACGTTGTTGTATAAGATGGAAAAATTTCAGCAACGTTTTGATTTGAATTTGAAAGAGCTAAATGATTTATTAATGGTTTATTTAATTTCGAATTTAAAATTTTAATCGAATTCTCATATTGACATCCTCAAAATTTTCTGATAAATTGTATTCATCAAATTTAAAATACGTTGAAAAGAAGAGTAGCCATAGTCCTTTTTCAGAGAGCTTCTGGTTGGTGCAAAGAAGTAGAGACCTATGCGTGAAACACATCTTGGAGTAGATTTTCTGAAATGAGGAAGTAGGAAGATTCGGGTGGCCCGTTATAGCTAGAGTCAAGTAGACTTATTGAGGCAATTACTGCGAGGTAGTTGTGAAAAAAAGGTGGAACCACGTCAACACGTCCTTTGGTTAAAAAAACCAAAGGACTTTTTTATTTTAAGGATGTGAGGCGGGTCGGTCAGCTACGAGCAAAAGGTTATCAATTAACTTGGGTAAATACGAGAAAATTCATGTGTTACCTTCTGCTAAGAAAATCGGATGAAAGGAGATTTTCTTAAGCAGAAGGGTGAATTTTCCGAGTATTTAGTTGATTGATACCGAAAAAGCTAAGGTTTATCCAAAAAAGTTTACTTGACTCACGGAGTTCTTTTCTGCGAGGGAAAGATAAATAAAAGGTGGAACCACGTCAATCACGTCCTTTGGTCAAAACGATCAAAGGACTTATTTTATACCTTGAGTGCAAGACCGTGGGTAAGTTCATCAATCATAGAGAAATGAGGTTATACATGTGCAAGTAATATTAGATACGTTTCCCCAAATTATTCAAGGGGCAGGGGTAACATTAAAGCTATTTGGATTGACCATCTTAGGCTCGATTCCATTAGGTGTATTGTTAGCATTCTTATTAAGGAGCCGCTTTTATCCAGTGAAATTATTGATTCAATTTTATGTTTGGCTCATGCGCGGAACCCCGTTACTATTACAATTAATTTTAGTCTTTTACGGTTTGCCTTATATCGGCATCGTCTTTGATCGTTTTGAAGCAGCTTTGATTGCCTTTATTCTAAACTATGCCGCCTATTATGCAGAAATTTTCCGTGGTGGGATTCAATCCATACCTAAAGGCCAATATGAAGCAGCCAAAGTATTGCATCTAAGTCCTTGGCAAACGATTAGTAAAATCATCATTCCGCAAGTCACGAAAATTACCTTACCTTCTGTCGGCAATGAAATCATTAACCTAGTCAAGGATACTTCGCTTGTATATATTTTAGGTTTATCCGATGTGATGCGTATTGGTAAAATTGCGATGGAAAGAGAATCTACTTTGTTGCCATTAGTGGGCGTGGCAATCGTTTATCTATTAATGACCGCCATCGTGACTTTACTGTTGAAATACTTTGAAGGTCGCTTAAATTATTATCGTTAGGAGGGATTGTATGTTAGCACTAAAACAAGTCAACAAAGCATTCGGTTCACGACAAATTATTCGTAATCTAGATTTATCCATTGAAGAAGGCTCGATTTTATGTATTGTAGGTCCCTCTGGTGGTGGGAAAACGACACTGTTAAGAATATTAGCTGGTTTAGAAACTTATGATAGTGGCGAATTTTTATTAGATGGGCAACCCTTTAATCCAAGTACTTCAAAGGAACAAGTCGTTGGGGTCGTCTTTCAAGATTTTCAACTGTTTCCGCATCTAAGTGTGATGGAAAATATTACGTTAGCTCCTAAGTTGGCATTGAAGCAATCGGCGGCCGAATACCAACAAATGGCACAAAACTTGGCGCAACGTTTAGGTTTATCTCAACTTTTGGACCATTATCCTTATCAATTATCTGGTGGGCAAAAACAACGGGTTGCAATTGCACGGGCGATGGCGATGAATCCTAAAGTGTTAGCTTATGATGAGCCAACGAGTGCTTTAGATCCAGGTTTGAGTCAACAAGTTGCTGATTTAATCTTAGAAATGAAAGAAGCAGGTATGACGCAAATTGTGGTGACTCATGATTTGGAATTTGCCAAGAGAATTGCCGATCAACTTTATCAGGTAACCCCTGTTGAATAAACATAAAAATTAAAGGAGAAGATGAAAATGAAAAAATTATTTAAAGTATTATCAGTTGTTGCATTAGGTTTAGTATTAGGCGCATGTTCTACTCAGAAAAAAGGCGAAACGAGTAAGTCTGCTGCCGACAAAAAAGAAGTCGTGGTAGGGCTAGATGATACATTTGTGCCAATGGGATTCAAAGATGACAGCGGCAAGATTGTTGGTTTTGATGTTGATTTAGCGAAAGCCGTGTTTGAATTAACGGATCAAAAGGTGAAATTCCAACCAATTGACTGGTCTATGAAAGAAACAGAATTAAAAAATGGAACGATTGATATGATTTGGAATGGCTATTCTGTGACTCCTCAACGTCAGAAAAAAGTGACATTCACAGATACTTATATGAAAAATACCCAAGTGCTAGTCACACCAAAGAAAAGCAATATCACCAAGGCTGAACAAATGAAAGGCAAAGTGTTAGGGGCGCAAGAAGGCTCTTCAGGTTATGATACTTTTACGAAACAGCCAGAAGTTTTACAAGACATCGTTAAAAATAATGATGCGACGCTGTATGCTAGTTTTAATGAAGCCTTTATCGATTTAGAAAATAGCCGGATTGATGGCCTGCTAATTGATAAGGTATATGCTGAATACTATTTAACACAAGCCAAAAAATTAGCGGAATATAATATTGTCGAATTACCATTTGATAGCGAAGATTTCTCTGTTGGGATACGTAAAGATGATGAAAAATTAGCCAAACAAATTAATGAAGGTTTCAAAAAATTACAAGAAAATGGCAAGTTTAAAGAAATCTCAGAAAAATGGTTTGGCCAAGATGTGACACCTAAATAATAGGATTTACTTTTGATAGTCAGAGCCACTTCTAAAATAAAAGGAAGTGGTTCTTTTTTTTATTATTCAGAAAAAAACTAAGAAAGCGTTTTATGTTTTTGTATATTCAATGACGAAAAAGTGATATAATTATAACGAGAGGTGAGAAAGATGAACGTAGCAATTTGTGATGATAATATGGCTATTCATGAACAATTACATAACCTATTGTCAGAATTTTCTCATCAGTATGGACAAGAAATCAAAGTGTTCGATTTTATGAATGCACAAGAAGTATTGGACTATATTCAGGATGAAAAAGCAGTAAAGATGGACCTTTTACTTTTAGATATTGAAATGGATGGATTAGATGGGATTGCTTTAAATCAATATTTAATAAGGAATAATAAGATTGCATGGATAGTGTATATTTCTAATTTTGTTGAACGAATGAGTGAAGCTTTTAGTGAAAAGACACTTGGTTTTATCAGTAAGCCCATTGATAAAGAAAAGTTATTCATCAAAGTGTTAGAGGTAAGTGAAAAGATTACACAGAGTAACTTGAAAATAACAATAAAAGATATTCATGATACGGTTCATACCCTCTATCTAGAAAATATCGAGTATTTCGAAGCGCTAAGAGGTTATACGAAAATTCATCTATTTCCACAAGCGGAGATGATTATCCATCAATCTTTTACAGAGACAATAGCACAATTTCAGCAATTACCGATTTTTGTTTGTCACCGTTCTTATGCCATTGTGCTATCAAAAGTGAAAAAGATGACTTGGAAAGATGTGACGCTGCTCTCAAATGCGAAAATTCCTCTGGGTCGAAAAAAATATCAAGAATTACAACGAAAATACATAGATTATATGGAAAATGGGTGATCTAAATGGTTGAGTTAATCAATGCAGTGATGTATGAATTGCTGTTTCTTATCGCGGTATTATTAGGTTATGCCTTTTTTGGTGGAATAAACTTTGTCTCTTCAAAAATTTTATGGGGAACATTAATCAGTTTGTTAATAGTTATTCCAATATATATCAATCGCGCGTTAAATATTGTTAATCCCACACAAGCAGCATTCTTTTCAATCATGTTGCTCTTATTATTAGTAAAAAAGGAAAGTGCTAAGAAA
>CAMMST010000013.1:0-49676 GCA_946499615.1 Enterococcus cecorum | reverse complement strand
GCCAAAGTTAAAAACGAGAGGTCACTGCGCAAAGTAGCTCGGGAAATGCCTAGTTCTTCAGCAATTTTTTCACCGCTTAAAGGTTGTTGGGCCTTCACGATGTCTAAGATTTGCTGCTGACGAGGACTCAGTTCCATAAGATCCCTTCTTCCATATATGTGTCATATTGATTGTATTATAGCACATATAAAATAAAATACAAGCATAATATCAAATTAATGTGTGACATATTTAAAACTGTAAAAAATATATAGGACGTAATGTATTTTGAAATAAACATAAATTGATATGTCGTGATAAAATTTTTCTATATCTTAGAGTTTTACAACATTTGTCGAGTTTTGTTGTTTGCATTTCTAAATTTTTTTGGCTAAACTAAGAACGTAATCAAGAAATGAAAGGAATTAACAACTTATGAAAAACATTTTATTTATCGTTGGTTCATTACGTGAAGGTTCATTTAACCATCAATTAGCCGCTAAAGCAGAACAAGCATTAGCAGGTAAAGCAAACGTTACATATTTAGACTATAAAGAAGTACCAGTGTTCAACCAAGACTTAGAAACACCTGTGCTACCATCTGTTGCCAAAGTTCGTGAAGCAATCCAAGCAGCTGATGCAATCTGGATTTTCTCACCAATTTACAACTTTGCCATCCCTGGACCAGTTAAAAACTTATTAGACTGGGCAAGCCGTGCATTAGATTTATCTGATCCAACTGGCCCTTCAGCATTACAAGACAAAGTGGTTACTGTTTCTTCAGTAGCAAACGGCGGACATGATCAATTATTCGCTGCCTACCAAGCATTATTACCATTCATCCGTACACAAGTGGTTGGTGACTTCACTGGCACACGCGTAAACGACGAAGCTTGGGGAACTGGTGAATTAGTCTTAACTGATGAAGCACAAGCAAGCTTAGAAAAACAAGCAGAACAATTATTAGCTGCTTTATAATTTGTAGAATCAAGCAAGCATCCTTTTTCACTAGAGGGTGCTTGTTTTTTGTGCTTCAGGAAAAGAGTTTGACAATTGAAAGTGTGGAGCCGCAACTTTTTTATGAAACATTTGGTATCGTTACGTTAAAGGGTTGTGCGAATAGAGGGTTTAAGGTGTATGATCAAAATGAACAGTATGAAGGTCGCTTTACTTTATTTGAACGTTTTGTAGACATAAAGACTGATTTGCGAATGATTGAATGTCTTCGTGAAAGAAAGGTAATCAAACGTTATTATATTCATTATGACTTGATGGGTATCATGCATTTTATGTCACGTTTTCAAAAGGCACAAGTGGACCCAGATAAATATGTATTTATGATTTCTCCAATCTCTGAGCCATATCGGGTACAAGATTTTATGTCTCATTGGTATACACCTGTAGAGCGAGATGAATTTATCGAATGGCTAGATAATGATGCATATGATTTTGAAGTGGATTATGATGAAGTTTGCGCCCACCGCTTTTTGAAGAAGATGGTAGAAGCTTCAGATGAACAATCGCAAGCAAATGATTACGTACTAAAAGCTTATTATGTAGAAAAAGAAAATACGCTTAGTGCTGATTTGTATTATCAGGGTAAACTAGCTACGGATGAAGATTTTCAGAGATTATACGAAAATCCGGCTTTGGTGAATCATGTCATCATAGAATATCAAGATGTCCAAACTGCTGAAAGAGTAGAAATTGCAACAAATAGACAGTATGTTGTGTTTTCACTTGTACGTAGATTGTTACTTGCTTGTATAACAAAGATAAAATTTAGCTTTAGATTTTTAGACCACGAGTTAAATTTCTATAGATAAAAAACCCACCCAACTAGGCTTAGATGCTTAGCTGGGTGGGTTTAGGTTTATCATTAAATAATTTCGAATTGTACATCGATATTGTTGCGAGTTGCTTTTGAGTAAGGACATACTTGGTGAGCGGCTGCGACTAATTCTTCAGCTTTTTCTTTTGTTGCGCCTTCAAGATGAACTTCTAAAGTCACGGCTACGCTAAATCCTTCTACTTCATCAGACATTAAGGATACACGTGCACTCACTTCACTTGGGTAAGTTTCGCCAGCGTTTTCCATTACTAAGCCTAATGCACCATTAAAGCACGCACTGTATGCCGCTGCGAATAATTGTTCTGGGTTGGTTGCATTTTCGACACGTTTACCTGGAGCTGTTGTTTTAAAGGCAAAAGAGCGATCTGGTGAAAAGACTTCTCCTTCGCGTCCACCGATACTAGTTACTTTTGTTTCGTAAATTTTCTTCATGATTGAGTCCTCCTAAGGTTTGAGTAAGTGTTTGCAGTTGTTGCATCAAAGAAAAATAATACGTTTCATCCGACGTCAAATCACTTAAACAATGCCCGACCGTTTGCAGTAAGTCCTCTTTCACTTCCTTGGCTTTTGGCGTTAGAGAAATCAATACGCGACGTTCATCATTAAAATCTCGCGTGCGCATGACATATTCTCTTGCTTCAAGGCGTTTGATTAAAGGAGTCAGCGTCCCACTATCCAAAGACAAAATCTCACCCAATTCTGAAACGCTTAAATGGTCTTTTTCGTACAAAGCTAATAGCGTTAAGTATTGCGGATAGGTTAATTCAAAGGGCGCTAAAATCTTACTATATAGGCGATTGAATTCTTTTTGTGCTTGATATAAAGCAAAACACAGTTGATCTTTGACAATTGGTTGAATCATATTCTTTTCCTTTCACATTTACATTGTACACAATTTAATTTTACAAAGCGAATTATTTGCTCAACTATTTTTTCATGATGAGTTGGATGGCTTGGTTGATTTTTTCTTCTCTTTCTTCAGGGTTTTCGCATTCTTCTTCTAAACATTTACGAAAATTCTCAGCCACTAAAAGTCCCATCACACGGTCAATGCTAGAACGTGCGGCACTAAGCTGAGTGACAATATCGATACATTCTTTTTCTTCTTCAATCATCTTCAATACACCGCGAATTTGGCCTTCAGCTCTTTTTAGGCGATGGGTTAGTTTGGTTTTATCGGTTACAGGCATGGTTTCACCTCATTTCAATCTATATACCATACTAGGTACTATACTGAAAAAGTAAAAAATTGTCCAGTCTCATTCAAAATGATTGACAAAAGGTTGGTTATCGATTATAAATACCCTATGAGGTATAAAAAGAAAGGGGCGATATAGCCATGTTTCATTGGTTTGTCAAAGTACCAAATGTTTCTACAAGTGAATTAAAAAGTCGATTAAATCAAGAGGTTGTCCTATTAGATGTGCGTACACCGGCTGAATACCGCAGTGGGCATATCAGAGGCGCCAAAAATGTACCGCTCAATCGCATCTCGCAATATGAGGCAAAAGGCAAGCAAACCCATTATGTCATTTGCCAATCGGGGATGCGCAGTAAGCAAGCAGCAAAAATATTAGCGAAAAAAGGGCTTCAAGTTTTTAATGTCAAAGGCGGCATGAATGCTTGGACAGATCGCGTGATAGGAGGAAAATAACATGAAGAAAGTCATTATTGTCGGTGGAGTCGCGGGGGGTATGTCTTGTGCTACTCGGTTAAGAAGGTTAATGGAAGAAGCAGAAATTACTGTTTTTGAAAAGGGGCCGTATGTCTCTTTTGCTAACTGTGGCTTACCCTACCATGTATCTGGAGAAATCGAGAACCGCGAGCAACTTTTAGTACAAACTGCAGAGAATTTAAAGAAACGGTTTGCCATCGATGTCCGGACCAATCATGAAGTCTTAGCCATTGATCGTAAGGCTAAGACCGTTACAGTAAAAAATCAAGCGCAAGTATTTACCCAAGATTATGATGTGTTGGTCTTGTCACCAGGTGCTAAGCCGGTGGTGCCGAACTTTCCAGGTTTAGCTGAGGCGCAAAATGTATTTACTGTCCGTAGCGTGCCAGATATTGATCGGATTATGGCGCATTTGCAGCAACAAGCCATCCAACATGTGACCGTGGTAGGTGCGGGTTTTATCGGTTTGGAAATGGTTGAAAATCTTGCTAAACGCCAATTGCAAGTGACATTAATTGAAAAAGCCCCTCAAGTATTACCTGCCTTAGATCCGGAAATGGCAACTTTTGTAGAAGAGGAATTAGTTAAAAATGGCGTGAATGTACTGACTAATCAAGGCGTGTCAGGCTTTAGAGAAAAGGGTCGCGAAGTCGTGTTAGAAGATGGTCAAGTGTTGGCTAGCGATTTGACGATTTTAGCGATTGGCGTCCAACCAGAGTCACGTTTGGCAAAAGAGGCCGGCTTGACGCTAGGGCTGCGCGAAGCTATCGTGGTCGATGAAAATTACCGCACCTCAGATCCCGATATTTACGCGATTGGCGATGCGATTTTAGTCACACAACACACTTCTAAGGAACAAACCTTGATTTCACTAGCTTCTCCTGCGAATCGTCAAGGGCGGCAAGTGGCGGATATCATTGCTGGGCTTCCGCGGAAAAATAAAGGCAGTCTAGGTACCGCAATTGTTCGTACGTTTGACATGACGGCGGCTTTCACTGGATTAAATGAACGCACCTTAAAACGCCTAGGAAAAAACTATCAAGTCGTACATACATTAGGTAAACATCATGCCAGCTATTATCCGCAGGCGACCGATATCTTATTGAAATTACTTTTTGATCCTCAGACAGGTGAAATCTTGGGGGCTCAAGCAGTGTGGCAAAATGGTGTCGATAAGCGAATCGATGTTTTAGCCACTGCAATCAAAGCAGGTCTGACGGTAGAAGACTTACCAGAACTTGAATTGACCTATGCACCGCCATTTGGTTCAGCAAAAGATCCAGTGAATATGATTGGTTATGCTGCGTTGAATCTAATGGAAGGTTTGAGCGAAAATGTGCAGTGGTATGATTTGGCAAATGAGCTAAAAAATGGAGCGAAAATATTAGATGTGCGCAATTCTGCTGAACTAGCAAATGGTAAGTTTACCAATGCTTTGGCTATCCCAATCGATGAATTACGAGCACGTTTGGTTGAACTAGATAAAAATCAGGCGTATATTGTAAGTTGTCATAGTGGTCAACGCAGTTATTTGGCTGAGCGTATCTTGAAACAACACGGCTTTAAGGTCAAAAACTTGGATGGCGCTTATTATTTGTATTCACATGTCAACAAATAGTCGCTATAAAAGACTGCTATTCATCAATACATTCATATAGAACTAAAGGAGATAAAATAGATGTACGAAACCATTGATATTCACAAATTTAAAGAACTATTAGGCAAAGAAAGAATAAATTTAATTGATGTGCGTGAAGAAGACGAGTTTATGTTTGGTCACCTGCCACAAGCGGAAAACATGCCTTTGAGTCGTTTCTTAGATTTTGTAGAAGAACTATACGAAGACGAAACTTATTATGTGATCTGTCATTCAGGTGCACGTTCTGCTAATGCTTGTGCGTTTTTGGCCAGCCAAGGCTATCACGTGGTCAATGTTGAAGGCGGTATGGCAGCGTTATAAAATATCATAATCGAATCCTATAAACAACACTTCGATGAAATTATTCACAAATAAAAGTGCGACTATTCAGAGCATTTTTCTATTCTTTTGCACAAAACTTCGGTATAATTAAGATAAGAAAATTTGTTGTTTGAGTCGACAATTTACGGCTCAATTTGGCTTAATTTTGGAGGGATGTGTAAACAAATGGAATTTATTGGTATTTTATGTTTGATTTTAGTGACGACTTCGCTGGCAGCACACATTTGTCGTCGGATAGGTGTTCCTGGAGTGGTTGGGCAATTATTGGTTGGCCTAATTGTGGGAGCAGGGGGACTGAATCTCATTCATTCATCAGAGTTGATTCATATCTTTTCTGAAATCGGGGTTATTTTGTTAATGTTCTTAGCCGGTTTGGAAAGTGATATTGAGCTTTTGAAGAAATATTTTAAACCAGGGATGCTGGTAGCTGTCTTCGGGGTGGTTTTCCCCTTGTTACTAGGAGCAGGGGGCGGATTTATCTTCAAATCAACAGCAACAGAGGCCTTTTTCTTTGGGGTTGTGCTCGCAGCGACTTCGGTGAGTATTTCAGTTGAAGTATTAAAAGAACTTCACGCGGTAAACACTAAAGAAGGTTCCACAATTTTAGGGGCTTCGGTGGTAGACGATATTTTAATTGTTTTGGTGTTGAGTATTAGTTTGACTTTCCTTGGGGCGAATCAAGGAAATGGCGGTTCTTTAGGATTAACTTTATTAAAAGAACTAATCTACTTTGGCTTGATTTTCTTGCTTGTTCGTTGGATTGCACCTTATTTGATGAACTTGTCAGAAAAAATTTACACCACCGCATCAGTGATCATTATGTCTTTGATCATCTGTTTAGGGATGTCATTTGTCGCTGATCGTGTGGGCTTAAGTTCAGTGATTGGGGCATTCTTTGCAGGGATTGCAGTTGGCCAAACAAAGGTAAAAGAAAAAGTATTTCTTAATGTTGAAGCGATTGGCTATGCGGTTTTTATCCCAGTATTCTTTGTCAATATTGGTTTAGAGGTAGAACTAGCAAGTATTATCAAGCAATTCCCGTTTATTGCACTATTTGTCCTAATTGCGGTCATTTCTAAATTATTTGGTGGCTATCTTGGTTCAAAAATGGCCGGATTTTCCAATAATAGTGCTTGGATGGTCGGAGCGGGGATGATTTCACGTGGAGAGATGGCGCTGATTGTCTTACAAATCGGTCAAACAGGCGGCTTAATCCCTGAAAAATATTTCGCGCCAATGGTCATTACGATTTTAATCAGTACGTTGGTATCGCCATTGATTTTGAAATTCTTTGCGAAAAAAGTCTTAAAACAGGCATAAACATTTGCACGGTAGTCTATGAAGTTAGGCTGCCGTGTTTTATTATTACTATTATGTTTTACAAGATAGTCAAAGTGTAGTATGATTAGCTTGTAATGCAAGATAGTGGGTGAGAAAATGACAGGAAAAATTGATTCGCAGCTATTAAAAGGTGTGCTAACTGGCTGTATTTTGCAATTATTAACCCAAGAAGAACTCTATGGCTATACCTTGAGTGAGCGTTTGGCGGACAATGGCTTCAGCGAGATTTCCAATGGTACGATTTATCCCTTATTACTTTCGATGGAGAAAAAAGGTTGGATCACAGGACAAATGCGCGGCTCTGAATCTGGTCCCAAACGCAAATATTATTCGGTCACGCCAGACGGACAAGCAGCATTACGACATTTCAAAAACCAGTGGCAGTTACTCAAGCAAAATGTCAATCAAGTGATGGGAGGTGCGGGAAATGAGTAGTCTAATCAAAGAAAATGCAAACTTGCAAAAACAACTCCAAGGTGCCAATAAGCAATACTATGAGGATTTGCTAGTATATGTGCGTCTGAATAGTATGGGCAAAAACGAACGCCAGACGGAAGAAATGTTGCTTGGTATTTTGCAGGATATTTTAGAAGCGCAACAAAACGGGGTATCTGCTCAAGATTATTTCGGCAAAGATCCTCAACCAATTGCCGATGAATTACTTGAACAACTACCCAATGATTCAAAACAAATGGTTAATCTCAGTTTGTTAGCGGTGTTGATTTATTTTGCGGTGGTATTTATCGGAAGTTATTTTGTCTCCCTTTTTCAACCAGGTACGCCACAGCTAATAGATGTCGGTGAGTACGTGATTTGTAGTATCTGTGCGGGTGTATCAACCTTTGTCATCTTGTGGTTAATGGGGAAAAACTATGGTCATAAAAATAGTTGGAAAATGTTATTTACAATAGGTGGGATATTTGTTATCAACTGTCTTTTATTTGTCTTTATTCGTACGCCTTGGATCATTCCACTTTCTCGCTGGATGGCAACTGTACTCGCAATGATTTTAGCTGTAAGTGTTTATCTTTTGAATAGGGATAAAAATTTTGGAGATGACCATGGCAAAAAAGAAACGTAAAAAATTTTGTGTACGTATCCGCTGCTTGAATGGGAGAAGTTATCAGTTTCCTTTACCAAATGATTTGCAAAAGGCGATGTGGCAATATAAGACTGAAAATCCTACAAATTGGTTTGATTTATTATCACAAGCATTGATTAATATTCCGACAAAAGAATATCGCGAAAACTATCAGCCGCCAATGACCGTCGCTTTAGTGGAAAAAATATTTATCACTGAAAATTATGAACATGTCGCCACTCGTGGACAATTTGTGACTAAGGATAATTGGCAAAGGAATGATTTGTCCCGTCATTGGAATAATATTCGCTTTTTACAACATGATTATCCACTAATGACGAAATTACGCATTTTCTTGGCCTATCTGATATGGATGACAAAGTTGCACATACGCCCAATAAAATAGAATAACAAATAAAAAAGCACGCAGAAAATAAAATCTACGTGCTGTTTTTATTGTAGAACTTCATTGCGTTCTCAAGTTTTAAATAGTCACAATGGAAGTCACTTAAGGCTTTACCTCTCTTTTCTGTCTTCGCATACAATTTATTTACTCTATCAATTATTTCTTTCTGATATTGTTTGCAGAATGATAACTCTTTGAAAAGAAGGTACTGTTGCTTGATATCTAAACTTGGAATATCGATTTTTTGATAGCAATTTTTAGGAACAGGAATCATTTTTCTGATGTCTAATACAGATAAGAGGTGGTATTTTTCAGTAGTGCTATTAGGCATTTGCTTATATATTGCCCCTTTTTTATTTGTAGTAATATCTACAGTTTCGAAAATAGTTATATAATTGTTTGTTTTTAATCGTTGTTTACTATGCTTAGTTTTAGCAGAAGTTAGCGGTATAAAATATTTTAGATTTTTGACATTAACAATTATCCCAATATAGGGCTTCGTCTCATTAATATAATTGGGATTAAAATATACTTGGTTATCAATAGTATAAAGATAATTCGTATAGTCGAAATCAATCGTATAAAATGAAATTTTATTATTAATGAATTGCATAATATCCTCCAAAAAATAAGAAGAGCTAGGCAATATTACCTAGCTCTTCCTTTAACGTCCACCTTTGGGATACAGGCAGTGGGTCGCCTCCTTTAACGTCCACCTTTGGGATACAGGCAGTGGGTCGCCTCCTTTAACTTCTAAATAAATTTTATCATCAAAGCTATTTGAAGTCAAAAAAATCAATGGAGAAAATTCTCAACTTAATAACTATTTCATAGATGCCGATTGAGAAAGTAAGGTGACAGGTTACTTAGCAGTGGAATAAGTGTAGGATTGATAAACTGATTTTATAACAAGATTATTCAGTTATGATAAAGCAATTTAATGGGATTATTGTAAAGAAGTTGGTTTGAAATCTATTTCAGAACATGAAACGCATTCCTTTGTAAGCGTTATCTATTTACTATAAAAATATCACGTTCTATAATGAGACCATCAAATGAAAGAAAGGAAGTTTTGGTGTTTTATGAAAGACAAAGTGTTGGATGCAATGCAGAAATTTTCTCGTGCAATGTTTTTCCCAGTTTTAATTTTACCAATTGCGGGTATTTTAATTGCAATAGGAAATGTTTTGACGAATGCAAGGTTGATTGAGTTGCTGCCATTTTTAAACAATCCTGTGACAATGGGATTTGGAAGTATCCTATCAGCTTCATTACTACCAGTTCTTACAAATTTAGGAGTTATTTTCTGTGTTGGGATTGCAATAGGATTAGCTAGAAAGAAAAAAGCAGAAGCGGGATTTACCGCTTTGCTAGGATATTTAGTTTTTCTTTATGCAATGAATAAATTTTTACAATTGCAAAATCACTTAGTTGCACCTGATAAATTGCAAGGCTCTGGTCAAGCTATGGTATTAGGGGTACAAGTTTTAGATATGGGCGTATTCCTTGGGATTATTTTAGGAATTATTGTTGCTCTAGTTCATAATAAGTTTATTGATACAGAGTTTAATAACGCTTTTCAAATTTATGGCGGTGCTAGATTTGTATTTATTGTATTGATTCCTATCTTGGTTATTTCAGCTATTATTTGTTCATATGTATGGCCAGTTGTTCAGTCAGGAATTGATCATTTAGGATTAATAATCAAATCTTCAGGTAATTTTGGTATTTTCTTATACGGAATGTTGGAAAGACTATTGATACCAACTGGATTACATCATTTAGTATATACACCATTCTTATATACTTCATTAGGAGGGTCTGTTGATGTTGCGGGTCATCTTTATGAAGGTGCGCGTAATATATACTTTGCTGAAATTGCTGATCCTGCTGTAAAAGTTTTATCTAGAAGTGTAATTTGGGATGCAAGAGGTATTTCTAAAATGTTCGGATTAATTGGTGCATGTTTAGCAATGTATCATATGGCTCCGGCTGAAAATAAAAGAAAAGTAAAAACAATCTTAATTCCAGCTGCTGTTACTTCTTTTATTGCAGGGGTAACAGAACCTATTGAGTTTTCATTTATGTTTGTTGCACCAATGTTGTTTGTTGTACATGCTGTTTTAAGCGGATTAAGTATGGTTACTTTAAATGTACTAGGTTCTCGAGCTATTGGTCCAAACGGTTTTATTGATTTCTTGCTATATAATGTCCCCCTAGGATTTGAAAAAACTAGATGGCCAATCTACATTTTAGTTGGATTAATATATTTTGTTCTATACTATGTAATTTTTAGATTTTTAATTAGTAAATTTAATTTACAAACAATCGGAAGAGAACAAGGAAATAGTGAAATAAAACTTTATGATAAGAAAGATTACATTGAGAAGAAAGAGCAAGAAAAAGCTTCACAGACGGACATAAAAACTTCTTCTGATGATGTATCTGCAACGATTGTAGAAGGATTAGGTGGAGAAGATAATATTGTTTCTGTATCAAATTGTTATACTCGCTTACGTCTAGTAGTAAAAGATACTAACAAAGTAAATGATGAAATATTAATGAATAAAACTGATGCAAAGGGTGTCATGAAAAAAGGAAACAATGTTCAAGTTGTTTACGGATTAACTGTAACTAAAGTTAGAGAAAACTTAGATAGATATTTAGGAAAGGAAGAGGAAGAATAATGAGAGAATTTTCAGTTGTAATTGCAGGTGGAGGTAGTACGTTTACTCCAGGAATTGTTATGATGCTATTGGATAATCTAGATCGTTTCCCAATCAAAAAGCTAAGACTATATGATAATGATGAAGAAAGACAAGGAATTTT
This sequence comes from Enterococcus cecorum, assembly GCA_946499615.1. Classification (GTDB taxonomy): domain Bacteria; phylum Bacillota; class Bacilli; order Lactobacillales; family Enterococcaceae; genus Enterococcus_E; species Enterococcus_E cecorum_B. The sequence continues at coordinate 38,532 of CAMMST010000013.1, read as the reverse complement.
AGGCAAGGCATTAAAAATAATGCTCTCTGAACAGGCTCCAAATATAGATTTTGATTATACTACTGATCCTGTTGAAGCTTTTTCAAATATGGACTTTTGTATGGCTCATATTCGTGTGGGTAAATATGCAATGCGTGAAAAGGATGAAAAGGTACCATTACGACATGGGGTCTTTGGACAAGAAACTTGTGGTCCTGGTGGGATAGCATATGGACTCAGAAGTATTACAGGCATGTTAGAAATTATTGATTATATGGAAAAATACGCACCAGACTGTTGGATGTTAAATTATTCAAATCCTGCAGCAATTGTAGCTGAGGCTTGTAGAGTATTAAGACCAAATTCAAAAGTATTGAATATTTGTGATATGCCCGTTGGAACATTACGACGAATGTCTCAAATCATTGGAAAAAAATCTAAAGACTTATTAGTTAGATATTTTGGATTAAACCATTTTGGATGGTGGACAAGTATCAAAGATAAAGAAGGTAATGAGTATATAGATAAAATTAAAGATTACGTATCGGAAAATGGATACTTAACTCAAATAGAAGTAGATACTCAACATATGGATTTGAGTTGGCAAGAAACACATAAGAAGGCAAAAGATTTATTAGCTGTTGCACCTGAATTTTTACCAAATACGTACTTAAAATATTATTTATATGGAGACTACGTATATGAACATATGATGGCTCATCCCGAATATACTCGAGCGAATGAGGTAATGGATGGGCGTGAGAAAAAAGTATTTGATCATGCGAAAAAAATTATTGAAAATAACTCTGCAGATAAAATCGGATTCGATATAGACTCTCATGCAACTTTTATTGTTGATTTAGCTCGTGCAATTGCATTTAATACTCAAGAAAGAATGGTTATGATTGTTGAAAATAATGGAGCTATTGCTGATTTTCCTGATGATGCAATGGTTGAAGTCCCATGTATCGTGGGATCAGATGGTCCAGAACCCCTTGCACAAGGTCAAATTCCAACGTTCCATAAGACATTAATGTACCAACAAGTTATGGTTGAAAAATTAGTTGTTGAAGCGTATGTAGAAGGTAACTATCAGAAATTATGGCAAGCGCTGACTCTATCTAAAACAGTTCCAAGTGCAAAAGTGGCTAAAGAATTATTGGATGATTTAATTGAAGAGAATAAAGATTTTTGGCCAAAATTGAAATAACGAAATTAACTCAGAATATTTTGTATAAAAATATTCTGAGTTTACTTTACAAATTCTTGTACGATAAATTCAAAGAGAAGAATGAGTTTTCCAAAGAAACTGGTATAGTGAATATTTTGTCTATCAAGTGGGCTTTCATCAGAGACTTCAAATGTTATGTCAGAAAGAAGACCGCATCTAGAAGATGGATTTCCAGTAAATAGTATATTAGGAACGTGTTTTAAATGACAATATTTCATTTTTTCAAAAACTTTTTGTGTTTCACCTGATTTAGAAATTGAAATGAACATGCAGATATCATCTACGTTATTCTCTAAAACTCCTGATGAATCTGTTGCATTTAAAGCCAAAGTTTTTATTCCGTTAACTAATAATTTTTTTTGTAGGTAATCTGCAAGGATGCTAGAAAAACCATTGGCATATATCATGATAAATTTATTAGATTGGAAATATATATTTTTCATTTCTTGTATTAGAGGTTCTAGTTCTTCTGTATTCATTTGGAAATCTAGTACATCATTAACAATTTTATTATGCGTAGTAGGACGACTTTTTAGGTAATAGAACAATTCTTGAGATCCAGAAAAATCTAATTTTTGTGCAAGACGTACAATTGTTGCTGGAGATGTAAATGCTTGTTTAGAGATTTCTTTTAAAGATAGATTATCTAAGTTGTCAATGTTAGAAACTAAATAAGTTAGGATGTTTAGCTCATTTGATGATAATATTTTTCCTTTGGTGATTAAATCTAAATCCATAAAAAATTCCTCTTTTCATGAAATGTTCGTATAAGTATAATAACATTATTTTATTTATTAACCAACAGAAAGGTGTTTAAAAAATGCAAATTGGAATGATTGGTCTAGGAAAAATGGGAATCAATTTAGTTGAGAATATGTTGCGAAATGAGATTGAAGTATCTGCATTTGATATTAGTGAAAATGCAAGAAAGCAAGCACAAAAAATAGGTGCAACTATTATTCAAGAAGTTGAAAGTTTAAGTAATCTTCCTAAGCCGCGAATTGTCTGGATGATGTTACCTGCTGGAGAAGTTACCAATCAAATGGTTCATCAATTGAGTGAGATTTTAGAGCCAGGCGATTTACTAGTTGATGGAGGAAATTCTTTTTATCAAGATTCCATAGCAAATGCCAAATGTTGTCAATCAAAGGGAATTTATTTTTTTGATTGTGGTACATCAGGTGGTGTGGATGGCGCTTTAAACGGTGGCAATTTCATGATTGGTGGCAATGAGGAAATGTTTCATCGATACTTACAGCCGATTTTTGAAAAAATTGCGCAAAAAGATGGTTATCTATATACTGGAAAAGTAGGCAGTGGACATTATTTGAAAATGGTGCATAACGGAATTGAATATGGCATGATGCAAGCCATAGGTGAGGGCTTTGAAATATTAGAAGAAGGGCCATTTGACTATGATTTACATTCAGTCGCTTATTTATGGAATCATGGTTCTGTGATTCGCTCGTGGTTGATGGAATTAATGGCTGAATCATTTGAAAAAGATGCCCATTTAGATAAGTTAACAGGTGTGGTTCATAGCTCAGGTGAAGGCTTATGGACGATAGAAGAAGCACTTAAATTAGGTATTCCAGCACCAATTATCACCATGTCGCTACAGATGCGGCTACGTTCACAACAGTCAGATACTTTTGCGGGGAAGGTGGTTTCTTCTTTACGCAATGGATTCGGGGGTCATGAGGTTGAGCAAGCAAAATAAGTACTATTTAGGGGTGGATATTGGGACCACTTCAACAAAGGCGGTTCTTTTTGATCAGAGGGGTCAGATGGGCAAGACGTTTCAAAAAGGCTATCCATTAATGACTGATTTAACGGGAAAAGCTGAGCAAAATCCGGATGATATCTTGCAAGCGGTGAAAGAAGTAATGGGGGCAGCCCTTCATTCAGCCAAAGAAAACAAGCAAACAATCATAGGCGTTGGTTTTTCTGCTGCAATGCATAGTTTGCTGTGCCTAGATGAAAATCGCCAAGTACTCCATCCGCTGATTACCTGGGCTGATACGCGTGCGCAAAAACAAGTCGAAGCGCTAGGCAAAAGAGCAGATATTTCAGAGATTTGTGCTAGAACGGGTGTGCCGAATCATCCAATGACGCCGCTGAGTAAGGTGTGTTATTTACGCGAGGAGCATCCGACACTTTTTGCTCAAACTCGTTATTTTGTGGGCATCAAAGAATATGTTCTCGGACAGCTGACCAATCATTGGGTGGTCGATGAATCGCTGGCAGCAAGTACAGGCTATTATCATCTGCAAAATCATGATTGGGATGAAGAACTGTTATCTTTAGCTGGCCTTGAGCGTGAACAATTATCCGAAATTGTGCCTACCACGAAGCGACTATCTTTAACTGAGGCTGTTTGTGATGAGTGGCAGTTAATAGAAAGTCCGCAAATTATTGTTGGAGCGAGCGATGGTGTGTTATCTAATCTTGGCATACAAGAATCATTGGCAGATCAATTAGTGATTACTGTAGGGACGAGTGGCGCCGTGCGTAAAATTATTAAAACTAGATTTCCTAAAGCAAGTCAGGGCCTCTTTTTATATCCGTTAGCCCAAGAATTCTTTGTCGAAGGGGGAGCGGTGAATAATGGTGGCGTGATTTTCCAATGGTTAAAAGAACAATTTTTTGCTGGCGAAGATTATTCGATTTTATTACAAAAAATCACGGAAATACCTGCTGGAAGTCGTGGATTGCTTGTTTTGCCGCATTTTTTTGGAGAACGCGCGCCGTATTTTCAAGCCAATCTACGTGGAAATATCTTAGGTTTAAATCAGAGTCATACAAAAGAAGATATTTTGAAAGCCACGATGGAAGGGATTATCCTGAATTTACGGCAAATTGTGCAGTGCTTGGATGATAAATACGGTCCTTCTAAGCAGATTTGCCTCACGGGTGGAATGACTAATAATACTGTGATTCCGCAGCTTTTTGCAGATATTTGTCAAAAAGAAGTGGTTGTTACGGATTGTCCAGAAAGTTCCTGTAACGGGGCGGCAATGTTGGCGATGAAAGCTTGCGAAAATTTAACGGATTTTCCAAACTGGCCAAATTCTACGCACACCTATATACCAGATGAGACTTGCGCAGTTATTTACAATCAACTTGACCAGCTATTTTCACAGGCTGTCCCTCAAGTTTTGTCTATCAATCAACAACTCGCTCAACTGCAGCAACATTCATTTTAAATCTTAAAGGCTTTTCCACGGGAGAAGTCTTTTTTTGTTATAAACCCCGACAAATTAACTTTTAACTCAAAAATTTGCTTTTTAACCTTGAGAAAGTTAAAATGAAATAAATAGAGTTAAAAGCAGGTAGATAGTATGATAAAAGATTTTTTTGGATTAGATATTGAATATGAAAAATGGGAGACAAAAGGACAACTTCCATTATACATTTCGCTCAATTATTCATTTTATTTAGCAAAAATAGTTGATCAAAAATTTATGCTCATTTTACCATTGTCAGATGAATTACCAACAACAAAGGCATTAAAAAAACATTTAGCAAAAATACAAGAAATGTGTCAATTACCTGTAGCCTTGCAGTTGGCATCGATTTCAAATTATCGTAGGCAAAGTTTTATTCGTAATAAGGTGCCATTTGTAACGGATAATCAAATTTTTTTACCTTTTTTAGGAACCTTTTTGACTAACCAAGAGAACAACAATAGCGCCACTGTAATAGAAAAATTTAGAATATCTACCCAGGTACTGTTTTTATATTATTTATATAGTAAAGCTGATGAGATATATTTAGTAGATGCAACGAAAGCTTTACCTTATTCGGCAATGACGATGAGTCGCTCAGTTCAGCAATTAGTAGCTACCGAATTATTTGAAATTAGAAAAGATGGAGTCAATAAAATTATTCAAGCAAAATATGATAAAAAAGAGTTGTTTTATCGTGTACGAGATTATTTAGTATCTCCAGTCTTAGATTCGGGATATATTTTCAAAAATCAATTAACGGAAAAGATGCGTCTGTCAGGGGAATCATTGTTATCAGAATATACTATGTTGAGCCCTTCTCGAATACAAACCTATGCTGTTGCGAATCAAAATTTTAATAGGGAAAATTTACATTCAGAATTAATTGATGATTCTTTACAAGTAAGGCTTGAATTATGGCATTATGATCCCACTTTATTTAGCAGAGAGAAAAATCCAGATTGGGTGTCGGTGATTTTATCTTTGGCAGATAAAGATGACCCACGTATTGAAGAAGCTGTAGAAGAAATAATAGATAAGGAGTTGGGATAATTGGTAGTAGGATTGCAGAATTTTAGAGAACGGTTTGGTCGATTTGATGATCAATTTGTTATTATTGGTGGAACTGCTTGTGAATTGTTAATGAGCGAGGAAGAATTGGATTTTAGAGCTACTAAAGACATAGATATTGTTCTTATTGTAGAAAATCTTACAAAGGAATTTGGCACGCAATTTTGGGAATACATTAAGGAAGCAAATTATCAACATAACAATAAAAGTACAGGTGATTTGCAATTTTATCGCTTTTCTCATCCTAAAAATAATAGCTATCCATTCATGTTAGAACTATTTTCGAGAAATCCTGTGCATATTGAGCTTACTGAGGATGCAATTTTAACACCATTACCAATTGATGACCAGATTTCTAGTTTGTCAGCCATTTTGTTAGATGAACAGTATTATTCGTTATTAAAAGATGGTTGGAAAATCGTTGGAGGAGTCCCGGTTTTATCAGTTGATTGTTTAATTCCTTTTAAAGCAAAGGCATGGCTTGATCTAAAAAGTAGAAAACAAAATGGAGAACAAATAGATAGTAAAAATATAAAAAAACACAAGAATGATATTTTTAGATTAGCTCAATTGCTAAAAGAATCAGAAAGTAAGATATTGAGTAAAGAAGTTGCTGATGATTTATCTAAATTTATCACTGAAATGCAGAATGAAATAACAGATTTGAAGTCTATTGGAATCAAAGGTATCACTAAAGAAGACATGTTAGCATTTTTAAGAAACTATTATAGTATATAACCATACAGATATTGACAAATCAACTTTTAACTCAAAAATTTGCTTTTTAACCTTGGAAAAGTTAAAAGTAAAAAATTGAGTTAAAAAGAAAAACACACGGGAATTGGTTAGCAAATCATTCCGTGTGTTTATATTTTGAATACGTTTAGACACCTAACTTTTTCTTTAAGGCATCGGTTAAGGTTTGCGAAAAATTAATATTTTCTTTTTCTGCAAGGATATTTACCCATTCAGGAATAGAGGTATTTTTACGTACGATTTTTGCATGATTTTTCCGACGATATTCATTTAAATCAAGAGAAATCATTACGACAAAATCCTCATCACTTTCAAGGTGAATGTCTTTTGGTGAACTGGCTGGGGGCATTTGCGTTCGTTCATACAAGGCTAAACCTAATGCTGATTGTGCCATGATTACAGCTTCTGTGATATTTTCTCCAAAAGTAATCGCTTCTTCTACATCAGGGAAAGTTACATTATATGTGTTGTTTTCAGGACTAAAAATTGCGGGATAAACAATGGTTTGGGCTTTTTCCATAAAAAATCACTCCTTGTAAAAAATGCGATTATTGCTTAATGCCAGCCTGTTTCCATATTTATATGTTGTTCAAACCGGTTTCACACACTTTTTTCCGTTGCAATCTCTGTATATTCTTTTAATTTTCGTTGTAGCAGATTCTTATTAATTAGCTTTAATGTATACTCGGATACCATCGTTGGAGAAAGACTTCTACTTAAAGCAAACTCAACTACCTCGTCATCTTTTGAAGCACATAAGATAACACCAACGCTTGGGTTTTCGGTCTCTTTTTTGACTTCCCTATCAAGGGCTTCTAGATATAGATTCATCTTTCCAATATACTCTGGTTTAAACTCACCGATTTTGAGTTCAAATGCCACCAAACAAGAAAGTCCACGGTGATAGAACAATAAGTCGATATAGTAATCGTGATTACCAACCTGTACTCTATACTCATTATCAATAAAGGTAAAATCTTTCCCTATTTCCAGTATGAATTTCTTTAAATTTTCCAGAATGGATTTCTGAAAAGCTTTTTCATTGCCTAACTTTGGAGCATCAAGAAACTCTAATACATAGCTATCTAGAAACAGATTATGTGTTTCGTGTTTTGCTTTTTGCAAAGTCGGTGTATTTTTACCATTAGAAAGCATATAGCGTTCATAATAACCACTATCCATTTGTCTTACCAATTCACGATGAGTTAGGTTATCTCGAATTACTAAATTAATATAAAATCTTCTTTCCTCTTGTGTTTTAGAACCTGACATGATTTTCAAATGATTAGACCAACTCAATTGTGTCAACAGTGTTGTCACTTTTTTGTCATCTCTGTAAACCTCATAGAATTGTTTCATCCGATAAAGTCCTCGACGAGTAAAGCCTTTTAAGTCTGGATAATTTTGCGCAAAAAAATCAGCTACATTTTCTATATAATTTGAGCCATAACTAGCTTCTTTGCTTTTCTCGCTGAGGTATTTTCCTATCTCTTGGTACATTAAAATTAATTCTTCATTGACTCTTCTATATGTACGTTCTCTGGCGTTTTCGACAATCCTGATAATCTCTTCAAATGATTCTGACGTGTTATTCAAAGCTAGTTCATGTACTGCATTTTTATCTTTATCCATAGTGATAATCCACTCCTTTATATTCTCATATATTAATTACGCAGAATAATTCAAAAAGCTTTTTCAGAAATAAATTTGTAGCAACATTTTTACAGAATATTTGCAGATTAGCATATTTTGTTACAGATTAGCACAGTTTGAAAATCTCTTTTCTCTTGGCATTTAGAACCTGACATGATTTTCAAATGATTTGTCCAGCTCAATTGTGTCACCAGTGGTGACACTTTTTCGTTTTCATCTAATTCTTTAATAGGATTTTTGCAGATTAGCACTTACCATAAATACCAATAAATCAAAGCTTTTGAGAAGTATTTTCCAGATTCACGCAATACTTTTACAGATTCTTCGCAGATTAGCCTAATTTTTTTACAGATTAGCAATGGTAATAGATAAGCTTGGCAAAAGAATACCAAAAATTATTTTTGTCACATATATTTGACACTCATTAAGAAACACGTTATACTATAAATGTCACATATAAATGACAATAGAGGGGATTAGGATGAATCGCGTCAAACAATATCGTCAAACAGTCGGCTTATCTCAAGCAAAATTGGCTGAGCAAGTCGGTGTAGCTAGACAGACGATCAATTTAATCGAAAATGATAAATATAATCCGTCGCTTGATTTGTGTATACGTCTAGCAAAAACATTACAGACGGACTTAAATGCATTGTTTTGGGAAGGTGAAGTAGATGAAGAAGTGGAATAGTTTAACGTTGAATCAGCAAAAAGAAGTCTTAATTTGTACGAATATATTTTTGTTTTTTACCATATTCGGAGTTATTTTTATTGCTTTGAAAATGCCCATTTACCTCATTTTTTGGACTTTTTACTTAGCCATTTTGGGATTATTGGATTATGCTTATTTGATTTATCGCAAAAAGGCTATTTTTAATAAAATCACGATGATTAAAGAGCTGCTAGATATTCCACTGACAGAGATGAGAATGGTTATTCAAGGGACTAGGTTTGATTTGATGAATTGGGATTATAAAAATACCTCCATTTCACGTAAAAACTTGTTTAGATTAGAAGAGTATATGGAAGATCGCTATTTTCTTGCTTTCCATGAACGATATCAAAAAGAGGTCGCTGAACAAAAATTAGCTGAGAAGCAAGCGGCGGAAAAGGCCCTAACAGAGATTGTTGAATAAGAATAAGTAAGGATTCTTTCAAATAAAGATAGACGATTCATGGTAAATGGATTCCGTTAATAGGCTTTAGCTAAAGTATGGAAAACAATCATGAAGGCAATTTTTAAGAAGGTGAAGTAGATGAAACATAAAGAAACATTGATGGAAAAAATGATTAAACGATTTTACGGCATTTCGGGAGTACTGGACGAATATCGGTTGCAGGAAATCAGACGTATCGGAAATAATGCTTTTATCTTTTTGTTCTATTATATTTTACTGTCAAATGTTGTTGCAGTCACATTAATGGGGGTAGTTGGTGCCGAAGAGTTATTATTTGGTCTTTGTGTGATCAATGCCTTAGTGACGGCAGGAGGAGTTGGTGGCTACGTGCTTTACCAAATCCATAAGCTAGGGTTGGCACAAATCGAAGTCACAGAAGAGCAACGCATACCAATGCAAAGGAAATATGCTGTCAGATGTGCTTTATCCGGTATTAGTTTTGGCGTGCTGATGACAATTTTTAATGGCTTGCAATCCAATCAAGGTTTTGTCGCTGAGGTATTTTCGCTAAAGAGTTTGATTCTATTTGGATTTGAGGCAGTTTTCTTTGGCGGCAGCATGTATCTTCTTGTTCGCTATCGGATGAAAAAGATAAGAAATGAGGAATAAACAATGAAAAAAAGCGCGCGTTGGACGAGACAACAGAAAATAGATGGCTTAGTCGATGTTATTTTTATGATAGTTTTTCTCCTTTGCCTAATGCTATTAAAATATTGGGGCATCTCAACTTCTTTTTTATGGCCAATTCTTCTTTTTCCGTGGATGATTAATGGAACGCTTAGAAGAAAAAGAATGTTTCGTGAAGTGACTGTGATTATGGAACTTTTGGATATTCCGGTTGCTGAATTGCGAAAGGTGTTAGGTTTTGGAAGCTATGACTTGACAGAATGGGATGAAAAGAGAACGTTAATCTCACTTCCGAATTTGTATCGGTTGGTTGATTATGTGGAAGAACGTTATTTTCTAGCCTTTCATGAACATTATAATAAAGAAGCAGCTGCAAAGAAATTAGCTGAAAAGCATGCGGCGGTAGTTTCAGAATAAAAAGAAAATTTGACTGGTAGTTGAGTTTCAACTGCCAGTTTTTTGCATATATGGGATGTTTCGGCAGAATTGTTGCATATCCGGGACGAACATCCAAATCTGTTGCATATCTGGGATAGAAGTTTAAAATAGGCAGGCGTGTAGGCTTGTCTATTTTTTGTACGCTTCATTTTATCCTTGTTTATTCAATGGTTTGTTCATAAATGAAACGCAAATAAGAATGTTCGGAAATAACTGGGATAATATTGCAAGAGATGTTACAATTATAAACGATAATTTTTACGTTGACCTTAATTGAAAAATGTTTGTCGATTATTATAGTAAATGTAAAGCGCTTGCAAACGTACGTAGAGAAAATAAAGATGAAGGGATTTGAAGACACAATGAAACAAATCGAATTAAATGGGATTATTGTTCCGATTTTGACACCGATGAACGAAGATGAAAGCATTAACTTAGAAGAATTACGTGCACAAGTTGAACGGATGATTGAAAATGGCATTCACGGAATTTTTCCTTTTGGTACGAATGGTGAAGGTTATATTTTAACTGGCGAAGAAAAAAAATTAGTGCTTGAAACAGTGATTGATCAAGTAAATGGACGCGTGCCTGTATATGCGGGAACTGGCTGCATCTCAACAAAAGAAACTATCGAACAAAGCAAAATGGCCCAAGCTGCCGGTGCGGATGTCTTGTCAATTATTACGCCAAGTTTTGCAGCTGCGAGCCAAGATGAATTATACACACATTATGAAACAGTAGCTAAAGCGGTGGATATGCCTATTGTTCTTTATAATATTCCTGCTCGAACTGGTAATGCCTTGACACCAGCGACTGTTGCTCGACTTGCTCAAATTGAAAATATTATTGGTGCAAAAGATTCTAGTGGTAACTTCACCAACATTTTAGGCTATATCGATGCAGGGAAACAAAAACAAAATGGTCAATTCTACACCCTTTCAGGTAATGACCAATTAATTATTTGGACTTTACTTGCTGGAGGTACTGGTGGGATTGCTGGTTGTGCCAATGTTTACCCTAAGACCATGGCTTCTATTTACAACTTGTTTAAGGAAGGCAAGATTGAAGAAGCGAAAAAAGCCAACGAAAGTATTCAAAGTTTCCGAGCTTGCTTCAAATATGGGAATCCTAACACGATTGTAAAAACTGCGACTCGTTTGCTAGGACATAATGTTGGTGCTTGCCGTGCGCCATTTAACCAAGTGCCACAAGCCGGAATCGATACTTTGAAGAAAGTCCTAGAAGAAAACAAAGCAAAAGGTATGTGTTAAAAAATGAATGGTTTATCAGGTGGTCGCGATACATGCAAAGCCACCTGATTCCTTTAAAAGAAATGAGGGTTTAAAATGACAGTTCAGATGATTATTGCTTTAGCGATTACTGCCCTAATGATTGTCTTAATCATGATGGATCGTTTGCCATTTGGTGCACCGCCGTTATTAGCTTGTTTACTGTTAGTTATATTTGGTATTACCGATATTAAAGGGGCTTTTGCAGGATTTTCTAATTCTACCATTATTATGTTAGCTGAATTTATGGCAATTATTGCAGCGTTGCAAAAGACAAACTTTATTATTGTGTTTAAAAAATCAATGTTTAGAATGGCTGAAAAAGGCGGCTTTAAATCTTATATGTTGATTATATTAATAGTTATGTTAGGATGTAGCTTATTCGGTACAGGTTCAACAGCTTATTATGTATTAACTATTGGTTTATTGTCTACTTTACCATATAGTAAAAAATTACCACCATCAAAAGTAATCATGACAGCTGGATTTGCGGCTAACCACCCATTGATTCCATTTAATACAGCGTTACAATACGGGATTGTGATTGCGGTATTGAATGCGGCTGGTATTGGTACAAATGTATCCGTATTCAAATTTGCAATTGTGAACTTATTCTTGTCCGCAGGTTTCTTGCTAAATTGTATTATTCAATATAAATTCTTGCCAGACCATCCAATTCGCGATACTAATGGTGAGGAAGAAAGTGCAATCATTGATGAAAATGCACCACGTCTACCTAAATGGAAAGAAAATGTTACTTATGCAGTCTTTGCTTTTGCGGTTATTGGTATGTTGTTACAAAGCAAAATCGGTGATGCTGGTTATGCGATGGCCGGTCTTTCGGTAGCGGTTATTTTAGTCATTGGTGTATTGGACTTTAAAGAAATTCGTGATGCGATTAGTGCGCCAATCATCTTGATGTCTGCTGGGGTTATCGGTGTGGCTGATGCTTTAGGAAGTACTGGATTAACAAAATTAGTTGGGGAAACAGTTGCCAGAATGTTAGGTGGCAATGTAAACCCATTTGTGATGATTTTTGCTTTCTGTATTTTAACAAGCTTACTTGCGACTTTAACTGGTTCAACAATCGGTACTGTATACGTATTTACACCACTTGCGATTGCGACATGTAATAGTTTAGGCTTAGATCCAACGGCTGCGGCTTGTGCAATTGTTATTTCTGGTTGGTGTGGTCACTTCTTGCCAATCGATGGTATGCCAGCCATGGTATTAGGTTATGGTAATTATTCTGCTAAGGAATTCTGGATGTTTACTGTGCCACAATACTTCATTCGTTTAGTTGCATTAACAGTTGGGGCTTTATTGATGTTCCCAATGTAAGAAAAGAGGTCAATGAATCATGAAAAATGAATTTGCTTTAGAACATATCGGAATCAATACAAATAGTGAAAGTGAAGCCTTGGAGTTGGCACAAACTTTGAGTAGTATCTTTAATTTAAATCCGCGTCATGGTCAAAAATCAGAATTTGCAGGGGATTATTTCGAATGCATGAAACAACCATTTTTAGGTAAGAATGGCCATATTGCGATGCGTACAGCTGATTTGGAAAGTGCGGTGGAAGAGTTAAAAGCAAAAGGATTAGCTTTCAATGAAGATACTGCGGCCTATGATGAAGAAGGCAAACTAAAAAATATTTATCTTGCTGGTGAATTTGGCGGATTTGCCATCCATATTTTGAGAAAATAATTATAATAAGATTCGCGCCTTGAATGCTGAAATGATGGTGTTCAAGGTGTTTTTTTCTGCAAAAAAATAGACTAGCAGCACCAAGATGGAGAGTTGCTAGTCTTTTTCGCTCTATTTATTTTTTAAATAGCGCCATAAAGTGGTTCGACTGATGCCTAGTTGTTTGGCTGTTTTGGTTTGATTGCCATCATTTTGATCTAGGGCAGCTAAAACAATTTCTTGCGTATAATCAAATAATGTTTTATTTTGCATAATTAGTGGTTGCGCACCTTGCGTTAGTTGTTGGACATGGAAACTATTTTGTTCTTGTTGTAAGAGTTCTAATACTTGATTTTCAGAAATATAGTAACCATTGGCGTTTAATACTAGTTTTTTGATGCAGCGTTGTAATTGATGGAGATTGCCTGTCCATTGGAATTGCAGTAACGCTTGTAAGGCATTGGGCTCAAATCCTAGGACTTCTTTATTACATTCAATATTCATACGGTTGAGTAGGCGAGTGATAATGCCTTGTAATTCATGCTTTCTTTCGGCGATGCTAGGCGAATATACGTTACAGCAATCGAGTTTGTACATCAATTGGTTGAATATTTTCATATCGGTTTCTTGTTCTTTAGTGTTATACGTAAAAAGTAGGTTGTTTTTATTTAATAATTTTGTGTTATGAATAATGGTTAAGAGTTTTTCGATATCATTCATACTGACTTGCTCGATATTGCGGAACAAGAAAGTGTGGTTGGTTTCGACTAACGGCCCATTGCTCGAATTAAGTAAGAATTTCCAAGTTCGTTCATTTAAGAGTTTACTATTAACAACAATCAGATTTTGTGTCTTATTTTTTTGATGCAAATAAGCAAGGTAAGCAAGACTTGTCTTAGCGGTTCCTTCTTCGCCGTAAATAATCATTGTATTGTAGGCATGGCTTAGTTTTTCAATCTGATTTTTGGCGCTTTCTTGCATATATCCGGCCAAGTTCAGACGTTTATTTATGGAATCTTGTACTTCATCATAGCTTAAATAATCAATCCCAAAGCTATTATTAATAATTGGTGGTGTTGATTTCTTCACTTCGCATAGGAAAAAGCGATTCATTTCGATATCCAATTGCTTTACTCGTAATTGATAGACTTGATTGTGATGGGTGTGATAGAGTACTTGTTCTTTTTCGTCACTTAATCGACTGCTCAAAAAGTGTAGAATCGATTTTTGTAATGGGCTGTCGATATTGCTAAAGTTCGCGTGGAATTGACGATCAAATAGAAGAATTTGTTGCGATTGGGCCATAATAATTTGACTTAAAAGCAGATTCATTTCTTTACTGCTTTTTAAATTATTAGCGAGTGAAATGGCTTGAGTGAAGCTGTGTTTGATACTTTCTAAGCCAGAAGTAATTAATATCGCGTTCATGGAATGATCCAAAGCGTATTTATAGGTAACGACATCACATAGCAGCATTTCGAGTTGCTGGTTTTTCAATTCTTGTAGTGTTTTGGCGATGTTTTTAGTATCCTCAATCGTTATAATCTGCACATTGTATTGTAAAATATCACAAATTTGATGGGCGATTTCGGTAATGTTTGAAAAGCCAATAATTGCAAAATGTTCGGTATAATTGTTGGCTAGTTTGATGGCGCCTAAAATATCATAGATTGAAATCGGAATATCAATAACCGGTAGTGAAGCATTTTTGCGCAGTAATTTGGCTGTTCCCCCACGTGAAATAATCGCGTCGTAGTTTTCTAAGGGGAGTTGCTTAATTAATTTTGTCGCTTCATCTAAATCAGCGGTATATAAATCAATCTCTAACTGTTCAAATTGTTGACTAACTTGGGTCATGGCACTCATCAATTCTTCGTAAGGTGCGATACCGAGTAATTTCACCATTTTCTTCACCCTTTCGTTTCATATATAAACAATTATAGACGGTTTATTCAAAATTAAAAGCGGTTTCTAGAAAATGGTTTCAAAATTAAACAAATATAGCAGGTATATTGTTCTAAAAAGGAATAGATTTGATTAAAATAGAATTATCAAGTGAATCATTGGTAAGTGTAATAGCCAAAGCATGGAGGTGAGAAAATGGTACGATTATTGGTTATAGCAGATGATTTTACTGGGGCTTTGGATACTGGGGTTCAATTTGCAAATTTAGGGATTGAAACTCAGGTAACGACACAACGCCAATTAGAAAAAATACATCTGAAAAAAGCAACCGAGGTTCTAGTAGTTGATACGGAGTCACGATTCTTAACTCCCTCTCAGGCTTATCAGCGCATCCGTGAAGTTCTTCATAGTTGTCATTCATTAGGTTATGAGTATCTATATAAAAAAGTAGATTCGGCTTTGCGTGGAAATGTCAGTGCTGAACTTAAAGCGGTCAGCGATCATTTTAGTCAAGAATCTATTGGCTTTGTTCCGGCTTTTCCTGATTATCAGCGCAGTGTTAGACAAGGAAAATTATACATTGAAGAAGTGTTAGTTTCTCAAAGTGTCTTTGGCAAAGATCCTTATGAACCGGTGTTAGAAGATGACATATTAGTAAGATTACAAAATGAAGCTGAGATTTATGGTCAATTAGTAGATGTGGATCGAGATTTTGTCGCCTCTGCATTATATTTATTTGATGGCCAAAAGAAAGAAGATTTGCAACGTGCCTATCAATGGCTGAAATCCCAACACTTGTTACACTTGACAGCTGGATGTGCGGGATTTGCAAATGTTTTGGCGGAAGAATTATTTACCAAACGACAGCATGACATAGTACGTCTTTCTCATCCTTTAGTAGTCATTTGTGGTTCAGTCAATCCAATTACTATCCAACAAATCGAAACAGTTAGTCAACAGCAAGCATATAGATTTGCCTTGACGTCTCAGCAGCTTCTAAGCCAAGATTACTGGAAAACGGATGAAGGAAAACAAACTTTTAGAGAAATAGCGCAATTATTGCAGCAACCAAAACTTCTTCTTTTTGAAACTTATAGTCAAACGTCAGACTTACAAGAAGTAGCACGACACATCGGATTAAAAGAAGAACAAATTCGTTTTCGTATCGGTCAATCATTAGGTCAATTGACGGAAAAGATTCTAGCTCAAAACATCCGAAAAACTTTATTCTTTACGGGTGGGGATACGTTACATCAATCCATGGAAGTGTTGCATGTTACAGATTTAACACCTAAAGAAGAGTTAAGTCCAGGGGTCGTTTATTCTGAGTTAGTATACAAAGGCCAACAATTGCCAGTTATTACGAAGTCTGGTGGTTTTGGTTCAGAAAATTTATTCATAGAAATACAACAACAAATCAAATATACAAAGGAGAACGATACATATGTTAGTTGATTACAGTCTAAAAATGCCAAAAAATATCTTTGCTGGCGAACATGGTTTAGAAAATATTGAACATTTAGTCAAAGAGGCTAAGAAAATTGTGATTTTTACCGATAAAGGAATTTTAGGTGCCAACTTACTTGAAATTCCAACACAAATTTTAGATTCATTAGGAAAAGATTACGAAATTTTATCTGATATCCCAGCTGAACCAGATTATCATCAAGCTCAACACATGGTGGATGAATTTAAAGCGACTGGTGCCGACTTTATTATTGCTGTCGGTGGGGGTAGCGTGATGGATGTGGCTAAATTGGCTTCTATTTTAGCAACAGATGAATATACGGTCAAAGATTTATTAGATAATCCATTGCTTGCAAAAAAACAAGTCCCTTCATTGATGATTCCAACCACTGCCGGAACTGGATCAGAAGCAACCCCAAATAGTATTGTTGCAGTACCAGAAAAAGAATTAAAAGTCGGTATTGTGAATCCAGAAATGATTGCGGATTTTGTCATTTTGGATGGTCGCTTGATTAAAAACTTACCAATGAAAATTGCGGCTGCGACTGGAGTAGATGCTTTATGTCACGCAATTGAATGTTTTACTTCAACTAAGGCTAATCCATTTAGCAATACGTTTGCCTTGGAAGCTTTAGATTTAATTATGAATAATATTATTGAAGCATGCACGAACTCAGAAGCAATGGATGCGAAAAATAAAATGTTACTTGGTTCCTTCTATGCCGGTGTGGCGATTACTGCATCAGGTACAACCGCTGTTCACGCTTTGTCTTATCCATTAGGGGGCAAATACCATATTGCTCATGGGGTTTCTAATGCGATTTTATTAATGCCAGTGATGCGTTTTAATGAACCAGTGATTAAAGAACGTTTGGCTTTAGCTTATGATCGTGTGGTACATCAACCAACTGAAAACCTAACAACAGTCGATGAAAAAGCCAACTATATGATTGAAAAAATGGGTGAAATCGTGAAAACATTAGAAATTCCAACCAGCTTAGAAACATTTAATGTACCAAAAGAAGATTTAGATGTTTTAGTTGAAGCGGGGATGCAAGTGACTCGTCTATTAGTGAACAATATGCGCGAAGTAACCCCAGAAGACGCACGCAAGATTTATCTAGAAGTATTATAGGAGGTCACACGTCATGAAAAGAATTGGAGTTACTTTAGGCGATCCAGCGGGTATTGGACCTGAGATTTCTATTAAAGCCTTTGCCAAAAAAGATTTATATGAACGTTGTCAGCCTTTACTAGTAGGTGATGCTTGTGTGGTTGAAAAATATTTACAAGCGCATCCAGAACTAAATTTAAAATTAAATGTCATTGATGAACCTGATCAAGGAAAATATGTGTGCGGCACGATTGATTTAATAGACTTAAAAGCTGTCGATATCAATCAATTAGCGATTGGCGAAGTTTCAGCGATGGCGGGTAATGCGGCCTTTCAATATGTGAAAAAAGTGATTGAACTAGCACGCGATAAAAAAATTGATGCTACCGTAACCAATCCATTAAATAAAGAAGCGCTAAACTTGGCGGGCCATCACTATGCTGGACATACTGAGATTTATGCAGACCTTACGAATACAGATAAATACACGATGATGCTAGCGGATGGTAATTTACGTGTTGTCCATGTCTCAACCCATGTATCTTTGCGTGAAGCTTGTGATCGTGCAACCAAAGAGCGTGTCTTAGATGTGATTCGCATTGCCGATAAAGCTTGTAAAAATCTTGGTATCAAAAATCCGCGTGTGGCCGTTGCTGGCTTGAATCCTCACTGTGGGGAAAATGGTTTGTTTGGTCGTGAAGAAATTGAAGAAATTAATCCGGCCGTAGAAGCAGCTAAGGCAGAAGGTATCAATGCATTTGGTTCACTTCCTGCAGATACTGTCTTTTCTAAAGCGAATGGGGGCATGTTTGATATTGTCGTAGCGATGTATCATGATCAAGGGCATATTCCATTAAAATTGTTAGGCTTTGTATATGATCAAGAAAAGCAAAGTTGGCAAGCAGTTCAAGGTGTGAATATTACGTTAGGCTTACCAATTATCCGTACTTCGGTAGACCACGGTACAGCTTTTGATCAAGCCGGTAAATGGAGTGCTAGTGAATTAAGCTTAGAAAATGCAATTGACTATGCGATTCGTTTAGCTGAAAATTCTTAAAAACATACCTGATGGGTTCTTCTCATCAGGTTCAACTTTTCAATAGTATGAAAGCGTTTATTAATTTAGAAATGAGGGAATAAAATGAAGTTACCAACTGTACGTGTATCAGATCCAAATGGCGTGATTTATCATGATGATTTCTTAAATATTGATTTTGGTTTAATTCCAACTGGTGGCAATGCGACTGCGCATGCCCCTGCTTTAATCGAAACCAAAGACGGCGGCATGCTTTGTGCTTGGTTTGCTGGAAGTTTTGAAGGGAGTGGGGATATTTCGATTGCTTTGGCGAAACTAGATCCTAACACGCAAACTTGGCAAACCCCGACGATTGTCTCAAAAGGCGTCAATCGAAGTGAACAAAATCCTGCCTTTTTCCGTGCACCTGATGGCCAAATTTGGTTAATCTATACTTCTCAATTGGCACGTCAAGAAGGCAAAGATAATATGCAATTTACTTCAATTATTATGGTACAAAAATCTCGTGATGAAGGCCAAACTTGGGATGAACCTACTGTCTTATTCCCTGAAGAAGGAACATTTTCTAGACAAGCCATTCAAGTGTTGAGTAATGGTCGCTGGCTATTTTCAACTTGGCTTTGTGAAGACTCTCCTGAAGGTTTAACCAATGATCCAACTGAATTTCGCATTTCTGATGACCAAGGAAAGACTTGGAAAAAGGTACGAATGCCAGAAAGTAATGGTCGTGTTCATGCTAATGTCGTGGAATTAGGTGATGGCGAATTAGTGGCCTTTATGCGTAGTCGTTTCGCTGATCATATTTATATCAGCCGTTCTTATGATTATGGCGATAGTTGGACTGTGCCTGAAAAGTCGGTTTTACCAAATAATAATGCAAGTATTAGTGCCATTCGTCTACAATCAGGTGAAATTGCTTTAGCCTACAATTTAAATGCAGCGACAAATCCAGAGTTTGGGAAGGTTGCTTGGCCAGGTTTGCGTAATCCAGTAGCTGTTTCGATTTCAGAAGATGGCGGTCGTACTTGGCCAGTGGGACGTATCTTTGAGAGTGCGGAAGGATTTATCGGTATTGAAAATAAGACCAATAATGCCCAATATGAATATCCAACACTTTATCAGAGTCAAGATGGTCTGCTTCATTTGGTTTATGCGTATAAGAACCGTCTATGTGTGAAGTATGTACGCTTTGCTGTGAGCGATGTTTTTGGGGCTAAACGTGAATCTGAAGGCGTCTACAATCCAACTTCAGGACAAGTTTAATAAAATATCGATGACTGGCAGTTGATTTTCAGCTGCCAGTTTTTTTGCATATACGGGATGTTTTGGTAAAAGTGTTGCATATACGGGAAAATGCTCACAATTGTCCCATATATAGGAAAATCATCTTAGGTTTTTATTTGATATTAATGTTATAACAAGTTATAATTTTAGTATCAGATTTTATATGATTGGAGTGAATTGGATGGAAGAGATGAAAGTTAGAAAGATTGGTAATAGTGTAGGGGTCATTTTGCCGAAAGAATTTGGTTTACATCCGGGAGATATTTTAAGTTATCGTCGAGAGAATCATTTATTAATCATTGATACGAGTTTAGCAGCACTCGAGCATGATCGTGAACTGATTGAAGAAAGTTTTGCAGATTTTAAAAAAGGATTAGTAGTTTCAGAAGAGTCACTCAAGATGAAATTTGGTAAATATGGGTGGCAATAGATGGGAGAATTTCAAATAGTTTATTCAGAAGGATTTTCAATAAGCTTAGAGCAGATTATCTTTCAATGGGAAAATGAATTAGGAATTTCTCAGGAAAAAATTCAGCAGTTTGTAACTTCGATACAGCGCTCATTAAACTTAGCCGCTGTTTTTCCACAAATGTATGAAGAAGTTTCAGATATTTATCATTTTAACCAACCTACTTATCGGATTGTTATCGGCAAGAGTTATGCATTGTTTTATCGTATAAGTGAGGTAAAAAAAGAAATCTATGTTGGACGTATATTTCAAACAAAACAATTCAAAGTACGATTTTAGCATTTGACTGGTAGTTGATTTTCAGCTGCCAGTTTTTTGCATATCCGGGACAAATAAATATCCGTAAATAAAAAATGTCATATAGTGGAATTCAAACGTAAACTGGATTATTCCGTGTTATACTCTAGCTAAGAATAATTGGAAGAGAGGGTTGCACATGTTTGACACAACTGAGATGGGTGCATTGTTTAAAAAGTTTAGATTATCCAAAAAATTAACACTAAAAGATGTGGCAGGGGATTTTTTATCGGTCTCTTTTTTATCTAAATTTGAACGGGGTGAATCAGAAATCTCCTTGTCGCGCTTTTTCCTCTTACTTGAAAGGCTGGATGTGAGTATTGAGGAATTTTACGGTATTTTAGCCAATGAACGAGCTACTGCTACTGAGAAACTATTAGATAAGGTCAGTTCAGCGTTTTATCAAGGAAATTCTTTTGCGCTAGAGAAATTTTATCAAGCTGAAATGAAAAAATATGAGGGAACCAAACAAAAAACTTTTCTA
This sequence comes from Enterococcus cecorum, assembly GCA_946499615.1. Taxonomy (GTDB): domain Bacteria; phylum Bacillota; class Bacilli; order Lactobacillales; family Enterococcaceae; genus Enterococcus_E; species Enterococcus_E cecorum_B. The sequence continues at coordinate 17,340 of CAMMST010000013.1, read as the reverse complement.
TACAATGCAATTATGATTGAGTCCTTCTTGGTCAATCTTACCAATCAACCTATAGCAAATGAAAAAATGATGGCAATTTCTGATTACCTCTTTTCAATTGAACAGTGGGGCAAGCGTGAATTAATTATTTTTGGCAATAGTTTGTCTGCGTTAAATGATAAAGTAATCGAGGCTTTAGCGCGTGAAATTCTCTTTAAGACCACGCTTTTTGGCAGTAATGAAGCAAATCAAAAGGCCAGGATAGAGCTGTTAATCAATATTGTGGCCATTTTTTTAGAAAGAGGTTTATTGGATTTAGCAAAGAATTACTTAGACCTTATACAACAACTGGGGATTCCGGAAACAGCACTTTATGATCGCATGGAATATCAATTTGTTTTGGGAATCTACTTATTTAAGTCGGGCAAAAAAGAACAAGGAAAGCAAAAAATGATGGCAGTTTTAGCTACCCTCAAAACATTAAAAGCTGAAAATTTAAGATTAGCTCATGAGCGTGTTTATGAGGAACTAATCAATTCCACTATATGACAATTTTTAAGTAATCTGTTGAACATCCATTACACTAGGCCTATGGAAGAACAACTTCTATAGGTTTATTTTTGTGGAGGTCAAGGATTATGAAGAAATATCTATTCGCCTATAAATTTGAAAATCTAGTATTGATGCTACTTTTGGCATTGCAGTCAGCGAGTCTCGTATTGGCATCAGTCATGCTGTCTGTGATGACCGATGCATTGGTGAAAAAAGATTTTTATGGCTTTCTCTTCTGGATAGGGTGTAATTTGGCGGCATACTTAGGCTATTTGTTGCTGATTTATGTGTGTACCGTTTTTCAGACATGGTTAATACAGAAGATGAGTATCTTGATTCGCAATGATTATTTGCAAAAAATACAGCAGGCGCCTTTTCAAAATTTTAAGCAAAAAGATCAAGGGGAGCACTTGTCGATTTTAAATAATGATATTCAAATTATTGAACAATCAGGTTTTGCAAGTTTTTACAGTTTGCTATCAACTGTTTTTACCACGCTTTTTTCAATTGTAGCGTTATTAAATTTTGATTATCGGATTGTTGTTTTGACAATTGGGTTAACGTTAGCACTGACTTATTTACCACAACCGTTTGCTAAGAGGATGGAGCGTGTGATGGGCGATTTTTCTATAGCGAATGAAAATTTTGTGGCGGGAATGACCGATCAATTAGAGGGATATTCGACGTTATATTATGCTAGTCAAAAGCAAGTAATTAGTCAACAGTTTTTGAAAATCATGCGTCACTTCATGGCTGAAAAGATGAAATTTACCAAAAAAAGTACCGCAATTGAAGTTGTGATGGCATTCTTTTCAATTATCGGTCAAGTTGGCGTGTTATTGCTGACGGGTTTGCTGATTGCATTAGGCCAAATTTCGATTGGGGCGATTTCTTCCGTGGGGCAAATCGCGGGAAATATTTTTAATTCACTAACGACCTTTAATCAGTTGCGTGTTTCGATGGCATCAGTACGGCCGATATTTCAAAAATTTCATTCAGAAAGCCAGGTACAACGTCGTGAATTTACCAGAAACTTCAAGCAAATTCAATTGGAAAAAGTGGGTTATCAGTTTGGCAACCATGCTGTATTTACCAATTTATCTTTAAACTTGGAACGCGGGAAGAAATATGCCATTGTTGGGCAGTCTGGCAGTGGCAAATCAACTTTACTTGCATTACTATTGGGAAATTTACGCGATTATCACGGTAAAATTTTTTATAATGAGACGGATTTACAGACGTTAGATGAAAATAGTCTGCTAAAAAGAATCAATTTTGTGAGCAATCAGACGCATATTTTTCAGGATACTTTGCGAAACAATTTAACTTTGTGGGATGAAAAGATAACAGATGAACAGTTGATTTACCTGTTAGAACAAATGAATTTAACCGATTTTCAAAGTAAGTTAGCTGAATCAATCAATGAACATTCGCTTTCCACTGGGCAAAAACAGCGCATTGGTCTCATTCGCGCCTTGTTGCATCCGCGTGAGATTCTGATTTTAGATGAAGCTTTAGCCAATTTAGATCAGCAAAATGCCCAGAAAATTGAGCAACTATTCTTGCAACAACCGGATTTAACCTATCTAACCATTACCCATCATCTAACACCTGAACGTGCAGGCTGCTTTGATGAAGTCGTGCGTTTGGAAGCGTGAAAAAGGATAAACTGTGGTAAAATGGCGACAGAAAAGAGGGATGATGATGGATAAAAAAATAGAGATTTTAAATTTGTAAAAAGAAAAGGAAAAAGAAGCGGCATTAAAATATCTGCAAGAAACGATTGATGCCAATTATTTGGAAATGAAGAAAGGTAACTATTATACGCTAGATGAATTGGAGCAAGCATTGTTCTATGACACACCTCACAACACGCGCGACTAGGCAAGCAGGCGTCCTCTATGTTAAAATGGACAACAAAGAGTCTAAAGAGATAGGTGAGGCCGATGGAAATTTACGAAAAAGCCCCAGCGAAGATTAATCTTGGACTGGACGTATTATACAAAAGAGCAGATGACTATCATGAGCTTAAGATGGTAATGGCTAGCGTGGATTTGGCTGACCATTTGAAGATTGAGTCCTTGCCAACTGATGAGATTATTGTCACAAGTAATAAAGCCTTTTTGCCGGTCGATAAGCGTAATAATGTGTATCAAGCTGCAGAAATTTTAAAGGAACGTTATCAGATTCAAAAAGGGGTTAAAATTACGATTGAAAAACGGATTCCGGTAGCAGCTGGTTTGGGCGGTGGTAGTAGTGATTGTGCCGCAGCCTTACGTGGATTGAATCGTTTATGGGACTTAGGATTATCCATGGATGAGTTAATCGAAATCGGCATGCAAGTGGGTACCGATGTGCCGTTTTGTTTACATGGGACGACCGCAAAAATCAGTGGTAAAGGCGAAATTGTAGAACCCATTGTCTCGATGCCGCAGTGTTGGGTGGTTTTGGTCAAGCCTAGAATTAGTGTTTCGACCCGCAAAATCTTTCAAATCGTGGACGCAACTCAGCTTGAGCATGTGCCGATTGATGATTTGATTGCCGCGATTGAAGCACAAGATTATCAGGCGATGATTGCAAATATGGGCAATAATTTGGAAAGTGTGACGATTCAAAAATATCCCGTTGTCCAAAAAATGAAAGATAAAATGTTGAAATTTGGTGCCGATGTGGCGATGATGAGTGGCAGTGGGCCGACTGTCTTTGCCTTATGTCAGAAATATTCGCGTGCCCAAAGAATCTACAATGCCCTCAAAGGTTTCTGTGAAGAAGTTTATCTTGTGCGGACATTACCATAATTAAAAAGAGAAAATTTTGTTTGACGACAAGGTTTTCTCTTTTTTTTGCGTATTTATTAAGTAGAGGTGATGTCGATGCTTTTGGCGATGAATGAAAAACAAATCATGACTTATGCGCATCAAGCAAAGCGCAGTCAACATTATTTTTGTCCCTCTTGTAAGCAGCAAGTTCAGTTAAGACGAGGTAAACATAAAATCGCGCATTTTGCCCATTTTAAACACCAGGCTTGCGAGAGTTTTAGTGAAGGGGAGACGGCCGAGCATTTACGCGCCAAAAATCAGCTTTATCAATGGTTGTTACAGCAAAATTTACCCGTACAGATGGAGGCTTATTTGCCACAATTAAAGCAGCGACCGGATCTTTTAGTAGGAAAAATTGCCATAGAAATGCAGTGTTCCCCGTTATCTACCACACGTTTTCAAGAGCGTAATCAAGGCTATTTTTCTGAAAATTATCATCCCTGGTGGCTAGTGGGACGCAAATTGCAGCCTAAAAAACATCAATTACGTCCATTGGTGAAGGCGATGATTTGTCGTGGTAGAAAACAAACGGCTTTTCAATTTTATGGATTTGATGAAAAGCGCAATGTCCTTTTATACTATAGTAATCTCCGTTGGCATTATCGTCGTGGGTATTTTTATGATTGCAAAGAGCTTCCTTTGGCTGAATTAAAGTTGAAGTCAGTGTTTCAATTGCAGTTACCACCTGTACAGTCTTTTTCGTGGACGGTAAAGGAATACCAATTTTATTTGCAAAATCAGTTGTTTCATCGGCAGCAGCATATCATGGATTTACAAGAATTTTGTTATCTCCATCAGCAAAATCTCCTCGCTTTACCTGGTTGGTGCTATTTATCAAGTCCTTATCACGTCTTGTTTGAGCATGATTTGTTGATTTTACGGATGTTGTATTTACAGACAGGTGACTATCCGTCTTGGCTAAAAGCATTAAAAAATTTTTCTTTTACTTGGAATTATCCGTTTTTGAATCAAGCAGAAATATTAGAGGAAATCTTTATCGAATGCGAAAAATTAAGTGCAAACCTTTTTTCAAATGAGAGAGATGTGTTATAATACTTAAAGATGATTAAAATTTAATTATACGAGGTGTTTGTATGTCAGAAACAAAACAATTACCATTACGTTCTGAAGTACCAGAAGAATTAACTTGGGACTTATCTGTCATTTTTAAAGACGATGCAGCCTTTGAAGAAGCATTTGCCGCATTGAATGATCGTTTGGCAGAAGTAGGCAACTATCAAGGAACACTAGCCAATGGTGCCAAAGCCTTTTTAGCTGCTTTAGAATATTGCTTAGATGTGATGCGCCAATTAGAAACGCTTTATGTTTACTCTCATCTTCGCAATGACCAAGACACTACCAATGCGACAGATCAAGCGCTACATTCACGTGCCAATGCCTTAGTCGCTAAAGCTAGTGAAGCCATTGCCTGGTTTGAACCTGAAGTATTAGCTTTAGATGATGCAAAAATTTGGGGTTATTTCGATGAATTACCAGAATTAGGCTTATACCGCCATTATATCCAACAAATCGTGGACAATCGCGAACACATTTTACCAGCGGAACAAGAAGCATTATTAGCTGGTGCCGGTGAAATTTTTGGCGCTGCAGCAGATACTTTCTCTGTTTTAAACAATGCCGACTTAGAATTTCCAGTGATTGAAGATGAAAAAGGTGAAAAAGTCCAATTATCTCATGGGGTATATGGTCAATTATTAGAAAGCACTGACCGTCGTGTACGTAAAGATGCCTTTGAAGGTTTGTATAAAGTGTACCAACAATTTGCACGTACTTTCGCTTCAACTTTAAGTACCAATGTGAAACGTCATAACTACTCAGCGAAAGTTCGTCATTTTGAATCTGCCCGTCAAGCAGCATTAAGTGGCAACCATATTCCAGAAAGTGTGTACGAAACTTTAGTTAGCGTGGTTAATGAAAACTTGCCATTGTTACATCGTTATATGGCTTTGCGCAAGCGTTTATTAAACTTAGATGAAATGCACATGTACGATGTCTACACACCACTTTTAGGTGAAAGCTCATTGAAATATTCTTATCAAGAAGCAACCGAACAAGCTATGAAAGCATTAGAACCAATGGGCGAAGAATACTTAGCTGTGGTAAAAGAAGCTTTTGAAAACCGCTGGATTGACGTGGTGGAAAATAAAGGTAAACGCAGTGGGGCTTATTCATCAGGTTGCTATGATACCAACCCATACATCTTGTTAAACTGGCATGACACCCTAGACCAATTATTTACTTTGGTTCATGAAATGGGTCACTCTGTTCATAGTTATTTCACACGCAAAAACCAACCTTATGTTTATGGTGATTACTCGATTTTCTTAGCTGAAATTGCATCAACGACAAACGAAAATATCTTAACTGAATACTTATTAGAAACACAAAAAGATCCTAAAGTGCGTGCCTTTGTCTTAAATCATTATCTAGATGGCTTTAAGGCAACTGTTTTCCGTCAAACCCAATTTGCGGAATTTGAACACTTTATTCATGTGGAAGATGCAAAAGGTACCCCATTAACTGCTGAATTCTTAAATGATTATTATGGCAACTTGAACAAACGCTACTATGGCGATGCAGTGACAAGTGATCCACAAATCAGCTATGAATGGTCACGTATCCCTCACTTCTACTACAATTATTATGTTTATCAATATGCAACTGGCTTTAGTGCTGCCTCTGCCTTAGCGAAGAAGATTCTAAGCAAGGAAGAAAATGCTTTAGAAAACTACTTGAACTATCTAAAAGCTGGTAATAGTGATTACCCAATCGAAGTGATGAAAAAAGCCGGCGTAGATATGACTAAAGCAGATTATCTAAAAGAAGCCATGCAAGTCTTCGAACAACGCCTAGACGAACTAGAAGCATTGGTGAACGAATTAGAAAAGTAAAACTAAGATCGTAAATCAAATCAAAAAAAAAACAAGCAGTCCGTGATTGTTGGACTGCTTGTTTTTTTGCGTTTTATGATAAAAAGGTTTGTACGAGAAATTGGCCGAAACTAAATCCATGTTTGATCGGAAAGACCATCCCAGAGTAAAATAAGAGAATCGTGTAAAAGAAATCAACCACAACCGAAATTCTTTGATAGCGAATGGTCAGCCAAATCACGAGTTGATACAAGGCAAAAAATAAAATGCCACAAAATAGCGCAACCCATAAACTACCTAATTGTACGGGAATACTGACAGGTGAAATAAAGGCTGCACAAAGTAAAAATAAAAGCGCAGAGTAGATAAAATAAATGACTGCTCGCTTAGCATAAACTTGAAAGATGCCTTGACTGGAAAGCTCGAGATACTTGATTTGATCGGTGCGGATTTCATATTCTAATTCTTCATTGGCTAAAACAATCATATTGGTAAAGGCAAAGAAGAGTAGATATAAAAAGAGATTCACCTCAGGATTTCCTTTTAAAATCAGTAAGGTCCCGCATAAAAAGATGACTAAATATAGCCCATCTGAGAAGCTGTCAAAGCCATAGCGTTTTTTATTATAGATAAAGCGCAGAAATTCATTATACATTGAAAATCGCTCCCTTCTTTTTTGCGTGTGAAAAGAGGGCATAAAAGACGAGTAGGCCAATCACCCAATAAATAATTGCGTATAGACTAAGAATGCTCGCTGTAGCCAAATTGGGTTGTAGAATAAAGCTACGTAAATATTGATAAGGAAACAAATAGGTAAGGACGAGATTGGTAGATTGCGTTAAAATCCCGGTAAAAAAGAGCATAAAATATGAAATTAACCCTGTAACACTTGAAGTGCGACTATATAAAAGGCTAAATCCGGCAAATCCTAAGCCCATTCCATACAGACCAAAAATAACCACAAAGCAAAGTAGAAAAATCAGGAGGCTACCTGCAATGCCGTGATTAAACGGTACTTTCATAACGAAGGCAATCAATAGGAATAGTGGAATCGCCTTTACCAAATCAATCAGCATCTGCACAATGATTTTTAACAATAAGACACTAACCAAACTTTTGCGACTTTGAATCACGCTGATGAGAGTACGATCATAGACTTCATCTTCTACAAAAAACGTTGGATGCGTGATACTGTGGGTGGCAAAATACCAAGTAAATAGCAAGAAAAAGAGTGCTTCCACAGATTGATGGCCCGTAAAATAATCTAAATAACCCGAAACCATAATCACGATGGAGAGGTTAGCGAAAAGTAAGTTTAATTTAAATTGGCCCATTTCTTGCAACTGGCGGAAAAATTCACGCGTTAAATCACTTAAACTCATGCAATCACCTCGTATAAAATGTTATCCATGTCCTGCAATTCAACCTTAAAACTCAAGACTTTAAAGTTGCGTAAAATCTCATCTTTTTGCGTTTCTTCTTTGCACGTAAACTGTATCGTTTCTTGTGTTTCTTCAAAGTGAAGTTCAGGAAATTTTGCTTGCAAGGCTGCTTTGCTTTCTAATGGACAGGTGAAATGATAACTCAACCAATCTTGCTCACGGCCAAATAATTGTGTAAATGATCCATCCTTGGTGAGTTTGCCTTGGTTCATAATTAAGATTCGACTGGCAAACTCTTTGGTGAAGGTAAAATCATGGGTGGTCATAATGATGGTCAAGTCGCGCTTTTGCTGGATTTTGGCTAACGTTTCTCCTAATCTACGCTTGCTGACTACATCTAAGCCATTAGTCGGTTCATCTAAACAGAGAATTTCTGGTTGGCATAAAAGCGCAATAATTAAGGAGAGTTTTTGGCGGTTCCCTTGAGAAAGCTCAGAGACCAAGGTGTTTTGATACGGAGTGAAATCAAACCATTCGAAATAGTCTAACATTTCTTGTTGCACTTGTTTGACCGAGAGTTGGTTTAGTTTCAAAAAATAGTGGATATTTTGCATGGCAGTCAAATAGTCATAATAGCCACGTCCGCTTTCTAAGACGAATTTGACTTTTTGGTGGATATGACGGTCGGTATTTGCCAGACCATCGACGAAAATCGTGCCCTGATCTTGATTAAATAACCCAGAAATGAGTTTGATTAAAGTGGATTTCCCAGCGCCATTCATCCCCATGACTGCCACAGTTTCCCCTTTATGAATGGTTAATTGTTCAATATTTAATACTTCTTTGTGATGAAAGCCCTTCACCACGTTGTTTATCTCAATCATCATAAACTCCTTTTGTAATTGTTTGATTATAAAAAGATTATAACATAACAAAAAAAACGATTCAATGCATTTTTGGGAAATTATTCACATTCATTGCAAAAAAACAGACGCACCTAATTTATTGGTACGCCTGTTCAAGGAGTTAAAAATGAAAAAGTGTTTATAAGGGTTGTTGTTATTGGGATACTTATATAGTAATAGAGAAATATGAAGAAACTTTGAACAAATCTTTAGGAATGTGTAAAAACATGCATTCCTCATTTTTTTTTGCAACTTCACTGTCTAAACAACGAAAAGCTAAACAGCACGAGGCTATTTAGCTTTTCATACAAGGAGTTAAAAACGAAAAAGTGTTTATATAGGGTTGTTTATTGGGATACTTAAATCATAAAGCAGAAGTGTGAAGAAATTTTGAACAAAAAGTAAAAAAAGTTTTCAAAAAAATCTATGGTCATTTTCCTTGACGCTTGGAAAACTATCTGATAAATTAGGGAATGCTGGATAAATCGGAATATTACGATTTACATTCCGATTTAGATTTACAACCTAAGGAAAGGACTAATAAATAATAAATGAAGCGAATTTTAGCTGTTATTACATTAATATTTACGATAGGGCTTTTGGCTGGTTGTCAAAATCAGGAAAAAGCGAGTCAATCAGAAAATCAAAAAGTCCAAGTCATGGCGACGTTTTATCCGATGTATGCTTTTTCTAAGGCGGTAGTAGGCGAAACAGGTGAGGTAAAGCTACTGATTCCTGCGGGGACAGAACCGCATGACTATGAGCCAAGTGCCAGAGATATTGCAAAGTTAAATGAAGCGGGCTTGGTCGTGTATAATAGTAGTCATTTTGAGACGTGGATGGCTGATGTGAAGCAAAATATTGACACCAAACACACGCAACTTGTGGAAGCTAGCACCGGTATTCAGTTACTAAGTGGCAAAGAAGAACATGAGCATCATGATGAAGAAGCCGATGAACACGATCATGACCATGGCGATGTTAATCCTCATGTTTGGCTCGATCCGGTCTTAGCACAAAAAGAAGTGACCAATATTCAAAAAGCATTAAGCAAGCGATATCCGAAGTATCAAGCAACCTTTGAGAAAAACGCTCAATCCTATATCAAAAAACTACAAGCTTTGGATCAACAATACTGCGAGGCTGCACAAAAAGCGACGAATAAAACGTTTGTCGTACAACATGATGCCTTTGTTTATTTAGCGAAACGTTATGGCTTAGAGCAAGTGGCGGTTACTGGGCTTTCTCCAGAGGAAGAGCCTACACCAAGTCGTTTGGCCGAATTGAAAAAATATATTCAAAAAGAGCAGATTCATACGATTTACTTTGAAGAAAATGCCTCAGCCAAAGTAGCAGAAACCCTAGCCAAAGAAACTGGGGTACGCTTACTAGTCTTAAATCCACTCGAAAGTTTAACCAAAGACCAATTGGCAGATGGCGAGGATTATCTCAGCGTGATGCGAGCAAATTTACAAGCTTTACAACAAACCTTGAATGAAAAGTAGGTGAAAAGATGCACTATATTGAAGTCGAAAATTTGAGCTTTTATTATGATGAAGAGCCAGTCTTAACCGGGATAAATTATCATGTTGATGCGGGCGAATTTGTTACTTTAACCGGGGAAAATGGTGCGGCAAAATCGACCTTGGTGAAGGCGACATTGGGCTTATTAAAACCAAAGACCGGCACAGTGACGATAGCAAAAGAAAATATCGAGGGCAAGAAACTCAGTGTGGGTTATATTCCGCAGCAAATTGCCTCGTTTAACGTTGGTTTTCCAAGTACGGTTTTAGAATTGGTACAGTCGGGACGTTTTCCTAAAGATCGCTGGTTCAAACGCTTGACGGACCGCGACCATGAGCATGTGAAAAAAGCGCTGGATGCCGTGGGAATGTGGGAGATGCGCCATAAAAAAATCGGCGAGCTTTCCGGTGGACAAAAGCAGCGAATCAGCCTCGCGCGTGTGTTTGCGACTGATCCAGATCTTTTCATTTTGGATGAGCCAACGACCGGGATGGATGAAAAATCGCGCAATAATTTTTATAAGTTATTACGACATAGTGCCCATCAACACCAAAAAGCGATTTTGATGATTACCCATGATCATGAAGAAATCAAAAATTATGCAGATCGCCAAATTCATTTGGTGCGAAAGGAGGATTCCCCATGGCGTTGCTTTCATATGAATTCATGAGACGAGCCTTTTTAGCGGCGATTTTTATCTCAGGTATTGCACCGATGTTAGGGGTATTCTTAGTTTTACGCCGTCAATCTTTAATGGCCGATACTTTATCACATGTCTCATTAGCGGGGGTGGCATTGGGCTTTTTCCTTAATTTAAGTCCTAATTTAACTACCTTGTTCATTGTCATCTTAGCAGCAATTTTACTTGAATATTTACGCAGTATGTTTCATAGCTATTCTGAAATTTCGGTGGCTATTTTAATGTCAGGTGGCCTAGCCTTAGCGCTTGTTTTGATGAAATTGAGTGGCGGTAATTCCTCAACCAGTATTCAGTCTTACTTATTTGGTTCGATTGTGACGATTACCAATAGCCAAGTGTGGTTTTTAGGCATTTTATTCGTCGTGATTTTCTTGAGTTTCTTGCGTTTTCGCCGACCAATGTATATTTTAACCTTTGATGAAGCCACGGCCCATGTCGATGGTTTGCCGGTGCGCTTGATGTCGATGTGTTTTAATATTTTAACCGGGGTGGCGATTGCGATTATGATTCCGATTGCTGGCGCGTTATTGGTTTCAGCAATTATGGTTTTACCGGCAGCGACAAGTTTGCGAGTGGGCAAAGGCTTTAATCAGGTCATTTACTTAAGTATGTTGATTGGTCTAGTTGGAATGTTGAGTGGTTTGACGAGTTCCTTTTACTTAGATACCCCTCCAGGAGCGACGATTACGCTGGTCTACATTGCGATTTTCTTGGTGGCTAACGTGGTGCGCATCCTAGTTATTCAAGCAAAACGAAAATAATTAAGCAAAATCCAAAGTTAAGCAGTATCATCTTAGCTTTGGATTTTTTTGCTAGCATTTTCATTTTTTCGTGCTATAATCGATAAAAAGTTTGAGGAGGAAGTCTGATGAATTATATCCTAATGAATCAAAATACACCAGTGCTGTCACTTGAGTTGCAAGAGGGAAAATTTACACGATTATTAGCGATATTTGACATTCGGTATGCCCCTCTTGCGCTGTATAATGCTTACCACCAAAAGAGTATGAATTTGTTGAAAGCTTGCAATCAATGGTTTCAAGCTCGAGCGATTCCATCCTGGCGCAAAGACTTAACCTTATTGCTAGAAAAATTAGCGATTTCTTCTACTTCAGAGTTACTTTTAGCGGCTCATGGTTTGTCTTTAGCAGATCAATATTGGTTTTTAAAAGAAGGGGAAAATCTCACTTGGCAAGACATTGAGTTTTTTACGCATGAATTTGAATACCAACAGTTCCTACAAGCCTCGATTGCACCTGAACAAGCCCTAATCAAAGAAGAAAAGTACTCGCCCAACCAGACGACTGATGGCATGTTGCCGAAAAGTTGGTTTATTGATGAAAAGTACCGCCGTCTGCTCATCAAGGGAACGTATGAGTTTTCGAATCAAGAGCCAATCAATGAGTATCTCGCCACGCAAATTGCCAAACGTCTCAATATGGCGCATTGTCCGTATGAAGTGCGCATCTGGCAAGGAAAATTGGTCTCGGTATGTGAGGATTTCCTAAAGGGCGACCAAGAAATCATTACCGCGAATGATATTTATGATTTGCGCAAAAAGAAAAACTATATGAGTGATTATGAGCATTACCTTGAGATTTTAGCAGCGTATGGTTTAGCAGATGCCAGAAACGAGTTGGAAAATATGTTGGTTTTGGATTTTCTAATGATGAACCATGACCGGCATATGAAAAATTTTGGCATTATCCGCAATGTCAAAACACTTGAATGGGAAAAAGTCGCGCCAATCTATGACACTGGTCAGGCGATGAATTGCGATAAATTAACCAAAGAGATGAATTTTTTTGAAGGTCGCGGCAAACTCTTTTACAATACTAAAAAGAAATTTTCGACTTATCCAAAGCTCATTCATGATTGGTCGCGTTTTGATTTTGAAAAGCTTGCTGATTTGCCGGAAGAATATGAAACAATATTACGTCAATATCAAGCCTATACACAAATGCCTGATTCACGGATCGAAAAGCAAGTGGCGGGCTTGAGATGGCGTATTGCAAATCTTCAATCATATAGCCAATAAATTCTGGACAGTCTTCTAAATAAGAGGACTGTTTTTTGCTGCAAACTAGGAATGATTTTGGTTTTCTTTCAGGATTTATTCGCCTTTTTATGTTTATTTAGATAATTTTACGAACATTTTTCGATAATTTATGCAAAAACTCTCGCAAAACTCGTATTTTTTGATTATAATGGAAAGGAAAATATTTGAAAAACTTAAAATTAAGAACAAATAGCTTTTGAGGGGAGAAGAATCTATGAAAATTCGTCGGAGTGAACGCTTGATTGATATGACTAACTATTTATTGTCACATCCACATGAGTTGATTTCGCTAAGTTTATTCGCAAAAAGATATGAATCTGCCAAGTCATCTATTAGTGAAGATTTAGGTATTGTGAAAAAGACCTTTAAAGAGCGCGGTATAGGCTTGTTAGAAACTTTGCCAGGTGCTGCAGGTGGTGTGGTGTTTATCCCGGTGATGGAAGAAAAAGAAGCGTATGAGTATGTGCACAAATTAGCCGAACGTTTATCTGAACAAGACCGTTTATTACCAGGTGGCTATGTGTATTTATCTGATCTTTTGGGCGAGCCCGAATTATTACGCCAAGTGGGTCGCATTATCGCTTCAAAATATTTAGATAAAGAAATTGATGCGGTAATGACGGTTGCGACAAAAGGGGTTCCGATTGCTCAAGCCGTGTCTTATTATTTAAATGTACCGTTTGTGATTGTGCGTCGTGATTCCAAGATTACAGAGGGTTCAACGGTTAGCGTGAATTATGTTTCAGGCTCATCAGAACGTATCGAAAAAATGGAATTATCTAAGCGCAGTTTACGTCGAGGCTCCCGTGTGTTAGTGGTCGATGATTTCATGAAAGGCGGCGGCACGGTCAATGGGATGAAGAGCTTGATTGAAGAGTTCGAAGCAGAATTAGTCGGCATTACTGTCTTTGCTGAAGGAAATTTCAAAGGTAAACGTGTGATTGATGAGTATAATTCGTTATTATTTGTTAAAGATGTCAATACGCAAGATAAAACCATCTCTGTTGTACCAGGGAATTACTTTAAAGAATACGAAGAAAAATTGAATTAGAATCGAGGAATTATTTTGGAAAATCGTTATGTAATTATTATGGCTGCTGGTAAGGGTACCCGCATGAAATCAAAATTATACAAGGTGCTACATCCGGTATGTGGTAAAGCCATGGTGGATCACGTGTTAACGCAAGTCGAAAAATTACAACCTGCGCAAATTATTACGATTGTGGGTCATGGTGCTGAAATGGTCCAAGAACGTTTGGGCAATCGTAGTCAATATGCCTTACAAGCGGAACAACTAGGAACAGGTCATGCGGTGATGCAAGCCAAAGAAGCGCTAGAAGGCAAAAAAGGTACAACTTTAGTCATTAGTGGGGACACACCGCTATTAACGAGTGCGACTTTGCAACAATTATTTGACTATCATGAGCAAAATCAAGCCGCAGTGACTGTATTAACTGCGCATGCGGACAATCCAACTGGTTATGGACGCATTATCCGCAATGAAGCTGGCGATGTACAAAAAATCGTGGAACAAAAAGATGCTAATCCACAAGAAGCCACAGTCCAAGAAATCAATACTGGAACTTATTGCTTCGATAATGAATTGTTATTTGAAGCCCTAAGCCAAATCACAACGGACAATGCGCAAGGAGAATATTATTTAACGGATGCCTTAGAAATTTTGAAAAACACTGGCAATAAAGTGGCGGCTTATCAAACGGATGACTTTGAAGAATCACTAGGGGTTAATGATCGTGTGGCACTTGAAACAGCTAATCAAATCATGCGCAAACGAATCAACCGTCAACATATGATTAACGGGGTAACTTTTGTCGATGCAGCAAATACTTATATTGAAGCGGATGTTACAATTGGTTCAGATACGGTGATTGAAGCAGGTGTTATCTTAAAAGGTCAAACTAAGATTGGACAAGATTGCCATATCACAGCGCATAGTGAAATTGTCGATAGCGTGATTGAAGATGGCGTGACCATTAAACATTCTGTCGTCGAAGAAAGTATTGTTCGCACAGGTGCAGATGTTGGTCCATTTGCCCATCTACGTCCAAAAGCAGATATCGGTGTGAATGCCCATGTCGGTAACTTTGTGGAAGTGAAGAAAGCTACGATTGGTAAAGATACTAAAGTAGGACATTTGACTTATGTCGGCGATGCAACTTTAGGCGAAAACATCAATGTCGGTTGCGGGACGATTTTTGCCAACTATGATGGTAAGAATAAACATCACAGTACAATCGGCGACAATAGCTTTATCGGCTCAGGCACGATTATTGTTTCACCAGTGAATATGGAGAAAAACAGTGCCACGGCTGCAGGCTCAACCATTACCCAAGACATTAGCGAGCACACCATGGCCATTGCCCGCGCCCGCCAAGTCAACAAAGAAAACCTAGCCAAAAAACTACCGTATTTCGAATAAGGTCGTGAAGCAGCTTGGGCAGACATGAAGAAATTCGTGTGCTTACCTACCGCTGAGAAAATCGGATGAAAGGAGATTTTCACAAGCGGGAGGGCGAATTTCACAATGTCTAGCTGCTGAACGCCGTGGATAAAGGTTGTGAGGCGGGTCGAACAGCTCCAAGCAGCTAAGTTTTCCGGAATGTTGGAAAATCCATTAAGTTTTAAGATTTTCCAAGACAGGCCGGCTTAGATGCACATGAGCTATCCGCCGAGCACCGTAAATAAGGTCGCAAAACAGCTAGCCAGACAGCAAACGTTACGCTGTTTGGCTAGTTGTTTTTTTCTTAATCAGAAATCAAAAGTGCGATTTCTGATAGTTTGCTGAGAGGAAATCTCTAATTGTTCGCCTATTTAATATTTTAATGAAAAAATCGCCAAAAAACCTTGATTTATGTGCAAAAAATGACTACTATTTTATTTGGAAGAATACGTAAATGTAGTAGTCATTCTGTTTTGTAAAAAAGAAAGTGGAGGTTCTCATGTCAAACCAATATTCTGATCCAAAGTTGAAAATTTTTGCTTTAAATTCTAATCGTCCTTTAGCTGAAAAAATTGCTGAAGCTGCAGGTGTAGAATTAGGAAAATGTACAGTGAAACAATTTAGCGATGGAGAAATTCAAGTAAATATCGAGGAAAGTATCCGTGGGGCACACGTCTATGTTGTTCAATCAACTAGTTCACCAGTTAATGACAACTTAATGGAACTATTAATCATGATTGATGCGCTAAAACGTGCCAGTGCGAAAACAATTAACGTGGTGATGCCTTATTATGGTTATGCTCGTCAAGACCGTAAAGCGCGCTCTCGTGAACCAATTACTGCTAAATTAGTAGCCAATATGTTACAAACAGCTGGTGCCACAAGAATGGTTACCCTTGACTTGCACGCAGCTCAAATTCAAGGTTTCTTTGATATTCCAGTCGATCATTTGATGGGCGCACCATTAATTGCTAACTACTTCTTAGAAAAAGGGATTGTCGGTGATGATGTCGTTGTTGTTTCGCCGGACCATGGTGGGGTGACACGTGCTCGTAAATTAGCTGAATTCTTAAAATCACCAATTGCTATTATTGACAAACGCCGTCCAAGAGCAAATGTGGCTGAAGTAATGAATATTATCGGTCAAGTGGAAGGAAAAGTATGTGTCTTGATTGACGATATGATTGATACAGCCGGTACAATTACCTTAGCTGCCAATGCCTTAAAAGAAGCAGGTGCGAAGAGTGTGTATGCTTCATGTACTCACCCAGTGCTTTCAGGTCCTGCCTTGGAACGTATTCAAGATTCTGCAATTGAACGTCTAGTGGTAACTGATTCAATCAACTTACCAGCAGAACGTAAAATTGATAAAATTGATGAAATCAGCGTGGGTGAATTAGTCGCTGAAGCCATCAAACGTATTCATGAGAACAAACCAGTTAGTCCATTGTTTGAATCAAAACAACCAATGAAATAAAAAAGTGGCTCTTTGTCAAGTAGTGTTGTTGGCAATTAAGTCAATTGGAGAGAAAGTTATTTTATGAATGCTTTCTCTCTTTTTTTATTTTCTTTTCTTTTTTCAATCGACGCTTATGTACGAACAGGTGGCTGGAGCTGTGCAAGGGTGGACTTGTCCACTTGCGTAGCCCTTGCACAGCTGATAAAGCCATCTGTTACACTTTGAGTGCGATTGAGAGAAGGTTTTAAGCAGTTTTTCTTCTACATTTTCGTTTCTTTGGTTTTTTCGTTTGCCAATTTTCTTCGTATAAAAAGATTCTTCTTCGCATATTTTCAAAGTTTCTAAATCCAAAAGCAACTCGTTGAAGAACTTTGATTAAATTGTTCTTCCCTTCTAGTTTACCGTTTGAATAAGGTAGTCTTAGGGAATTCCTTATACTACGTGTGTGTTTGGTTAAATATTTTAGCGATTTTTTAAACGATTTATCTAAGTTTCTTGGCAAAGCATCTAGTACATCAAAAAATTCGTTGTATTCCTTGTCCTTGAAGTGTCCGAGCAGACTTTGATAAATCTGATAACATTGCTTAAATCCTTCATCAAATGAGAGTA
>CAMMST010000012.1:0-51447 GCA_946499615.1 Enterococcus cecorum | reverse complement strand
GTCTTTACTTCTCGGACTTTCCCGACGTTCTGGACAAACTTATCCGCTCGTAGCTGATTGACCCGCCTCACATCCTTGAAACAAAAAAACGTTGGTGTTTAAGTTTTTGTTCTTAAACACCAACGTTTTTACTATTTTACCATAATGTGTATGGATCTTCTTCTTTTGCAAATTTGCCTGTGTAATCATCATCTAAAAGTTTTTGGTTTTCATGTAATTGTGAATAACCAGCTAAACCTTTACGATATAGGATTTGCATAGCGACACCTAATAAGATGATAAAGACAATAGCTAAAATGACTAAAATCAACATTGAGTTACGGTATAATTCATCACCAAGACCTGTTGAAATTGCTTGACGTAAGCTGTAAATTGAGTAAGTCATTGGCATGAATGGATTTAATACATTATAGAATTTGCTAATCAATGGCATTGGGAATACCCCACCTGATGAACCTAATTGCATAACTAGGAGCAACACGGCAATGAAACGTCCAGGATTATCAAAGCTCATCGCTAAGAACATAATCATAAACATGAATAACCAAGCAGTTACTAGAAGTGTCATGTAGAAGTTCATTGGTTGAGCGACTTCTAAACCAATCATTCTCATCACTGTACCAATGATTAAAGCCATCATTGAAGAAGTGATAAATCCGACAGTTAGTTTGCTCATAAACCATTGAGTGGCATTGCTATTTTTGCGATCGGCAATTTTACGAATTGGATAAACAAAGTTAAATACTAGACAGCCGACAAATAATGATACACTCATGAAGTATGGCGCTAATGCATGTCCATAGTTTGGCACATCACTGTATTTTTCTTGTTCCGTCTTAGTAGGTGCGGCAATCATTTTCGCAGTATTGTTGGTTAATTTCACATCTGTTAATTTATCAGAAGCTTCACCTAACTTATCTGCTAATTCTTTGTTGCCATCTTTAACTTGTGTAGAACCATCAGCAAGTTTATTCACACCATCTGCTAATGCTGGGATTTGGCCGTTTAAGGTATTTAATCCATCACTTAATTGGCTTGCCCCACTATTTAATTTCGCAGAGTTAGCTGTTAATTTCTTCATGCCAGCGTTTAATTGCTTGCTACCATCAGCTAATTGATTGGCACCACTAGCTAAAGCAGGTAGTTGGCCTTGCATTAAACCTAAACCAGCAGCAAGTTGACCTGAGCCTGAGTTAAGATCAACAGACTTAGCATTCAACAGATTTAAACCGCCATTTAATTGACTACCCCCAGCAACTAATTGTTTCACACCATCAGTTAAAGTTGGTAATTGACTTTGCATTGCTTTCATGCCGCCAACGATTTTGTTTGCACCGCTAGTTAATTTACCAGATTTACTGTTTAAAGTATCAAGACCTGAATCTAGAGCTTTTGCACCATTAGTTAATGCTGCACTTCCTTTTTCAAGAGCAGGCAGATTGTCTTTAACTTGTTTTATGCCACCATTCAATTCGGCAGCACCACCATTTAATTTTGGTGAATTTTCTTCAAGTTTAGTTAAACCTTGACCTAGTTCTGTACTTCCTTTAACTAAAGCACTTACGCCACCAGTAACTGCAGGTGTTGCTTGATTTAATTTATCTAAGCCAGCAGATATTTGATTTACTGCAGCAATCGTTTGTTGTTGTCCTACTTTAGCAGCTTTAAGTTGTGAACTTACTTGATTTGTAGTTGCAGAGAATTGATTTAATTTTGGTCCTAAACCAGATAAATCGGTTTGTGACAACATTGTACCTACATTTGCAATTTGGGTTTGCATTTGTTGGATAATCGCTTGTGCTTGTTGTGCATTGCCATTTGAAGCAAGCATACCTTTCAATTGATCTTTTGTTACCGCGATATGACCATTTTCATCCACTGGTAATTGATCAATTGAAGCTAGCATTTGTGATGAATCCAAACTGTTAGATAATTGGGTCAATCCTTGACTCATTGCCGTTAATTGTGGTTGTAAACCAGCAATTTGATCTACTGGTAATTTTTGAATTTCTGCGATAAAGCTATTTACTCCTGCAGTATATTCAAGTAATTTATCAAAATTAGCATCTGAACCATTTAATTTAGATGCTAAATCTTTAGAACCATCGCTCAATTGTTTAATGCTTGAAACTAAAGTCGGTAATTGATCATTCAAACTATTTAAACCTGCTGTAACTTTAGTATTACCAACATTGGCAGCCTTCACACCAGCTGTATAATCAGAAATACCAGCTTGTAATCCTTGACCACCGTTAGCTAATTGCTTGATACCACCAACTAAGGTAGGGACTTTATCATTCAAATCATTCATACCTTTAGATAGTGTTGCTGAACCATCTTTTAATTGAGCAACGCCTGCTGTATAAGCACCTAAGCCACCAACTAATTGATTACCGCCTCCAACTAATTGGTTGACGCCATCGACTAAACCTGGAACTTTATAGCTTAATACTTTCAAACCATCGACTAATTGGTTGCTACCAAGATAAGCTTGTTTAACACCAGCTGTATATTGGTTAACGCCAGTATTTAATGCTTTACCACCATCAGCTAATTGGTTCACGCCATCCACTAAAGTAGGCACTTTACCATTTAACTGTTGTAAGCCCGCTGCTAATTGGTCGCTTCCTTTGGCGGCTTGACCAGCACCGTCTGTGTATTGTTTTACACCGTCTGCTAATTGTTTGCCACCATCATCTAATTGGTTCACACCGCTAGATAATTCAGGGACTTTACCTTGAACTGTTGCGATACCATCAGCGACTTGTTTTGAACCATCTGCTAATTTCGTTGCACCATCCGCAGCTTGATCCATGCCATCGCCAACTGTTTTCACCATTTTGATAATCACATCAGCATATGATTTGGTTACTGACTCGCTGACTTGCGCTTTTAATTGCGTCATGGCATTTTCACTGATAACTTCCCCTAAAAAGTTCAACCCACCATTTGTTTCATAGGTTAAATCCATTTTTTCAGGATCAGTATCTAATACAGAGGCCGCATTTTCAGAGAAGTTTTTTGGAATTTTAACGATCATATAATATTTACGATCTTTCAGTCCATCTTGCGCCTTTTTAGCTGAAACAAAATGCCAATCTAAATCGTCATTTGATTTCAACTCTTTCACCAATTGATCCCCAACATCAACTTTATTTCCTTCTAAAGTTGTTGGTTTGTCTAAATTCACCACCGCAACTGGTAAATGATTAATTCTGCCGTATGGATCCCAAATTGATTTTAGGAAAATACTTGCATAAAGAATTGGTAAACACATCGCTACGATAACAGTAACGAATAGTAATTTGTTTGCCCAGATTTTCTGGAATTCTTTTTTAATCACTGTTTTCCACCACTTTCATATTTAATTGTCAAAGAATCAAAAAATTGAGAATTACTTCAATCATCGAGAAGCTTCACCCTTTAGAAATCTTTTTCCGAAAGTTTTCATAAAATTGGGTAAAAGAATCCCACGAAAGCTATTTTACTCATCTTTGAACCCTTTGCAAGCGGCTTTACGACAAAATCGAAAAAGTGTATGGATTGCACATTAATCGCAAACAAAATACTTTACAAAATAGTTTTTAGATTAACTTTAAAATAACTAAAGTACTGTTTTTTAGCACAAAAAAGTACAGACTGCTTAAGGCTTGTCTGTACTTTCATTTTTTTAATAAGCAATATGATAAGTGGTTTCAGAATGGAAAGTCTCTTCTGGGCGTAATAGAATCGAACCATATTGGCTGAACTTTTCTGCACCCGGAATGCCTTGAGGTTCAATCGCAATCGAACCACGCGCTACCATCGTTCCATTCTTCATCGGTGTGCCTTCTTCATGGGTACCTGTGACATAAAGAATAATCGCATCGGAATCAGTTTTGATTTGCATACTTACTGCTTGATCTGGACTCGTAATGGTCAAGTCATAGTTGTTTTCATGATGAAGGATAAATGGATCATCAAGCGTGGTTTCGCCAATTTCTTTTAAAGTTCTAAAATCAAATTTCGTTCCTGCCACTTGGGTAAATTCGCCTGTTGTTGTGACATCTGGATTGGTCGTAGCTTTCTTCTCAGCGCCAACTTGTAATAAATGACTGTTGACGGGATTTCCTTCACTACCAGTTAAATTATAATAGCCATGGCAAGTTGGATTATATAAAGTGGCTTTATCGGTTTTCGCTTCATAAGTCATCTTTAAATTGTCATCTTCATCTAAAGTATAAATCACTGTCGCTTGGACTTCTCCAGGAAAACCATCTGCGCCATCAGGATGTGTAAAGCGATAAATAACTCCTACTTTACCTTCTTGCTCAAAAGTTTCAGCTAACCAATCTTTGGTATCAAAACCATTGGAACCTGAGTGTAAGGTATGCGCATTATTATTTGTTTCTGTAGTATAAGTTTGCCCATCAATGGTGAACTGACTATTGGTAATTCGGCCAGCGACAGGTCCAATCGTTGCCCCAAAGTAGCGCAATTCTTTTTGTAAAGCCAAATCTTTAGGAGCAGCCACAATATCACGTAGCTCTTCTTTTAATGGCACTTGAATAGCTAAAAGTCGTGCACCAAATGGACTGGTTAAGACTTTTAACCCTTTAGAATTTGTTAGTTCATAGACTGTTTCATAATTCTTATCATGGATTTGTTTCACTGTTAACATGATTTCACCTACTCTAATTATTAGATACATCCTTTATTTTAAACCAATTCATGTAAGCGTCAACAGATTTGCGAATTTTTGGTTATTATGTTCAAAATCTTTAGACGCATTTGTATTAAATGACAAAACGCCTAACTCACAACTTTGGGTAAGCTAGGCGTTTATGATTACATTATTTTGTTTCAGCTTTTAGGCGTTCTACGTCACGGGCAATCATTAATTCTTCGTCTGTTGGAATTACTAATACTTTGACTTTAGAATCAGGGGTTGAAATGACTAATTCTTCGCCACGCTTTTTGTTTTGTTCTGGGTCGATTTCGCAACCAAACCAGCTCATGCCTTTAATGATTTCGCTACGAACATGGGCATCATTTTCACCGATACCTGCAGTGAAGATAATCGCATCTACTCCGTTCATTACTGCAACGTATGAAGCAATATATTTACGTACACGATCTGTAAATACATCGTAAGTTAAGTCGATTTGAGGTTTGCCTAGATTTGCTTCGATATCACGCATATCACTAGAAATACCACTCAAACCAAGTAAACCAGATTTTTTATTTAAGATTGTCAACATTTCGTCAATATCAATGTCTAATTTTTTCATTAAATAAGGTAATACAGCAGGGTCAATATCACCAGAACGTGTCCCCATTGTTACCCCAGCTAATGGTGTGAATCCCATAGAAGTATCCACTGAGCGGCCACCATCAACCGCTGTAATTGAAGCACCATTTCCTAAGTGACAAGTGATTAGTTTTAATTCTTCAATTGGTTTGCCTAATACTTCAGCCGCACGGTGCGCAACATAGCGATGACTAGTACCATGTGCCCCGTATTTACGGACTTTATATTTGTCATAGTATTCCATTGGCAAGCTGTATAGATAAGCGAATTCAGGCATATTGGCATGGAAAGCAGTATCAAATACCGCTACATTAATCACGCCTGGTAATAATTTACGGAAGGCACGAATCCCCATGACGTGAGCTGGATTATGTAATGGCGCAAAGGCAGCACATTCTTCAATTTTTTCCACCACTTCATCATCAATCACTACTGATTCGCTGTAGTATTCACCACCATGCACGATACGGTGACCAACACCTGTGATTTCGTCATAACTTGCTAAAATGCCTAGTTCAATTAATTGATCCATTAACATTTGGACAGCAATTTCATGATTTTCAATGTCTTGTACTAATTCAAATTTTTCACCTTCACCATATTTAATAGTAAAGATTGAATTAGGTAAACCAATACGTTCCACCAAACCTTTAGCAACAACTTTTTCTTCAGGCATTAAATATAGTTGCCATTTTAAACTTGAACTTCCCGCGTTAATTGAAATAGTTTTTGACATAATATCGACCTCTAATCTTTTGTAAATTACCTAATTTAAATAAGTTTCTTTCCATTGCGCGAACTCTTTGAAGAATTCAGCAATTTTTTCCGGTTGTTTTAAGGTTTGTAAGCGAGCTAATAAGACTTCACTTACTTGTTTTGCTCCTTGTCCACGGTTTTGCAGCAAGATGATGCTCTTTTTCGAATGTTCATTACGGAATAAATCATCCGGCAATTGAATGATTCCTTGTAAATAAACTTTTTCTTGAAGCAACTTTTTGAATTGGTCGCTTTGTGGACTTTCTAAAAATTGACTTGGCATTAAGAAAATACCAAAGCCAGCTTCTTTGACATACTTCATCGCTTGTTCAATGAGCAAGTGGTGGGCATAGGTATGTTCATTTTCCGCGTGAACGATAAAATCTTTGGCCTTTTCATCAATTGGATAATAGCCGACTGGTAAATCACCAACGGCCACATCCACTGGTTCAATTAGTAAGTCCTGTAAGCCATCTTGATGGAATAAAGTAACCTCACTTTCGAACCATTGACTATTGGCGGCTGCTACTGCTAAAAGCGTCTCATCATTATCCACACCAATCGCGGTTGTATGATATTTGGCTAAGGCTAGATTATTGACAATGGTGAACAAAAGATTGCCCATCCCTGTCGTTAAATCCAACATGCGTAAATTTGCTTTTTGATCCATATAGAGTTGCTCAATCAAATAAACAAATAAAAAGCCAATGCCATCGGGGGTTAATTGATGATTTGCTTGGAGTTTTTCGGTCTGCGCTCCTTTTAACAGCAACAATTGACTGATTTTACGTTTTTCTTCGGCGGTAAATTCATCCGCTTTTAATTGTTCGTATAAAGGAGTGAGTTGATCAATGCTTTCTTGATTAGGAACTCCTTCAATGACACGAATGGTATATTGATCATTGATATTTTCAACATGCTCAATATAAGCATCTAAAAATGAACATTCTAACGCTTGCTGCAAGATTTGAATGGCTTGCAAATGCGTGTAAAAACGTTCTTCAATTTTTTCTGGAAACATTTTTTCAACTCCATTATATAATTTATAACAACTTTACCGTCTGTTTAATTTTATCTCAATTTGTGATATTTTTCAATCGCTTTCTTTGATATCATTTGTTGAAATAATTTCTGAAAACGTTGAAAAATCAACAAAAATGCTTGGAAACATTCTTTTCATTTCCAAGCATCTTTGTTTTGTCATCTGTATTAATTTGTAAATTATATAACTAAGCTACTCTATCAAGGTTTTGTTTTGTCACTTGTTGTTGTCGTTGTTTCAGTTGAAGAAGAGATAGGAACATTCAGTGAATCTCTTATTTTCATAGAATCGGACTTTAAATAAATCCAAAGTATTATTTCATCAGTTGTTTTTTGATAGTGAATTTGTCCAATATTGTAGTTCACCACGCCTTCTTTGTCATATTTGGTTGGATTTTTTTGGTAATCAGCTAACAATAATTGTTTCATCATTTGGCGTTGAAAATAGTGTTTGACCTCGCGATTGGCCAACTGCTGATGATGAAAACTACTTGTCAGCATCATTAAAATCACACTCAACAAAAATATGAAACTCAAGACAATCATCAAGATGCCGGCCCTAGGTGGTTTTAGGCGGTAATAAAAGTGTCGCATGCTTCTCGTTTCCTTCCTTAAAGTAAACATCGATTTGAATAAACTGTTGGCTTTCTTGAAAGTGGATTGATTTTACTTGTTTTAAGATAGGTTGATTGCCACTATTAATCGAAAGCATAAAGTGATTCGTTGTACTTAGCTTTAAGATTGCCTTAGGATAATAGCCATTTTCCGCTACTTTACTTTCAAGGACGACTTTTTCTGGTTCGATTTTAACCCATTGAAAATCTTTTAATTGATGTTCTAGCTGAATCATGGAAAGTTGAAAGTCTTGGGTTTGCTGAAAGTGTAAGTAGGTATCGATTTTTCGCATCCCAAACAGTAACTGATTCATCCCTAAAAGCGTCAGGCCAATCAAAAATAGCGCCCACAGACATTCAAAAAGGGTGAAGGCTCGTTGTTTATTCAATGGCTATCACCTGCATTTTCCCTTGATCCTCATACTGAAAATCCACTTTTTGATATTGCTGATGATAGACTTGCATATACAGTTGCTCATAAGCCACGCGCATATTTTCTAAGGATTGTTCTTCTCTTTTTAATTCTTGAATATAAGAGACCGCACTGCTCCAAAGCAATAAAGCACAACTTGCAAATAAAAAGAGACTAAATAAACTTTCCATAAAGATATAAGCTGGCTGATTAAAGCGGGATAATTTTCTTTTCATAGCGACCACTTCCAAAATAAAATGAATAAATCACCTTGCACCGCGCATGCTCATCGGCAAATACGACTTTGCTAGCTGGGGCATAATTACCAGTCTTACTACTAAAACGTAGATAGCGAGCAGAAGAAATACAGTGAATGCCCTCTGGATAGTGAAACACAATAGCGGAAAACTTTGGATGCTCCATGCGAATCCCACTCGCATTGATAATCATTTCTGAAGGCGCATCGGTGGTAATGGCCCGGGCAATGGTTAGGTAAAAGCTAGATTCAAATTGACGAAAAAAACGCGCGCGCTCAAGTTGTTGTTGCATCTTTTGGTAACCATGCACACTTAAACTTGCTAATGAAGTCAAAATCCATAATACCAAGAGACACTCCACCAAGGTAAAAGACATTATTTGACGCTTAGTTTGCTGGGGTTGTCGTATATTCATCTTTCACTTCATCTTTATGCTTTTGATAGATTTCAGCACGATTTTTGCCGACTAATTCGACAATTTTCCCCTCATTTGGTTCTTCGCCATTTTCTGCTTTATATAATTCAATTTCTTGTTGGACGACCTTAGCGATGGCAATATCCGATTTTTTCTGCGCATCGTTGCCTTTTTTGGTTAAATTCGGCACAAAAATCATCATTAACATGCCAATAATAAATAGTACGATAATCATCTCAATTAAAGTAAAAGCTTTGAATTTTTTTCTTTTCATTCTCTTTTCCTCCATTAACTAAATTGGCCGATTTGACTGTAAACCGGCATTAAAATTGATAAATACATTCCCAACACTAAAATCGCAACAAAAAAGAAGACAACTGGTTGAATCCACTGCATCCCTTGCTGTAATTTTTGCTGGAAATTTTCTAAGCTTAAGCGACTATAAATCGTTAATTCTTTGCCTAAATCACCGGTCATCTCCCCTTGAAACAAAATTTGGGTAAACTCTGGTGTAAAAAAGACTTCATCGGCTAAAGCTTGTTGTAAAGTGAGTCCAACTGAAAGCTTCTTAGCGACATCGCGTGATAATTCATGCATAAAGGAGTGCTGTTCCAACTGTTGCATACATAAGATGATTTGTCTGAGTTCTAAGCCCTGTTGTAATAGTAAGCCCCACTCAGAAGCAAAAAAACTCGTATAATATAGCTGAATCAACGCCTTGATACCCGGAATCCGGCAATAATATTGGACTTTTTGTAATACAGGCAAGCGACGCCATACACTTTTTTGCAAGATATAACCCAAAACACTTATCCCACAAACACCTACTAAAATATTCGGCGCATACCATAACAGGAAAATCATCCCCTGTTTTTTGCTGACCATGCCCGTCTCAATAAACTGAGGTAATAAGATAAAACGCATCAACAATAACATTCCTACCAAAAATGCCAATAATAATACAGGATAAAATAAGATTTGCTGCATTTTTTGAAGACGTTCTTGGCGTAGTTTTAATTGCTGATAAATACTAGCTAAAGTGAGCGGTAAATTACCATGAATTTGCGCCAATTGAATCTGGGCGATAATCTGTGGACTGAAGTAAAGCGTGCGAAAAATTTCTTCTAATTCAGTGCCTGTACAAAGCATTTTTTCGATTTGGGCTAAATACTGCGGCGATAATTGTTTTCCTCGTTGAATTAATTGAAAACTACTTTGCATCGAAAATCCGCTATTTAAATAAATGGAAAGCAAGTAAACGAGTTGCTTTTGGGCTTTTTTATCTTTTTTGACCTTCATCATAATACCTCTGATACTGCTTAAGACTGTCACTAAAAGGTAAATAAATAGCTGGTTCACTGTAAAATTCATAACCAAAAACCACTTCTGCTTGGCCATTAGGATCATTTAACATCCGCTGATAAATAACCCCCATCAAACAATTATCTAACTCACTTGTTTCGCCGATTAAATCAATAAGCCGACTTTTCGTTTCACGGACGCCTTTAGCATGAATAGTCGCGAATACTTTATGTCCAGTTAAGGCGGCTCGAATCGCTGCTTTAGCGGTACGTTCGTCACGAATCTCGCCAATGATTAAAATATCCGGACGATGACGCAAAGATAACTTAATTAATTGATCATAGGTTTGATTAATTTTATCGTTGGTCTGTAACTGCAAAAAGCTCGGTTCCTCAATTTCTACCGGGTCTTCAATCGTGATGACTTGGCCTTTGATTTGTTTGGCTAACTGATACATTAAAGTTGTCTTACCTGAACCCGTTGGACCACTAAAGAGATATAGTCCAGCTGCTTTGGTCCGTTTGACAATGGTTTCAAATTGCTCATAGCTAAAGTAATGCAGATGATCAACGGATAAATTGTACAAAAAGCGAATGACCATACTTTCATTACCACGATAATCCCCCACAGTGGAAAGTCGCAATCTTTGCACCTCATCATGCAAAGGATAGCTGATGGCTCCTAGTTGGGCGCGGCGATGTTCTCCTACATCCATTTCCCCTAAGTATTTAAAACGCGTAATTAATTGTTGGGCGATTTGAGGACTGACTTCTTTAAATGAAGCAATTTCTTGATTTTTTCTGAATTGAATCACTCCTTTATCCTCGCGTAAGTACAAATACATATCTTGCATCTGCTCTTTAACCCCAAATTCGATCATCTCATCAGAAAAATCTTCAATTAGCATGATTCTCACTTCCTTTCCCTTAACTTGAAAGAATGAATAGAGGCCTCTACTTATTAAATTCGCAAAAAAGTTAAAAATGCGTTTTACAAATAAAAAAATCCTTAAACATTCGACCAATTTCGGCCAAATGCTTAAGGATAATAATCATTTGCTTAAATTTGTTCTAAGGCTTGCGTTAAATCTTCAATTAAGTCTTCTACATTTTCGATACCCACGGAGATACGAATGGTTTCTGGTTGGATACCTGCTGCTTTCAAGTCTTCTTCATTTAATTGGGAGTGGGTGGTAGAAGCTGGATGGATAATTAATGATTTTGCATCGCCCACATTCGCTAATAAGGAGAAGATTTTCGTTGAACCACATAGTTTTTGACTGGCTTCTTTACCGGCTTTTAGTCCAAATGAAAAGACTGAGCTCGTACCTTTAGGGAAATATTTTTGTGCCAAATCATAATATGGGCTACTCTTTAAGGTTGGATAATGAACCCAAGCAACTTTTGGATGATTTTCTAAAAACTCAGCGATTCGTTGCGCATTTTCGACATGACGTTCCATTCTTAGTGATAACGTTTCGATACCTAGTAGTAAAGTCCAAGCATTAAATGGTGAAATCGCTGCACCAAAGTCACGTAATAAAATCGTTCTAGCACGGGTGATATAAGCGGCATTTCCGGCTGCTTGCGTCCAAGAAACACCATGGTAACTAGGATCTGGATCGACTAATTTCGCAAATTTGCCATTCGTCCAGTCAAAGTTTCCAGAATCAACGATCGCCCCACCTAAGGAAACGCCATGACCACCAATATATTTAGTAGTGGAGTAAACGGTAATATCTGCGCCATGTTCAAATGGTCTAAATAGATAAGGTGTTGCAAAAGTATTATCCACAATTAATGGAATCCCTGCTTCATGCGCAATTTGACTTAACGCTTCCACATCTAACACATTGATATCTGGATTACCAAGTGATTCGATAAATAAAGCTTTCGTATTTTCTTGAATAGCTGATTTTACTTCTTCAAGATTTTCGGCATTAACAAAAGTAGTGGTAATGCCAAATTCAGGTAAGGTATTGGCAAATAAGTTATAGGTCCCACCATATAAAGTGCTCGCTGATACGACATGATCACCACTGCTAGCAATATTTTGAATCGCATAGCTAATCGCACTTGAGCCTGATGCTGTGGCTAATGCACCCACACCACCTTCTAATAAAGCAAGTCGTTCTTCTAAAATACTAGTCGTTGGGTTCGTAATTCGCGTATAAATATTTCCGCCTTCTTCTAAAGCAAAGCGGGCAGCGGCTTGTTCTGCATTTTCAAATACATAAGAAGTTGTTTGATAAATCGGCACGGCACGACTTCCTGTTTCTTTATCGACGGTATGTCCTCCGTGTAATTGAATGGTTTCGAAGCGTTGTGTCATGAAAATCCCTCCAAAAATGTAAATTTACTAAAAACTATTAGAATTTGATTAAATCATAGCACAACGATTCAAAATGTCAACGCAATATCTAGTATCTATAGTTTTTTTCTATCACGACAAGCTTGGATAAATTTCTGTGCCAATTGTTTACTTACGGTTGATTGATACATATGCTCCGGATGCCATTGAACAGCCCAAACGAAAAGATAATCCGGATGATAAACGGCTTCTATTAGGCCATCTGTTGCCTGAGCCATCGCGACTAAATCAGGTGCTAAGTCTTTTATCGCTTGATGATGGCGGCTATTGACACTTAATTCTCCTGTTTGCAACAACTCATATAAAGGCGTATCAGCATAAAGGGGCACTTGATGGATGCCTTGATCATATGGTTTTGGCATACTATGCACCAAATCAGTTGCAAATTGAGTTGGAATATCTTGATACAATGAGCCGCCAAAATACACATTTAAAATTTGTAAGCCGCGGCAAATCCCGAAAATAGGTTTGTCTGTTTTTAAAAATAACTCTATAAGCGAAATCTCCATCTTGTCGCGTATTTCACATAACACTTGGCATTCGGGACGTTTTTCTTCTCCATAAAGAGCGGGATTGACATCATGGCCACCGGTTAAAAGTAAGCCATCTAACTGCTCACATAATTGTATAAGAGTCTCTTCATCCGTGGTCAAGGGTAAAACGACTGGAATCCCGCCTGCTTGCTCAATTAATTTTTGATACTCGGGTAACATCCAAATACTTTCTAACTTTTCATCATATAAAGGAATTAGTCCAATGAAAGGGCGCATTACAATCACATCCTGTAAAATTTTGCCTTCATTCTACTCTATTCTCTTTGCTTTGTCTACGGCTATGGTTAATGAGCAATCATCTCTTGGGCAATTTCATGCGCTGACAGTTGACTTGGGTAATAAGTCGGCCAGTTTTCTAATTCATTTAGTAAGGCTTCTTGAGACTCGTTACCAAAATATAAGTGGAAATGGCCAGCTTTTTGTGGTGAAATAGCATGATCACTAAACTGTAAATATTTAAAGGCTTTGGTTTGTAAATCTTTAGCCTCAAAAAGATATCTGACGCCCCGATTGCCTGCCTCGTAGTTTAAGACTTTATACCCCACATAGCGATAGTCACTGCTTTGTTTACTGCCATCATCAAACGTAAAGGTGAAAGTATCTCCTTGAATCTCGATTTGTTTGACATTCGTACGATAACCTTTTTCGTAATAGCTACGATAAGCTTCCTCAGATTTTCCAGGATTTAATTTGGCTTTGTAATGAAATACTTGATCTAATTCACCTTTAGCGACTAATGGATAGACAGACTGCCAGGTACCTTGCCAGTCTTTTAAGCTACGATTTTTGATTTGGTCATCTTCAAAGTAACCATTATAGACTGTTTTTGGTTTAGCCTGTGTATTTTCTTGTTTCGTGGATGGTTGCTTACTACCAGCTTTCACCAAAGCTTGCAAGTTTTGGCGCATCACGGTTAGATAGTTTTCGCCTTTTTCAATTTGTGAATTAGTCAGTCCTTCTAATGGATTTAAGACCGCTAACTTCACATTAGCTTCTTTGGCTAAGGTACGGGCAATTTTATCCTGAGCATTTTCTTCAAAAAAGACCGTTTGTACATCGTATTGTTTTACCAATTTTTTCAATTCAGCTAATTTGCTTGCACTAGGCTCTTCTTCTGGGTTGATGCCTGCAATGGGAATTTGTTTTAATCCATATTCAACAGCTAAATATTGAAAAGCACTATGCTGGGTCACAAAATGTTTTTGCGGTAATTGACCCAGTTGTTTTTGATATTCTTGATCTAATTGCGTTAATTTAGCTAAATATTTTTGACTATTGGTTGCAAACTTTTTCTGCAGTTTTGGATATTGTTTGCTTAATTCTTTGGTAATGGTTTGTACTTGCTTTTTGGCTAGGCTAGGAGCTAACCAAACATGCGGATCAAATTCATGATGGTGTCCGTCTGCACCATGATCATGCTCTTCTTCCTCACCACCAGGTAATAAAACCATATCCTTAGTAGACTGGATAAAATTCACTTTATCATCCGTTAAACTAGACTTTACTTTTCCCACCCAAGTTTCCATATTTGGATCATCATAAACCATTGTTTGGCTTTGTTGTATTTTGGCAATATCTTTGGCAGATGGTTCAAAATCATGTGGTTCCGTTCCTGCTGGAATCAGTAATTCTACATTTGCTTTATCGCCTACAATTTCCTTGGTAAACTCATACACAGGATAAATAGTTGTCATAATGGTTGGTTTTTTACTATTTGATTCAGGTTGTTTTTGACAAGCTGTTAATAAGATGCTCGCACAAGCAACACATAATAATAAAACTTTCTTTTTCATCATATTCCTCATTTCTTTTTATAAATCGTAACTATTACGTTTTATAAATTAACAAAAATTTTTGGGCCTGTCAATAGCCTGTTTGAAATATTTTTCCTCTTCATTTTATTGGATAAAAAAAGAAGCCTCTTTTTGTAGAGACTTCATCATAATTAAAAGAATAGGCCTAGCAATAAACAAAGCGCATATGCACCATTAAAGACGATTAAGTTTTTTATGGAAATACTAAAGGTTTCACGCTTAATTTGCTTTTTCGAAAATTGGATTAGATTTTTACGAATGATGGGAAAAACAGCCCAAATCAAAAGAATCGTCCAATGATATAGCCCAAAAAATAAACCAATCGTCAACGTAATAAAACATAAATACATTAAAATATTAAATAGGAAAACCCCATTTTGACGACCAATATAATAAGGCAAAGTATAGCGATGATTTTCAATATCTTGGTCTAAATCACATAAATTATTGGCTAACATAATATTAGCAATCGTACAAATCATCGGAATGGACGCCCAAATCACGGCTAGCACAGTCCAAAGATTACCAGTTAAGGCAAAGTGCCCTGATTTTAGGCTTAATTGTAGCCAGAGAACTTTACTTTGATAAATATTGATATAAATTACC
Organism: Enterococcus cecorum; assembly: GCA_946499615.1. Taxonomy (GTDB): domain Bacteria; phylum Bacillota; class Bacilli; order Lactobacillales; family Enterococcaceae; genus Enterococcus_E; species Enterococcus_E cecorum_B. The sequence continues at coordinate 36,016 of CAMMST010000012.1, read as the reverse complement.
ATTGCAAAAATGCCTAAACCCATGGTCACCCCACTAAATAATTCACCTAGGGGCATACGAGAAAGTGGCACTGGACCGAATGTATAAAAGACACCGATAAAGCAGCACAAACAGCCCATCACTAAAAGCAACCAACCCGTTTTAAACGATAAATACATACCAACTAAAAAAGCGACAAAAATTAATCCAAATATGATTTGTTGCACTAATTTTTCCGGAATATGATCACGGCCAACGACATTTTCCGTATACTTATATTCCTCTGATTTTGCCTTTCTAAAATCCATGTAGTTATTAATCGCTGTGGTCGCCATATCAAAACATAGCATACCAATAAAAAAGATAATGGTGTTGCCTACATGAAATTCATTAAAGTAACTCAACGTAAATAGTACACCGATAACAAATGGCGTTAAACTAGCCAATTTTGTTTTTATTTCGACCAAATCCAAAAAAGTTTTTACAGACATTTTTTTCCTCGATTCTATTTATTTAGCCATTGTATAGCCGGATTCCTTATTTAATTCAAAGGATGGTACACCTTTACTTAAATAGATTTTATCATCTTTAGTGACGAAAATCGCTTCGACTCCTTTTTGCTTATTCACAAATTTCAAGCCTTTTTGAACACCCATTGAGAAGACCGCCGTAGATAAGCCATCGCCATCAATCGAATATTTGGTAATAATCGTTACCCCCGCAATATCATTATCAAACGGATAGCCAGTTTTAGGGTTGAATAAATGATGATACTTCACCCCATCAACTTCGAGATAACGTTCATAAATACCTGATGTAACCAAAGTCTGATTACTTGCTAAGACGGAACCGACTGTCACATTACGGGCTTGGTTAGGATCTTGAATACCCACCGTCCAAGGGGTATCCTTGCCACGCGGACTCTTACCTAATACATAAACATTCCCACCTAAATCGACAATTGCTGTAGTCACATCATGTTTTTTCAATAATTTCACGACTTCATCAGCAATAAATCCTTTTGCAATCGCACCAAAATCAAGTGCCATACCTTTTTCTTCCAAGTAGATTGTTTGTTTTTTATCATCTAACTTAACCTTTTTGTAGTCCACTAATTTGAGTGCTGCATCAATTTCTGCCTGACTTGGTTTTCTAGCATCAGGAAAGCCGATATGCCATAACTGCGTAATCGGTCCAATCGCCATATCAAAACCACCATGAGATTCTTCGCTGATTTGATATGCTTTTTTAGCCAAACGATAGACATCACTCGTGACTTTTACTGGTTTAATCCCTGCTTGAGCGTTGACTTCATCAATTTCTGAGCCTTTTTGATTGACAGTCACTTTATCTCCCAAGCTCTTTACTTTTTTAAAAGCAAGCGGTAAGACATCTTCTTTACCATCATCATAAATTCGGATATTGACATAGGTACCGATTAAAAATTGATTATCCGAATAAGGTGTTTCATTGATTTTGGGTGCAGCAGCTTGTTTTTGACAGCCCGCAAGCAAGATAGCCCCTAAGACCATCACTAGCATTATGATTCTATTTTTCATAAAATCCTCCTTACTCATTTTCTATGCCTTTTTATCATAGCGCAGAAAGTTTGTTTAGCCAATAAATTTTTTCCTTAGAGACTTATTATTTAACTCAATTAAAGACAAAAGTTATATATTTCTAGCTAGTTATAAAAAATAAAAAAAGATGGAGCGATGATTAAACACCGTTCCATCTCGTGTGATTTTATGAAACAAAATTATTCAGTGACGATGTTGTCCACTTCGATTTTAGCAGTATCGCCTTTTTGAGCGGCATTAATTAATTGAGCTGCATAAATCTTGAAGCTGTCAGAACTGTGAGTAGCACCTGTGATAACTTCTACGTTATTTACTGAAGGTTCTTCTCCATTCATAGCTTTCACTAATTCTTCATTCAATTTAGGAATGTAAGTCTTAGGAGCTGTACCTGATTTATCTTGCATTGATTTGTTGTATTCTTCGTCATCTTGTTTAGATTTACCGTCTTTATCAACGTAGTCATATTTAGATTCAGTTAATTTACCATCTTTAACAGTGATTGAGAATACAACACGGTAGTTATGAGAGTAGTTCTTTTCTTCTAAAGTGTAAGTACCATCTTTCAAAGCGGCACCGTTGTCGATTTCGATTGTATCAGTTTTACCAGCTTGAGCAGCTTGGATTAATTGTTGTGCATAGTTCTTGAAGCTTTCTGATGAATGAGTGGCTCCAGTTACAACAGCTACATTAGCATTTTGTCCTTCAACTAATTCTTTGTTTAATTGAGGAGTATAAGTTTCTGGATCAGTACCAGATTTAGCTTTCATATTTTTATTGTAGTCAGCGTCTTTTGTTTTAGATTCGCCTTTTTCGTTTACATTGTCATAGTTAGATTCAGTGATTTTGCCATCTTTAACTGTGATAGAAAATACTGTACGGTAACCATGTTCATAGTTCTTTTCTTCAAGTTTGTATGTACCATCTTGTAAATCTGCACCAGCAACTTTCTTAACTTCTTTAGCTTCTTCTTTTGAGCTAGATGATTTTGCCACACTTGATGAAGACGCAGTTGATGATGAAGCTGTGTCTTTCTTGTCGTTTCCTCCACAAGCTGCTAACAATAAGGTAGATAAAGCTAGCGTTGTGAAACCTGTTAAAATTTTCTTCATTTTCATTGCAAAGTTCCCCTTTACTACTTTTTTCACAAACGAAATTGTGAAATCGTTTGTTTACACTCTTATTCTATAACATTAATCGAATTTGTCAACCGCTATCATTGCTATTTTTCCAAATTCTTTTACTTTTCACAGAATTCTAATCGTCTTATTCAAAATCTGTGAAAAAACAGTTCAGAAGTTAGACAAATTTTATAAATTCTTATATAATATAGTAGATTATGCAATGATCAATTTATACTATTATTATTCAAGGAGCGAATTTACTTATGGCAAAAGAAAAAGTAATTGTTATAGGTGCCGGTTATTCTGGTGTAGCTGCTACAAAGCTTTTATCTAAAAAGCTAAAAGGTACAGACACACAAATCACTTTAATCGATCGTCATTCTTACCATACAATGATGACTGAATTACATGAAGTGGCTGGTGGTCGTGTAGAACCTACAGCTATCCAATACGACCTACAACGTTTATTCTGCCACAACAAAAATGTTGAAATTGTGACAGACACTGTTACTGGTATCGACAAAGAAAACAAGGTTGTTCAAACAAAAATGGGTGAATATCCATTTGACCACCTAATCATTGGTATGGGTGGCGAACCAAACGACTTTGGTACACCTGGTGTTAAAGAAAACGGCTTTACACTATGGTCATTTGAAGATGCTTTGAAGATCAGAAAACACATTGAAGACATTATTGAAAAAGCAGCAATCGAACCAGATGCTGAAAAACGTAAAGCAATGTTAACTTTCGTGGTCTGTGGTTCTGGATTTACCGGTATTGAAATGGTCGGTGAATTAATGGACTGGCGTGATCGCTTAGCTAAAGACTTCAAGCTAAGTAAAGATGATTTCACACTTAAAGTTGTTGAAGCAATGCCAACAATTCTAAACATGTTAGACCGTGGTGGTGCGGCTAAGGCTGAACGCTACATGAAGAAACATGGTGTTGAAATTTTAACAGAATCACCAATCGTTGAAGTGGCAAAAGATCATATCGTCTTAAAAGATGGTAGCACCATTCCAACACATACTTTAATCTGGACTGCTGGGGTTAAAGCGACTTCTGATGCTGCTGACTTTGGTATTGAAAAAGCGCGTGCAAACCGCTTAGTAGCAAACCAATACATGCAAGCAAAAGGTTACGAAGATAAAAACATCTATATTATTGGGGACTTAGTTTACTATGAAGAAACTCCTGGCAAACCAACTCCTCAAATCGTACAAGCAGCTGAACAAACTGCGCACTGTGCGGCTGAAAATGTTATCGCATCTATTAAAGGTGGCGAAAAACATCCATTCAAGAGTAACTACCAAGGTTTCATGGTTTCAATTGGGTCTCGTTACGGGGTAGCTAACCTATTTGGTAAGATTAAATTATCTGGCTTCTTCGCGATGTTTATGAAACACGTGGTAAACTTGAAATACTTCTTTGACATTCGTTCTGGATATTATATGTTCCAATACATCATGCATGAATTCTTCCATATTAAAGATGAAAGAAATATTATGCGTGGTCACTCATCTCGTTACGGTAATGTTTTATGGAGCGTGCCATTACGTATCTTCTACGGATTCATGTGGTTAATCGAATCTATGAAGAAAGTTTTAGGTGATAATGGTCATCTATTCCAACCAAGCACTTGGTTTGGTGAAGGTTCATGGTTTACTGATCACATCGTCTTCCCATTCCCTTGGTTGCAAGAACAAGCTGCAACAACTGGTGCCTCTGCCGCAGGATCTGGTGCTGCTGAAGCGACAAGTGCTGCTAGTGGCGCTGCTGCTAGTGGTGGTGGTGAAGCTGCGACTCAAGCTGCTCACTTTGGATTTAGTTATGCTTACGGCGAACAACCAATGCAAGTGTTAGATCACATGCCAAAATGGTTCGAAAGTATCATGAAATTTATGATGCCTAATAAAGAAGTTGCTTTATTCTTCCAAAAATTCATGACTATCGTAGAAATTGGTATTGCTCTAGCTTTAATCGTTGGTCTATTCACTTGGTTAGCTAGTGCGACAACAGTAGCCTTAGTTGTGGCCTTCTGTCTATCAGGCATGTTCTTCTGGGTAAATATTTGGTTTATTCCAGTTGCCATTGCCTTGATGAACGGTTCTGGTCGTGCCTTTGGTCTTGACCACTGGGTAGTTCCTTGGTTACAACGTAAACTAGGGCGCTGGTGGTACGGCGATGTCAAATCGAGATACTAAGCACTAAAAGATAAATCTTTTTAGGAAAACTGAGACAAGCTGTTTCAGTTTTCCTTCTGTTTAATAGACGAATTAAACTTTTAGTTCGCCTATTAAACAGATAATTAAAGGAGAAATTTTGTGGATTTCAAAACATTTTTTAAAAAGAGTCGCATGAAGCGTTGGGATTTTATTATTCTCATAAGTTTGGTGATTCTCTCTTTTATTCCAATTCTCATTTTTAGTATCTATGAATCTAAAATCAATGAAGTCACTTATCAAGCCATTGTTAAAGTAGATGGCAAACAAGTCAAAATTTTTGATTTAAGTGAAAATGGACAACACTACACCTATCGTTATGAAGATAAAGATGGGGATTATAATATTATTGAAGTGAATCGTAATCAAATACGGATGAAAGAAGCCAATTGCGGCGATCAAATCTGTGTGAAGCGTGGCTGGATTAAAAAACCGGGGGAAACCATCGTCTGTTTACCTCATAAATTAGTTATCGAAATCCAGTCCTCAGATGGGAGTGAATCTGGTAGCGTCATTTACTAGCTGCCTTTACTTATGGTACAATCAAAACTAAAAACGATGGTCTATATCTCTTTACTTGTGGCTCAAGCTTTAGTGATTGGACTCATTGAAAATATGATTCCCTATCCTTTTGGTTTTGCACCAGGAGCGAAAATGGGACTGGCCAATCTCATTACGATTATCGCTATTTTTACCTTATCCAAACGCGAAACGATCACATTGATTGGCTTAAGACTTTGCTTATCAACCTTACTTGGTGGTACAGTTTCGACTTTTCTATATAGTTTTTCTGGAGCGGTACTCAGCTATATCGGCATGATGTTGGTCAAATCCCTTGGTCCTAAGCGAGTCAGCATTATTGGGATTAGCGCCACAGGAGGCTTTATGCATAATGTAGGCCAACTTGTGACAGCTTCTCTTATCGCACAATCATGGACTGTTATGCTTTATCTACCGGTACTCTCCTTTTTAGGCATTCTTTCAGGAATTGCGATTGGAGTCTGTGCCAACTATTTATTTATGCATGTGCGTACCTTACAAAGATTTCAAATGGAACGCGATAGACAAACACAACAAAATTGGGCAAGTCAATTAATTGGAAAGGATTTGATTTAGATGAAATTACATCCAATGTGGCAAAACTATCCACAATTAGTTCCTGAATTAAATCAGACCATTGAACTGATGGAACAATCCGTGAAATTAAAAAATAAAGCTGTCGAAAAAGCAGTATTAGATATGATTCATTCTGGCGGTAAACTATTGAGACCGGCTTATCAACTACTTTTCTCACAATTTGGCACAGAACAAGACCGTAAAAAAGCCATTTGTCTAGCCGCAGCCATCGAAATGCTACATACTGCGACACTCATCCATGACGATATTATTGATGAAGCTGATATCCGTCGCAAACTGCCTACTATTCGCAAACAATTTGATAATTCGACTGCTGTCTATGCTGGAGATTACCTTCTTATTAGTTGTTTTAAATTATTAGCTGACTATACCCAATCCATGCGCAGTTTACAGTTAAATTCACGCAGTATGGAAAAAATTCTTGATGGTGAATTAGGTCAAATGAATGATCGTTATCAAATTGATGTCACGATTGATGATTATTTAGAAAATATATCTGGAAAAACAGCTGAACTTTTCGCCCTAAGTTGTGGCATTGGTGCTTTAGAAAGTGGTTGTAGTGAAGCTTTCAGTAAAAAATGTGGCGAAATTGGGCTAAATATTGGCTTGGCTTTCCAAATTATTGATGATATTTTAGACTATACGAAAACGCCTGAAGGTATTGGCAAGCCTGTTTTAGAAGATGTACGTCAAGGTGTTTATTCCTTGCCATTAATCTATGCGTTAAAAGAAAATAAACAAGCATTATTGCCTTATTTAAGCAAAAAAGAAAATATGTCGCATGAAGATGCCCAAGCGGTTTTTGATATTGTGCACCAAACAAACGCGATTCAAAAAGCTCAAGATTTAGCTGCTAAATATACGGATAAAGCACTAAAAGGTATTGCAAAGCTACCTGATAATCAAGTACAAACCAAAGAAAATTTAGCGCGTCTAACTAAGGCTATTTTAACGCGTGAAAATTAAGTAAAAAAAGCCAGACCTCTCATCATTCAGAGAGGTCTGGCTTTTTTTGTGCTCGTGGCTGATCAAGTCGATTTACAACCTTTTTAATCTGTGTTCGAAGGGTAGCTACATCGCATCTAAGCCGGCCTGTCTAGGAAAATCTTAAAACATAGCGGATTTTCCTGACATTCCGGACAAACTTAGCTGCTTGTAGCTGATCGACCCTTCTCACATCCTTTTTTGACGGTGTAAATAGACTAGCCACTTCGGCGTATAAGCCAGCCCGCCTGGGAAAGTCTTTACTTCTCGGACTTTCCCGACGTTCTGGACAAACTTATCCGCTCGTGACTGATCAAGTCGATTTACAACCTTTTATTATCTCCAACATAGTCCTTGGCTGTGTAAGACTTCCATGATGTCATCGCGGCCGATAATGCTTTCTTGCAATTTGCTACCGGCGATTTGATTGGTAAAGGAATCAATTCTTTGGTTCGCATTTCGTAAATCATAGTAAGTTTGCACGACTTCATCATATTCTTTCAAGTCACTTAATTGGAAGTCTTTTGGATATTCATTTTCAAAAACGATTTTATCTAATGGCAATCGAGGTTTTAATTGGGGTTCTTGATCTGGAATCCCTACTTGAATCCCTAATACTGGATAGGTCATTTTAGGTAAATCCAACACTTTAATTAGCTCTTTTGGTTGATTATTAATACTACCTAAAAGTACTGCACCAAGCCCCATACTTTCGACTGCATTCATCATATTTTGAATCGCTAAAGTCGCATCTTGCATTGCTTGGAAAAAGACATCCGTGGAATGCAAGCGACCATCATCTTCCCCTTTTTGCAAGCGAATTTGTTGATTACGATATAAATCCGCAATAAAGATAAATAATTCGTCATTTAATCCGACATACGGTTGCTTACTAATATGACGAATTTGTTCGCGCTTCGTTTCATCCGTGATATGCAGCACACTAAATTGTTGGAAGAAATTACTTGTCGATGTTTGACGCGCAACTTCCAATAAAGTCTTGATTTGTTCATCCGAGAGATTTTCTGCTTTAAATTTACGGATACTTCGATGATTCAATTGATGTTCAATGGTTTGGTTCACCATAATCACTTCCTCGTCACTATACTTAAACCTTGTGTTAAATCAGCTGCTAAATCATGGGCGTCTTCAATCCCAATTGATAAACGCAATAAGTCTGGCGTTAAACCATAAGCCAAACGTTCTGCTTCAGGAATGTCGGCATGGGTTTGCGTCGTTGGATAAGTGATCAGACTCTCTACCCCACCTAAACTTTCTGCATAAGTAAATAATTTTAGCTGCTCTAAAAACGGACCGACTTTACTTTCATCGGCAATTTTAAAACTCACCATCGCACCCACACCTGGATAGAAGACTTCTTTGACTGCAGGATGATTTTGCAAAGCTTCAACAACTATTTTAGCATTCTTTTCTTGCTGATTAAAGCGCAAAGGTAAGGTTTTCAAACTGCGGATAAACAACCAACAATCAAAGGCAGCTAAAGTCGGACCGGTTGTATTCGCCAAGTATAATAAACGTTCGCCGAGTTCTTGCGTTTTGGCGACCACCACACCCGCTAAGATATCATTATGCCCAGCTAAGAATTTAGTCGCTGAATGTACAACCAAATCCGCTCCTTGGGTTAATGGCTTTTGACGTAATGGCGTTAAAAAAGTATTATCGACAATGGTTAAGGCTCCTTTTGACTTAGCAATCTCAGCCACTCGCTTGATACTTACTTCACGCATTAAAGGATTGGTCGGTGTTTCGATAAAGACAGCACTGATATTCTCGGTGATTTGTGCTGCTAACTCTTCCTCAGTATCAAAATAGAGAAACTTTGCAATACCTTGACGTTCAATTTCTTTAAAATAGCGATATGAGCCACCATAGAGGTCACGCGAAACTAAAAATGAGCTGCCTGCTGGAAAAAGTTGGAAAACCAATTGAATCGCACTCATACCCGATGAAGTGACAATCGCTTGGGCCCCTTCTTCTAACTTGGCTAATCCTTCTTCTAAAATAGCATGAGTAGGATTTTTGGTTCTAGTATAATCAAAACCCGTACTCTGTCCAAATTTTGGATGAGAATAAGTCGTTGATAAATGAATCGGTGCACTGACAGCCCCAGTTTGCTCGTCGACACGATTACCTAATTGTGCTAAAAATGTTTCAATATTTTCTCCCATAGTTATCATTACTCCTGTCCTTTTTATTGTTTCAATGCTGCGATTAGTTGATCTACCGCTTGTTTGATATTTGCGGGTGTCGTTGCTAAATTAAAGCGAATAAAGTCTTTGGTATCGTGGGCAAACCAATCCCCAAAATCTACCGCTAACTTCGCTTGATCTTGAACCACTTCTTTAGTAGTACGACCATTTAATGCTTGTGATAAATCAATCCACAATAGATAAGTCCCTTGTAATTCGCCTACTTTGACACTTGGCACGGCTGCTTCGAGATTTGTTTTGATATATTGATAATTATGATAAATGACATCAATCAGTGCTGCTAACCATTCATCACCATTTGCATACGCTGCTTGGGCTGCCACTTGGCCAATTAAGCTAGATTCTGTTTGGCGATTGACTTTGGCATAAGCACGATATTGTTTACGTAATGCTTCATTTGGAATCCAGATATGTGAATTTAATAGGCTCGCTAAGTTAAAGGTCTTAGAAGGTGCATTTAATACAATGAGATGATCTAAAAAGGCTCCTTCATTCACAGAAATAGCTGAAGTAAAGGTTTGTCCAGGCATCATAAAATCACTATGAATTTCATCGGCAATCACTAAGACGCCATGCTTTTGGCAAATGGTTAAGACACCTGCTAACTCTTCTTCACTCCAGACACGACCTACAGGATTATGTGGGGAACAAAGAATAAATAATTTCATCTTTTCCGCAACTACTTTAGCCTCAAAATCAGCTAAATCCATTTCATAATGTCCGTTTATATTTTTCAGTGGACTATTGATTAATTTACGTTGTTTGTCTTTGATGGCATTACTAAAAGGATAGTATACTGGACGTTGAATCATCACAGCTTCTCCTTTTTCGGTAAAGCAATCGACTAAATCATAAATGGCTTGTACGACTCCTGTTGAAAATTGTAGCCATTCTTCTTTAAAAGGGGTATTTTCATGGCGTGCTTGCCAACCTAAATAAGTATTGAAGTACTCCTTATCGACACCGGAATAACCAAAAATACCATGGGCAATTCGTTTTGTTAAAGCATCTGTTACTGCTTTAGGTGTCGCAAATTCCATATCCGCTACCCATAAAGGCAATAAATCCGCATCGCCAAAGCGTTCTTCAAGGGCATCCCATTTTAAGGAATTGGTGTTTTTTCTTTCTCTGGCATATTCATGAATAAATGTTTGTTGGTCCATCTTTTCACTCCGTTCTATTGATTTATCGATTAATACTAGTATACTCAAGCTTTTTATGGCTTTCAATGATATGGATTGATAGAAAATATTTATCGCAAAAAAATAGCTGACTGTTCCCCATACCAAGACATTACTGAATAAATTCTAAGTAATTCATTCTACCATGACTCTCTCTTAAGCGATGTATATTAACTAGCTACTTCAACGAATAGGAAACTCTATCTGTTCATAGCTGATATATCTATTTATAACCTATCTCAATTTAATCAGTTGAAATATAAAGTTTTTATTTGATACTTTTTTCACATTAGTTTAAAATAATAATAAATTAGTGCACAAAAAGCTATTAATCTTATATTATATATAAAACAACATACAAAAAACATTGCTTAATATCTCTAAAAAAAGATATTAAGCAATGTTTTATAAAGATATTAATCGTTCTTTATATACATAAAACAATACAAAGAAATAAGATTTGTTGAAAGGAAGGAGAGAAAGAAACCTTTAATAGTTACGCCCTAAATCTATTTCTTAGAGTTTATGATATGAAAAAAAATGAAAAATATGCTTTCAAGCACATTATTGGTAAAAGCGAAACATATTCCTACTCTCAACAAGCGGCAGAATTTATCGTAAACGATATAAAAAAAGACCCTCACAACATTATTTCAAAATTAAGAAAAGTGGATGAGAAAACAAAAAAAAGATAACCCCAGGCACATGTGAATGCTCAGCGCAATAGCACCTACCCCTTTATGGGACACAGCGTTCTTCCTTCTCAAGTTATCTCTAGAATCATTATATACCTTATATCTTCAATTTGTAAAGGGATAAACAAGCGGCGTTCCTTTAAACGATGCAAAATCTAAGTAAAAAACCATTCTTCAAGCTACAGTTAAGCTCAAAGAATGGTTTGGAACATTAGTCTTCCGTTTTTTGGCGATATTCTTCCATTTTGCTTTGGAAGTATTTTTCCGTTTGACCATAAGCAGTAAAGGTAATCGCATTGGCCCCCGCATTGATGGTTTCCATAATTTGCTCATCTGTCTTACCACCAGAAGCCATAATCGGAAATGTAGGATAGCTTTCACGAATCCAACGAACCAGTTTTGCGGTATCTTTACCACCAGCTACATTAAAGATATCCACACCCGCTTCAATTAACTTTCCTAAATCTCTTTTATCATTAACCACAGTATAAATAATTGGGATATCCACTGTATCATTAACGGCTTCAATGGTTTCAACTGAGGTCGGCCCATTTAGCACCACACCATAAGCGCCATGTTCTTCCGCAAAAGTTCCTAATCTAGCTGAGCGTTTACCCGAAGTTAGTCCTCCACCAATTCCTGCGAAAATAGGTACCTGCGCAACTTGGGAGATAGCGGATAAAATTCTCGTATTGGGCGTCCATGGATAGACCGCTAAAATCGCATCCGCATCATTATTGGCAATCAAAGCGACGTCCATCGTGTAAATAATACTCTTGATGCGTTTGCCGTAGATACTAATTCCTGAAGCATTGCGAATAACTTTAGGTAAATGCACCACACTTTGACGCAATTCAGAAAATAATTCAGGCATTTGTTTGGCTTGTTTGTCTTCTCTATTTGTCAACATTTTCACCTCATTTATGATAGGGTTGGTTATGAATAATACGAAAGGCGCGATAGATTTGTTCTGTCAGCATGACCCGCATTAATTGATGAGGAAAAGTCATCTTACCAAAAGAAATCTGGGCATTGCTTCGTTGCATCACGGCTGGCGACAATCCAAGTGAACCTCCTATGACAAAGACAAGTTGACTTTTCCCTTGAATACCTAGATTTTCGATTTTTTGGGCAAAAGCTTCACTACTTGGATTTTTTCCTTCTATCGCTAAGGCAATCACATATTCTTGATCTTTTATTTTGGCTAAGATTCGTTCACCTTCTTTAGCTTTAATTTGCATCATTTGCGTTTCGCTTAAATTTTCAGGCGCTTTTTCATCCGCTAGCTCAACGACTTCCACTTTTGCATAGGCTTGTAGCCGTTTGAGATATTCTTGCATCGCCTGCACTAAATACTTCTCCTTTAATTTACCGACACCAATAATTTTGATATTCATTACATAATCCTTTCATTTAATCTATTCAAAACTATTATAACTATTTTTATTCTTTTTGACTAATCAGAAAAACAAAAAAGTTATCCACTATTTTCCCACAACTTTATCCACATTATGCACAGAATTATCCACACCATTGTGGTAATAAATACTTAAATCAGCCACTTTTTAGTACGAACACTTGTTTTATCCTTCTTTTGCACATTTTCCACAGCATTGTGGATAACTTCAAATTTTTTATCCTCAAACCTTGTCCACAAATTGTGAATCCAGTAAAATGAATATTAAGAAAATTCTTCAAAAATTTACAAACTTTTTACCCAATCCTCTTCATATTTTTTTCATAACTTCGCGCTAAGATAGGATTGTAAATAAGGAATACATAAAAACGTAAATAAATGAAACATACTTAACGTTGGGAGATAGAACAACTTAAGTCAGAGGAGGAAAAAATTTATGAGTAGAAGAAAAAATTCAAATACAATTATGAAAAGATTTGGTATCGGCATTTGTAGCGGTGTGATTGGTGGTGCCCTTGCTTTTGGTGGCTTGTATGCAGTCACAGGTATGAATAATGCGACTAGCTCAACAGGTATTCAAAGTGCCCAAACCGCAACTAAAGTCCAAAATGTGAAATATAATGTAGAAAGCGACGTAACAAAAGCGGTCTCTAAAGTACAAGGCGCAGTCGTTTCAATCATTAATTTACAAAATCAAAACGCACAAGGAACGGGCAGCTTAGAAGATTTCTTTGGTGCCCAACAAGGAAATAGTAGCAGTCAAAATAGCGGCACTTTGGAAACAGCCAGTGAAGGTAGTGGTGTCATTTATAAAAAAGAAGGCAAATATGCTTATATCGTGACAAATAATCACGTGGTTGAAGGTCAAAATGCGTTACAAGTCTTACTAGCAGACGGTACCAAAGTCGATGCTGAGTTAGTCGGTACAGATAGCTATACTGACTTAGCGGTAATCAAGATTAGTAGCGAGAAGGTTTCAACGGTTGCTACTTTTGGCGATTCAGATAGTCTAAAAGTTGGTGAACCTGCCATCGCCATCGGATCACCATTAGGAACCGATTATGCCAACTCAGTGACTGAAGGAATTGTTTCTTCTTTAAATCGTCAAGTCGTGAGTGAAAATGATTCCGGCCAAGAAGTTAATATCAACGCTATCCAAACTGATGCAGCGATTAACCCTGGTAACTCTGGTGGTCCATTAATTAATATCGCCGGCCAAGTTATCGGTATTAACTCAAGTAAAATTGCCACTACTTCAACCTCAAGCTCTGGTGTAAGTGTTGAAGGGATGGGCTTTGCAATTCCAAGTAATGATGTCGTCAATATTATTAATCAACTAGAACAAAGTGGGAAAGTCACTCGTCCTGCTTTAGGGGTTAGAACGGTTGATTTGAATGCTTTATCTGATCAACAAAAAACCAACATCTTAAAAGTACCTACCTCATTAAATGAAGGAGTCGTGCTTGCTCAAGTCAATAGTGCAACGCCTGCAGAAAAAGCTGGCTTGAAACAATATGATGTCATTACTGAAATTGATGGTGAAAAAGTCAATGATGGCACTGCATTAAGAGCCACTCTTTATAAAAAACAAGTCGGTGATAGCATTAAAGTCACTTACTATCGTGGCAATGACAAAAAGACAACCACCGTACACCTAACAGTAGACCAATCAATAAATGAATAAGGTTGTGAAGGGTCGATCAGCTACAAGCGGCTAGAGTTGAAAGGAAATCTTAAACAAAATACAAAATCGGAAATGGCCCAATCAAGTGGCTATTTCCGATTTTTTTAGAAAATAATATTCTCTTTTATTGCTTCCAGGTCTTTAATCAATATTTTTCGTTTGCGCATCTCAATGGCCCCTGAATCTTTCAACTGCTGCATCATGCGGTTGACGCTGCTAGCTGAGGCAATGCCACAAAAATGCGCAATCTCTTCATTAGTGACCACAAAATCGATTAAAATCCCTTCAGCAGTTTTCACACCAAAACTTTCATATAAATCATATAATTGCGTACAAACTGCGCCAAATTTACCATTCATCAGCATTTGTTGCAATTTTTTCATCGCATAAAGCAGACGTACTCGATAATAATCCTTCACATATAACTGTAATTCTTCACTCTCATTAACATCTTTCCAAAACTGCACCCGGTCAATTTGATATAATTCCGCCTTTTCTGATTCAATCCGAATATTAAATGGTGAATCAATAAACTGCGAATACTCATCTTTCAACAGTGATACGATTTCTAGCCCTGTAATGTAGCGTAAATTAAACTCGCGACCATCTCTAGAAATGACGGAGGTTTTAATGATTCCATCTTTTAAAATATAAACATAGCGATCCTGAATGCCTTCATACATTAAATACTTTTTCTTTTCCTTTACTACAACAGGAAAATTTCCCTTGTTTAAATACTTTTGCAATATTTGGTCATCCATCAAAAACTCCCCCACTCAATTCACTTTTTCATTCACTTTCAGAAAAACTTTCATTCTTTATTAAACTGATTATACCGCAAAACTCAACAACATTTGTATATATTCTTTGTGAAATTTAAATGTTTTTTACAAATTTTTATAGCAAAGTCGCATTTTTTGTTTATCAAATGCGTGTATAGTAGGCTCACAAGTGATTGATAATCCCACTGAGGTGCGTTTTTCCCTTGATTTTTATGACCTTCTATCAATTTCTTTTTACATGAAACATCCAATATTCAAACGCATCTCGGGGCTTATTCACTTTAAAAAAATGAAAATAGAATGATTATTTATTCACAATCTATTTTCAAAAAAATGAAAAAAGGAGCATGAGAAATCTCGTGGAAAATTCAGTAGACAAACTATTTAACAAAGGGTTCATCAGTATTACCCTAATTAACTTCGTCGTGTATCTGGTGTACTACCTATTAATGGTGATTATCGCCGTGATTGCCCAAGACCAATTACAAGCAACTCTAGGTCAAGCCGGACTTGCTTCTGGTATTTATATCATCGGAACTTTATTGGCGCGACTATTTATGGGTAAAAAACTAGAACTAATTGGTCGTAAAGCTGTCTTACGTTATGGCGCACTATTTTATTTATTAACAACGATTGCTTACCTTTATATTCCAAGCATTCAAATTTTATACTTAGTGCGTTTATTAAATGGATTTGGCTATGGTACAGTTTCAACTGCCACTAATGCGATTGTTACAGCTTATATCCCAGAATCAAAACATGGTGAAGGGATTAACTACTATGGTTTAAGTACGAGTTTAGCCGCTGCCATTGGTCCATTTATCGGAATGATTTTACTTAACAATACAAGCTTTTATTTTATTATTATTTTCTCAATTGTACTTATTTTACTTACTTCAATTGCTTGTTTTGTCTTTCCTGTTAAAAACATCCAAATCACCAAAGAACATCGCGAAATGCTTGAATCTTGGAAACTAAATACCTTCCTTGAAAAGAAAGTTGGCTTTATTTCAGGAATCGCCTTTATTATGGGGGTTGCTTATTCTTGTGTCTTATCTTTCCTTTCTTCTTATGCTAAGGAAATCCATTTAGTTGCCGCAAGTTCATTTTTCTTTGTTGTCTATGCTTTAGTGATTACTGCAACTCGTCCAATGACCGGTCGTATTTTTGATGCCAAAGGTGAAAATTATGTCATGTATCCTAGCTACTTATTCTTAACACTTGGCTTATTTTCACTAAGTATTACAAACTCTAGCTGGTTATTACTATTCTCTGGTGCATTAGTTGGCCTAGGCTATGGTACATTCATGTCAAATGGCCAAGCTGTATGTCTTAAAACTTGTGATGGCCATCATATTGGAATTGCTTTATCAACTTACTTTATCGGCTTAGATTTAGGACTTGGCGTAGGACCTTATATTTTAGGTGAACTTCATCAATTCTTGAATTTCCCACAACTATACTTTGTTTCAGGTCTTTTACCAATCGTTTGTGCCGTCCTTTATAAATTATTCTATAGACCAAAATATGCTGACAATAAAATCATCGAAATCACAACAGAAAGTAAAGGTGCTTAATTATGAATAACAATGATTTACAAACTTTAATCGTCCAATTACTTAGAAAATTAGATGAAACCAACGAACGCTTAGAAAACTTAGCTGATCGTGAAGAACAACGCCAATTTGAAGAAGAAAACTACCTAAGCGCCATCAGAAGAGCCATCCAAAACGACAATATAATAGGATAAGGATAAGGTTGTGAGGCAGCTCGCTCAGACAAAAAAAGAAGTGGTCCAAAGTATCGGGCCACTTCTTTTTTGTGATTATGCTAATACAAATTCTGAACCAACAACTGCATCTGGTCCTAATTCTAAAATCCCACGTTTCATTGGGGCATTTGGTAATTGAAGTTCGCGGGCTGAACAAATCATACCAAAGCTCTTTTCACCACGTAATTCGCCTGGCCAAATCATCATTCCATCTGGCATCATCGCACCTGGTAGAGCTACCACGACTTTTAAGTTTTTACGAATATTAGGTGCACCACAAACAATTTGTAGGCTTTCGTGTTTGCCGTCAAAATCAATTTGTGTAATCGATAAATGATCACTATCAGGATGTGGCACGCATTCTTTCACAAATCCAACCATAAATTTTGGACTAGCATCATAAGTCAATCTTTCTTCAAAGCCAGATTTTTGTAATTCTTCATTTAATACGTCCACTTGCTCTTGTGTTAATTTCACTTGACCTTGAGCCGTTAAAGGTAAATAAGTAGAAACTTCAAAGAAATTATAACCCACAATGGTGCCATCCACTGTTTTAATTTGGGCGACATTGCCTTTTCTTTCTACCGTTTGTTCCATATTTTTATCATTTGCGCAGATAACCATCAAACAGTCACCGACATGCGCTTTATTATAAGCAAAAATCATTCTCTTTTCTCCTTTACTTTTCATACACATAGGCTATCTTATCAAAGAAAAAGCTAGGCGTAAAGACACAACTTCCACCTAGCCAAAAAAATGTGACCACGCACCTGATTCAATGATAATCATGATACCAAGGCCAATATAAACTGCCGCCATGACCCAGCGACCAAAATGTTCTAAAAATTCACTCACAAAAGATAATTGGGCCAATACTTTCCCTAAAATAATCAACAGGAAAATATTTAATTCAAAAATAACTAAAGTCCAAATTAATTTAGCTGTCGATAGGGTTAAAAAGTAAGGCGTAAATAAACCAATATTATCCGCCCCACAAGAAGCAAAGGCAATCAAAGCGACCGTCCATAATAAATTTTTATCTTTACGCGTCGACAAGGTTGCTTCGACTTTTTCTTCGTCATCATCGCCAAAGAATAAATATTTCAACCCAAAGCCCAGTGGAATCAAGCCTAAAAAGCCTAAGATCCATTGTTGAGGGACAAAATGCAGCACAAAAGCTAAAAATAAACTGACAGCAATTAGACCATTTGAACCAATGAATTGGCCTGCAGCAATTTTTTGAGCCTGCGTTTTACTTGAATAGCGATTATTAATCAGCATCAAGATGACTAACAAATCTAACGCAGTCGACCAATACAAGACACTAGAGGTAAGTATAAAAGACAAAATTTTCACCAACGTTTCTTTCTAATGAATATTTATTTAAAAGGAACCACTAAACAATCACAACACGTCTCACGCACAAGATAGCTAGCAACACTCCCTAACATTAACTTTTCAAGGGCGTGCAAACCAGATTGTCCGACAACGATTAAATCTACCTGATAAGTTTCAACTAGTTGATGGGCCAATATCAAGCGTGGCGAGCCGCGATAAACAAGGGATTTGACAGGTGCAAAGTGGTGAATATGCGCATAATCTTCACATTCACGCAATAAATTCATCGCTTGAGCCTCTTCTTTGGCTAGAATATCTTCATTTAATGGCGCAAATTCCAGCATTTTAGGTAGTTGTTGATCAATCACATGCACAGCTAACAACAAAGCTTCATTGCGTTTAGCTATGGCGACTGCTTTTTCAAAGGCCCGAAATGCTTGCGGCGATCCATCAATCCCAACTAAGATACAGCGATATTCTTGCACCTGCCATCCCTACTTTCAATCCTTATAGATTAGCTAAAAAATCCTCAATTTCTGCTTTTGTTTTGCGATTTTTATTAACCAGACGACCTAACTCTTTGCCATCTTCAATCACGACAAAACTAGGAATGCCAAAAATATTCCATTTACTTGCCACATCAATAAATTCATCGCGATCAACTTGAATAAATTGATAGGCAGGAAAATCCGCTTCAATTTCAGGCA
Organism: Enterococcus cecorum; assembly: GCA_946499615.1. GTDB lineage: Bacteria > Bacillota > Bacilli > Lactobacillales > Enterococcaceae > Enterococcus_E > Enterococcus_E cecorum_B. The sequence continues at coordinate 17,187 of CAMMST010000012.1, read as the reverse complement.
TGGCTGGTTTAATAAAGCGACAATCTCCGCACCAATCTGCTGTAAAGAAAAAGACGTTTTTGCCCTTTTCCACATAAGTTGCTAATTCTTCTAAACTTTTTGGAATAATCATCTATTTTCCCACCTTATTTATCAAATAAAATTGTATCAACCGTTGAACGATCTAAGCCTCGTAAAACTTGGATTAAGAATTCACGAGCCGCTTCAAAGTCTTTAATGCTAAACATGGTTTGATGCGTATGGATATAACGTGCAACGACCCCAATTGTAGTTGATGGAATACCTTCATTGGCTTTATGCGCAGCTCCTGCATCGGTACCGCCACCTGAGACAAAGTATTGATAAGGAATATTGTGGGTACTTGCAGTGTCTAATAAATATTCTCTAAATCTAGGCAATAAAATATGACCTGGATCTAAAATACGTAAAAGTGTGCCTTCTCCTAAATGACCGAAAGTACCGTTTTTAGTGACTAAATCATCTGCTGCTGAACAATCCAAAGCAAAGAATAAATCTGGTTTGAATTTTGTCACAGATGCACTAGCCCCACGCAAGCCAACTTCTTCTTGGACATTCGCACCGGCAATCAATGTATGACCAAGTGTTTCATTTTGTAAAGCTTCTAAGGCTTCTAAAACTAAAGTACAGCCAAAACGATTATCCCAAGCTTTTGAAATAATATTTTTTTGATTGGCCGTCATAATTGTTTGTACATCCGGCACGATGGTATCGCCTGGTAATACACCAAAACTCAACGCTTCTTCTTTGGATTCAAAACCAGCATCAAATAAGATATCTGTCACTTGCACATTTGCTTGAGCGCCCTTGCCACGTAATAAATGTGGTGGAATAGAGGAAGAAATGCATGGATAGTTGCCTTTTGCTGTTTTTAAGACAAAACGTTGTGCAGAAACGACATAAGGATTCCAACCTCCTAGTGGTGAAACCTTAAATAAGCCACGATCCGTAATTTGTGTCACCATAAAACCTACTTCATCCATATGAGCCGCAATCATAACTCTTGGGGCCGCTTCACTTTGCGCATGACGAATCCCAAAAATACCACCTAGACGATCTTGCTCGATTTCATCTACTAAAGGTGTCATTTTTTCACGCATATAAGCACGAATATCCCCTTCAAAACCACTTGTACCGGTTAATTCTGTTAATTCTTTGATCCGTTGAAATGTTTTTTCGTTCACTACAACTCTCACCCTTCTAAAGTAATATCACACTTATTATACCTTTTTCATTTCCATTCGCCAAATACTTATGTTGCTAGATTTTTTTAACATTTTAGGCTTGCTTTCTTAATTAGGAATTTTCATGAAACTTTGCTATAATGTAAAAAAATGAGAAAAACAGGTGAATGCAATTGAGTATCCAATCACAATTTAGAAATGGTTTAGCTATCGGTATTGGCGTTGGTTTATTAAGCGGTTTTGTCTCAGCTAGTTTCACGAAAAAAGACAAACTCCTACAAGCCGACCATATCTTACAGAAAATTAAAGAGGCTTTTTTATTAGAAGGTCCCATTGAAGGCAGTTGGATTGAACATACCATGCAACCTTACCAAAAATTTGCGGTAAAAACCCAAGGCTATCCTGGAGGCATCACACGTTATGAAGATGACCAGCTCGTGACTTATGAGTTTCTTGCGGATGCTAAAACAGGCGCGATTTTGGAGTTAAATCGAATTTAAACCAATAAAAAGTCCTACCTCTTCTTAAATTGTGAAAAGGTGGGACTTAATTTATGTTCAAACTCATTATTCAATATTCACATGTGCTTGTAAAATTTCATCATTGGTGGCTGACTGCTGTCTAGAAAGCATCAAGCATAAGATATCCAGCGTAATGTGCAGCGTTTGATCAAATAGACTCGACAACAATTGGATAGAAGCGATTCCTGAGCCAGTTTTTGTAGCACCTGGGATAACAATCATTTCATCAGCTAATTTAGCAAGGGCTGATTGATTATCACTCGTAAATACAAGCAAAGTCAATCCCTTTTCTTGCGCACTTTTTGCATCCATTAGCACACCTTTTGTTGTTCCCGATCCAGAAATGGCGATAAATAAATCCCCTGCTTGCACACTGGGCGTAATCGTTTCACCTATGACATAAACTTCATAACCTAAGTGCATCAACCGCATCGCAAAACCTTTTGCCTGAAAGCCGCTTCGTCCAGCCCCTCTGACAAAAATCCGCCGTTTTGTTGAAAATAGCGATAAAATGTTTTGTAATCGTTGTTCATCGACTTTAGCCATCACTTGGTTAATTTCTTTCATTACTTCTTGTATCATTTTTTACCTCTCAGTGATAAACTTTGACAAAATAATCCATCCAATACGGAATCTTTTGAATTAATTGACTAGGTAAAACCACATAACTTTCTTGTGCAATTTTATCGGCAATAAAACTATGTAGGTAAACCGCGGCTAAAATGGCTTTTTCTTTATCCGTAAATTGGGCTAAAAAGCTACCAATCATACCAGCTAAAGAATCTCCCATTCCTCCTGTAGCCATACCAGGATTTCCCAATGGATTAATAAATTGGGTTTGATTTGCCAAATATATTTGCGTTTGATGGCTCTTTAAGACGACATTTGCTTTTAGTTTTTGTTGAACAGCTAAATTTTTTTCAAATGTTTGATCTTTAATTGCTATTTGCGAAACTCGTTGCCATTCCATTTGATGTGGTGTTAAGACCACTTTTTCAGGATATTGAAAGTCCATGGGAAACTCAGCCATTATCGAAAGGGCCGAACCATCGATGACCAACCATTGATTTTCTTTTTGGTTTTGAATGACTTGCTGCAAAATTGTCCGACACTGAGGATCATCACCCAGACCAGGACCGATGACAATCACATCAGCCGTTTGACAAACCCGATCAACTTCTACTAAATTTTGCCAATCCACAATCATCGCCTCTGGTGTACGTGCATGGATAGCAGGACGGTTTTCTTTATCACAAATTGTAGTAGTAAGCCCAGTGCCTGAATATACACAAGCCTCGGTAGCTAAAATAATCGCGCCTCCATACCTTAGATTCCCTCCAATACAACAAACACGGCCAAAATTTCCTTTATGGCTGATTAATGGACGGCGAGCAATCGTACTTAGAATCGTTTCGTCTAATGCTGTTAACATCTAGGTCACCTCGATGAAATTTAGTTATTACGAGTAAATTATAACATAAATAATAAATAACAACATGTATAATACAGCGATTCAATAATTTACTTTTGTATCTTTTCTCTAATAGTGTTATCATGGTAAGGTGAATAAAACTTTAGGAGGTCGTAAATCTATGACTATCGATTGGAAAAAAGAAGTCGAATCACGTAAAGATGACTTATTAAATGACTTAGTTGAGTTATTAAAAGTCAAAAGTGAACGTGAAGACGACAAAAAAAGTGAAGATGCACCTTTTGGACCAGGACCTAAAGCTGCTTTACTACATATGTTAGGCTATGGTGAACGCGATGGCTTTACAGTAAAAAATGTAGATAATTATGCCGGTCATATTGAATACGGTGAAGGTGACGAAACACTTGGTATCTTCTGCCATATGGACGTGGTACCGGCTGGCGATGGCTGGGATACAGATCCATATGTACCCGTCATTAAAGATAATCGCATTTACGCTCGTGGTTCTTCAGATGATAAAGGACCTAGTATCGCTGCTTACTATGCTTTAAAAATTATCCGTGATTTAAACTTACCAATTTCTAAAAAAATCCGCTTTGTTGTGGGTTCAGATGAAGAAAGTGGTTGGGGAGATATGGACTATTACTTCCAACATGAAGAAAAACCTGATTTTGGTTTCTCTCCTGATGCAGAATTCCCAATTATCAATGGTGAAAAAGGAAATGTTTCTTTACGTTTACACTTTGCTTCAACAAATACAGGTGCTGTACGTTTAGATAGCTTTAAAGCTGGTTTACGTGAAAACATGGTACCAGGTAAAGCAAGTGCAAAAGTGACATTTGCTGATGAATTACAAGCAAAAACCGTCGCAGATAGCTTCAATTATTTCTTAACGAGCCGTCCAGTTTCAGGTGAAGCAAAAGTTGATGGTAAGGTCGTTACTTTTGAAGTAGTTGGTAAATCTGCACACGGAGCTAGCCCACATTTAGGTGTCAATGCTGGTACTTATTTAGCAGCCTTCTTAAGTAGTTATGAATTTGCAGGTGGCGCAAAAGACTTCTTAGCAACTATCGAACAATATATCCATGAAGATGTTTATGGTGAAAAATTTGATATTGCTCATGAAGATGAAAAAATGGGTAAATTGACTATGAATGCTGGTTTGTTCAGCTTTGAAGCAGATGGCGAAGATGCTTATGTGAACTTAAACTTCCGCTATCCTAAAGGCACTTCTGCTACTTTATTAACGGCTGGCATGATGGCTAAAATTGGCGCAAATAAAGTAAAAATTGAAGAACGCCCACATCACATGAAACCACACTATGTTCCTGCTGATGATCCATTGGTAGCGACTTTATTAGCGGTTTATGAAGAACATACTGGTCAAAAAGGTGAAGAACAAATCATTGGTGGCGGTACATTCGGTCGTCTATTAGAACGCGGAGTTGCCTATGGTGCGATGTTCCCAGATTATATCGATACCATGCACCAAGCCAATGAATTTATGGACTTAGACGATTTATTCAATGCTACAGCGATCTATGCTGATGCCATTTATCGTTTGGCGAAATAAATATAAAACATCAACATTTTTCAACATTCTCTAACTTTTAAAATTGTTGAAATTCATACGTTTAAGCATTGATGAAAAAGATACTAACTAACTAGAAAATATTTTGTAGTGTGATTTTGGTGTGATATTTTTAGACATTTAAAAAAATCACACCGCTAAAATATCGGACAGAATGCTAAAAAAATCCCTAGCGAAAAACTAGGGCTTTTATTTTTAGTCGAAATAAATATTAGACAAAAACACCCCCGCAAACCCTTGGGATACTTTATCCAAAGATTTGCGGGGGATTCTTTTATTTCAATACATTCTGTGCAATAAAAGCAACATAGCCAACTTGACCATTATCTTTCAAATGCGTTTCATCTTCTTCAAACCAATCTTCATGCTCTTTAGCTTCATCATACCAATCGATTAGTGTGATATTTTTATACTTTTGCGCCATTGATTCTAGAAAACGATTCACATCTCCTTGCCAACGCTGAGTCGGAACATAAACATTAATCAGATAAACTTTACGCTTAGACCCAATCGCTTTCATCATATTTTGAAAATCTTCTTCCGTGTAAACGCCATTTGTGCCAAGACCGATTACAATCGTATCTGCCAATAATTTTTTCTTCTTCAACTCATTGATTGTTTTCTTTGCAGTGTATAGTTGACGACCGATATCCGCATCTAAAACGACATTTGGGAAGATCTCTTTCATTTCCTCCACAGTGCCTAACATGACAGAATCACCAATCATCGTGATGTTCATTTGCTGCGCTTTTAGCAACTGCGTATCCGTTAAATGATACTTATCCGCAATCTCATTGGTCGCATGCATGACTTCTGTTGTGCCATCTGTATTTTTGGTCGCATCAGCAGCTTTTTTATTCTTAGCGATATTCGCCTCAAAAGCTTTTTGTGCGTCGTTTTTTTGATTCGCAGGTGCAGTAAAAATGCCAAATAATGCAACCGCAAAAACAATTGCAAGCGGCACACACACCATTTTTTTCCAAGCATAGGCCGGTAATTTCACCCATTGTTTGAAGCGAACTGGTAATTGTGAGTAGTCATAGCGACGACAAGGTACTTCAATTAAGCGGTAGGATAATTCACTCATCACTAATATCAGTGCTATTTCAATTAACGTATGCAACCATAAACGGTGATTGATATTTTTAACGGCACTTTCATAAAAAATCATAATTGGAAACTGATACAAATAAATTCCATAGCTTCGTTTGCCAATATAATTAAATATCGGATTAGACAAGTACCGATTGAAGTCAGCACCGGGATGGGCCGTCACTGCTACAAGTATCGCCGCAAAAAGGCTGACGAGATACATCCCACCGTAGTATAAAAAGTTAGACTGTGCACTTAAAGTGAAAAAGCTCAAAATAATTGCCAATAACGCAAGCCAACCAGCACGATTTAACGTTTTTTCGGCCTTTTTAGAAATACTTGTGCGTAAATGATTACTTGGCCAAAAAATTGCTAAGCTAGCCCCCAACCACATGGAAAAGGAACGGGAAAAAGTACCATCATAGACCGCTGTTGGATCGACGCCAGGTTTAAATTGTATCGCCATCCAAATTGCCGAAGCTAACGATCCAAGTAAGAAAATGCCGGCTACCCTATCCTTTTTCCTCCCAAGCTTATAAAAAAGAACAAGTAAAATTGGTAAGACCAGATAGTTTTGCGCTTCAACGGATAATGACCACAGATGGGTAAATGGATCTGGATTATGGAAGCGGTCGAAGTAAGACAATTTATTATCAATTTGCCAATAATTATTAAAATACAATAAACTACTAAAAACGACACCGCGTAAATTATTCAATAAATTCCGCTGAAAAAGCGTAATATAACTAGCACATAATACTAGAAGACCAATTAAAGCCGGATACAGTCGTTTAATTCTTCTAAAATAAAAGGCTTTTAAATGGATTTTTTGGTTACTTTCCCATTCTTGACGTAATAAATCAACAATTAAATAGCCAGAAATCACGAAGAAAACTGGCACGCCCAAATATCCCCCTTTGATTGTATTCGGAAATAAATGGTAAAATATAACTCCTAAAACGGCGATGGTGCGAATCCCATCAAAACCGGTAATATATCTATGTTTCATATTCATGATTAACCTTCTTAATTAATATTTTCTTTCCCACTATACTATCATGCCATAATTTTCAGAAAAAAGCATGGAAAAATTCAATGAATATAGAAAAATTTAATTCCTACTGTCCCATTATAAAGGATAATACACTATTTTTTTATCTTTTATTCAAAAAAATTTTTCATTCTGAAGATATAAATCACTTATCCACTCGTAGCTGACCAAGTCGATTTACAACCTTATTGACGGTGTTCGGCAGCTAGACATTGTGAAATTCGCCCTACCACTTGCAAAAATCTCCTTTCATCCGATTTTTGCAGTGGTAGGTAAGCACAAAATTTCTTCGAGGCTTTCCGAGCTGCCTAACAACCTTATTAAAAAGATGCTGACCCAAAAGTGTATTAGCAAGATAAACAAAAAATGAAATCCTTATGATGAAATAAATAATTAATAAAAAAATAAAGAAAATCCGAATGTTCAACTTGATTACTCATAAAATCAACGATGAATATTCGGATTAATTAATTAATTATACACTCATTTTTGGCAAGAGATTAATGGCTGGCCTCTTTTTGTCTTTATAATTTTTCTTCATAAAATCGTCCAAGAATCTGAACATTTTCTGCAATGCTGACAAAGGCATGAGGATCGGATTCTTTCATCGCCATTCTTAGCATTGGGAGTTCATAGCGTGTCACAACCGTAATCAAGACGGTTTGTTTCTCATGACGATAAGCGCCCTCTGCTTCATGGATAATTGTGATACCACGGCGCATCTTTTCTTGAATATGTTCAATCACTTCATTTGGAAAACGCGTCACAATCGTCACTTGCATTTTCTTTTGTTTCGTAAAAACAGCATCCGTCACTTTGCCACAAACAAAAATAGCTAAAGCAGAATAAAAAGCATAAGCCCAACCAAACAGAATTCCGGCAACAAACATGATACATACATTAAAGAAAATCGAAATGGAGCCTACTGATTTGCCTGTTTTTTTACGAATGGCAATACTAACAAAGTCCAATCCGCCTGAAGACAAGCCATTTCTAAGTGCATAACCAATCCCTGCACCCATGACTGCACCACCAAAAATTGCACAAATAATGGGATCTTTAGACAAAACTTCCTCTGGTAATAATTGTGTAAATAATGAGGTCAAAATAACGGTAATCCCTGTAAAAATCGTGAATTTATGGCCAATTTTAAACCAGCCCAACAAAAATAAAGGAACATTTAACAAAAGTAATCCAAGCGATACAGGAATGGTAAAAGGTAGATAATGTCCCGATAAAGTCGTAATAATCTGTGCTACCCCGGTAATTCCACTGGAGTATATATGCCCTGGTTGATAAAAACAATTAATCGAAATCGCGGCTAAAAGTGCATAAACGATTGCGAATGAGAATTTCTGCGCATAATCTGCATGCGGAAATAAATTAAAAAATTTCTGTACCATGATAACCTTCTCACTTTTTATTTATTCAAGCCCATTATACTCCTTGCCTAAGAAAAAAAGCCATTTATGAAAAATTTCTCACTTTTCATAGATGACTTTTAGGAATATTTAAATTTTATTAGGCAAGCCTAGTCTTCTTCCACACTGGTTACATCGATGTTTAGTTCGAATAATTGTAATGGAGATACGGTACTTGGTGCTTGAGACATAGGATCCACTGCACGACCATTTTTCGGAAAGGCGATAACTTCACGGATATTGTCTTCACCAGCTAATAGCATGACAAAGCGGTCTAACCCTAAAGCAATGCCGCCATGTGGAGGGAAACCATAGTCAAGCGCATCTAAAAGGAAACCAAATTGTTCTTGCATTTCACGACGAGAGAATCCTAATGCTTCAAACATTTGCTCTTGAACTTCTTTTTGATAGATACGTAATGAACCGCCACCTAATTCATAACCATTTAAGACGATATCATAAGCTTGAGCATGCACTTTAGATGGATCTGTTGCTAATAATGGAATATCGCTTTCTCTTGGTAAAGTGAATGGATGGTGCGCAGAAACATAGCGACCTTCTTCTTTATCGTATTCAAATTGTGGCCAGTCAACCACCCATAGGAAGTTAAATTTAGATTCATCGATTGAACCTAATTCTTTTCCTAATTTCAAACGTACAGCCCCTAGTGAAGCACATACGACATCAAAGCTATCTGCACCAAACATCAATAAGTCGCCAACTTCAGCATTGGTGGCAGCGACGATTTTTTCAGTTGCATCGCCTAAAAACTTCGCAATTGGCCCTTTCAAACCATCTGCTTCGACTTTCAACCATGCCAAACCTTTTGCACCATATTGACCGGCAAATTGACCTAAATTATCCATATCTTTACGTGAATATTTATCGGCAGCTCCTTTGGCATTTAACGCTTTGACTACCCCGCCATTTTGTAAAGCCATTTGGAATACTTTGAAATCAATATCTTTGACCACTTCAGAAATATCTACTAATTCCATGTCAAAACGTGTATCTGGCTTATCGCTACCATAACGATTCATTGCTTCATCATAAGTCATGCGTGGGAAAGGTAATGTCACTTCCATACCCTTCACGTCTTTCATCACTTTAGCAATCATGCCTTCTGTTAGTGTTTGGATTTCTTCTGCACTTAAGAAAGAAGTTTCCATATCCACTTGGGTAAATTCTGGTTGACGGTCTCCACGTAAGTCTTCATCACGAAAACAACGAACGATTTGGTAATAACGGTCAAAACCAGCATTCATTAATAATTGCTTAAAGATTTGTGGTGATTGTGGTAAAGCATAAAAATGACCTGGATGTACACGAGATGGTACTAAATAGTCACGAGCTCCTTCTGGCGTTGATTTGCCAAGATAAGGTGTTTCAATATCTAAGAAATCATTGCTATCTAAATAAGTACGAATCGCACGGGTTACTTGATTACGTAAAATAATATTTTGTGTCATTTTTGGACGACGTAAATCTAAGTAGCGATAACGCATGCGTACTTCATCGCTGGTTTGTTGATCATCTTCAATTGGGAATGGTGGTGTTTTGGCTTTGTTTAAAATCGTAATGTCTGAAATCATCACTTCGACACCACCTGTGACGATTTTTGGATTCACTGCTTCTGGCGCACGTGCAATGACTTCACCAGTTACTTCAATCACATATTCACTACGGCATTTATCCGCAATCGCCCATGCTTCTTTAGACACTGCTGGATTAAATACGACTTGGACAAATCCTTCTCTATCTCTTAAATCGATAAAGATAACGCCTCCTAAGTCACGACGTTTTTGAACCCAACCTTTTAATGTTACTGTTTGGCCAATTGTTTCATTTGAGACTTGACCACAATATAATGTTCTTGTTGCCATTATGATTTACTCCTTTTCTGTCTGCATCATTTCTTGATAAACTGTTTCAAATTGTGTTTGAATTTGAGTCAGTGGATAAGCTTTTTCTACACGAGTGGCTAAGTTTTTCACGTTAACCACACCGTTTGCTAGTTCTGTTTCGCCAATAGTTAATACTAATTGTGCATTTAACTTATCAGCTGTCTTAAATTGGGCCTTCGCTTTACGATTCATCACATCGCGTTCAGCACTAAAGCCTGCTTGCCGAATACTTTGCACGATTTGTAGCGCTTCAATATTTGTTGCTTCCCCTAAAGAAACCACATAGGCGTTTAATGGTTTTTGTGCAGCTAAAGTAATGCCTTGTGCTTCTAAAATCATTAATAAACGTTCAAAGCCCATTGCAAAGCCAAAACCAGCTGTTTCAGGACCGCCTAATTCAGCGACTAATTGATTGTAACGACCACCAGCACAAATAGTGGATTGAGCACCCATTTTTGGATCATCGCTCATAATTTCAAAAATAGTATGCGTGTAATAATCTAAACCACGAACCATATTGCTATCGATTTCATAAGCAATATTTAAAGCATCTAACATCTTTGTCACAGCTTCAAAGTGTTTTTGGGCCGTTTCAGATAAATAATCTAAAATAGATGGTGCCCCGGCAACCACCGCTTTATCTTTTTCATCCTTACTATCTAGCACACGTAATGGATTTTCTAATAAACGACGATTGGAATCAGCACTCAACTGTTCTTTAAATGGGGTTAAATAATCAATTAACGCTTGACGATAAGCCGTGCGTGTTTCTTGATCACCTAATGAATTTATCACTAAGCGTAAATCTTTAATCCCTAATTCACGGAAAAATTGTAAAGCCATCGCCATCGTTTCAACATCTGTGGCTGGATTATCCGAACCAAAGACCTCTACACCAATCTGATGGAATTGACGTAAACGACCTTTTTGTGGACGTTCATATCGAAACATTGGGCCCATATAGTAAACTTTGTAAGGTTTTTGATGTTCTGGACCAAATAATTTATTTTCCACAAAAGAACGGACAATCGGTGCAGTGCCTTCTGGTCGTAAAGTAATATGACGATCTCCTTTATCATGGAAATCATACATTTCTTTTGTCACAATATCCGTTGTATCGCCTACGCTTCTTGAAATGACTTCGATATGTTCAAAAATTGGCGTGCGGATTTCATGAAATTGATATTGGTTAAATAATTTTCTAGCAGTTTGTTCAATTGTTTGCCATTTTTCTGATTCACCTGGCAAGATATCATTGGTACCTTTTGGACGTTGGTAAGCCATAATTTCCTCCTTAAAGTCTTTTTAACAAATAAAAAAGCCCTTGAAGCCATATTGCTACAAGGACGAATCATCGTGGTGCCACCTATTTTCAGTGTAAAATCAAAACTTTACACCCTTCAAACGATTAACGCTCGTACACGGAATAGCTTTTTACTACTCATCTCCAGACTGTTCTTCAATATCACTTGCTTAAGCTACTTTCAGCCTAGGGTAGCTCTCTCTTGAAAGTCGAACATGATATTTACTCTTTTCTTTCGCTGACTTTTTCTATATCAGCTTTTACAATACGTGATATCTCTTAAAAAGTCAAGAACTTACACAGAAATTTTCAGATATTTTCTTGAATACCTTTCAATCTTAAGCTTAATAGTAATAAAGTCCCTCTTGCGTCTTTTGTCTAGCAAGCCAAACGACCAATAAAATCGCTAAATTGAAAAACACCGCTACAATAAATAAAGTTCGGTAGCTAAAAGTTTCAATCATTAGACCACCAAATAATGGCGAAATAGCCCTCCCCGCACTACCAAAAGAATTCACAAGCCCTAAATACTTTCCCTTTACTCCTTCTGGTGTGATGCGGTTGACAATCACCGGTACTTGCGGAAAGGCCAGTGCTTCTCCGATTGTTAGTAAAACCATCGCACTAACGAATAAATAATATTGTTTGGCGATACTCAACACCACAAAAGATAAGGCAAACATCAAAATACCGATATAAATTGGCATAAAGTGATTTTTTATGTATTGCCCATAACGTACAATGAAAAATTGAATCAATAAAATTAACCCCGCATTGACCGTCCATAAGACACTATAGTACCGAAAAGGAATTCCAAGACTAGTCATATAAACAGAAACATTACTTCCCCATTGTTGGTACATGGTCCAAGTAATCAAAAGCATAGACAGTAAGGTAATCATCAAATATTGATTCATCTTCGGCAATTTTATCTTTGTCTTGTCCATTTTACGTTCATTTGTCGCTCGTTTTTGGTTGCGCAATGGATGATACCCAATCAATACAACTGCTAAAAAGCCTAGACTAATCAGGGTCGAAACAAAAAAGGGTAACCGTAAATCCCAATCATATAAAAAACCAACAACAGATGAACCAATGACAATGCCAAAGTTTTGGACAAAATAAATCATATTAAAAACATAGCGGCCATCAAAACGCTTCAAAGTGGCTCCTAATGCACTTACCAAAGTCCCATTCCAACCAGCTGCCAATCCTAAGAAAAATAAACAGATGGCAAAAGGAACGGCTTGATGAAACAAGGTTAATACGATTAGAGTCACCGTCATCACTAAACCGCCAGCTAACATCAAATAATAAGGATTTCGTCGATCAAAGCCGAGTCCACCAACGACATTCCCAATCACACTAGCTAGTGAATTGAAAAATAAGACTAGCCCGACCAAAGTTAAGGAAATATGCAAATTATCATGCAAATAAACACTGGTTAAAGGCCAAATAAAACTCATCCCAAAGCTTGTAAAAAAGGCTCCTAATAATACAGCAATAAAACTGACTTCTTTTTTCATTTCCGCTCACATTTTCTATATAAATTTTGCTTGAAATGGTGAAACTAGATTTGCTCTAACGTTTTCGCTGTATCGCGCCATAACAACGGAAAGAATCTTTGTAACAATCGTCCTATCAAGCAACCAATCAAGTTTAACATAATATCACTCACAGCAAAAGTCCCTACATAAAAAACATATTGAATCGTTTCGACCCCACAGATAAAAAGGACACTAATAAGACAAAATTCCCAAAAACGAGATTTGAAGCTAAATAAAATCCCAAGTGGAATAAAATAAATCACGTTTAAGGCTGCCTCTAATAAAACGCGTTTATTGCGCACCACAAAATCAAATAATTCAAAACTATAAGAGTGATAATTGCGCGCTTTAGCAAACAAGACGATAAACAATAAAAATAAGTACACACTATAGAAAAGATACGTATAAATAACCGTAAATTTTTGAAAAATCATCTGTACAAAAAACAACCACATACTTAACGACACAAAACCGATTAAAAATTCCTTTGTATATGCAAAACGTGCCATTGCTGAGGATAAATGCGGATAGCTACTTAAAACCGGATAAGCAATCCAATGAATCAAAAGAAAACCAACCACAAAAGAAAATATTCCTAAAAAGAACAGTGCAAAGAGTTTTTTCATATATACCAATCCCTTGTTTTATTTTTCTCTTTATTATAATGATTTAGCAAGTTTTCTGCCAAATATATCTACCTAATCTAAAAGAAACTTAAATTAATTTATAGAAAATTAATGAAAACCGCTTTCTATTTCTTTATGACGATATTTTCTATACCATTAAGTCGTGAATATTGCTTATATTTATCCTTAGAATTGTTATTCATCTTTTCATAGTATTTTTCTATGGTAAATTTTATGATTTGCTTTTGAATAATTCTAAAAACAGGCGTAAAATGGATATGTAATTATTGTTATTATTAGAATGATTCTATTTTGAAAAGAGTGTGAAACATGAAAGCAAGTTTATTTACAAGTTGTGTCGTGGACGCGCTATTTCCAAACGTCCCTATCGCAATGACAGAAGTTTTAGAACGTTTCGGAGTAGAAGTATTACTCCCTGAAAGTCAAGTCTGCTGCGGACAACCAACCTTAAATAGTGGTTACCGCAAAGATTCTCGCAAGGTATTAATCAATCAAATTGAAGCCTTCAAAGATGCAGAATATATCGTGGGCGCAGCGGGTAGTTGTACAGCGACTTTTAAAGAATATGCAGAATTATTCAAAGATGACCCTCAATACCGCGCCTTAGCTGAAGATTTGAGCAAGCGTACCTTTGAATTCACCCAATTCTTACATTATGAATTAGGCCTAACCGATGTAGGTGCGACTTTAAATGCACGTGCAACTTACCATCGTTCTTGCCATATGTCTCGGATTTTAAAAGAAAAACAAACACCTTTTATCATGATGAAATATGTCAAAGGGCTAGAATATGTTGAATTACCACATATCGAAAACTGTTGTGGTTTCGGTGGTACTTTCTCTGTTAAAGAACCCCTTATTTCAAATGCCATGGTTACTGAAAAGATGAATGATGTCATCTCAACTGGTGCAGAAGTCCTAATTAGTGCGGATATGGCTTGTTTGATGAATATCGGTGGTAAATTTAATCGTGAAGGTAAAAAAATAAAAATTATGCATATTGCTGAGGTTCTAAACCATGATGTCGATGAAAGTCGCGTCCCTCAATTGGCAAGAGTCTAAGCAAGTTTGGTGGTGAAAATATGGGATTAAAAACTAGTACGTTAACTTTTGAAGAACGTTGTGAAAAAAGTTTAAATGATACACAAATGCAAGCAGCACTAAAAAAAGCACAAGATAGTCAATGGATAAAACGTGAAGCTTCTCGTGCAGATATGGGTGACTGGGAAGAATGGCGCAAATTAGGTCAAGAAATTCGTCAGCATACCTTAAACCATTTGCCTGACTACCTTGAAATGTTTGCAGAAAACGTCCAAAAACAAGGTGGACATGTGTTATTTGCACAAACCGAAGAAGAAGCAAGAGAATATGTGAAAGAAATTACCCTTGCAAAAAATGCCAAAAAAATCGTCAAATCTAAATCAATGGTTACAACTGAAGTCGGCCTAGATCCAATGTTTGTCGAAATGGGGCTCGAAGTCATCGAATCTGACTTAGCGGAATTTATTTTACAAATGGATAATTGGGATGAACCTTCACATATCGTCTTCCCTAACATCCACAAAGACCGCTATCAAATTCAAAAAATCTTTGAAAATCTAGGCTATGAAGGCAGCAGCGAGCCAGAAGAAATGGCCAAATTCGCGCGTAAAGTGTTACGTGAACACTTCTTATCCGCTGATATTGGTATTACTGGTTGTAACTTTGCCATTGCCAATAATGGAATGATTAACTTAGTAACCAATGAAGGAAATGCCGACTTAGTGATTGCAATTCCTAAAACCCAAATCGTATTGATGGGGATGGAAAGAATCGTACCAAGTATGAAGGAAGCTGAAGTATTAGATAGCTTACTTTGTCGTAGTGCCGTGGGTCAAAAATTAACGAGTTACGTCACTTTTGCTGGTAAAAAAGCCGATGAAGAATCAGATGGACCTGAAGATTTCTATGTAATTATAGTCGATGATAACCGCTCAAATGCCTTAGGTACACAATTCCAAGAGATGCTACAATGTATTCGTTGTGGTGCTTGTCTAAATGTATGTCCCGTTTATCGTCATATTGGCGGTCATGGCTATGGTTCAATTTATCCTGGTCCAATGGGTGCGGTCCTTTCACCAATTTTAGGTGGTTATGAAGAATTTGGTGATTTACCTTATGCTTCAAGTTTATGTGGTGCATGTACTGAAACTTGCCCAGTCAAAATTCCTTTACACAACTTACTCATTGCGCATCGCACCGTTATGGCTGATGAATTGAAACGCACAAGTAAGATGGAACAATTCGGTATGAAGATGGCGGCTACTGTTACTGGTTCAGCTCCTGTGTTCAAATTTGTTGAAAAAGTCGATCATGCCGGCTCAGCAATGATGGCCACACAAAAAGAACCAGCTGTTGAAAATCTATATAATCACGGTGGCTACTTAACCAAAGCTCCTGCGATTGCTAAGAACTGGACTGATTATCGTGATTTACCTCGTCCACCAAAAGCAAAAGACGGCTTTAGAGAATGGTTCAAACGTCATAAAGCCGAAAAAGGAGGAAAATAAATGTTTTCAGATGCTGCACAAAAACAAGAAGCTTTCTTAAATAAACTAGCTGGTAAATTGAATTACCAACGTCATAGTCTAGCTAAAGAACCTTTTCAACCTGAAAATAAAATCAATTTACAAAAGCTACAAGGTCTGAGTCAAGACGAATTACTTGAAGTAGCAAAAGAACAATCTGATGCTATCTACACAGATTTTAAAGTTATTTCTAAAGAGCATTTAGCTGCAACCATTCAAGACATCCTTGAAGAAAAGGGACAAGGAAACTATATTATTCCTAATGACAGTCGCTTTGATGAATATCATTTAACCGATTTAGCAAATCATCCGAATACTTACATTTGGAAAAAAGGCGCCGAATTTAGAGAAGAAAATCTAAATGCAGCCAATCAAGCCAATGTTGGTATTGCCTTTGCTGAATATCTTTTAGCCGAATCAGCAACCGTCGTATTTGAAACGAACGCTGGACATGGTCGTACTTTGCAATTTTTACCACAACATTTTATTGCGATTGTACCAAAGAGCCAAATTGTCCCACGTATTACACAAGCAACGGCTGATTACAATGAAAAAGTCTTACGCGGCGAAAAAATTGGTTCTAACTTAAGCTTTATCTCTGGTCCATCAAACTCTGGAGATATCGAAATGATTTTAGTTGTTGGAGTTCACGGACCATTATCAATGACTTATCTTGTTTTAGAAGATGCTTAATTGATACAAAGCTAGCCACCGTTACCTAGTCATTGCTACTAAGTAACGGTGGCTTTTTTATCTTCATGAGCCATCTATTTTATATTGCCTTATTAGACGTTTTGCAGGCTTTTCTCCGCAAAAAAAGACTAGACAAAAACTTGCCTAGTCTTGAACTTTTCTTGCGTGGCGACGTCCTACCCTCACAGGGGGAAACCCCCAACTACTATCGGCGCT
>CAMMST010000011.1:0-51810 GCA_946499615.1 Enterococcus cecorum | reverse complement strand
GGTATTCACCTTGGTCGAATGTGCGACATAATTTAAATCTTTTTCAGGCAATACAGCTTCCAACGTACCATACCACGTACCATCGCCAGTATTCTTCACATTGAAAGTATACTGAAGAACCTCTTTTGGATAGGCTGTTGTCTTATCTACTTCCTTGAGCACTTGTAAGACAGGCTTGGTTAATTCTCCCACTCCACGCGCTTCAACCACATTGGAATCTAAAAGGAAAGTCTTGCCTTCTTGCGTTAAAAGCGAAGAATTATGACTCAACAAATCAGCTGGGTTATGACTGGCCCGCATTTGAATTAAGAGTTTCTTCACAGTATTTGCTTGCATTTCTTTCTTCAAGACAACTTTAATGCTCTTTACTTTAGAAGCATCGACATTATCCGTTAATGGTTGCCAATTTGCGGTAGTTAATTTTTGAATATCTTGCACCTCACTATAATATACGTCAAAATCCGGATCACTTTGAGCAATCTTTTTGAAAATCGCGCCATCCGTACTACCTCGGTCAATTATACGGTCCTGATCGTTCATCGTATCCCCTTTATGCGGTAAAATATTATAAAAGGCATATGGTTTACTTGTTTGTTTCGTCCGATTCTCCAAATTAATTTCATAATAAAATTCTTCCAATGGACTCACAATTAATGGATGCACCGATAAATCTTCTGGCGTATGACCAATCTTCTCATGGATAATCACTTCTTCTGGCGGACCAAAATCCACTTTTGTCATCGCTTTCAAGACTGATTTCCCTACAAAAGTTCCCTTGCCATCTAAGTCTAGTTGATTATTGTTCACAATAGTCGATTCATCCGCCCAACCGGAAGTCGTCTTTAATACAGAAGGATCATACCAGTAAATATAATGATCTAATTGATGGACAGCCTTGGTCAAATATTTATTAAACTGAATTTGTTGTCGGAAAGCATAACGATATTTTTGAATCGGGTAATTTTCACCACTATCGATTTCTTTTAACGTCTTGGTAATAATCAAGGCCGTCTTATCAGTACCTAAATAATGATGGACCACTTTGTAACCCATATTTTCCAACGAACGATGATACTCATTAATCACATCGATGCCATCTGGTAAGAGCGTCACAATCGTAAATGGCATATTCTCATCGACACGGTTTGGCGTCAAAATATAAGTTAAACGCGTCTTATCTTCATTATGTGCTTCAATCGAGGTTTGCCAATTATCATCATATTCCACGCGCAAGGCTAAGAAGGCCCGGTTATAACTTCCAACAGCTTCTTTATATTTTTCACCAATTACCTTACCTTGATCATCACTGTAATACACAAATCCCCAGTTATGAAGCGTGGTGCTACTGGTTGATTCATCCGATGAGAAGATTCCTTTTGGCCACTTTTCATCAACGACTTTAGTTTTCACAGTCAAATACACATCAGTACGTGCTAAAATTGGCTTTTCAAAGGTCGCTTTTACATATTCAATATCAGACGTTAAAGAAATCGCTTGGCCAGACTGAACATTGTCTTTCAGTAATCTAAATTGCGTTTCTCGTAAAGTTTTGCCATACAACTTGATGGTACCCACATCGACACCTTCTGGAATATGCACGGTTACTTCCTTGAGTTCTAAAGTCTTTTCACCCGCTGTTTGAATACTATCGCCCGTACCTTTATAAATTCGTGGACCATTATTATTAATCAAGTCCCCCAAACCATTAATGTAATACTTTTGGGCCGCCATTCTTTCTTCAAATTTAGGTGCGACTTTCCATTCCATTTCATTGTTGCTTTCGTCGAGTTCACCACCACCAGCAATCAATTTCTTATCGACACTACCTGAGCCGTATTTGGTTTGTTTGGCATAAGGTGTAAACCCAACAGAATGATTACCAATTTCATTTCCTTGTTCATCCAACATAGTAACACTATTAGTAATAGGTTGACCTAATTTCACATGGCGAAGTTTGACAGGTAATCGTAGTTGTAATCTCCGTGTCCCGTGCTCTTGCATATATTTACCTACGTCTGGAAATGAAACAGTACGAGTTGTTTCATCATAAGTCCACGGAGCAGCTTCTGGGTCATCTTTATCAAATACCATGCCTTCTGGTAATACGTCTTTAATCGTTCCTACCGCGTGATAATAGACCCCATAATCATCAAAGAGTCCACCATTCGTTACGGTAATTAAATAGTAACAGGTCAATAACTCATCTAAGTTGTTACTTGAATAAGTTGGATCATCTGCATCTGGCATTCCCACATCTTGACCCACATCATACCATGGCTGGTCAGAACCCTTAAAGACCACATATTTCGAAATATAAGGATCGTGCGTTTTGGCCGTAGCTTTTAGTTCACTGTAGCCAATTTTATGTTCACGTAGATACAAGGTGGAACTAACCGGTGTTTCACTACCTGGAGGCGTCGTATACATCACATGCTTAAAGATAATTGGAAAGGCAATAATTCCGCCACCAGCCACTGGATTATAATAGACTTTTCGAATATAATATTCATCATCGTCCATCGATTCCACATTTTTGACGCTATCTAGTTTTGGAATTTCCACACTACCTGCTTTCACATATTTTTTAGCAATTTTTATCATTGAATATACGCCGTCAGTCACTTTATCATTATCAAATTCTAAACGTTGATAAATACGAAATAGTTTACCTGTATAAACATTCGAACCTTCCCCATCCGTATCAAACTCTAAATAAAAGCTTACCTTTGTCACATCAATGTCTAAAGGCGTAGATATATCACTCGTTGATGGACTAGAAGCAGCGATTTTACTTTGAATTTTCGGAGTAGTTACTGATTTTGTTGGTTGAGATGAGGCATTGGGTGCTTGAGTTTCAGTTGCACTTGAATCTTTTGCATTATTATCACTTGTAGTAACATTGTCAGTCGTCTTTGAAGTGTCAGTTGCATTTTCACTTGAGGTAACATTGTTCGTTGTATTTTGAGAAGTTGTAGTGGAATCACTAGTACTTGAAGAAGCTGTACTAGAAGTGACATTTGTTTGATTAGCATTTGAATCAAGTGCTGTATTTTGACTCGATTCAGTCGTTACATTCCTTTGATTTACACTAGGTGGTGAAGTCATAGTAGTAGAGACATCTTGCTTAGGTGCTGATGAATACGGATTCACGTCACTCGTATTTGAATCTTGCGCATAGACCTCAGCCAAAACAAAACATGGACTCAGTAAACTTCCCAATAGTAAAATCAAAGTCCCAATAAAAATTATGAGTCTTTTCCCTATTTTAGACACAATCATTCCCTCCTTTGATTGTATTCGCTTACAATTAGTATTATAATACAATCGAAATTTTTTGCACGTAAAAAAGCCCGGTATGTAAAGATTATCCTTTACATACTGGGCAAAAAAATAAACGATTGAAACCCAACCGTCTGATACAAATATCTTATGATGAGTGCTTACCCTCTGATGACAACTCACCAGAGGGTAGCGACGAGCTAGACTCGGAAAGTAGTAGCACTTCCAACATCATAACACTCAAAATTACAATAGTGTCAACTTATTAAACAAGTTCTAAGATAACCATTGGTGCAGCATCTCCACGTCTTGGTTCAGTTTTCAAGATGCGAGTATATCCACCATTACGGTCAGCATAACGAGGAGCGATATCGTTGAATAATTTTTGTAATGCAGATTCAACTACGATTTCTTCGCCTTCTTCACGCACGCTAGCGATTTCGTTACGTACGAATGCAGCAGCTTGACGACGAGCATGTAAATCTCCGCGTTTTCCTAAAGTAATCATTTTTTCAGCAGTAGAACGTACTTCCTTCGCACGAGCTTCAGTAGTAACAATACGTTCGTTAATGAATAAATCAGTTGTTAAGTCACGTAACATCGCTTTACGTTGAGAAGATGTACGTCCTAATTTACGGTAACTCATTTAGTTTTCCCTCCCTCAATGAAAGATTAATCGTCTTTACGTAAACCTAAACCTAAATCATGTAATTTATTCTTCACTTCTTCTAAAGATTTGCGTCCTAAATTACGAACTTTAATCATTTCAGGTTCAGACTTGTTAGTTAATTCTTGTACAGTATTAATGCCTGCACGTTTCAAACAGTTATAAGAACGAACAGATAAATCTAATTCTTCAATCGTCATTTCTAACATTTTTTCTTTTTGTGTTTCTTCTTTTTCAACCATGATTTCAGCATGACGCGCTTCATCAGTAAGGTTCACAAAAATATCTAAATGTTCCGTTAAGATCTTAGCTGCTAAACTCATTGCGTCTAGCGGTTCGATTGATCCATCAGTCCAAATTTCCATTGTTAACTTGTCGAAATCATCACGACGACCTACACGTGTGTTTTCAACTTGATAGTTTACACGACGAACAGGTGTGTAGATTGAATCAACAGGAAGAACACCGATTGGCATATCTTCAGTTTTGTTTTCGTCAGCTTGAACGTAACCACGACCTGCTTTCACTTTTAGGCGAGCACGGAATGTAGCCCCTTCACTGACTGTACAAATGTACATATCTTTGTTTAAGATTTCAACATCAGAATCAACGATAATGTCACCTGCAGTCACAACTGCTGGACCAGTAATATCGATTTCTAAAGTTTTTTCTTCAGATCCGTACAATTTTAAGGCTAAACCTTTAATATTCAAGATAATTTGAGACACATCTTCACGAACACCTACAATAGTAGAAAATTCATGTTGAACTGTATCGATTTGAATACTGGTAATAGCAGCCCCTGGTAATGAAGATAAAAGGATACGACGTAGAGAATTCCCTAAAGTAGTACCATAACCTCTTTCTAAAGGTTCGACAATAAACTTGCCATAATCTCTTTCTTCATCAATTTTTGAAATTCTTGGTTTTTCGAATTCAATCATTCTTATCACTTACCCCTTTCAAAACGAAAAGTGTCTTGTTCAATGACTAATAGTTAACTCAAAATGAGCAGCACTCATTAAACACGACGGCGTTTTGGAGGGCGGCATCCATTATGAGGAACTGGAGTTACATCACGAATTGCAGTTACTTCTAAACCTGCAGCTTGTAATGAACGGATAGCAGCTTCACGTCCTGAACCTGGGCCTTTAACAGTAACCTCTACAGTTCTTAATCCGTGTTCCATTGCTGATTTAGCTGCTGTTTCAGCTGCCATTTGCGCTGCGAATGGAGTTGATTTTCTGCTTCCTTTAAATCCTAATGCACCCGCTGAAGACCAAGCTAATGCATTACCATGAACGTCAGTAATCATGACGATAGTATTGTTAAATGTTGAATGAATATGAGCAACACCAGATTCAATATTCTTTTTGACACGGCGTTTACGACTCACTTTTTTTCCTGCCATGAAGTGTTAACCTCCTTCACTAATTATTAATTATTTTTTCTTACCTGCAACTGTCTTAGTAGGACCTTTACGAGTACGTGCATTGTTCTTAGTGTTTTGACCACGAACTGGTAAACCACGACGATGACGCATTCCACGGTATGAACCGATTTCCATTAGACGTTTGATGTTAAGGTTAACTTCACGACGAAGATCACCTTCAACTTTTAATTTATCCACTTCAGCACGAATAGCATCTGTTTGTTCGTTAGTTAAGTCACGTACGCGAACATCTTCAGATACACCAGCGTTAGCTAAAATTTGTTTAGCAGTTGTTGTACCAATACCGTAAATGTATGTTAATGAAACAACAACACGTTTTTCACGAGGAATGTCTACTCCTGCAATACGAGCCATATTATGTTACACCTCCAATTATCCTTGACGTTGTTTGTGTTTTGGATTTGCTGGGCAAATCACCATAACGCGTCCTTTACGACGAATTACTTTACAATGTTCACACATTGGTTTTACTGATGGTCTTACTTTCATTGATAATACCTCCTAATGATTTACGGAGTACAATTACTTAAAGCGGTAAGTAATACGACCGCGAGTTAAGTCATATGGTGATAACTCAACTGTTACCTTGTCACCAGGTAAAATACGAATGTAGTGCATTCTAATCTTACCAGAAACGGTAGCAAGCACTTGATGGCCGTTTTCCAACTCGACTTTAAACATTGCATTCGGCAAAGTTTCGACGACTGTACCTTCAACTTCAATCATATCTTCTTTTGCCACGCACAGTACCTCCTTGTACATTTTCGTACCTTACATACGATAAAATGGCGGAATTGCCTTCCACCTGAGATTCTCAAAACAATGCTTCTAGTAAAAAATAATACTAGAAGTCGGACTCAAATATTATACCACATATCCTACCAATATATCAAGAGAAAGTTCTAATTCAAGTTGGCATGTACGCGACTTTGATTAATCGATAATTGCTTGTACATCTTTAAATACAGCATCAATATCGCGATTACCATCAATTGATTTTAATAAACCTTGCTCTTTATAATAAGCAAGAATTGGTTCGCTGTTTTTAATATTTACAGCCAAACGATTTTTCACAGTTTCTGGCTTGTCATCATCACGTTGATAAAATTCATGACCACCGCAACGATCACATGTACCTTCAACCTTTGTTGGCTTAAATACTTTGTGGAAACTTGCACCACAACTACGACACATATAACGACCAGTCAAACGTTCAACTAAAACTTCTTCAGGAACGTTGATATCAATTACTGCATCAATTTTCTTACCTAGATCAGCTAACATTTCATCTAATGCTTTTGCTTGATCAAGGGTACGTGGGAAGCCATCTAATAAGAAACCATTTTTAGTATCATCTTGGGCTAATCGCTCTTTGACAATACCATTGGTTACTTCGTCAGGTACTAAATCCCCACGATCCATATATTCTTTTGCTTTCAAACCAAGTGCTGTTTGATTCGCAATCGCTGCTCTAAACATATCACCTGTTGAAATTTGTGGAATTTGGTACTCAGCAATGATTTTCTCAGCTTGGGTTCCTTTTCCAGCTCCTGGTAATCCCATTAAAATGAGGTTCATGCCTAATTCCTCCTATAAGTTTATGAATAGTGTTGAGGAAAACCCCCAACACTTCATGAACTTTAATTGATAAAACCAGTATATTTACGTTTCAGCATTAAACCTTCAAGTTGTTTTGCAGACTCTAAAGCAACACCGATAACGATTAATAGACTTGTTCCTCCCAAGCCGATTGAACCTGGTAATTGCCAAACCATTTGCGCGATAATTGGTAGTAAAGCGACAACCCCTAAGAATAGAGAGCCGACTGTACTTAAACGCATTAATAATCCAGAAACATACTCTTCAGTACCACGACCTGGACGGATACTTGGGATATAGCTTCCTTGCTTTTGAAGATTCTCAGCAAGTTTTTCTGGATTCACTTGGACAAAGGCATAGAAAAATGTGAAGCCAACAATTAGCACGGTATATAATGCTGCACCTGGCACAGTATTATAACTGAATAATGTTGTCACCACTTGATACCATTGTTCATCACTATGAGAGCTTGCCAAGGCCTGGATAATTGCACTTGGCGTTGTTAAAAATGAACTTGCGAAAATTACTGGGATAACCCCTGCGGCATTCACTTTTAATGGTAGATAACTACTTGTTGGTGCCCCAGTCATACGTTTTGTATATTGAATCGGAATTTTTCGTTCGGCTTGTTGTACATAGGTTACAAAAGTCACAACGATTAATACAATCAAGATTAATGCCAAGGCAAATAATGCTGATTTCCATAATTGGCTTGATTCAATATTGATGAAATAATCTTCTACAATTTCTTTAATACTACCTGGCATCTGAGCAATGATACCTGCGAAGATAATCATTGAAACCCCGTTACCAATCCCTTTTTCAGTAATTTGTTCCCCTAACCATGTCACAAACATTGTTCCAGTAGTTAAGATAAAACCAATTAAAATGAAAGTAGTTACTGTTGGATCTTTTACGAAACCTAATTGTGTAAAGTAGTTAAAACCAGCAGTAATCGTTACTGATTGGGCAAAGGCTAATACCAAAGTAATATAGCGAGTAGCTTGGTTCAATTTTCGTCGACCAACTTCCCCTTGTTTAGACCATTCTACAAATTTAGGCACAATGTCCATTTGTAGTAATTGCACAATGATGGAAGCTGTGATATAAGGAGATACCCCCATGGCAAAAATTGAAAAGCGTTGGATTGAACTACCACTTACTAAATTAAGCATATTTAGAAATGGTAGATCAGCAATGCTCTGTAAAGATGCCGCATTTACTCCCGGAATAGTAATATGAGTACCAACACGGAAAATAAATAAGATAAACACTGTAAACAGAATTCTGGATCGGATGTCTTTTACTTTAAAAGCGTCCTTCAGCAATTTAAGCATGTGTTAAATCACCTCGATTGATCCACCAGCAGCAACAATTGCTTCTTCTGCGGCTTTTGAGAACTTAGCAGCTTTAACTGTTAATTTCTTAGATAATGTTCCGTTTCCTAAAACTTTGATTCCAGCTTTTGCGTCTTTAACGATTCCAGCTTCCACTAAAGCTACAGGAGTTACTTCAGCACCATCTTCAAAACGGTTTAAAACGTCTAAGTTAACAACAGCGTATTCTTTGCGGTTGATATTAGTAAATCCACGTTTTGGTAAACGACGGAACAATGGTGTTTGTCCCCCTTCAAAACCTAAACGTACACCACCACCTGAACGAGCTTTTTGCCCTTTTTGTCCACGTCCTGCTGTTTTACCGTTACCTGATGAAGTTCCACGACCAACACGATTGCGTACTTGACGAGAACCTTCTGCAGGTTTTAATTCATGAAGTTTCATGTATTTGGCACCTCCTTAATGAATAAGTATAAATTTGTTTATAATTAAATTTCTTTAACGTCCACTAAGTGAGAAACAGCTTTGATCATACCTTTAACTGCATCGTTAGCAGGTTTTACAACTGAGCTGTTTACTTTTGTTAGACCTAACGCTTGAACAGTTTTGCGTTGGCTTTGAGGACGTCCGATAACACTGCGTTTTAAAGTAATTTTTAATTCAGCCATTATTTAGTCCTCCTTAACCGATTAATTCTTCAACTGATTTACCACGTAATGCAGCAACTTCTTCAGCGCGTTTTAATTGTTTCAAACCTTCAATTGTTGCACGTACAACATTGATTGGTGTGTTTGAACGTAAAGATTTAGATGCGATATCAGCGATACCAGCTAATTCTAAGACAGCACGAGTTGGACCCCCGGCTACAACCCCAGAACCTTCTACAGCTGGTTTCATTAAGATGCGTCCACCACCAAAAGTTCCGATAACTTCATGAGGGATAGTAGTCCCAACCATTGGTACTTCGATAAGGTTTTTCTTAGCATCTTCAACAGCTTTACGGATTGCTTCTGGAACTTCTTGAGCTTTACCAGTACCAAAACCTACATGTCCGTTTTTGTCACCGACAACAACTAAAGCTGCAAAACGTAAACGACGTCCACCTTTAACAACTTTTGTTACACGGTTAATCGCTACAACGCGGTCTTCTAATTCCAAATGTTTTGGATCAATATAAACCATGAATGGTGTTCCTCCTTCTATTAAAATTCAAGTCCATTTTCGCGAGCTGCTTGAGCTAAAGCTGCTACACGGCCATGGTAAAGGTATCCACCACGGTCAAAGACTACATTTTTAATACCTTTTGCTGCAGCACGTTCTGCTACTAATTTACCAACAGCTTGTGCTTGTTCAGTTTTTGTTCCACCTGAAATTTCTTTATCTAAGGCAGAGGCACTTGCTAGCGTCACACCCGCTACGTCATCAATAATTTGAGCGTAGATGTTTTTATTAGAACGAAAAACGTTCAAGCGTGGGCACTCAGCAGTACCAGAGATTTTGTTACGTACACGACGATGTCTTTTTTGACGTGTTTTATTTTTGTCTGGTTTTGTAATCACAATTGTCACCTCTTTTATTATGCTGGCCTAAGCCGCGAATCGTAAACAATGTTGTTTACGATTATTTACCAGTTTTACCTTCTTTACGGCGTACATATTCACCAACATAGCGAATACCTTTACCTTTATAAGGTTCTGGTGGACGAACACCACGAATGTTCGCTGCAATTTCACCTACAGCTTCTTTGCTGATTCCTTTAACAACAACTTGTGTGTTAGATGGAACTTCAAATGTAATACCTGCAGGAGCAGTAATTTCAACAGGATGAGAGTAACCTACGTTTAATACAAGTTTTGAACCTTGTAATTGTGCACGGTACCCAACCCCGATTAATTCTAATGCTTTTTGGAAACCTTCGCTTACACCAACAACCATGTTATGGAAGATTGCGCGAGTAGTTCCGTGAATTGTTTTCATTTCTTTTGAGTCATTTGGACGAGTGAAAGTCACTTCATTACCTTCGATATTCATTTTGATATCTTCTGAGAAAGTACGAGTTAATTCACCTTTAGGACCTTTGACTGTAATTTCGTTTCCGTTTTGTTTGACTTCCACACCTTGAGGAAGAACAACAACTTTATTACCGATACGGCTCACTATCAGACACCTCCTCGTTGATTAATTCTTACCATACGTAAGCGACAACTTCGCCACCGATGTTTTTAGCTCTAGCTTCTTTATCAGTGATTACACCTTCAGAAGTTGAGATAATTGCGATCCCTAAACCATTTAATACTTTAGGTACTTCGTCAGCTTTTACGTAAGCACGTAAACCTGGTTTTGAGATACGTTTTAAGTTAGTGATAACACGTTCGCCGTTTTTACCGTATTTTAAGAACACACGGATTACGCCTTGTTTGTCATCTTCGATATATTCTACATCACGTACGAAACCTTCACGTTTTAAGATTTCAGCGATGTCACGTTTGATTTTTGATGCAGGTACTTCTAAAACTTCATGTTTAACCATGTTTGCATTACGAATGCGAGTTAGAAAATCTGCAATTGGATCTGTCATGACCATTAGATGATTTACCTCCTTTATGCGAATTTAACTTTTTTACCAGCTAGCTTTCTTCACGCCGGGAATTTGACCTTTATAGGCAAGTTCGCGGAAGCAAATACGGCAAAGTTTAAATTTACGATAAACTGAATGTGGACGTCCGCAACGTTCGCAACGAGTATATTCTTGAGTTGAGAATTTTGCAGGACGTTTGTTTTTAGCAATCATTGATTTTTTAGCCACGTAGTTCGCCTCCTTTTATTATTTTGCAAATGGCATGCCTAATTGTGTTAACAACTCACGAGATTCTTCATCTGTTTGAGCTGTAGTTACAATTACGATATCCATACCACGTACTTTATCTACTAAATCGTAGTCCACTTCAGGGAAGATTAATTGTTCTTTCACACCTAAAGTGTAGTTTCCACGTCCGTCAAAGGCTTTTTTGCTTACACCGTGGAAGTCACGTACACGTGGAAGTGAAACAGTAACTAATTTATCTAAAAATTCGTACATTCTTTCACCACGTAAAGTAACTTTCGCACCGATTGGCATTCCTTCACGTAAACGGAAACCAGCGATTGATTTCTTAGCTTTAGTAATTAAAGGTTTTTGACCTGAAATTAATTGTAATTCTTCAACAGCTTTATCTAAGTTTTTAGCGTTTGATACAGCATCACCAACACCCATGTTGATAACAATCTTTTCAACTTTAGGCACTTGCATCACTGAGCTATATTCAAATTTTTCCATTAAAGATGGAACAACTTCTTTTGTATATTTTTCTTTAAGGCGGTTCATTCAGTAAGCCCCTCCTTCCTTATTTTTCTTATTTATCTAAAACTTCACCGGTTTTCTTAGAAACGCGGACTTTTTTGCCATCAACTTCTTTGTAAGCAACTTTTGTAGGTTGTCCGTTTGAAGGATCGATTACCATTACGTTAGATACGTGAATTGGCGCTTCAACTTCAACGATTCCACCTTGAGGAGCAGCTTGAGAAGGTTTTTGGTGTTTTTTCACAATGTTTACACCTTCAACGATGACTTTATCTTTTTTAGGTAGGGCAGCTAAAACTACGCCTTCCTTGTTTTTGTCTTTTCCAGTGATAACTTTAACTTTATCGCCTTTTTTAACAAACATCTATCTTAGCACCTCCTTATGTTTTATTGACCTATTATAATACTTCTGGTGCTAGTGAAACGATCTTCATGAAGTTGTTTTCGCGTAATTCACGAGCAACTGGGCCGAAGATACGAGTTCCACGTGGGCTCTTATCATCACGGATAATTACCGCAGCATTTTCATCAAATTTAATATATGAACCGTCTGCACGACGAGCTCCTGATTTTGTACGAACGATAACGGCTTTAACAACGTCACCTTTTTTGACAACACCACCTGGCGTTGCTTGTTTAACCGTAGCAACAATCACGTCACCGATATTGGCAGTTTTACGGCCAGATCCGCCTAAAACTTTAATCGTTAGGATTTCACGAGCGCCTGAGTTATCAGCAACTTTTAAACGACTTTCTGCTTGGATCACGATGTGTATCCTCCTTTCAGATTTGACAATATTTGAAATCTATATAGGAAAATCTCGTTGATTAAATAATCACTGCTTTTTCAACAATCTCTACTAGACGGAAACGTTTTGTAGCTGATAATGGACGAGTTTCCATAATTTTCACGATATCTCCAACTTTTGCTTCATTGTTTTCATCGTGAGCTTTGTATTTCTTAGAATAGTTCATACGTTTACCATAGATTGGGTGGTTACGTTTTGTTTCAACGACAACAGTAATGGTTTTATCCATTTTGTCAGAAACCACACGTCCTTGATAAACTTTGCGTTGATTTCTTTCTTCAGTCATACGATGAATGGCCTCCTTCCACGATTACTTAGCTTGTTCACGCAACACAGTTTTGATGCGTGCAATCGATTTACGTACTTCTTTGATTCGTGCAGTGTTTTCTAATTGGCCTGTAGCTAATTGGAATCTAAGATTGAACAATTCTTCTTTTAATTGTTTTTCTTGATCTAGCATTTCGGCAGTGGTTAATTCTCTGATTTCTTTAACCTTCATTCGATTCACCACCCATTTCCTCACGTTTTACGATTTTAGTTTTTACTGGTAATTTGTGAGAAGCAAGACGTAAAGCTTCACGAGCTACTTCTTCAGGAACGCCTGCTACTTCAAACATGATTTTGCCGCGTTTAACTGGTGCAACCCAACCTTCAGGTGCCCCTTTACCAGATCCCATACGTACCCCAATCGCTTTGGCAGTATAAGATTTGTGAGGGAAGATTTTAATCCATACTTTCCCACCACGTTTCATGTAACGAGTCATAGCAATACGGGCTGCTTCGATTTGGCGGTTGGTAATCCAATGTGATTCAACTGCTTGCAAACCGTATTCACCAAAAGTAACTTCTTTACCGCCTTTAGCTTCACCACGCATTTTACCGCGGAATTCACGACGGTGTTTTACACGTTTTGGTACTAACATGTCTTATTTCCCTCCTTTTTCAGTATTCTTTTTAGTTGGAAGAACTTCTCCGCGATAGATCCATACTTTAACTCCAAGTTTACCGTATGTTGTATCTGCTTCTTCCCATGCGTAGTCAATATCTGCACGCAATGTATGAAGTGGAACTGTTCCTTCTGAGTATCCTTCGCTACGAGCAATATCTGCACCGTTTAAACGACCTGATACTTGTGTTTTAATTCCTTTAGCTCCTGAACGCATTGTACGTTGGATAGCTTGTTTTTGTGCACGACGGAAAGCAACACGGTTTTCTAATTGACGTGCAATACCTTCGCCGACTAATTTAGCATCTAAATCTGGTTTTTTGATTTCAACAATGTTAATGTGAACTCGTTTACCAGTTAATTTATTTAATTCTTTACGTAGGTTTTCGACTTCAGCACCGCCTTTACCGATAACCATACCTGGTTTAGCTGTGTGGATTGAAACGTTCACGCGATTTGCAGCACGTTCGATTTCTACTGTTGACACAGCGGCATCAGCAAGTTTAGATGCGATAAATTTACGAATTCTTAAATCTTCGTGTAGATATTCAGCATACTCTTTTTCAGCATACCATTTTGCATCCCAGTCACGGATGACGCCTACACGCATTCCAATTGGATGTACTTTTTGACCCACTGATTGTCCCTCCTTATTTTTCTGATACGACTACCGTAATATGACTTGTACGTTTGTTGATTGGTGAAGCTGATCCTTTCGCACGTGGACGGAAACGTTTCATAGTTGGTCCTTCGTTAACAAAAGCTTCAGATACATATAAGTTTTCAACATCTAAGTCAAAATTATTTTCAGCATTCGCAATAGCTGACATTAAAACTTTTTCAATGATTGATGCAGCTTTATTTGGTGTGAATTTTAGAATTGCAATTGCTTCAGCAACGCTTTTTCCTCGGATTAAATCGATAACTAAACGCGCTTTACGAGGAGCTGTACGTACTGTTTTAGCAGTTGCTTTAGCTGATGTAATTTGTTCTGCCATTATTATATCCTCCCCTCAGACTAGCGTTTTGTCTTCTTATCGTCTGCAGCGTGGCCACGATAAGTTCTAGTTGGTGCAAATTCACCTAATTTATGTCCTACCATGTCTTCTTGAATGTAAACTGGCACGTGTTTACGTCCATCATACACAGCGATTGTGAATCCAACAAAACTTGGGAAGATTGTAGAACGACGAGACCAAGTTTTGATTACTTTTTTCTTTTCAACACCTTGTTGTGCTTCGACCTTTTTCATCAAATGGTCATCGACAAAAGGTCCTTTCTTTAAGCTACGACCCATGGTGAACCTCCTCTCAAAATGTGCGACACATGGTCATAAAAATTATTTAGTCTTACGACGACGAACAATAAGTTTGTTTGATTTAGCTTTCTTGTTACGTGTTTTGAAGCCAAGAGCTGGTTGACCCCAAGGTGAAACTGGTGCTTTACGTCCGATTGGAGCACGACCTTCACCACCACCGTGTGGGTGATCATTAGGGTTCATTACGCTACCACGAACAGTTGGGCGTTTACGCAACCAACGAGAGCGACCTGCTTTACCAATGTTAATTAATTCATGTTGTTCGTTACCAACAGCACCGATTGTTGCACGGCATGTTGCTAAGATCATACGAACTTCACCTGAGTTTAAGCGGATAAGAACGTATTTACCTTCTTTACCTAAAACTTGAGCACTTGTACCAGCAGAGCGGATTAATTGTCCACCTTTACCTGGTTTTAATTCGATATTGTGGATAACTGTACCAACTGGAATGTTTTCTAATGGTAAAGCATTACCCACTTTGATATCAGCTTCAGGACCAGAAACAACTGTCATGCCTACTTCTAATCCTTTAGGTGCTAAGATATAAGTTTTTACTCCATCTTCGTAATGCAATAAAGCAATGTTTGCAGAACGGTTTGGATCGTATTCGATTGTCGCAACTTTAGCTACAACATTATCTTTGTTACGTTTGAAGTCGATCAAACGGTATTGACGTTTATGACCGCCACCTTGGTGACGTACAGTGATGCGTCCGTTGTTGTTACGGCCGGCATTGTTTTTCAATGGTGCTAATAATGATTTTTCTGGTTTTGATGTAGTAATTTCAGCAAAGTCAGAAGAAGTCATATTACGACGACCATTTGAGGTAGGTTTGTACTTTTTAATCGCCACGTCTTTTTCCCTCCTATTAATAATCTATCTAGTTTTATTATTCAGCTGAGAATAATTCGATTGCTTTTGAATCGCTTGTTAATGTCACAATAGCTTTGCGACGTTTCTTTGTATAACCTGCATATTTACCCATACGTTTGAATTTAGGACGTACGTTTACGATGTTCACGTCTTTAACTTTCACATCGAAAGCAGCTTCTACAGCTTGTTTTACTAATGTTTTGTTTGCACGAGTATCCACTTCAAAAGTGTATTTGTTTTCTTCCATTGCGTTCATAGACTTTTCAGTGATTACTGGGCGTTTAATGACATCTAGTAAGTTCATTATGCAAGCACCTCCTCAATTTGAGTAAGAGCAGTTTGAGTTACTAATAATTTGTCATTTGATACAACATCTAACACACTTACGTTGTCTGAAGCAACAACACTTACGTTTGGTAAGTTACGTGCTGATAAAGCAGCAAAGTCATTACCTGGTTCTAATACTACTAATACTTTTGTATCAATTGATAAGTTAGCAAGAACTTGTTTGAATTCTTTAGTTTTTGGTGCTTCGAAGCTTAATGCATCAACTGCAACCAAGTTATTTGCAGCAACTTTTTCTGATAATACAGATTTCATTGCTAAACGACGAACTTTTCTAGGAAGTTTGTAGCTATATGAACGTGGTGTTGGTCCGAATACAACGCCACCTCCACGCCATTGTGGTGAACGGATTGAACCTTGACGAGCACGACCTGTTCCTTTTTGACGCCATGGTTTGCGTCCACCGCCACGTACTGCGCTACGGTTTCTAACAGCGTGTGTTCCTTGTCTTAATGAAGCACGTTGCATGATAACTGCATCGAAAACAACACTTTCATTAGGTTCAATTCCAAAAATTTCTTCATTTAAAGTAATTTCGCCAATTTGGCTTCCATCTTGTTTAAATAATGCTACGTTTGGCATTCCTTAGTTCCTCCTTTCTTCCTATCGATTATTTAGCCTTCACAGCTGATTTGATTGTAATCAATGATTTTTTAGCGCCTGGAACGTTACCTTTGATTAAGATTACGTTACGTTCAGCGTCTACACGTACGATTTCAAGGTTTTGAATTGTTACGCGGTTGCCACCCATACGGCCAGCAAGATGTTTATTTTTAAATACACGGTTAGGTGCAACTGGACCCATTGATCCAGGACGACGATGGTAACGAGAACCGTGAGCCATTGGTCCGCGGCTTTGTCCATGACGTTTGATTACGCCTTGGAATCCTTTACCTTTAGTTGTTCCTGTAACATCAACGATGTCTCCTGCTTGGAAGACGTCCACTTTAATTTCTGATCCTACTTCTAAGCCCTCAAGCTCAACATCCTTGAATTCACGAATGAAGCGCTTAGGAGCCGTGTTTGCTTTTGCAACATGACCTTTCGCAGGTTTGTTAGACAAAACTTCACGCATATCTTGGAAACCAACTTGAATTGCTTCATAGCCGTCAGTTTCAACAGTTTTCACTTGTAATACTACGTTTGGAGTAGCTTCAACAACTGTAACTGGGATTAATTCTCCTGATTCAGTGAAGATTTGAGTCATTCCCACTTTTTTCCCTAAGATTCCTTTGGTCATGATTACACCTCCATCTCAATTATAATTATAGTTTGATTTCAATATTAACACCTGATGGTAAGTCAAGCTTCATTAAAGCATCAACAGTTTTTGGTGTTGGGTTCACAATGTCGATTAGACGTTTGTGTGTACGCATTTCGAATTGTTCGCGTGAATCTTTGTATTTGTGAGTCGCACGAATGATTGTGTAAAGACTACGTTCTGTTGGTAATGGAATTGGACCAGATACGTCAGCTCCAGTTCTCTTTGCAGTTTCTACAATTTTATCCGCAGACTGATCTAAAATACGATGTTCATACGCTTTTAAACGGATACGAATTTTTTGTTTTGCCATTTTGTTCCCTCCTTCGCCTATTTTGACAAGTAGACATAGCTCCACGAAAATTATCCGTCACGCTCGACCATGGCAAAGCGTCCGGGCGTGTCGCAACCTCTCGTTTCTTAGCCGCAGAATATTTTCTGCAGTGCATACCCTTAATGAGCAGCACCTTTTTGATTATAGTATATGTCCTGGCAATTAGCAAGCTTTTTTCTTGAAAAACTGAAAATTTTTTTGCCTTTTCACTCAATTTTCATTTTACTATATTTTTACTTCACTATATTATAGTAGAAAAATGATTCAACTTGACTTTTTTACTTGAATCTTCTAACTTTAGGCTAAGAAAACTTACGGAGGGATGTTGATGTATCAATTAAATTCTGAATCAGACCTACCTTATTATCAACAAATCATCCATGAATTAATCGAAGCTATTCAGTCTGGTGAGTTACTACCTGAAGAACGCTTACCTGCCGAACGTAAACTTGCACAACTTTATGGGGTTAATCGTTCTACTGTCGGGCGTGCACTTGATGAATTGGTCAGTTTAGGATGGCTTGAACGGCATCAAGGGAGCGGCACCTATATCAGCGCAACTCGTATTGCCAATCGTAAGTCACCGCAACTTCCTTGGAAAAATTTGTTAGCGCGGCCAATTTATGTAGAAGATCCTTATCTTACTGAATTGAAAACAAAGCGCAACGAAAAAGATAGTATTGATCTATTTAGTGGTGACTTGCCTCTATCTCTAATTCAAAACTTTAATATTCCAAGCCTCTCGTGGGAACAGATGCTGAAGATGCAAGCTGATTTACCCGATTCAGGAGAAATTCATTTACGCCAGGCTTTGGTTACCCACTTAAAAAGCCAGTATCAGTTATCTTTAAGTGCTGAAGAATTGCTAATTACGTCTGGTTCTACGCAAGGAATGTCACTGATTTTCGATACTTTACTCAAACCAGGTGATGTAGTCGCTACGGAAAACCCCTCTTTTCTTTTTTCATTACCTTGGATTGCATCTAATCAAATTGAATTATTGGGGATAGATATGGATAATGAAGGATTAATAGCTGAAAAATTAGAACAGCAAATTTTGCAACGGCGAATTAAACTTGTTTATCTTAATCCTGACTTTCAAAACCCGACTGGAAGATTAGTGTCGCTTGAACGTCGCCAGCAAATTCTCGCTATCTGTAAAAAATATCAGATTCCAATTGTAGAAGATGATGCTTATGGCGAACTGAATTTCAATCGTCCCTTGCCTCGCCTAAAAAGTTTAGCCAGCGAACAAGTCATCTATCTTGGTTCTTTATCAAAAATATTTAGTTCGCATATCAAAATCGGTTGGGTAGCTGCTCCTAAATCGCTATTAGCTTCTATTATAGAAACCAAAATTCAAAGCGAGCGTACGACTGATTTATTTTCGCAAATCATTGCCCAAAATGCGTTGAGTGCCAGTGATTATGTTGTCAAACAGACACATTTACTGCATTTTTTAGCTCAGAGACAAGCCGAGATTCTACAGGTTTTTTCTGAGTTTAGTGAGGATTGGCAAGTGGAAAAAGCTACAGGTGGTCTGTATTTATATTGCACGTGGAAGCACCAAAAACTCCACCGTAAAGACTGGCAAATCTTTCTAAAACATAATTTACTGGTTGCGCCTAGCTTTTTATATTGCAATCAATGTCAATCTATGCGCTTAAATTATGCCCATCTATCCACTTATCCTTTAGAAGAATTTAAACAGCGACTCGCACATTGTACATCAATATTATCAGCTAAACGTTAAAAGATCTATCTCATGCAGATAGGTCTTTTTAAATTGGTTGGGTATATTTTGAGCCAATTGGTTGTTTTACGATACCATCTGTTGCGTTATACTATCAAAAAAAGGAGGGAAACTATGGTTAAACAAGTACTTACTATTGCAGGCTCTGATTCTACTGGAGGTGCAGGATTAGAGGCTGATTTAAAAACCTTTCAAGAATTTGGATTATATGGATATGCGGTCATTACCTCAATCGTAACAATGGATGCTTCAAAAGGCTGGCAACATGAAGTCCACGAGTTAGATAGCGAGTTGATTCAAAAACAATTTGCAAGTGCTACATGTGGTGGTCAAATCGCGGCCTTAAAAACTGGCATGTTAGGCAACGAAGAAAACGCAGCAACGATAAGCAAGTTACTCAAAACAAGTAATATTGAAAAAATCGTCATCGATCCAGTTATCGCTTGCAAAGGAACGGCTAATATTTTACAACCCCAAGTCGTTGAAATGCTAAAAAACGAACTTATTCCACAAGCATTTATTACAACACCTAATTTAGTAGAAGCAGGTATACTTTCTGGAATGGGAGATTTACACACGGTTGATCAAATGAAACAAGCGGCAAAAATCATTCATGAACTGGGTGCGAAAAATGTAGTCATCAAAGGTGGTGCCCGTTTAAATCATGAGCTGGCCATTGATATCTTCTATGATGGCCATGAATTTCAAACTTTGGCATTACCAATTATTTCAACAGCAACCAACCACGGTGCAGGCTGTACTTTTGCCGCCGCGATTACTAGTTTGTTAGCTCATGATTATCCGGTGCTACAAGCTGTCCAAGTAGCCAAAACTTTTGTCAATCAAGCTATCCAAAAAGGATTCTTCGTTAACCCTTATGTTGGACATGTTTGGCACGGCGCTTATTTCCATGCCGAAACACGATTGGAGGAATCAAAATGAAACAAACAAAATCTATTCAAGCTATCACACTGACTGCACTATTTGCAGCCTTAACATTCATCGGAACAACAATTAAAATTCCTTTACCTACCGGAGCCTTTGTCCATCTCGGCAATGCGATGTTACTTTTAGCTATCTTATTACTTGGTTACTTTAAAGGCTCTCTTGCTGGAGGGTTAGGGTTTGCCATTTTTGATTTACTAAATGGATATGCCACCGAAGCCCCTTATTTCATTTTAGAAAGCTTTATTGTAGGTCTGTTCGCTATTTTTGCTATTCGTTTGTTTAAGAATAACCCAACAAAAATCTGGCAAATCATCGTCATTGGAATATTTACTGGTATCGGTAAAATCATCATGACACAAGTGAAAAATACTGTCATCTTGCTCATTGCCGGTAGTAATTTGAGTAATGCTTTTATTGCTGCAAGTATTAAATTACCGGCTACACTGATTAATGTTGTTTCAACTATCATCATTGTTAGCATTCTCTATTTCCCATTAAAGAAACTAAATCAACGTTTAAATGGTTAAAAATACAAAAAAAGACGATGAGCCTAAACTCATCGTCTTTATTTATCTACTAGTTTTAAAAGCTTAAAATTAAGCTAAGATACCAGTAACAACGCCTGAACCAACAGTACGTCCGCCTTCACGAATTGAGAAACGAGTTCCGTCTTCGATAGCGATTGGGTGGATTAATTCAACTTCCATAGTTACGTTATCACCAGGCATAACCATTTCAGTACCTTCTGGTAAGTTAACTACACCTGTAACGTCAGTTGTACGGAAGTAGAATTGTGGACGGTAGTTAGTGAAGAATGGAGTATGACGTCCACCTTCTTCTTTAGTTAAAACGTACACTTCAGCAGTGAATTTTGTATGTGGAGTGATTGAACCTGGTTTAGCTAATACTTGACCACGTTGGATGTCTTCACGAGCCACACCACGTAATAATGCACCGATGTTGTCTCCAGCTTCAGCGTAATCTAATAATTTACGGAACATTTCAACACCAGTAACTGTTGTTTTAGAAGTTTCGTCAGCAATACCAACGATTTCAACTTCGTCACCAACACGAACTTGTCCACGTTCAACACGACCTGTAGCAACAGTACCACGACCAGTGATTGAGAATACGTCTTCGACTGGCATCATGAATGGTTTGTCGTTGTCACGTTCTGGAGTTGGGATGTATTCGTCAACTGCAGCCATTAATTCTAAGATTTTTTCTTCGTAAGCTGGGTCGCCTTCTAAAGCTTTTAATGCAGAACCAGCGATTACAGGAACATCGTCTCCTGGGAAGTCGTATTCAGTTAATAAGTCACGTACTTCCATTTCAACTAATTCTAATAATTCTTCGTCGTCAACCATATCAACTTTGTTTAAGAAAACAACGATGTATGGAACACCAACGTTACGTGATAAAAGAATGTGTTCACGAGTTTGTGGCATAGGACCATCAGCAGCAGATACTACTAAGATAGCACCGTCCATTTGAGCAGCACCAGTGATCATGTTTTTAACGTAGTCAGCGTGTCCTGGGCAGTCAACGTGTGCATAGTGACGAGTAGCTGTTTCGTACTCAACGTGTGCAGTTGAGATTGTGATACCACGTTCACGTTCTTCTGGAGCACCATCGATTTGGTCATAAGCCATAGCTTGTGCCCCACCTTGTTTAGCTAATACAGTTGTAATAGCAGCTGTTAATGTAGTTTTACCATGGTCAACGTGTCCAATTGTACCAACGTTAACGTGGGATTTAGAACGGTCAAATTTTTCTTTTGCCATTTTAAAATGTGCCTCCTAAAAAAAGAATTTTTTATATATCTGATAGGTAGGAAGGAGCGCTCCTTCCTGCCCATATCATCGTTTCTATTTTACCCAAAAATCTTCAAAAAAGATAGTTTTTTGCAGAAATTCCTAAAAAATATCAAATATTATTCAGCTTTTCCGCCATTTTTCTTAATAATTTCTTCTTGAACAGATTTTGGAACATCTTCGTAGTGGTCAAATGTCATTGTAAACACACCACGACCTTGAGTTGCTGAACGTAAAGTTGTTGCATAACCAAACATTTCAGCAAGTGGAACCATCGCACGAACTACTTGAGAGTTGTTACGAGCTTCCATACCTTCAACACGACCACGACGTGCAGTAACGTGTCCCATAACATCTCCTAGATATTCTTCAGGAACAACGACTTCAACAGCCATGATTGGTTCAAGGATAACTGGGTTAGCTTTCTTAGCAGCAGCACGTAAAGCCATAGATGCAGCTACACGGAAGGCTGTTTCACTTGAGTCGACATCATGGTAAGAACCATCATATAGTTTAGCCTTGATATCAACCATTGGGTAACCAGCTAATACCCCATTTTCCATAGCGTCTTTCAAACCAACTTCAACTGCTGGGATGTATTCACGAGGAACCACACCACCGACAATTGCGTTTTCGAATTCGAAACCAGCGCCTTCTTCGTTTGGTGTAAATTCAATCCATACGTGACCGTATTGACCTTTACCACCAGACTGACGTACAAACTTACCTTCAGCTTGAGTAGCTGATCGGAATGTTTCACGATATGATACTTGAGGCGCACCAACGTTAGCTTCTACTTTAAATTCACGACGCATACGGTCAACGATAATATCTAAGTGAAGCTCACCCATACCAGCGATGATTGTTTCACCAGTTTCTTGGTTAGTTTCAGCGCGGAAGGTTGGATCTTCTTCAGATAATTTTTGTAAAGCGATAGACATTTTGTCTTGGTCAGCTTTTGATTTAGGTTCGATAGCAACTTGGATAACTGGTTCTGGGAATTCCATAGATTCTAAGATAACTAGGTTCTTTTCATCACATAGTGTATCCCCAGTAGTTGTGTCTTTCAAACCAACAGCTGCAGCGATATCCCCTGCGTATACTTCAGAAATTTCTGAACGAGAGTTCGCGTGCATTTGTAGGATACGTCCAACACGTTCACGTTTACCTTTAGTTGCGTTTTGTACGTATGAACCTGATTCTAAGACACCAGAGTACACACGGAAGAAAGTTAAACGACCTACGAATGGGTCAGTCATAACTTTGAAGGCTAAAGCTGAGAATGGAGCTGAATCGTCAGCTGGACGAGTCACTTCTTCATCAGTTTTAGGATCGATACCCTTGATTGCAGGGATATCTAATGGAGAAGGTAAGTAGTCAATAACAGCATCCAATAATAATTGAACCCCTTTATTCTTGAACGCAGAACCACAAAGAACTGGGTAGAATTCTACAGCAGTAGTTGCACGACGAATTCCTTCTTTAAGTTCTTGTTCAGTGATTTCTTCACCTTCTAAGTATTTCATTGTTAATTCTTCATCAGTTTCAGCAACAGCTTCAACTAATTTTTCATGCCATTCTTCAGCTAACTCACGGTATTCTTCTGGAATATCAGTTTCTTCAATTTCAGTACCTAAGTCGTTAGTGTAGATTTCAGCTTTCATTTTCACTAGGTCAATGATACCTGTGAAGCTATCTTCAGCACCGATTGGCAATTGAATTGGATGTGCATTTGCTTGTAAGCGATCATGCAATGTTCTTACAGAATATAAGAAGTCCGCACCAATTTTATCCATCTTGTTAGCAAATACGATACGAGGAACTCCGTAAGTAGTTGCTTGGCGCCATACAGTTTCAGTTTGAGGTTCTACCCCAGATTGTGCATCTAGGACGGTAACCGCACCATCTAATACACGTAATGAACGTTCAACTTCGACTGTGAAGTCTACGTGCCCTGGTGTGTCGATGATGTTGATACGATGACCTTTCCATTGAGCAGTTGTAGCGGCAGATGTGATAGTAATCCCACGTTCTTGTTCTTGTTCCATCCAGTCCATTTGAGAAGCACCTTCGTGAGTTTCACCAATTTTGTGGATTTTACCAGTGTAGTACAAGATACGTTCTGTCGCAGTTGTTTTACCGGCATCGATGTGGGCCATGATACCGATGTTACGAGTGTTTTCTAAAGAAAATGCTCTTGCCATTGTAGGTTTTTCTCCTCTCTTATTAAATCGGTTGTTTCATGCTATACCTTCTGTCAACAAATAAATGTTGCAAGAGGATCTTACCAACGATAGTGCGCAAATGCACGGTTGGCTTCGGCCATTTTGTGAGTGTCTTCGCGTTTTTTCACAGAAGCACCAGTGTTGTTAGCTGCATCCATGATTTCTTTTGCAAGACGTTCTTCCATTGTGTGTTCACCACGTAGGCGTGCATAGCTAACAATCCAACGTAAACCTAAAGTTGTACGACGTTCTGGACGAACTTCAACTGGTACTTGGTAGTTAGAACCACCCACACGACGAGCTTTAACTTCTAATACAGGCATGATATTTTTCATAGCTTGTTCGAAAACTTCTAATGGATCATTCCCTGTAGATTCTTTAATAATATCAAATGCATTATAGATGATGCTTGCAGCAATCCCGCGTTTACCGTCGATCATGACACGGTTGATTAAGCGAGTTACTAATTTTGAGTTATAAATAGGATCTGGTAAAACATCACGTTTTGCAACAGGACCTTTACGAGGCATCCGTAACTCCTCCTTTTCGTAATATGATTATTTTATATTTTTTCGTTTCAAATCTAAAAATTAAGCTTTAGGACGTTTAGTACCGTATTTAGAACGACTTTGTTTACGATCGTTCACACCAGCTGT
Organism: Enterococcus cecorum; assembly: GCA_946499615.1. Lineage (GTDB taxonomy): Bacteria > Bacillota > Bacilli > Lactobacillales > Enterococcaceae > Enterococcus_E > Enterococcus_E cecorum_B. Next base: position 26,850 of record CAMMST010000011.1, on the reverse strand, counting down.
ATCTAACGCACCACGAACGATATGGTAACGTACCCCTGGTAAGTCTTTTACACGTCCACCACGTAGTAACACAACGCTGTGTTCTTGTAAGTTATGTCCGATACCTGGGATATAAGCTGTAACTTCGATTAAGTTTGACAAACGAACACGGGCATATTTACGTAAAGCTGAGTTCGGTTTTTTAGGTGTCATAGTACCCACACGAGTTGCTACCCCACGTTTTTGAGGTGAGCTCACATTCGTTTGAGTCTTTTTGAAACTGTTATATCCTTTGTTTAATGCAGGTGAATTTGATTTTTCAACCTTTGATTTACGAGGCTTACGTACTAATTGGTTAATTGTAGGCATTCCTTGTTTTCCTCCTTCCTTGATTCGCTGTATAGTCCCACACATCCAGGTGGTTCTTTTTTTGCGATAAAAAATAATGCAGATTTTCTGCACCTTTATCAAAGCTTTTCACAGTCAGCACGTCTACTAGAGACCTGTTTAAAGCACCTTTGTAATAGTAGCATGATATTTCATGACTGTCAACTAGTTGGGATGCAATTTTTTTGATTTTTTTCTGAGTTTTCATAGGTTTTTTGAAAGCGAAATAGTATAATGTTAGTTGTAAATTATCGTTGGAGAGTGATTGTTGATGAATTTGAAACAAATGGTTGGGATTAAAGCTAGTGAATATGTCAAAGATGGCATGATTGTCGGTTTAGGTACTGGTTCGACTGCTTACTATATGATAGAAGAATTAGGTCGTCGTGTCAAAGAGGAAAATTTGCAAATTGTTGGTGTACCTACTTCTATTGCATCAAAAAAACAAGCAGAAGGTTTAGGCATTACGGTTAAAACTATCGATGAAGTTGATCATGTTGATTTAACCATTGATGGTGCAGATGAAATCGATGAAAACTTTGGTGGTATTAAAGGTGGCGGGGCTGCACTTTTATTCGAAAAAATTGTCGCTACTTATTCTAAAAAAATTATCTGGATTGTTGATGAATCAAAAATGGTTAAAAATCTTGGAGCATTCCCATTACCTGTTGAGGTGATTCCTTATGGCTGCATGCAAGTATTCAAAAAATTTGAAGCACTAGGATATCAACCGACGCTACGTAAAAAAGAAGATGGTAGTACTTTAATTACCGACTGTGGACACCATATCATTGATCTCCACCTTGAAAAAATTGAGCAAGCTGAACAGTTAGCTCGCGAGTTAGACCACACAGTAGGCGTTGTTGAACATGGACTTTTCCTTAATATGGTAGATACTGTCATTATCGGGCATGAAAATGGTGTGGAAGTGCTAGAAAGTCAAAAATAGCCGCATCCCTATCATTGCGCATTTGCATTAAATTTTTTATGGAAATTATTTGTAAAAAAGTGTACAATATGGAAGGAATGAAAAAATTTCAGAAAACCAATTTAAAGGAGAGTTTTTTATGCCAAAATTAGTTTTTTCACGTCACGGATTAAGTGAATGGAACAAATTAAACCAATTTACAGGTTGGGCTGATGTTGATTTAGCTCCAGAAGGTGTTGAAGAAGCCAAAGAAGGCGGACGTAAAATTAAAGAAGCAGGCATCGAATTTGATATTGCCTTCACTTCAGTTTTAACTCGCGCAATCAAAACATGTAACTTAATCTTAGAATACTCAGATCAATTATGGGTACCTCAAGTGAAATCATGGCGCTTAAACGAACGTCATTATGGTAAATTACAAGGCTTAAACAAAAAAGAAACAGCTGAAAAATATGGTGACGAACAAGTTCATATCTGGCGTCGTTCATATGATGTATTACCTCCATTACAAGATGCAAACGATGAAGGTTCAATCGCTGGCGACCGTCGCTATGCAATGTTAGACCCTCGTGACGTACCAGGAGGAGAAAACTTAAAAGTAACGCTAGAACGTGCTTTACCTTTCTGGCAAGATCAAATCGCACCAGCTTTATTAGATGGTAAAACTGTTTTAGTAGCTGCTCACGGTAACTCATTACGTGCTTTAGCTAAACACATCGAAGGTATTTCTGATGAAGATATCATGGACCTTGAAATTCCAACAGGTCAACCATTAGTTTATGAATTAAACGATGACTTATCAGTAGCTAAAAAATACTACTTATAATCTAAAAAAAGTCAAACGCGTGAAAGTTTCGGCCTTCACGCGTTTTTTTGTTAGATAAAGCTTGATTTAGTTAAGCAAGCTTGATAAATCGCTACAACATCTTTGACTCCAAGCACTTCAAAAGCATCCGTCAACAAACTGCTATGATCAATTGCTTGTTGGGCCATCGCTGCAAAATCACGGTCATCTGGAATTCCGACTTCTGGCAAGGTCATTGGCACACCATTTTCTTCAAAGAAATCATACAAAGCTTGAATTCCCATCTTCGCCGCTTTCATGCTATCTGGTTCTTGAATTTGCCAAACATTGCGAGCAAAACGTTCAATCTTCGGCAAAGTTCGTTCGTTTAAGATATAGTCTAACCAACGAGGTGTCAAGATTGCTAAGCCGATACCATGCGTAATATCATAAAAAGCACTTAATTCGTGTTCCATCGCATGACAAGACCAGGCACCTTTGCGACCACTGCCTACCAAACCGTTTAAAGCTAAAGTCGAAGCCCACATTAAATTCGCCCGTGCATCATAATGCGTAGGTTCATGTAGGGCCACGGGCATACATTGAATGACGGTTTTCATCAAGCCTTCTGCAATCGAATCTTGTACTTCGGTCCCTGGTGTTAAATTGAAGTATTGTTCCATCAAGTGACTCAAGATATCCGCCGAACCAGCCAATGTTTGATATTTGCTTACTGAAAAGGTCAAACTAGGATCTAGAAATGAAACTTTCGGTAAGAAGTTTGTGCCGTGAATGCCAAGTTTTTGTTTCGCATTTAAATCTGAAATGACAGCGCCACGATTCATTTCCGTACCAGTCGCTGCTAAGGTCAAAATCGTCACCAAAGGGATAGTCGGTCCTTCATAACGACGGGATAACACCATTTCCCATGGATCTCCTTCATAAAAGACGGCACCACTAATCACCTTGGAACAATCGATAACCGAGCCACCACCTACTGCTAAAATGACATCGATTTTATGGTGCTTACAAAGCATCACACCTTCACGGACACTTTCAATTTTCGGATTTGGAGCGACCCCACCTAATTCAAACATCTTTAAACCATTCTCTTTTAGCAAGGTCTTGATTTTTTCGTATAAGCTACTGCGCTTGATACTACCGCCACCATACACCAATAAAACATTTTTACCAAACTGGTTCAATACACTAGGCAATTCGGCTAGGCGATCTTTCCCAAAGCGAATATCGGTGGAAACATTAAAATTAAAATTTTCCATCAGGCTTCCCTCCTCTATTTATTACCTTTATTTTACCAAAACATATGAAAAAAAGCTCTAGAAATCAATCTAGAACTTTTTTTACATTTATGCACGAATCGCTGTTTCCAAGCCGACTTTAATCATATCATTGAAAGTTAATTGACGTTCTTCAGCCGTTGTTTCTTCACCGGTAATAATGTGATCACTAACTGTACAAATCGCCAATGTTTTCACGTTGAATTTGGCACCTAAGTAATAAAGGGCCGCAGCTTCCATTTCTACCCCCATGACACCTAAATCAGCAAGGGCTAGCGTTTCAGTCATATCATCTTTATAGAAACTATCTTCTGACAAGAGATTACCAACATGGGTAGTAGTTCCCATTTCTTGTGCCACTTCATAAGCTGTTTTTAGCAAATCAAAATTCGCAATTGGGGCAAAGTGGAAGGATTGGAAATTTTTAGCAATCATTGAAGAGCTTGTTACTGCACCTTGACCTAAAACTAAGTCGCGCACATGCACATCTTTAGAAATTGCGCCACAAGTTCCCACGCGAATCAAAGTTTTCACGCCATAAGAATTAATTAACTCATGGGCATAAATCGTCGCAGAAGGCATCCCCATTCCGGTACCTTGAACTGAGATTCGTTCGCCTTTATAAGTTCCTGTAAAACCTAACATCCCACGGACATTGTTATAGCAAACAGGATTTTCTAAAAAGGTTTCGGCGATATATTTGGCACGCAATGGATCGCCTGGTAATAATATTTTATCAGCAATTTCGCCTGCTTTGGCTTCAATATGAACACTCATGGAATTTCTCCTTTAATTTTTCTAAGGTTTATCAATCAAATTGGGATGTTCACCGCACAATTATAGTTTAGCTAGTGTTTCTTTGACTAAAGATTTAAATTCTGCTTTGACACGTTCAGTTGTTTCAACGACTTCTTCATGATTTAAATTCGCTTGCATCCCCGCAGCAAGATTCGTAATACATGAAATCCCTAAGACACGTAAACCACTATGAACAGCAACAATTACTTCTGGAACCGTAGACATCCCTACTGCATCAGCGCCAGCAATTCGAGCAAAGCGCACTTCTGCAGGTGTTTCATAGGTTGGACCTGAAAATCCCATATAAACGCCTTCTTTAAGATGCAATCCTTTGCTTGCAGACACTTCTTTAGCGACATTGCGATAAGATTCATCATAAGCTTTAGACATATCTGGGAAGCGTGGACCCATTTCATCTTCATTTTTACCAATTAATGGATTCGCACCCATAAAATTGATATGGTCCGTAATCAACATTAAATCGCCCGGTGTAAAACTTTCATTCACGCCACCACAGGCATTGGTCACCACTAAGGAATGGGCCTTCAAACCAGCCATCACACGTACTGGATATGTCACAACTTGCATATTGTGTCCTTCATAATAATGGAAACGACCTTGCATCGCCAATACTTTTTTCCCTGCTAAAGTACCATAAACCAATTGTCCAGCATGTCCCACAACGGTAGAAACTGGGAAATGCGGAATATTTGCATAAGGAATGAGCACTTTATCTTCAATTTCTTCGGCTAATTCGCCTAAACCAGAACCTAGAATCAAGCCAAATTCGACTTCTTGCACCCCTTGATTGTGGATATATTGAATCGTTTCTGTTAATTTTTCTTGTAAAGTCATTTTTTCACCTCGAATAAGCGTTAATTATTTTAATAAACTTAAGAAGCTCTTGCCGTTTTCAGTAGCAGGTACGCCAAAGTTTTCGGCAATTGTTGCAGCAATATCTGAATAGAAACCTTGAGGAAGGGCGCCTTGTTCTTTCATGCTCTTACTAAATGCAAGTAATGGCACATATTCACGGGTATGGTCTGTACCGCTAAAGGTTGGATCATTTCCGTGGTCAGCAGTAATTAATAATAAATCATCTTCACGCATCGCATCGACAAGTTCTGGAATACGCGCATCAAATTCTTCAATGGCATTGGCATAACCTTGCACATCACGACGATGACCGAATAATGCATCAAAATCAACTAAGTTTGTAAAGCTTAAACCGTCGAAATCTTTGGCCATCACTTTCAATAATTGATCGACACCATCCATATTGCTCTTAGTACGAATCGCTTCAGTAATCCCTTGACCATTGAAAATATCATTAATCTTACCAACAGCAATCACATCTTTACCGGCATCTTTTAATGAATTTAAGACCGTATGACCAAAAGGATTTAACGCATAATCATGACGATTGCTAGTACGTGTGAAGTTACCAGGTGTACCCACATATGGACGAGCAATAATACGACCAATCATATAAGGTTCATCACGCGTAATTTCACGAACGTACTCACAAATACGATATAATTCTTCTAATGGAATGACTTCTTCGTGAGCAGCAATTTGTAAAACTGGATCGGCTGAAGTATAAACGATTAAATCGCCCGTTTCCATTTGATGCTTTCCATAATCATCAATAACTTTGGTACCTGAATATGGCAAATTGCAGACTACTTTACGTCCAGAAAAGGCTTCAATTTTATCTAATAATTCTTGTGGGAAACCATTTGGAAAGACCCGGAAAGGCTTTTTGATGTTTAAGCCCATAATTTCCCAGTGACCAGTCATTGTATCTTTACCAACTGAAATTTCTTCAAGTTTTGTGGCATAACCTTGATGATTTTCAACCGCTTTGACTCCTTTTAATGGCGCGATGGTACCTAGTCCTAGATTTTCTAAATGAGGAATTGTAAGTCCAGCAACTTCAGCAATATGCCCTAAAGTATCCGCACCGACATCATTAAATTTGTCCGCATCTGGTGCTTGACCTATCCCTACAGAATCTAAAACAATTAAGTGTACACGTTTAAACATGTTATCCCTGCTTTCTATTCATTTTAAAGCCGCTTTTCGACTCTATTTACTTAATAAAATAAGGAGAACCATCAGCACATATCCGATTGTCCTCCTTAAGTTTATTCAATCTTGGTTGTGCTTACATTGTGATTATAGCAAGCTTTGAACCTCGACAAAAGGACAAATGTCTTCTTGTCATCAGATTATTTAGATTTAATATAGTTGGTACCATTGGCTTTCGGACCAGCCGCTTGACCAAAGAACGCAACCAATACGATAATCGTCAATACATAAGGCGCGATTAATAAGTAAACATCTGGAATCGAAGCAATAAACGGAATCGCCTTACCAGCAATACTTAAGTTTTGTGAGAAGCCAAAGAATAGAGCCGCTCCCATCGCACCGATTGGATTCCATTTACCGAAAATCATCGCTGCCATCGAAATGAAACCTTGACCGGCAATGGTTGTTACCGCAAAACGTCCAGCAATTGATTGGGCGAATAAAGCACCACCCATACCGCCTAAGAAACCAGAGATTAATACTCCAGCATAACGCATCGCATAAACATTAATCCCTAAAGTATCCGCTGCTTGTGGATGTTCACCTACAGAACGTAGACGTAACCCAAATTTTGTTTTAAATACAACAAACCAAGCAACAAAAGAAATTAAAATCGCAATATAAGCAGTTAATGAGGTTTTGGCAAAGAATAATTTACCAAGTACTGGAATATCCCCTAAAACTGGAAAATGGAAATAACCAAAGAATTCTTGGATACTATCTGTTTGACCTTTATCATATAAATCTTTTACTAAAAAGACTGCTAAAGCTGGAGCCATTAAATTCATTACCGTACCACTGATGATATGATCGGCGCGGAAGTTAATCGTTGCCACCGCATGTAGTAATGAGAATAGACAACCTACTAACCCACCGACTAACAAACCAAGCCAAGGGGTTAAGTTACCAAATTTAGAAGCATAAGTTAAGTTGAAGACCACTGAACTAAAGGCCCCCATAACCATGATACCTTCCAAACCAACGTTAACAATCCCACTTCGTTCAGAGAAAACGCCACCTAGCGCAGTCAAAATTAACGGAGCTGCATAAATCAATGTTTGCGTGATAATTGTAGCAATTGCATCTAGATTCATTAGATGGTCCCTCCTTCTTGACTTTCTTCATTTGGTTTTGAATCTTTTTCAACTTTAACGGTTGCGGCCTTTTTACCAGTAAATTTAGCCAAAATATAACGAATGACAAAGCTAATACCAACAAAGAAGATGATAATTGCAATATCAATATTCACTAACTCAGATGGAATACCGACAACTTGCATCCCTTGACCACCTAGTTGTAAGACACTAAATAGTAAAGCAGCAGCAAAGATACCAATAGAGCTACCATTGCCAAGAAGTGAGACCGCCATCCCATCAAAACCAATGGCTAGTGAAGCACTTTGAGAAGTAAAGTTTTCAAAAGTACCTAAACCTAAGACAACACCACCCATACCTGCTAAGGCACCGGAAATGACCATTGAAACGATGATTGTACGTTTACTTGACATACCAGCATATTCAGAAGCATATGGGTTCAAACCAACGGCGCGGATTTCATAACCTAGAGTGGTTTTCTTCATCACAAACCAAACTACGATCAAAGCAATGATAGCGAAGAAAATACCTAAGTTTAATCGAGAATTATTCGTTAAATCAGCTAACCAAGGTGTTTGTAAAGAAGCACTCTTGCTAATGGATACCGTCATCCCTTTACTTTGGATGATTTTTGGACTCATCACATTATTCACAATATGGTTACCGATGTGAAGTAAAATATAGTTCATCATAATGGTTACGATAACTTCACTCGTACCAAAGAAAGCACGTAAAAATCCTGGAATCGCACCAGCAATCGCACCAGATAATACCCCAGCAACAATTGCCACAAGTAATACGACAAAACGTGGAGCATCAGGCATAGATAACGCAATCCAAATACTAGTTACCCAGCCACATAAAGCTTGTCCAGATAACCCGATATTGAAGAAACCAGCCGTATTGGCAATCGAGAAACCTAGTGCCGTAAAGATTAGCGGTGCTGCCGATACAAAGATTTCACCGATATTACGCGGATTGACTTCACCAGTTAAGGGATTTAAGAAGGCTGTTTTAAACATTTGTCCATAACCTTCAATCGGATTAAACCCAAATCCTAACATGATTAAACCACCTAGAACAAAACCTAGGATAACAGCGATAATCGGCACAATGATATTTTGAATTCTTTCTGATTTATTATGCATTTGCCTCACCTACCCCGCTATTTGCTAATTCTTTTCTGGCCTCTTCTAATGAATAACCTGCCATCAATAGACCTAATTCTTGTTCATTGGTTTCTTTTGGATCCACTATCCCAACAATTTTACCACCATGAATAACAGCGATTCGGTCAGATACATTTAAGATTTCGTCTAATTCAAAACTAATTAATAAGACGGCTTTCATCTTATCGCGTTGATCAATCAAACGTTTATGGATAAACTCAATCGCTCCAACGTCCAAACCACGCGTAGGGTTCGCAACAATCAACAAATCAGGATCACGGCTAACTTCACGGGCGATAATCGCTTTTTGTTGGTTCCCACCTGATAAAGCTTTAGCCGGAACGATTTCACTTGCTGCACGCACGTCAAATTCTTGCATTAAATCACGCGCATGCTCATTGATTTCATTGTAATTTAAAATACCGTTTTTACTTAATGGATCCGTAAAGTAAGTTTGTAGTGCGATATTTTCTGCCAAAGTCATATCCAATACTAAACCATATTTATGACGGTCTTCAGGGACATGCCCTACACCTTCTAAAGTAATTTTACGTGGGCGTTGGTTGGTAATATCATCACCATTTAATGTCACTTTACCACTTTCGACTTTACGCAAACCAGTTAAAGCCTGAACCAATTCAGATTGTCCATTCCCATCAATTCCGGCAATCCCTAACACTTCACCGGCACGAACTTCAAGCGATAGACCTTTCACTGCTTCTAAGCCACGGTTTTCTTTAACCACCAAATCTTGCACAGACAAGACCACTTCTTGTGGATTTGCATCCTTTTTAGGAGTTTTGAAGGATACCGCACGTCCTACCATCATGTCAGCTAATTGTTGACTGGTTACATCTTTGACATCCACTGTACCGATATATTTACCGCGACGAATAACGGTACAACGGTCGGCAACTGCTTTAATTTCATCCAATTTATGGGTAATTAAGATGATTGACTTTCCTTCTTTAATTAATTCTTTCATAATCACAATAAGTTCTTCAATTTCTTGAGGAGTCAATACTGCAGTTGGTTCGTCAAAAATTAAGACATCGGCACCACGATAAAGTGTTTTTAAAATTTCAACACGTTGTTGCATCCCAACTGAAATATCACGAACATAAGCATCTGGATCGACTTGTAACCCATATTGTTCAGAGATTTTGACAATTTCTTCTTTCGCTTTTTTACGATCTAAGACACCCAAATGACTAATTTCGCTACCTAACATAATATTTTCAGTTACGGTAAACGCATCGACTAACATGAAATGCTGGTGAACCATTCCAATTCCTAATTTATTAGCAGTTGTAGGGCTTGTAATCTGTACCACTTCTCCATTTAAGAGAATATCTCCAGAAGTTGGTTGCAAAAGTCCGGCCAACATATTCATCATAGTTGACTTACCCGCACCATTTTCTCCAAGCAAGGCATGAATTTCTCCACGACGTACTTGTAGATTTACTTGATCATTTGCTACAAAGCTACCAAAAATTTTGGTTACATTTCGCATCTCAACGACATTTTCAAATCCTTGAGTCAACTTCCTTCACTTCCTTACTTATAAACATGATGCATCAACATTTTTTGTGAAAAATCAATTCCCACAATTAAAGAGATTAAATTAGTCTCCTTAATTGTAACCTTGATAGAAACTGTGACCTTATCACAAAGGATAAGATCACAGAATACTTACTTTTGATTATTTGCTAGGTTTTTCTGGTACTTCTACTTTATTGTCTAAGATATCTTTCTTAGCTGATTCAACTTGTTTCTTAGCTTCATCACTTAAGAAACCATCTGTTAAATCAACCCCACCATCTTTAAGACCGTATACTAAGTGTTTACCACCAGGGAATTTACCATCAGCAGCTTTTTGAGAAATATCGGCAACTGCAGCACCTACACCTTTAAGTGTTGAGCAAAGAGTTAAGTTAGCATCTTTACCATCTTTAGTCTTGAAGGCACCTTCTGCTTGTTGATCGCTATCTACACCGATAACCCAAACTTGTTTGTCTTTTAATTCTGCTTCAGTTAATTGTTCATCAATTGCTTTAGCTTCTTGGAATACCCCTTGACCAGTACCACCTGAAGCATGGAAGATGATGTCTGCGCCACCTTCAAAGATTTGAGCAGCAACAGCTTTACCTTTTGCAGGATCACCAAATGAACCAGCATATTGTACATCAACTGTAATTGTCTTACCTAATTTCTTAGCAGTTTCTTCTACACCCTTCACGAAACCAGCTTCAAAGCGGTCAATAACAACCCCTTCTTCACCACCGATGAAACCTACTTTATTTGTCTTAGTAGTAGCAGCCGCAGCAGCACCAGCTAAGTAAGAAGCTTCATTATCTTTGAAAGTAGCAGATACTACATTCTTTTTACCTTCGATGACTGAGTCAATGATACCAAAGTTGTAATCTTTGTTTTGATCTGCAGCTTTTTCTATTTCAGGTTGTAGTTTGAAACCAATACCGAAGATTGTCTTGAAGCCATTTTGTACAGCAGAGTTAAGGTTAGTAGCATAAGCTGATTCTTTGTCAGATTGGAAATAGTTATAGCCACCTACACCTTTTTTCATGCCGTTTTCTTTACCCCAAGCTTGTAATCCTTCCCAAGCTGATTGGTTAAATGAACGGTCATCAACCCCACCGACGTCAGTAACAATTGCTACACTCTTGTTGTCTTTGGCAGCGTCTTTTTTCGCGCCGTCATTTGATTTGTTTCCGCCACATGCAGCTAACACTAATGTACTAGTTAAAGCAACTGTAGCTAAACTGAATAATTTTGCTTTTTTCATTTCTGTAAAGCCCCCTAAATTAGATAAGTCTTATATGTTATCAGCCATATGCTGGATAACCGTAATTAATGTACATGTAAATCTTGGTTGGAAAAAGAGTAAGGTAATAATTCTTCCACCGTTGTTTCTTTGATCACACCTTCGTCGCCTATTAATGTGACTGGCATATCCGGTGTACAAAATTCTGCCATCACTTGACGACAAGCCCCACAAGGAGAGATTGGTTCAGGTGTATGGCCAGCAATCACCAAATGGCTAAAGTTGCGTTTTCCTTCTGAGACCGCCTTAAAGAATGCAGTTCTTTCGGCACAGTTTGTTAAGCCGTAAGAAGCATTTTCGATATTAATTCCTTGATAAAGTGTGCCATCTTCACAGACAAGACACGCCCCTACTGGAAAGTGAGAATAAGGGACATAAGCTTTATCAAGGGCTTGCGTTGCTAAATCAATCCATTCTTGTTTAGCTTTCATAGATACACCTTCTTAATAGCCAGTTCCTTTTTCACCAGCAATAATTGCCATACTTGCACTTACACCAAGACGTGTTGCCCCAGCATCAAGCATACTTTGCGCTTCTTGTGCTGTATGAATACCGCCAGAAGCTTTGACACCCATATCTGGACCAACTGTTTGGCGCATTAATGCAACGTCTTTTGCTTTTGCTCCGCTTGTTGAAAAACCTGTTGAAGTTTTTACGAAATCAGCCCCAGCTTTTTGGGCTAATTGACAAGCTTTGACGATTTCTTCATCAGTAAGTAAAGCTGTTTCGATAATCACTTTGACTAAAGCTTTATCTTTGGCTGCATCCACGACTGCTTGAATATCGTTTAAGACAAATTCCTCATTGCCATCGCGCAAAGCTCCAATATTAATAACCATATCCACTTCATCTGCCCCATTATTGATGGCATCTGTTGTTTCAAAGGCTTTCACTGCCGTAGTATTGGCACCTAAAGGGAAACCAATGACTGTGCAGACTTTTACATCACTATCAGCTAGTTCTTTAGCTGCTAAACTTACCCAAGTTGGGTTAATACATACAGAGCAAAAATGATTTTCTTTTGCTTCTTTAATGATGCGTAATACATCTTCTTTTTTTGTTTCTGCTTTTAAAATTGTATGATCGATATATTGATTAAATGACATGATAGACTCCTATTCTGTAATAATTCCATGGATTAATGGTGGTTCTTGCCCTGATGGACCAATTTCAATGTTTTGATACAACAATGCCACCACATCTTGAATTTCTTCTGCTGGTTGATTTGCATAAATCGTTAGGACACTTTCACCTTCTTGAATGGCCTCACCGACTTTTTTACGTAATTTCAATCCAACCGCAAAGTCGATTGTATCTTCTTTCGTTTTGCGACCGGCACCTAACATCATGGCTGCAATTCCTAACTCATTGGCAACTAATTTAGTAATCACACCACTTTGTTTGGCTGGTAGTTCAATTTCATATTTAGCTGTTAATAGTTTTTCTGGGTGATCAATGACACTCACATCGCCACCTTGATTGGCAACCATTTCTTTAAACTTAGCAAAAGCTTTACCTGAATGTAGCGCTTCTTCCAACATTTCCCGTGCTTGTTCTAAAGTATCCGCTTTTTTCGCTAATACAACCATTTGACTTCCTAAAACATAGCACATTTCCTCTAAGTCTTTCGGTCCTTTACCTTGGAGCGTTTCAATGGCTTCGACTACTTCTAAGCTATTACCGATTGCTTCTCCCAGAGGTTGTGACATATCAGAAATCACCGCCATCGTTTGACGATTTGCTAGTTTCCCGATTTGAACCATGGTAGAAGCTAGGCGTTTGGCATCTTCTATGTTTTTCATAAAAGCGCCGTCTCCAGTCGTGACATCTAAAACAATCGCATCGGCTCCAGCAGCAATCTTCTTACTCATAATCGAGCTTGCAATTAATGGAATAGAATCAACTGTGGCTGTCACATCGCGTAAAGCATATAACTTTTTATCGGCTGGGGCTAAATTCCCAGACTGACCGATAACTGCTACTTTACTCTCATTGACTAGTTCCACAAACTTCTCTTCACTTAATTCGATTTGAAAACCTGGAATGGCTTCTAATTTATCAAGCGTGCCTCCCGTATAGCCTAAACCACGACCAGACATCTTAGCGACAGGCACACCGACACTGGCTACTAGAGGCGCCAATACTAAAGTGGTGGTATCACCCACACCTCCTGTAGAATGCTTGTCTACTTTAATGCCTTCGATATTCTCTAGATTCACGACATCTCCAGAATTTGCCATTGCCAAGGTTAGATTAGTAATCTCTTGGTCGGTCATATCCTGGTAAAAAATCGCCATTGTCAATGCACTCATCTGATAGTCGGGAATTTCACCGTTTGTATAACCAGTGACAATCCACTCAATCTCTTCTTTTGATAAAGATTGGCCATCACGCTTTTTGGCGATTAAATCAACCATTCGCATAAATTCTCCGCCCTTTCACAATACTTTATTATACATCAAAAAGAACAAGGCTTCATCCACCTGAGTAAAACAGTTTACGTATTTTAACAAAACTATGAAAGCCTTTGCAAACTCAATATAGCTCACTTTTATTCTTTTGTCAACGGACGGACGCTCTCACGAATTATTAATTTAGTATTAAAAACTTTATTAGGGATTTCTCGCTCAGGATACTCAATGGCATCGACTAAAAATTTCGCCGCGGTATATCCAATGTCAAAAATAGGCTGGGCGATTGTTGTTAACGGCGGTACCATCGATTCAGTCAGGCTCATACCATCAAATCCAACCACGGAAATATCTTCTGGAACTTTCTTGCCCAACTCGTACAAAGCTTGGTAACAGCCCATCGCCATTGCATCATTCGCACAAAAGATTGCAGTTAATTCATTATCTTGAGCCATCAATTGTTTTGTTGCTAAATAGCCCCCACGAACTGTTAACTCACCAGCAACGGTACGATTTTTATGAAATGGTATATTCAAATCTTTCAAAGCATCTTTATAGCCATTCAGACGTTCTTCTAATTGATAATACCCTGTTTGTTCTTGTAACATCCCAATTTTTTGATGACCTTGTTGTGATAAATATACAATTGTCTGGTAACAAGCCTCATATTCTTTAATAATTATGCGACCATGATCACGCTGATTAATCCCTCTATCAATCAAAATCAGCGGCATTTGATCACGATAACGATTATTTTTTCGAAGTTCTTCAGGAATTAAATTTGGCGTTGCTAATAACACACCATCTACTGAACGATGCGCTAACTCCTCCAAAAATTTAATTTCTTTGTCCGGATCTTGCTGACTATGACACAATACCAACATATATCCTAAAGGGTCTAAATAACTTTCTGCCCCCTCAACAATCTTTGTAAAAAAAAGGTCAGTCACTTCAGGTACAATCATTCCAATTGTTTTTGAATGACGATTGATTAAATTCGAAGCAAAAAAATCTGGTTTGTATTGATATTCATTGACAATATCTAATACCCGCTTCCTAGTCTCCTCGCTAAAACGACTCCCTTTATTATTTAATATTTGCGAAACAGTTGTAATAGATACACCAGCCATTTCTGCAATTTGTCGAATGGTTAGTTTCATTTCCCATCCCCCCATCAATAAAAATTGTAGCAAAAAGAACAAAAATTGCCCACAAATCTTTTATAGTATTTTTAACTAAAATGAGAAATATTCGGATTTTATCTGAGAATGTTCGTGTTTTTATGTGCATATTATGAGAAAACGTTCTATTTGCTCACTAAAATTTTAAACGCTTACATTTGTAACTGCTAACAATGACGAATTTATCCTTCATTGCCAGCTTGTAAAAAAACATTTTTTCTATTTTACGCTTTGAATAATATAATAACCCTTATCCTTCTTTAAAATTTCCGCATTACCGAAGACTTCTTGCATTTTCTTTTGGGCACTCGGCGCTCCTTGCTTTTTCTGAATAACGACGGTCAAAGTTCCCCCAGGCAATAACAAATCATAACTATCCGCTAAAATTGTGTGTACCACTTTTTTTCCAGCACGAATAGGTGGATTACTGATAATTGCTGCGTACTGTTTTTGATGGACATTTTCGTAAATATTGGATAAATGAACATCTATATTCTCAATTTGGTTTTGATCTGCATTTTTTTGTGCCAACGCTAAAGCTCGTTCATTGACATCTACCATTTCGACTTCTCGCTGCCAGGCATAAGCTAAAGATAAGCCAATCGGACCATAGCCACAGCCAACATCTAAGAGCGGTCCTGCTGGTAAATTTTCGGCACTAAATGTATCGATTAACACCCGTGAACCGTAATCAATCGTGGCTTTTGAAAACACACCACTATCTGTCGTAAATTTAAATTGCTTTCCTTTTAAAGTAAAAGTGAAGTTTTGAAATTCATGTTCTAGATTTGTGTTATTACTATAATAATGATTCATTCATCTATTCCTATCCATTTGATTTATTCGTAAGCTGTGAATCTTCCCATTATCCACTCGTCGCTACCCGAGTCGCTTCACAACCTTTTCCTCGGTGTTCGAAGGGTAGCTACATCGCATCTAAGCCGGCCTGCCTAGGAAAATCTTAATACGTGATGGATTTTCCTGGCATTCCAGACAACCTTAGCTGCTTGTAGCTAATCAACCCTTCTCACAACCTTTTCCTCTTTTATCATACTAGACTTTGGTGTAAAATACAAAATTTTCTGAAGACTATGTAAAGTTATTTTCTTTCATATATTGGTAAGTAATTTTCATATCATCTTGGCTATTTTTATGGTAAACTGAAGGCTGTAATCTTATTTGAATCGAGGTTGTTCAATGGAAAATTTATCCAACTATTATCAAGTTCCTCGTGAACAATGGCAAGGATTTTATACGAATGGCAAAATGTCCTTGACCCAAAGCGAATTAGATAATATCAAAAGTTTAAACGATCGAATTTCAATGCAGGATGTAGAAGATGTCTATATTCCACTTTGTCATTTAATTCAATTATATATGCAAGCTGCTGAGTCCATTGCGTTAACCAAGGGCTTATTTTTACATCGCTATGTGAAAACGCCACCTTTTATTATCGGAATTGCCGGAAGTGTGGCTGTCGGTAAAAGCACCACCGCAAGATTACTTCAGCATTTATTAAGCAAACTATTCCCTAGAAAAAGCGTCCAATTGATTACGACTGATGGCTTCTTACATCCAAATAAAGTCTTAATCGAAAAAGGGATTCTTAATCGTAAAGGCTTCCCTGAAAGCTATGATATGGTCCGTTTACTTGACTTTTTAAATCGCGTAAAATCCGGTGAGAAAAACATCAAAATTCCAACCTATTCCCATGAAGTTTACGATGTATTGGAAAATGAATATCAAACCATTCACCAACCAGATATCCTAATTGTTGAAGGAATTAACACCTTGCAATTACCGGCGAATCAACAAATTTATGTGAGCGATTTCTTTGATTTTTCGATTTATGTCGATGCGCATCCAAAATTAATCGAAAAATGGTATCTCGAACGTTTTGAGTCATTGTTGGATTCAGCTTTCCAAAAACCAAATAACTATTACTATAAGTTTGCTATCGGGGATCGTAAGGAAGCTTTAGATACCGCCCATCATATTTGGGAAACGGTCAATTTAAAGAACCTCAAAGAATATATTTTACCAACCAAAAATCGTGCTGATATCATTTTGCACAAAACAGATAATCACGAAATCGATCAACTCTATTTGAAGAAATACTAGCAGACCGACATTTCTTACTATTTGAAGTAAATTTTTGATGAGAATTCTAGGAAATTTTCAGAAATACTTGTAAAATCTAGTCAAAGCGATTAATATTAGTACTTAATAGAAAGCTTTTGAACAAAAAGGCCGGATATTAAATCAATAGAATAAGGGGTATATGATTTTGAAGAATGTTGACAATTTGCCAAACGTTGAAAAAATTATTGTACTAGACTATGGTAGCCAGTACAATCAATTAATTACACGTCGTATTCGTGAATTTGGCGTCTTTTCTGAATTGCTAAGCCACAAAATCACTGCTGAAGAAGTCAAAGCTATCAATCCTAAAGGTATTATTCTTTCAGGTGGACCAAACAGTGTGTACGATGACTCTGCTTTTGGTATTGATGAAGAGATTTTCAACTTAGGAATTCCAGTCTTAGGGATTTGCTACGGGATGCAACTAATCACACATAAATTAGGTGGTAAAGTTGAACCTGCTGTAAACAAAGAGTACGGAAAAGCTGAATTAGAAGTCACTACAAAAGAAGCACAACTATTTGCTAGCACACCAGAAAAACAAGTTGTCTGGATGAGTCATGGAGATTTAGTGACCCAAGCACCTGAAGGATTTGAAGTCGTCGCTACAAGTAAAGACTGCCCAATTGCATCTATTCAAAATGCACAACGTAAAATGTATGGTGTCCAATTCCATCCAGAAGTTCGTCACTCAGAATACGGTAATGATTTACTAAAACACTTTGCTTTAGAAATCTGTGGATGTAAAGGCGATTGGAGCATGGAAAACTTCATTGATATGCAAATTGCCAATATTAGAAAACAAGTCGGCGATAAAAAAGTCCTACTAGGTTTATCTGGTGGTGTGGACTCAAGTGTCGTTGGGGTGTTACTACAAAAAGCAATTGGTGATCAGTTAACCTGTATCTTTGTTGATCATGGCCTATTACGTAAAAACGAAGCGGATCAAGTCATGGAAAGTCTTGGCGGCAAATTTGGCTTGAACATCATTAAAGTAGATGCCAAAGACCGCTTCTTAGATAAATTAGCTGGCGTGAGTGATCCTGAGCAAAAACGTAAAATTATCGGGAATGAATTTGTTTATGTGTTTGATGATGAAGCCGCAAAACTTGCTGGTGAACAAGGCATTTCTTTCTTAGCACAAGGCACCCTTTATACCGACGTCATCGAATCAGGAACCGAAACTGCCCAAACAATCAAGTCACACCACAATGTCGGTGGACTACCTGAAGATATGCAATTTGAATTAATCGAACCATTAAACACTTTATTCAAAGATGAAGTGCGCGCATTAGGTACACAGCTTGGTATGCCAGATAGTATCGTTTGGCGTCAACCATTCCCAGGCCCAGGTCTAGGAATCCGTGTCCTTGGCGAAATCACAGAAGAAAAATTAGAAATCGTCCGCGAATCTGATGCCATCTTACGTGAAGAAATTGCTGCAGCTGGTCTTGACCGTGATATTTGGCAATACTTCACAGTTCTACCAGGCATCCGTTCAGTCGGTGTCATGGGTGATGGCCGTACTTACGATTACACAGTGGGTATCCGCGCGGTGACTTCAATTGATGGAATGACTGCTGACTTTGCCCGTATTCCATGGGATGTTTTACAAAAAATCTCTGTACGAATCGTTAATGAAGTCGCTCATGTCAACCGCATCGTGTATGATATCACTTCTAAACCACCTGCAACTGTTGAGTGGGAATAAGAGAAAAGAGCTTAGAATCCTTTATTTATAAGGAGTCTAGGCTCTTTTTATATTATGCAACCAATATGAATTAACTTAATACCATCTATTATCTCTGTATTCAGGAGTAATAAACGAATCTTGCCAAAATGCATCATTCGTTATTCTCATTTCTTATTTCTACTACATTAGGGTACTTCTATCAATTTGATTAATTCACCCATATATTTATCGCATCCTAATATGGCATTACTAACAATTTATATTAAATCAGTTATCAATCGTCCCATATATTTCCCAAACAATTTGGACACTGATAATGAATGTCTGATTTTATTACATAATTTTCCACTTGAAATAATTTGATAATTTTTTTCAAAACTTTCTCATCTGAAAGATAGCACTTATCTATATAGATAATACTTTGATTGTTTCGTTCATCAAAAATAACTCTTCCTCGGGGTACATTGATATAATCATCTGTATCAAACTTAAAAATAAGCGAGTCGAACAGCTCCCAATGATCGCTATTACTATCATATAAGCCATTTAAAAACCTTCCTTTTTTATACGGTATATGATTTGCGATAATTTCACCATTACTACAAATAAAAAAAATTCCTATTCTATTCATTGCGCCGCGCCCTCCTGTATGACTAATTATATCACTCATTTTTATTTGCAACCAATACTAGCAAATTTCATTATTGTTTATACTAGTCAAAATCACTTAATTACAACAAATCGAGCGTACTTTTTACTTTCGTTAACCTTTATTTGCATTTTGGTAAACATGATGTTATAATCTTTTTGAGTTAACCAGAAATTAATATGTAGTTAACGTGATTAAAAGGAGAATTTATATGCAAAATATTCGATTACAAAAACAATTGGTCGCAGCGATTTTTGCCGCAGTGATTGCTGTGTTTGCGCAATTTACCATTCCCTTGCCAATTGTTCCCTTAACGCTACAAACCTTTATTGTTGGTTTAACTGCCACGATTTTAGGACGTAAAGTAGGTAGTCTTGCGGTTATTATCTATCTTGTTTTAGGTGCGATTGGGCTACCCGTTTATGCTGGTGGTTCGGCGGGTGTCGGTGCCTTATTTGGTCCATCAGGGGGCTATCTATGGGGATTTGTACTATGTGCATTCCTCATTGGGACCATCATCCAAATGAATCCGAAAAGCTTTGTGACCGTACTAGTTGCCAATATACTCGGGTTTGCCACTACCTTAATCATTGGTAGCATCTGGTTAAAATTTGCGACCGGTATGCCTTTAAATCAAGCCTTCATCGCCGGTTGTGTGAACTTCTTATTACCAGATATGATTAAAGCCATTTGTTCTGCAGGTATTGGATTTTTGGTATGTCAGAGACTGCCACAACGTTTTTTAACATTAGTACAAAATTAGGTTATTTACACTAGATTCCCTTCTAGTGTATGTAATATTTAGATGGTTTTCTTATTCTCATTTACCATCTTCCATAATGAGTAAAGCCGAGTACGTTTTTTTCCCATTCTTTTCGTACTCGGCTTTTGGTTTTATCGTTTAGCAAATGATTGCAAAAACTTTTTTTGTTAAAGACAATCATTTAGCAAGAAGAGGTCCCAGTATTCGTTTTGCCTTCATAATCGGCAGGGTTAATCCGTCTAGCTTCGATATTGTTGGCTAAAATGCCACTATCTGAACGTAATTGCAAGGCATGATAGACAGGTTCAACGACTACACGAACTTCTTCATCTAGTAACATTTCAGAGCTTGACTTCATATAAACTTTGCCAAGCGGGGTTTCATGTACATGATCATAGACCGCTAATTTTTCTTGGTCAAAGTCACCTGGGACAAACAAGAAACGAAAACTTGAATATAATTGACAACTGGCAGCACTATCGACAAAAGGTCCCGTCGCATCTTCATAATCAAGTAAGATATAATCCCCCTTTTGCATTTTTGTTTGTAATTTTTCGATTGCTTCTGGCGTTAAAGTTAATTTCATTTTCATCACCTCACACTTATTCTATCACGATTTGATTCATCTGACTGTTTTGACGACTTGAAGCGCTTTTGTTACAATAAGAAAAAACGAAAGGAAGGAATATGATGAGCGATTCTTTGCAGCAACATTTAGATAAATCCATGTATGGTGCGCCCAAAATCAATCCCGAAGAACAAGCCAAATATTTAGGCACTTTTCGAGAACGTTGCTTACTTTCCATGACCAAAAGTGAAATGCAAAATCCCGAACTACAAGCAACTCTGAAAAGTCATCTAGCAGAATTCAAAGGCTACAAAGCGTTATTAAATGCGAAATTGCCCGAAAGTCTGCAAGCGACCTATATCACCATTCTAAGTCAAGCTCAAATCCCATTCACCGTCACCGAGTCAAGTCAGCCTTGTAATGAGGAGAGTATCGGTTTGTTAATTGTGGACAGCCAGGCAGTTAACGAAGCAGTCATTGATATTGCTGAAAAATATCCATCAAACACTAAAGAGCCTACACCCAAAAAACATGAATCTTTTTGGCATAAGCTCTTTTCATAAGGTTCGCCAATCAAGTTGGGCGAGCCTTTTTATATTTTCAAGGTTGGAAATAGCATCTGCAACACTTCTAAGGTTAAACGGCGACCTTTTCCTTGGTAGGGATAGGCGTGCATATGCATAGCTGGGTTGAAATTCGCCTCAATAATTCCATAAGCATCTGGCGCAGTGGCACTTTGATGATAATCTGGAATAATTAAATCAATGCCTGAAATTTTCGCTCCCAATGCTTCGACTGCTTGAGCGGCAATTTGCTTATAATCATCCGGAATTTCATCGGTCATATCAATCGAATCGCCACCTGTAGAGATATTGGAATTTTCTCTTAACCAAGCTGTGACATCCTTTGGCAAAATCGTTTCAAAATCGTATCCCTGTTCTTTAAGCATCAGCGCCTCGATATCGCCTAACTGAATTTTTTCTAATGGATAACGATGATGCGTGCCGCGTAAAATATCTTGGTTTTTCTGTTCAACTAATTCACGAATAGAATGTAGTCCATCGCCTTTGACATTTGCTGGCACTCGTAACATGATAGCCTTGGTCTGACCATTTATCACAAAGAAACGATATTCAGTACCTGCAAAATATTCTTCCACCAAGACATCGATATCTTCTTTAAAAGCAATTTCTAAGGCTTTTTGATAATCCGCTTGACTCATCGCCTCTTTAAAAATCGTAATTCCTAGCCCGTAGTTGGTACTTTTAGGCTTAATCACAACTTTTCCTTGCGCATATTTAGGGTAATCTCTTAAGGCACTGGCTAAATCTTGGTATTCCGCACCTTGAGGGACTCTAAAATGAGAAGCAGCAAGCACTTTTTTCGTTACCACTTTATTTTCCATGATTAATGGGACGACATAGTTATCTTTACTGGTCATATTCGCTTTTTTCACATATTCTGTTTGGCCGTTGTAAGTTAATTTGATAAACTGATCGACCTCATCCAATACTTCAACTGCCACGCCTTTTTGAATGGCATCAAACATCATAATTTGCGTTGATAATTCCATATGGCGATAACCAGCTAACTGATAAGGATGCGCCCAAGCTTTTTCATGATATTGACGTCCTAATTGCGTTGCCAGTTCATGTTGCGTTTGATTTTTTAATTTAGCAATATACTCACTAGCTAACGTGGCTTGTGGGTGGCGCGCCATTTTTTGCCATTTTTTAAGCCATGCTTGTTCTACTGGTAAATCTAACTCTTTGACTAAAGCCACCAATTCATCAATGATACGAATCACTTCTTCTTGCAAGGCACTTTCTTTTTCAGGATGCTCCATGGCGACTTGTTGGTTGTATTGCTCACCAAGTTGTAAAAAGGCGTCGACATCACTTGGCGCTTCTTGAGTTAATAAATATAATAAGAATACTTGGATAAAAACAAGCTGTTCTTCATTGATACCAATCGCTTCAAAAGGATTTAAGTCCACATTGCGTAATTCAATATAACGAATCGCATCTTCTAAATACTCTTTGCCTTTTCCTTGACGCAAACGCACGGCTGAATAGAACTCTTTTTCTTCAATCAATTTTCCTTGGGCGACGAGCTGTTTTAAATCCTGACAATACTGGTCGAAACTTTCAAAGCTGACATGAAGGGCTTCTTTGTTTTGATAACCAGCTTTAGAATTACGAATACTGCGAACATAATCATGAGGGGCATCGGATAGACAATAGTTCTTTTCCGGAAGTGGAGAAGCTCCAAATAGATAAGTGTAAACATAACGATAATGCAAGTATTGCTGTGCGAGGTGCAGATACACTTGTGTACGAAAGGCATCCAAACTCACTGGACTATTGGCTAATTGATGAAGGGTTGTCATGAATTTTTGACCTAACTCGATGTTGACATGAATCCCACTAACCATTTGCTTACGTTTACCATAAACTTTCGCCAAATAACGACGGTATAACACATCTTCTTTGGTTTTTAGTTTGGCAATCATAATTTGGTCTTCCTCATCAGGCAAGGCTGGCGGCATACTTAAGGGCCAAAGCATTTCCTCAGGATTCATAGAACGATAAATAACATCATGAATCATTGCTAATTTTCGCAAAGCTTCTTTTGGACTATTTGTCACTGGTGTAATTAATTCGACCTGTGTTTCGGCAAAATCCGTTTGAATATATGGATGAAAAGTTCGACTTCCTAATGTTTTGGGATGATCACTTTGTGCTAGATTGCCCGCTAAATCCACACGTTGACTTTCTTTTTCCAAGCCAATGCGCATTTCCAATAAAAACGGGCGAATCGCTGCTTTATGTAAAAGTTCTGAATAAGACATCACTTAACCTCGTTTTCTATTCGTTTTTTACATTATAACAAATAGTTTTTCAAAAGCACACCAGACTGCTCAAAAATCAAAACATTTCATACTTTTTATAACAATATTCCGCAAAATGATTTGCTACTTCAAAAAAAGAACAAAGCTAACGTAAATAGGCTTTATTTTAAAGCTATCATCTTTGTAATCAGTGTCTGAACATGAATTTTTCCATATCTGATCTCACTTGAAGATTCAAATTACGTGCCATATTTGACAAGTGGCTTTGAAGTAGCACAAAATACGAAAACAACAAAAAAACGGCTCTAGAAGCTTATATATCAAGCATCAGAAACGTTTTATAATTAAACAGCAAAACTCTAAAGACAATCCTTCAAGATAGTATTAGCAGTTTACATATTATCTATTAGACATTTTTGATTTCAATAACTTGTCTGAATGAAAAATTTCGACTTTGAGTTTTAATTGAGATAGCAGGGTACTTGTCCAATATACTATGAACATTTGCTAAACCAATACCTCTACCTACCCCCTTAGAAGAGAAGTCTCTATTAAAAATATTAGAAACATCAATTTTATCTTGTGCAATAGAATTTTCGACAATAACAACAACCATATCATTTTCTTCAAATATAGCTAGAACCAAGGACGGTTTTTCTGCAAGTAGAGTTGCTTCAATAGCATTATCCAAAAGAATGGATAATATTGTAATAAAATCCAGTGTATCCGTATTAGACAGATGAGCTGTGCTTTCTATTTCAATACAAAGTTCAATCCCTTTATTTTGTGCTTCTAACAATTTAGCAGAAATAACGCTTTTAATTGCTGGATTAATAATCTTCGATAGATTAGCAAAGTCATATCGGCTATTCGAAAAATTCTTTTTTGTCTTTGCTAAAACATTCTCATAAACTTCTTGAATGGCATCAATATCTCTCAATTCAATCCCAGTTTGTATGCTGGTTAGAATATTAATGTAATCATGTCTAAAACTTCTAATCTCGTTATAAAGGGACTCGATATGTTGACTATATACTGATAGGTCTTCTAGTTGTTTATCTTTTCGATAGTGCAACTCCGCTTCTAATTTCTCTGTGAATGTTGAATTTAAATAAATAAGCATAACAAAAAATACAACAACATAAATTCCCACTAGGTGTTTACGATGCTCCAATGCATTTGGAATAAAATCCTGTCCGATAACTAGAATTTGGAGTAAAAACAAATAGAAAAACATAGATAAATTCATCCAAAAAAAATAGCGATCCAAATAATTTTTCTTCGCTCCTCTTTTTAAGTTATCAATATTAATTTTTACCAACTTTGTTAAATAAAAATATAAAGGAAAAATTAAAATCTCTATTAATAAATTTATCATTTCGTCTGTACTAATTGTCATTTGACTAAATCCTAGTATAGGAAATAGATAAAAAGCTAGTACACGACCAAATAGACTCTCTACCACAATAGGATAAAAACCATAAAAAATATCTAACAACTTGCTCCCACACTTATTTAGATAAACAGAATAAATTGGCAGAGAAAATAAATAGATAAAGTAAGCTATTGGAGGAGCAATAAAAAATAACTCTCTAAAGGCTACAGGAAAAACAACAAACCAGTACCACCTAATCTTATTTCCGCTAATATGTTGGTACAGCAGCAATACTACAATAATATGAGCTAAAAAATTCAAATTTTCAAATATCCGTCCCATAATTTCTCCCTTTGTTTTGTACTAGTTGTAAATCGACTACTGAATCCGTTCTTTTAATCCTCTCATCTTCATACGAGACACAAAACAGTTTTCACCACCGTAAAAGTAAATGATTTTCTGCTCTTTATCTATTTTTTTAATATTCTCCGGATTGACGACAAAAGATTTATGATAACGATAAAGTCGTCCATCTGTCTTTTCAATTTCCGAGATACTCGCATAAAACTCTAAACGTTCATCAGTAGTATGTAAAATAACCTTATGAACTGTCGGAGAAGTCTCAAAATATAAGATTTTATTAAAAGGAACTTGGACTTGCGACAACGATGTTTCAAACTTAAAAGCATCCTGAGCAACTGATGTCCCTTCCTTCTCCAAGGTATACTCAATTGCAGATTCAATTCGTTCAGCAAACTGCTCATTTCCTAGCGCTTTGTCGATAAAGTCCAAAGCAGCGACTTTGTATTTAAAGGTAATCGGCATGAATTCTGAATGTGTTGTAACAAAAACAATTGTTGCATACGGATCCTTCTCACGTATTTGCCTAGCAATGTCTAATCCTTTTTTCTCTTCTCCTTTTATTTCAATATCAAGAAAAAATAGTTGGTGAGGACCATGTTCAACAATCGCATCTATCAGTTTAGAAGATTGTCCAAAAATTTTGGGTCCCTTACATTTCCAAGAGTGTTTCGCTACAGCATCTAATATGATTTTTTCAATACGAGATTGTTGTAAAACTTCATCTTCTAAAACAAAAATATTAATCATTCTTTTCTCCTGCTAAAAATATCGGTTAATAATGATAATATAAAATCAATTTATAAAAAATGATAATTTATCTGGTTAAAAATTATATTGACATAGTAGTATAAAGTCAAGCAATTGTTAAAAGAATTATTTTAGAAATAACCCTTTTTAACAATCAATACTTACTTTCTATTCCATATAAAATCTTTTTAGGTATAATCTCGAATTTGACACTTTGAATGCAAAAAAATCGACTCAATCTCTTGATACATAACAATTTCAGCCGATTTCTTCTTGTTTAAAAAATGTTGTATGTGGATGTATTCGATAAAAAAACACGATTTTTTTAAAAGTTTTAGGTATAATTGTTAATATACTGTGTTAAGTAATTAAAAAAGTACGACAAGCAATTAATCCCTCTATAATCAGTTTAACCCCCGTTATAACATAGTTTTAGATGAAAGTACAACACATACAACAAAAAAATAACAAGAAAAAATATGACAAGTTTTTATTTGATATATCAACGTTTATGGATAAATTTAGAGAATCCAAGTGTCAAACTCTCGGATGATATTGCACCCCATAGATTTATATTAAAAACGAAAATCTTCAGCTAAAATAGCGTCAACAAGTTGTATAATTGCATTAGTAAAATCATTTTCTGATAGAAAAAATGTAAGCATTGGATAAGATGGTGGGGGTACGCCAAATAGCCTGATATGCTACAATTTTTTCAAATTGAATAGCATTCAGGC
>CAMMST010000010.1:0-57504 GCA_946499615.1 Enterococcus cecorum | reverse complement strand
ACCACCTTTTGGATAAAAAAATACTAGTAAATGCTTAGGGGTGTTATTTAACCCCTTTGCACTTACTAGTATAATTCACCTTCCATTCTATTCCCGAAAGTATTCATAGAAAATATCAACTTCTTTCACTTAGAATGAAATTTTTTGTATAAATTGATTTCTTTCACAAAAATCCATAAAACGTGAAATTTACTGAATCAATTATACTTGTTATATAATTCGCAAAAAAATAGGCACTCTAAACCTATCCAATAAATATTTTTTCGTTGTAAAGCTCAAAATACCCACGATTCATCGCTGTCATTTTGAGAAAAAAATTTGTGATTGTTCAGACGCTTTTTCTGCAAAATAGATAAGCACTCTATGATATAAGCTAAAAAAAGAAAGCCCCTTTGCATGAGGTACTTTCTTAGGCTGTTCGATTATTTTGTTGCTTATTTCATGAAGTACTGCATGAAAAGGCTGGCGATATTGAAATAAATCAACACACTGGTCAAGTCAGATAATGTTGAGATAAATGGACCACTAGCTACTGCCGGATCAAAGCCAAGTTTATCCATTAACATCGGAATAAAAGTCCCAGCTAGGTTGGCAACGGTAATGGCACACATCATCGCTATGCCAATGACAAAACCTAAAATCGGATTATGTTTCCAAACGGCGACTAAGGCAAAAATCACAATCCCAGTAATCAAACCGATAATTAGCCCGGTAATTAATTCGCTAATGACGGTCAATAAAAAACGACGGTCTTTATCTTCGGGCATAGCAATACGACGAACGGCTACGGCTAGTGCTTGGGTCCCTGCATTCCCAGCAGTACCAGTAATCAATGAAATAAATACGGCTAAGATACTGGCTTCACTGACTAATTCTTCGTAGCGATTAATCATAGTGGCCGTAATCATCCCTAAAAATAACAGAGCAATCAACCAAGGTAAACGACGACTGGCTGCTTTAAGGGGATTTTCGTCCACTTCTTCAACGTTAACGGCCGCCAAACCAGAGTAATCGGCAGTCGCTTCATCATCGATAACGTCAATGATATCGTCGACGGTAACAATTCCGACTAAATGATCTTCATAATCAACAACCGGCAAAGCTAAGAAGTCATAATCACGGAAAGTTTGCGCAACATCTTCTTGGTCATCACCAACATGCACACTTCGCACCCGTTCACTCATCACATCAGCAATCAAGGCATCATCATCATTGACAATCAAATCGCGTAAGGAAATAACCCCCACTAAATGGTCTTCAGCATCCACAACATAAATATAGTAAATCGTTTCGGCTACGTTGGCTTCTGATTTTAAGACATACATCGCCGAACGCACGGTTTGATTTGCGACAATCGAAACATATTCGGTTGTCATAATAGATCCGGCGGTTTCATCTTCATAATGTAATAATTCACGGATTTCACTCGCTACTTCTTTTTCCATTAAAGATAAATACATCGCCATTTGCTTTTTATCTAATGTATTTAAGATATCCACGGCATTATCGCTATACATCTCAGATAGCATGTTGGCCGCATAACTTGGACGCATCTCCGCAAGATAATCACTCATATTGTCATTATCTTCTTCCAAGACGTCAAACATATCCGCCATTTCTTTAGGAGACAGTAAAGAGTATAGCATCAGACGTTCCTCGGTTGTCAGCGATTGGTAGAATTGTCCTTGTTCATAGTAGTGCATCTCAAGAAAATCATTTCTAAATTCCTGAATCTCATTGGCAAGTAATTCTTCTTTCAAACGTTCAAAACGATTTTGTAATTCTTGTTCTAATGTTTCTTCCACTGTTCTCACCTCATTTTTCTTATATCTAGGCGACATCTTTCGTGGACAGCTAAATATTTAACTGCTCACGAAAAATTCGCATTATTTGATTGTTTGCGCTAAATCTGCCATATCTTGGGGTAGCGCTTGGGTAAAGTGTAAAGCTTCTTGCGTAAAAGGATGGGTAAATTGTAATTCGTAACAATGCAAGGCTTGACGGTTCATCGTTTCATCGACTAGACCACCATATAATTCATCACCACGTAATGGACAACCAATCGCTGCAAAATGTACCCGAATCTGATGGGTACGGCCGGTATGAAGTTGAATATCAACCAAAGCCAGCTCTTGGTTGCGTTTTTCTAACCAGTATTCGGTCTTGGCTTGCTTACCCGAGTCATCAATTTTCCGTTTTAATAGCGAATCATAGTCTCTAGCAATCGGCAAATCAATTAATGCATGGTTTTGTAATTGCGCGATTTCACCGGTAACTAAAGCTTGGTATCTCTTCACAAATTGCTTATTGCGCAACTGGACATCAAGTTTGGCATGGGCAAATCCGTGTTTGGCAAAGACCATCAACCCAGACGTATCGCGATCTAATCTCGTAACGACATGGATGACTTGATTGGCATAATTTTGGCGTTTGTAATAAGCTTTCACGCGGTTAGCCATCGTACCATTGGGATGATATTGTGCCGGAATACTTGCGACATTGGCAGGTTTATTGACGACCAAAATATGCGCATCTTCATAAACAATATCAATCGGCGTCTCATCAAGCAGCACTGTTTCATGCTCGCCTTCATCAGGAATTGTAATTTGCACGACATCCTGTGCTTTGAGTTGATATAAGACGTTTTCGATTCGGCCATTAACCGCAATTTGTCCCCCTTGAAACTTAATTTTTGCTAATAAACCTTTGGAAATTCCTTGTTCTTTGAGAAAATATTTAAGTTGTTGGCCTGCTGTTTTTTCATAAATATATTGAAATTGCATTAAACCTCTCCGATAAAGGAATCACGCACACGTCGCCAAAAATGCGTATGGCGATACGAGGCGAAGTGAATCCGTTCTTTGGCTATTTTGTAAACAATACATTTGACTTGGGTCCGCTCTAAAGCCAGCTGATCAATGGTAATCGTATAATGGGTTTCATCATTGATTACTGGTAAGTCTAATTCAATCCATTCAGTCGGCGATAAAACAATCGGCGAGCCTAATGTACGAAAGACGCGATTATTTAATGAGGCAATCTCCGTTAGTTGCATCGCGTTGATTCGAGGATGTAACACGGCACCACCAATACTTTTATTATAAGCGGTTGAACCAGTTGGCGTGGCGACCGATAAACCATCCCCACGAAACTTTTCAAATAATTCATCTTTAATATAGACATCCGCCTCTAAGGTTTGGGTACTACGGCGGATAGTTGATTCATTGAGTGCGAGAAAATGTTGGCTCGGTTTACCATTACGATAATGAATCGTCACATCTAACAAAGGATAGCTAATGGCCTTCTCCTCTTGCGTACAAAGTGAATCCACAAGTTCATCTAACTCATAATCACGCCAATCTGTATAAAAGCCCAAATGCCCCGTATGCACCCCTAAAAAGCGCACTTGATCGAGTTTATGATTATATAAGTGGAAAGCCGATAATAACGTCCCATCGCCACCTACTGAAATGACTAATTCAGGATCATCTTGGTCGAGCTGGTAATGCGCCTTTTGTAATAATTCACGCAATTTTGCTGCTACTTCTAAAGATAATGCTTCTTTATTATGAATAATCGCTACCCGCATAGTCACCCTCCTATTCTTCTTTTTCTACTGATTCTTCTCCTGTGGTTAGAAAATCTTGCTCTAATTCTTGATCGAGACTACCAAAGTCAGCATGGTCTAGCTTTGTCGTTGTTTCTACTGGTCCTCGCATGCCTTGAGAAAAGAGTCTTTGCGCTTCTTGGATTTCTTCTCGGATACTTGACATTTCCTCATCCAACAAATAGGCTGCCTCGGCTGCTCTTTGTAGACGCTGGCCGATTTCTTCAGGGAACACGCCTTGATATTTATAGTTCAGTGAATGTTCAATGGTCGCCCAAAAGTTCATCGCTAAGGTACGGATTTGAATTTCGGCTAAGAGTGTTTTTTCACCATCCACCATTTGTAGCGGATATTCAATGACCAAATGATAGGAACGATAACCACTTGCTTTTTTATTTGTTATATAATCACGCTCGATAATCACTTTCATATCTCTGCGTGCCCGTAATAATTCGACAACAGTATGGATATCTTCTACAAACTGACACATAATGCGCAGTCCAGCAATATCTGACATCTCTTCTTCTAAACGATCTAAAGGAATACCACGTAATTGTGACTTAGCTAAAATACTTTCAACTGGTTTTACACGCCCAGTCACAAATTCTATCGGTACATGTTGCTTTTGATCTCTAAATTGTTTACGAATGCCACGTAATTTTACTTTTAATTCACTCACCGCTTGTTCATACGGTGCTAAAAAATCATTCCAATTACGATTCATTTGCACACCTACCTTTAAAAAGTCCACTCTTCTGATTATAACATACAAAAAGATTCAACCATAGTGTAAAAAAACGCAACCAAAAGAAAAATTTCACTATTTGTGTGTACTAGACGAATGACTTGCTTCTTTGTATAATTCATTTGAAGAAAGGTGGATATGATGACAGAACAAATCGAGATTGAATATAAAACTTTATTAACTAATACGCAATTTACTGCAATTAAAGCAAAATATGCACCTGGGAAAAATGCCTTTGTGCAGGAAAATTATTATTTTGACACCCCTGATTTTCGCTTAAAGCAACTACAGTGTGGGTTACGTATCCGGACATTTGAAGCGGGTGGGGAATGTACATTGAAAACGCCCCTGAAAGATGGCCTACTCGAGACAACCGACCACTTATCTTTGGAACAAGCGCAAACTTTACTTCAAGCCAAAACCATCTTACCTCATGGCAGTGTGGCGCAAAAATTAGTGCAACTAGGTATCCAACCAGACCAAGTTCGCTTATTAGCCGACTTAAAGACTGCCCGTATTCAAATCGACTTACCAATTGGCGAATTAGCTTTAGATGAGAGTTGGTACGGCAAAAAGCATGATTATGAGCTCGAACTAGAAGTCAGTGAGGCAAGTAAGGGAAAACAAGATTTTCTTGACTTATTGGCAGAATTTGGCATTCGCTATCAGCCAGCTAAGAATAAAATCGTGCGGGCTTTTGAGGCTATTGTGTAAAGACATGCAAGCTTTTTATTTTCATTTTCAGAAAAGTTTTGTTAGAGTGAAGGTAGCTAGTAGTATTGGAGGAATATATTTTGAACGAGGTTTATCTCTTTATTAACCCTCTGGAATCTTCTTTGGCGCAATTAATGCCCTATTTTACTTATTTTCGCCAAATATATCACAAAAATGCTCATTTACAAGTGGTTCCATTGGTTAATTTACAGATAGTGCGTGATTATTTACGCGTTCATCAATTACCTTTACATCTTGAACAGCAAAATACCACTTTCCAAGAGGCTTATCATTTAGCTTTAGATTTTAAAGCGGCACAACTTCAAGGAAAGAAATATGCACGTCAATTTTTATGTCAAATGCAAAGATGTATGGAAGATGGCTATTCTTTTGAGTTGGCTGATCAAGTTTTTCGGGAATTGTCAGCTGATTTTGAGATGTTTGTTGAAGATCGTCAGTCGGACTTATGTAAGCAGCTTTTCTTACAAGATCAACAACTAGCCTGTGAGATGAAAGTAAAAACGGTTGATACACTGACTTGGTTTAATTATCAATACGATCAAAAATATGGCTATCTGATTGAAGGCTTGGATAATATCAAACGTCTACCAGAATTTATCCAACCTGAAACAAGTGGCAAAATTACTTATTTAGATTGGCGCGCCTATAAATAAAAAAGATGCACAAAACAAAAAGCTGTGCATCTTTTTTTATTCGCGTTTCATGACTTTAAAGCACCTAAATTATCTACTTAAGTGTTAAAAATTCGTTTGATTTGCGTAATGGCGTGGTCATCCATTATCACATGACCATGTTCTTCTAAAACGTCCTGTGTCAATGGCGTTAATACTCCAAATTCTCTGAAAACCGCATTTTCAGTATCGATAAATTCACGATCTGCATATTCATCAGTATAATTTATCACCAAAGCATAAAAACCACCCAGTTGATAAATACTTGAATTATATCCTACTGCATTCACCTTGCTTGACACTTCGATAATATCTTCAAAGTCTTCAAACATAAAGACATATTGCAACTTCTTCGCTTTTTTATTTGGCGCAGATGTTGGTAAGTGTTTTGGTGTTGCTTGGTTCTCTTCTGTAGATGGCTGATTCATCTTGCCACCTGTGACTTGATTCATCCAATCTAAAAAGCGTGGCATTCCTTCTAATTGTTCATTTAAATGCGCAGTCTTTTCATCTACTTCAAAGATTTCATCATCATCCACGTCTTCAACGTCAAAATCATTCGCTTGTTGTAAATCGAATTCTTGTAAAAACGGTAGCTCGGAAAATTTTTCCATTGTCATATTTTTGGAGATGTACAAATCCAAACCGTCCCCTTTAGGAACCACTTGGAATGTGACAGCCTCACTACCTCTGAATTGATTATCGACGTCAACTTCTTCAAGTATGGAATAAAAGAAATTCTCAATCTCTTTATGTCCACCTAGAAGATCGACAAAAGTAAAGCCACGTTCGGCTAAATCTTCGCTACGAATGTAAACGCGAACCGTATCATCATTAATATGTTCTACTTCCATGTCGTTTACACCTCTCTTCATCTAACTATATTTTAACGTATGTACACAAAAAGTAAAGAAAAATATCTTCACATCGCCCGTCAACCCAAGGGAAACAAACCTTGAGTTAACAGTAAAAAAATCGAATATCCAGACTGATTGCTAAAACTGTCAAATCTGAATATCCGTTTCTTTGTATCATTGTTGTTGACTGTATCGTCTAAAATGGTTTATAAACCTGCCATCAATTGAGCTTGTCTTAACTCTAATTGACGGATATCGCGTGGCAAGAAGCGTCTGATTTCATCTTCATTAAATCCAACTTGCAATCTCTTTTCGTCAATCATGATTGGTCTTCTTAATAGACCAGGGTTTTCCTGAACTAATTTTAGTAAATCTTTTAAGGACAATTCATCCAAATTTACATTCAGCTTTTGAAAAACCTTTGAACGAGTTGAGATAATTTCTTCAGTGCCTTCTTCAGTCATCTGCAAAATAGCTTTCAACTCATCGATGGTTAACGGTTCAGAGAAAATGTTTCGTTCAACAAAGGGAATATTATATTCTTGAAGCCATGCACGAGCTTTACGACATGAGGTACAACTCGGTGATGTATAAAGTGTTAACATCATTATCTCTCCCTTCTTCATTGCAAATAAAAACATCTACTGAAACTATTACATGCCCATTATACTCAATAATGAAGTCAATTACTAGAGTCTATTTTAGGATATGTCAGTAAAAATGATAATAAACTTGCTTTATTTACCTATTATCATAGGATTTCAGAAACTTTCTTAGGTGATAATTAAAAATTTTATCACGAGCTGTAAATCATTAAATAAACTTTGTAAGCGTTTGATAATATTATTTTATTATTCTAGTTTTGATTACAAATTTTAAACACATCACAAAATAGATATAAAAATGAGCATCATTTATTTTATTATTTCTAAAACAAATGATGCTCATGAAAGATTAAGTAGATTTATCTTTCTTTAGGAAATTTGAGACTCACTTTGAATATTAATTTCACTGCGACCATCCCCTAGTTTTTTTACTTGAATTTGGCGCGGAATTTGCTCTTTTAATTCACGCACATGACTAATTATCCCAATCATTTGTCCCTGACCTTCTAACTGCGCCAAAGTTTGAATGGCTAATTGTAGGGTTTGTTCATCCAAAGTCCCAAAGCCTTCATCAATGAAGAGTGCTTCTATTTGAACACCACCACTTTGCTGCTGAATGACATCGGCTAAGGATAGCGAGAGAGCCAGCGATACAATAAAGCTTTCACCACCAGATAAAGTTTGTACACGACGAATTTCACCCGTATAATCATCAAAAATCACGAGCTCTAAGCCAGTATTACTTGCTGTTCGGCCTTTTTCATCACTGATTGCTAACGTATATCTTCCTTGCGTCAACTCTTGTAACCGTTGATTGGCAAGCAATAGCACCTCTTGAAAATATACTTGTAAGCAATAATTTTCGAGGGTTAAATTCAATTCATTGGTACCATTCATCCCTTTGGCCAAGCGTGCATAGGCCTGTACTTCTGTCAGCAATTGTTGATTTTGGGCCAATAAAGTGTTATATCGTTGACAAATTTGCTGATTTTGTTCATAAATCAGTTGATCTTGGGCATACTTCGTCGATAGTTCCTCAATATTTTGCTTCATGATTGACAATTGTTCTTCTAGGGGATGAGCATCTACACTTGGCTGTTTCATGATTTCTTCTAGCTCCTGTAAGCGAGTGATTAAATAATGCTTTTCCTCTTGATATTGTTGCCAAGTTTGTTCCATGGTAGCTAGCTGTGCTGCCTGTTGCCAATATTCTGCCAGATTGACTGCTTTTCCTTCTTCAAAAGTAGCATAGAATTGACTGCCAAAGCGTTGATCCATTTGTTGATAAATCTTTGCAACAACTTGCTGCGCTTGACGGACAATTGCTTCTTGTTCAGATAAAGCACTAAGTAGAGAATGTGCCTGGGTTTCCAATCGAATCTTGGCATCTTGCAGATTTTTTTCTTGTTTTTGCGCTTGTTCAATTTGTCCAGACAATTGTTTGATTTCTTGTGCCACTCGTAAACTTTTTTTCTGTAAGGCTGTGTAGGTTTGTTCACCTAATCTTTCTTTCACGGTATTCAATTGACTTTCAGATTGAAGCAATTGTTTTTGCAAGTCCTGATTTTCTTCCTGTGCATGGCTTAAACTGTCTTGAAGTTGTTTTTGACATTGTTTTTCTTGAGTGATTTGGGCCTGGATTTTTTCAGAATTTGCAATAAACTCGTTAAGTGTTTGACGGAATTGCTCACGGAACTGCTCGATTGACGCTGTTGTTAATGGCGCAGATTTTAACTCATCAATAGCTGACCAAGAAAGGTTTGCTTGCATGTAATTGAAGAAATCCATCATTAATTGTGATTGTAATTGATTCTGTTCATCAATTTGTTGCATACATTCTGCTAATTGACCCGCAATTTCTGAGCTTTGTGTTGCTAAAGCCCCTTGTTGCTTTTGACAAATTTGGAGTTTCGCTTCTAATTGCTGTAAGGCTTGCTCATTTTCAATTAATGCTTGTTGGTCGGCTGTTGTCTCATGCGCAACACCAGGATGCTCGATTGAACCACAGACTGGACATGGCTCACCTGGCTTAAGCAAACGACGTAATCTCGCACTTAATAACGCCACATTGATTTTTCTTTGCGCTTCAATTTGTGTTAAAAGCTGTTGAAGTTTTTGATTTTCTGATGCTATTTTCTTTTGAATTTCCGGCCGTTTCTTTTGTAGCGCTTGTTGTTGCTTGAGGACTTTTTGTTTTTGCGACTCAGCATTTAACCAGTCGCGCAAACTTTCCACTTTATGAGACACTTGAGAAAATTGCTGAATTTGCTGATGAATTTGCTTTAATTTTATTTCTGATTGTTCCAAGGCATGGTTTTCTTTAGCCAAAGCTTGTTCTGATTCTTGCAATTTGTTAAAAGATTTGGCCGTTTTTACTTTGAGTATTTCAAAAGCTTGTAACTTCTCTTCGTAATCTTTAGCAATTGGCAGTAATTCATCTAATTGGTATTTTTGTTGTTGTGCCAATTCTAGATTTTTTTGCCAACTTGCTCTTAAATCTTGTTCTTGATCAAAGCGTCGCATAGCTGCTTCATTATCTTTTTGTTGAGCTTTCGTAGTCGCTAAATTTGATGAATAGTCTTGGTATTTTTGTTGCTCTTTTTCATATTGCTCTAACTCATGCTTTTGTTGGGCAAACCATTTGAGATGCTCGATGGTTTTTGATAATACCATCATGTTAGGTTCATTTTCTATTAATTGTGCTTGCCTAGCTATTAATTTTTCGCCCTCTGCTTGTTGTTTGGCCAACTCCTGAACTTGTTGTAATTGTTCTTGTAACTTTGCTTGAAATTGACGTTGATCTTGAAGGGTATTTTTTTGACTCGCCAACTGCTGAGTTTGTTCCTTTAAATCAGCTGCAAAAAGTTCGGGCCAATTTTCCAGACTTGTCGTTTCACGATTTTCTATTTGATCATCAGCTTGAGCAAACTGAAATTGTTCTGTTAGTTGATACAGTTGGTCTACTTGACGATTGACTAATTTTTCTTTTTGCTTATAATTCTCTTTCATTCTATCAGCTAATTGGCGATAAAATTGGGTATTAAAAATCGTCCGCAAAATGTCACTTTTACTACTGCTATTTGACAATAAAAACTCTTGAAATTTGCCTTGAGGTAGTAACATAATCTGAGAAAATTGTTCACTTGTTAAATGTAATAAAGAATCGACGAATTGGTTAACATCCTTTATAGAAGTAATATGACGGATTAATTGTTGTTCTTCATCAAATACTTCTAAGTGGACATTGTGTTCGATTTTTTTCTTTTCGCCATTCTTTTTTGGAATGAACATCCTTGGTTGACGCGTAATTTTATAGGTATAATTTTGATGAGAAAAGGTAAATTGAACCTCGGTTTTTGCTGTTTCATCGGCAAAGTGACTACGCATCTCAAGTGGTGTACGCTTATCAGACGTCACTTTTCCATAAAGGGCAAAGGTCATCGCATCTAATATGGTAGTCTTACCTGCCCCAGTATCGCCCGTAATCAAAAATAGACCATCTGCTTGCAAATCAGCAAAATCCACACATTCATCTACATACGGACCAAAATTTTTCATTTGGATTTTTTGAGGTAGCATCTATTATTCATCCTTTCCGCTTACTTGATTCATTGCATCTTTTATCCAATTTTGCTGTTGTTCGGTCAACGGTTCCTCATATAAGCGAATAAAAAAATCTTGAATCAATGCTTCTGGTTGGTTGATTTTAGATAGAGGGATTCGCTCGGTTGCTGAGTCTATGCGTTGTCTTTCTTTACGTGTCACATTGAGTAAGTAAGGATATAAAGGGCGTAACTGATTCATCAACTGCATAATGACTTCTTCATTGGATAGTGAAACGGACAAATAATCATTGGCATATTCTTTTAATTTTCCCCGTTGATATAACAAATCTTCAAAGCTTGCTTCTAAATGATGGACTTCACGCAAAGGCTGTAGTGGAACAAATCGTGTCGCTTGCTCAAAATCACTAGCTAATAAATCTGTGTCGATAATTCGGACCCCCTTTGGATCACGATATTCACCAACAGAATACTTCAATGGCGAGCCACTGTAGCGTACTTTTCCCTTCAAATTAGCTGTGGCAGAATGTAAGTGACCAAAAGCAGCGTAGTCGAATGCATCAAATAAATCACTGGCCACACTTTGTAAGCCACCAATCTCTAATGGTGTTTCTGATTCTTGACGCAAACTCCCCGCCACAAATAAATGTCCAATAAATATATGCTTTTTACTAGGGTCAAAAGTCTTCTGCATTTCTTGAATAATAATTTGCAATACTTGTGACAATGAATTTGGCGCTTCTTCAACCAATCCCTCATTTTCAACAAAAAAACGTGCCTCGATTAATTCTACATAGGGAAGCAGATAAAACTGACAGCCCCCTAATGTAATGGGCGTCAAACTCTCTTTAATTGTGGTATTTAAATGAAAATGATTAGCTGCGAACCATTCTTTTCCTGTAGCTAAGCGTGTGGCCGAATCATGGTTACCACTTATCATCAATAACGGAAATTGTTCCTCGAGATTCCATTTTCTAAAAGTCTGATTTCCTAATTGAATCGCTTCATTACTGGCAATTGCACGGTCATAAATATCTCCAGTAATCATAATCGCATCAACCTTCTCTTCTTTGGCCAATTGTAGAATCTGCTCTAAGATATACGATTGATCAGGTAACATATCAAATCCATGCAACTTTTTTCCTAAATGCCAATCTGCTGTATGTAGTAATTTCACATCCATCACCTACTCTTTTTTCTTCGTTTTTAATTATAGCACTCTGTATTTTATGTGTCTATATGTTCTTGTTTGATTTTGTTTGAAAAATTTTCTCAAAATGACGACTAAAAATCCATGGCAAGTTGCGAAAAAATTTCCACTTATTTTCCTTCATTTTATGTTATATTGTTTGATAGTTAATTAAAAATAAATGAAAATCGTCAAATAATTTTGCTTGCTATATTCATACAGAAAGGAGCTAAAAATGGCTATTTATCTCATCGAAACACAGCAAAACGGGGAGGCTATCTTGAAAAATCTATTAATCCAATTATTGCGTCATCAAAAAGAAACGCTAATACAATATAGTCAAACTGATTTTTTATTAGCCAATCTTCCGCAATCAGAAAGCGTAAATCTTTATTTTATCCCGATAAATATGGATGAAAAAAATCATTTAGAGTTAATTGAGGATATTCATCGCTTGGATAGTAAAGGACAACTTGTACTCATTACCAACCATGATACCAATAAAGTGACCTTGAAAACAAAATGGCCCTCTGCTGTTGTTCTTAATAAAAATGAGTATTATATGCAATTTGCTTCCGACGTTGAAATGCAAGTGAATTACTATTTTCAACGAAAGCACCAAGCCGGACAAAATAGCTTAATTATCAAAGATCGCTGTCGACTCATGAAAATTCCGTTAAAAAATTTGCGCTATATTGAATCAAACGGTATGCATAAAATACGGTTTGTCGGTCCCAACTTACAGTATGAATTCTACTTGCCCTTAAATCAGGTTGAGGTACTGCATGAGGATTTATTACGAATTCATCGCTCTTTTATTGTCAACAAACATGCAGTAAAAGATGTTAGTCGTGGCAAACGCATTGTTCAATTAAAAGATAATACTTTACTGCCTCTATCACGCACCTATTTTTCTGAAGTCATTGATGATTTAGAACAAGTTTGTCAATAATTTTTGTTAATTAAGCAATTTTATTTGTCGTTTAGGAAATTTGCTTTTATTTTGTGATTTTTCAAATATAATAATACTTGTATTTTGTTTGTGGGATTTAAGAAAAAGTCTTTAGAAAATTTATTCTCTTCATTTGTTTTATGTCAAACTCATCTCCCCCATTCTCAGTGAGTAAGTACATTCCCTATTTTTATTGACTTTTTCATTGGTTAGTAGCAATTACCTGTTTGATGGAAGGATAGTATCAAAAAACATGTATGATTCATAACTGTGTTCACGCAAAATACACAAAGGCTGGTTATTTAATCAGTCTTTTTTTTTTCACCTAAAAAAGTCAAGAGCGAGATTCACCCTTGACTTTCCACTTATTTTTTCTTCTTTTCTGGAATGACGTATTTAAATTCTGGATTCACTTCATAATCTAATTGGTTAAAAGCCTTCATTAAGCGTTCATCAACCATCGCAATCCCTGCCTTATCCGATTTTTTTACATCTGAAATATCAATCGGATCACCAAAACGAATAACGACCTTTTTACGCAAAAATAGCCCACCTAAAGTTAACGGACCTTGATACACACAAGGAACAATCCGTACTTTGGCCATTCTCGCTATCACTGTCATGCCGCCTTTTAGCTCTGAAGAATAACGACTACCTGAGGGAAACATGATTAAACTTAAATCCGTATTTTTCAACAATTTTACTGGTGTTTTAATGGCACTTGGTCCGGGCTTTTGACGGTTGACTGGAAAAGCATTGGAATGAACCAAAATAAAGCGAATAATCGGATTTTTAAATAGCTCTTCTTTGGCCATAAATGCAAATTTTTTCGGTCTAGCCGCTACAGCAAGGTACAAAGGATCCCACCAAGTACGATGAGGCGCAACTAATATATAATTTTCATCTTGTGGTAATTTTTCTTTATTTTGAATTTCTAAATTGCCGTTAATGACAAAGAACAATACACGACAAAAGCCACGCATAAAACTAAAGAACATTTTTTGCTCTCCTTTTCTCTTCTTATGTCTTTTAGTATATCTTGTAAACGAATGAATTGACAAGTATTTTTTCCTTTTTCGTTCCATTAATTCATAGTATAATAGTTCGTGAAAAGAAGCGAATAGTACAAATAACTGAACTAAATAAAGTAACAGATATTATTGCCTATTTTTAGTATGTAAACATTTTTAAAATAACCAAGGAGTAAAAATGTCAGAAAGAATCGATTTATTACCTAACGAGCGGATTGATCAGTTATTTGCTGAAGATATCCAAATTATTCAAAGCCGCGAAGTTTTTTCGTTCTCATTAGATGCTGTTTTATTGGCTAATTTCCCGAATATTCCAAAGCGGGGAAAGATTGTAGATTTGTGTGCAGGTAACGGTGCAGTCGGCCTATTTGTTAGCCGTCATACGCAAGCTGAAATTATCCAAATTGAATTACAAGAGCGGCTGGCTGATATGGCAAAACGCAGTATTCAACTAAATGGCTTATCTAATCAGATGACCGTCATTCAAGATGATTTGAAAAACGCACCCAAATATCTTGGCCATGATGCGGTAGATTTAATTTTATGCAATCCGCCTTATTTTAAAGATTTACCAACCAATCATAAAAATCCGAATGAACATCTTGCCATCGCGCGCCACGAAATTTACACCAATTTAGAGACCGTCATTCAAACCAGTGCACATCTGCTTAAAATGAATGGCCGATTATGTCTTGTTCATCGCCCTGATCGCTTTTTAGAAGTGATTGAAACCATGCAGCAAGCTAAGATAATACCGAAAAAGATTCAATTCATTTATCCTAAAGAAGGCAAAGAGGCGAATATTTTATTGGTTGAAGGGATTTATCAAGGAAAAAAAGACGGGCTTAAAGTGCTGCCACCCATCTATACCTATGATGCAAACGGTGAATATACCCCTACGATAAAGAAGATGCTCTATGGAAAGTAAAGTACATTATTTTTACGTTTTATTATGCAAAGATGGCACGTTTTACGGTGGCTATACGACGGATTTAGCTCGCCGTTTAAATGAGCATAATCAAGGCATCGGTGCAAAATATACCAAATTAGCTAAACGGCGTCCGCTTCAGATGATTCATGCTGAAAGTTTTGCTACCAGAAGTGAGGCCCAGAAAGCAGAGTATGCCTTCAAACAATTGACACGCAGCCAAAAAGAATGCTATCTTCGTACACATCCTAGTGTAACATTACCTAATGAAAAGTAAAAAATTCCCTCAATAAGTCTAATTTAGTCGAACTTATTGGGGGAAATAATTGATTAAAATTCTTTTTCGATTTTTTGTAGGCTGTAAATGCTGCGGTTTCCGTTACATAGATAACCAATCGCACAAACGATAAAGAAGTAAGGAATCGCATCAAAGCCAAATACTTCTGCACCGATAAAGATTGGCGCTAAGAAGGTATTCGTCGCACTACCAAAGACACTTGCAAAACCAAGTGCCGCCACAAAATCCACTGGCAAGGCAAAAATCCCGGCTAAAGCAGCTCCTAAGGTTGAACCAATCGCAAACATCGGTAACACTTCCCCACCTTGGAAACCACAAGCAAGTGTCAAGGCCGTTAATATCATTTTTAATAGCCAGTCATAGGGGTAAATGGTACCTCCGTGAAAAC
The DNA here is from genome assembly GCA_946499615.1 of Enterococcus cecorum. Classification (GTDB taxonomy): domain Bacteria; phylum Bacillota; class Bacilli; order Lactobacillales; family Enterococcaceae; genus Enterococcus_E; species Enterococcus_E cecorum_B. The sequence goes on along the minus strand of CAMMST010000010.1, from coordinate 41,935 downwards.
TGTCCACAATCAAATTCGTCCCTAAACTTGCATAGCGACCATCGTGAAAAACAAATAATAAAATACTCACAATAATACCAACAATCCCGATTCGCCATACTGGATTAGGAAAATGATTGGTTAAAGTTAGCCGAGTTAAGCGCATCGTTCTCGCAAATAAATAACCAACTAAACCGAAAATAATACCTAAAATAACTAAGCGTACAATTAAAAACCAAGGCAGGCGATCATCTAATACTAAGTGATAACTAAATTTGCTTAGTCCTAAAAATTCTGAAGTAAAACTAGCGGTAAAAGAAGCAACCATCGTAGGAAGTAATACATCATAGGTTAAATGCCCTACTACCAAGACTTCCATCGCAAAAAATATCGCAGCAATAGGTGTCTGGAATAAGCCGGCAAACCCTGAAGCCATCCCGATGACGATAAAACGTTTATAATTCATGCCTTGAAATTGACGACCAAATGCATGAGCCACCGTTGCCCCAATTTGTACCGCAACCCCTTCACGACCGGCCGAACCACCAAATAAATGAGTCAACCACGTGCCGCAGATTGCAAAAGGTACTAAACGTTTGGGTACTTTACTGACTTCTCCATACCCAGCCTTGAAAATCAAGCCAATGCCTAAATGACTATCCTTCCCATATTTTAATTGGATATGCACAAACAACATACCCGCAAAGCCTAAAAATGGTAATAAAATATGTTTATGTTGATGGAAAAAGATGCTGATGTAGTCTAATACACGTCCGAAGCCTGCATCCAACGCCCCAACAGATAACCCAATTAATACGCTTAAAATTAATACTAAGCCGACGTGTTTCATCTTTTCTAAAGAATACCCACGCACTCAAAACACCTCATTTTATTCAATTCTTTTTAATCTATTTTTTCACAAATGATTAGAAAACGCGATTTCAACCATTACAGTTTTGCAAACTAACCACACATGCTCATCACCATTCCGGACAAACTTAGCTGCTTGTAGCTGATCGACCCTTCTCACAACCTAATACTCGGTGTTCGGCAGCTAGACATTGTGAAATTCGCCCTCCCACTTGCAAAAATCTCCTTTCATCCGATTTTTTCAGTGGTAGGTAAACACACGAATTTCTTCATGTCTGCCCGAGCTGCCTCACAACCTAACATAAAAGGGATGCGATTTGCTCACATCCCATTTTCTCAGTATTACTTAGTTGCGCGTTTTACGTAAGTACCTTCAGCAGTGTTGATTTCTAAGTATTCGCCTGCTTCGATAAAGTCTGGTACGTTTACAACTAATCCAGTTTCCATAGTAGCTGGTTTACCTGAACCAGTTACAGTTGCGCCCTTGATTGATGGTTGTGTTTCTTCAACTTTTAGGACTACAGTTGTTGGTAATTGGATACCTACGACTTCAGAACCAAAGAATTGAATTTTAACTTCCATGTTTTCAAGGATATATTTCATTTCAGTTTCTACAGTTTCAGTTGGAATTTCGTATTGTTCATAAGTTTCTAAATCCATGAAATACGCTGTGTCATCCATTGTGTAAAGATATTGAACAGTTTTTGTATCAATGTGTGCACGTTCGAATTTTTCTTCAGGACGGAAAGTAGTATCATAAGTTGCACCACTACGAACGTCACGTAATTTCATACGCATTACTGTATTTCCTTTACCTGGTTTGTGATGGCTTGCTTCTAAAACTTTAATTAATTTGCCATCTTGTACAAAAGTCATACCAGCTCTTAAATCACTTGCTGAAATCATTTAAATGTCTCCTTTAATCTTTAAAATAGTTCATTCCCATTGTAGCAAAAACTTTGCCATTTAGCTAGTACGATGAAACAAATTTAGGTAATTTCCATGATTTTGCCACTTTTTTCGCTACAAATATTAACTAAAAAGTAAGGCTAAGAAATCCTCATTCGTTAAGTTATGGATATATTCACTTACCTTTATTTGTTTTAATGCTTTTTCAATCGCTTCAAAACGATATTCTTTGCCGACCAAAAAGTCACTAAGTTGTTCAACTGGTTGTTGGCCAAAGAAATCGCCAAAAATCTTAGCTGCAGAAATTTTGCCATGAACGACATTTAATTTCACATCGACAATACCGACACTAGCAATGCGCGTGCGTTTATTATATTCAAAGGCTGGTGCTTCCCCAAAAATCCACGCATCATTGGCATATTTTTCATCAAATAATTTTTGAATAGATTCACGGTCGGCTTGCGTTAATATTAGCTCCTTGTCTTTAATCTCTGTTAGATTTTTTACGCCATATAATTCGCACAATAATTGATCACGGAAATCTTCGGTACGTTCGAATTGATATTCTGGTTTGAGATATCCTTTCACATTTGTGACATTCTTCTTCACGGACGGGGTTGCTTTTGAGGCAATTTTTTCCTTAGAGACGGTCAAAATGCGATCTAATACACTTAAATCCACATTATACATTAATGTTCCATGCGAATAAGTACGATTATTTTTGCTATACATCGCGTTTCCCGAAAATTTCAAACCATCAATGTACAAATCATTCCGTCCTCCGCTTTGTGCTTGCGTTGCGCCCATTTTGTGAAGCGCTGCTAAAATCGGTTCGGTCACATTCTGATAATCCCCAAATTGAACCTCATCGCGTTTTTTCACAAAGCTAAAACTCATATTGCCTAAATCATCAAATACTGCGCCGCCACCAGAAATTCGGCGAGTAAGCGTAATCTGGTTTTCACGTAAATAATTTAAATCGAGTTCTTCATAAGCATTTTGATTACGTCCGATGATAACACAAGGTGATTGAATATAAACTAAAAATAGCGGTTCGCTGACATCGGCATGATTCATTAAATATTCTTCTGTAGCTAAATTCATGCGGATATCATTGCTTTCCATAATATGATAACGCACTTAAATCCCTTCTTTCTGACAACTGTTACCTTATCACGAATAGGTAAAAATAGCGAAAAACTTGCTTAAAAAATGCTCCTTTCCTTCTATAATAAAAAAGGAAAAGAGCATTGTTTAGTATTTATCCGCTCGTAGCTGATCGAGTCGATTTACAACCTTATATTGACGGTGTTCGGCAGCTAGACATTGTGAAATTCGCCCTCCCACTTGCAAAAATCTCCTTTCATCCGATTTTTGCAGTGGGAGGTAAACACACGAATTTCTTCATGTCTAAGCGAGCTGCCTCACAACCTTATTTTACGTATGCGAGTCGGTAGGATACGGTGCGGCCGAATGGGAAGACTTGTAATCCGTGTAGGCGTTCTGATTTAAGATAGGCCACGCTGCCTTGGTAGAATGGTAATACGGCTGTGTCTTTTTCGACTAATTGTTTTTCCATTTCAATTAATTTATCCCAACGTTTGGCTGGATCTTTGGCTAATGTCGTACGGGCTTCTTCTAAACCTGCATCATATGCTTTATTGGCATAACCTGATGAGTTCAAACCACCTGTAGAATCATAGAACTCTAAGAAATTGATTGGATCAGCATAGTCCGGTGTCCAAGTACCATATACTAAGTCAAATTCACTCTTGTCTTGTAAGTCTAAACGATTTTGCAATGGTACGTTTTTAATATCGATTTTCAAGCCAGGTAAGTTTTGTTGTAGCTGACCTTGTAAGAATTCAACTGTCTTTTTAGAAGTAGCTGTATCAGAAGCGAGTAATTCCAACTCGATTTCATCTTTACCTAATTCTTTTTTCGCTAATTCCCAATTCTTTTGAGCAGCTTTTAAATCATAAGGCATCAAGTCACCAGCTTCTTTGCGATAGTCTTCACCAGTTTCTGGATTTTTCGCAAAGTTAGTTGGAACAAAGCCATTTAACGGTTGAGAACCATCGGATAAGACATTCTTCGTATAGCTCTTCTTATTAATGGCTTGTAAAATAGCTTGACGAACATGTAAATTCCCGGTTACTGGACGTTTATGGTTTACACTGATATAACCAACCATCGCTTTAGGTACAAAGTGGGCTAATTTATTATCTTGATTGTTTTGTGCATAAACATCGCTCAAAGTCGTATAGTCTAATTGACCATCATTAAATAAGTTGACACCTGTCGCAATTTCTTTGACGACTTGTACTTTCACTTTTTTCAACTTCACATTTTTTGCATCCCAGTATGTTGGATTTTTCTCCAAGGTCCAGCTTTCATTATTGCCATCCCATCCTTTAATTACAAAAGGTCCATTGCCGACAAAATTCTCTGCGCTTGTGCCATAAGCTTTCCCCTTTTCAGAGGCAAATTTTTCTTGTTTTGGCATAAATGGTGTACCTGTTAAAATTTCTGGTAAAAATGGTGCCGGTGCGACTAAATCTAATTCTAACGTTTGGTCATCAAGTGCTTTAACTCCTAATTGATCAACAGGCAGCTCCCCGTTGCGGATTTTTTCGCCATTTTTGAAGATATCCATACGATGACTTGAGCTAGAAGTTGTTTTCGGATCGACCACATTTTGGAAAGCATACACAAAATCTTGTGCACGAACCGGTGTCCCATCACTATACTTCGCCTCACGCAATTTGAAAGTATAAGTCAAACCATCTTCACTCACTTTAGGCGCTTCTTTGGCCATCGCAAGTTCAGGATTTCCATCTTTATCTAAACGGTATAATCCTTCTGAAACTTGACCAATCATATCAGAACTGTTCACATCAGTATATTGTGCACTATCGAGTGTTGATAATTCACCTGGTGTTGAGACAGCAATTTCTTGTTTGGTAGATTTGTTTTCCTTAGAGCTTGTTGCTGTATTGCCACATGCTGCTAAGAAAAGACTTGCTACAAATAATAAACTAACAATTTTTTTCATTTCATTCTTCCTTCCTTTTTATAATTGTTTGACGACATAATCAAATACTTCTTGTTCTTGCTTTAAATGTGTATAGGCAAAATCTGGATGCCATTGCACACCTAAAATATGACGCTTTTTATTTTCAACGGATTCAATCATACCATCGCTACATCTGCCAGTAATTTGTAATTCTTCGCCAAGTTTCTCTACGGCTTGATGATGAAAAGAATTGATTCTCCCTTGGTTGCCATAAATGGTATGTAAGCTGCTTGTTTTTTCTAACAGCAAATCATGCGAAGGCTCCTCACGAGGAATAGGATCTTGCATATGTTCGACACCAGTTAAAGGACCAATTTCTTGATACAAGGTGCCACCAAAATAAACATTTAGTAGCTGCATCCCACGACAGACCGCAAAAATCGGTTTTCCTTGTTTTAATGTTTCAGTAATTAAGGCTTGTTCGAAATCATCACGAGTTTTTGAATAATTACCATCTGTCTTTTGTGCTTGTCCATAAATTTCTGGTGATACATCTTGCCCACCTGCTAATACCAACTTATCAATCTGATTGACATAAGTTTTTGCATAGTCAGGATCAGTAATTGGTAATAATAGCGGAATACCACCAGCATTTTGAACCCCTTCAATATAGCCTCTTGGGGTGTAGCTGACTGGCAAATGATAAAGCGTACTACCTGGATCAAACGTTTCATTTGCAGCAATACCAATAATTGGTCTAGTCATGCACATCATCCTTTCAAAGAATTTGAGGCTATTATATCTGAGTACACGATATTTTCGCAACTAATTTGAAAATTTTCAGCGATAATAAAATTTTATCGCTTCAAACCACATTATTTAATTCAACTATTTAATATCATCTATCATGAAAATAATCCATAACAATATTTATGATTCAATGTTTATTTCCCATTTTTATAACTATATTTTATTTACCGATAATCATATCCGTGTTATAATTATACTACTTTGTGTTTTACAGAGGTTTCCGGCGTGTACATTAACTCCTTATTAAACGCTTTTACATCATCCTATATGACACAAAGGAAACAAAAAAATCTCAGTCGGTCCCTCATCTGAAACCAACTGAGATTTTTTTACTTTTAGAAACGAAGCATATTTTCGATTATTCCTAAGAAATTTGAATTTTCGATTAACACACCAAGGACGATTTTGAAAACAAAGTAACTGACTACACTATATAGTACAACTGGAATCATCGTAATATAAAAACGATTGAAGCCCTTAGGATTAGCAATTAACCAAATATTTCCATCAAAACTATAGCGTAAAATCAATAAATATAATACACAAAGAATCAGTGCTAATTTTAAGAAAGCTGAACCAAGTAAGGCAAAAACAAAAGCCACGATGCCCACAACTACTAAGACACTTAATGGTTCAAAAATTTGGTCTAAGGCATTTTTAAAGCCGGCTCCTTCTTTTTGCATAATAATTTCAAATATCCAGTAGACCAACACTAAGATAATTTGTGTTAAAAAGATAGCTAATAAGAACAACCAAAACATTGGAAAGGCCGAAATCGATGAACTACCATAGGATGAATGACCAAAACCAAACAAGTTCGTAAATTGATTCATCGCTCCATAGATACCTTTTAGCATCACACCAAGCAATCTCGAGAAAGTCAATGAAAATAATAAACCAATCACAATGAAATTAATAATACCTAATGTTTTATACTTGGTTTGTCCGATTGCTGGATGTAAGATAGTTTCTTTAAGCTCTTCAAAATAATTCTTTGCTTGATCAATATGCGGCTTTAAAGCTTCAAAGTCATCTAATTTTTCAAAATCCAACACTTTTTTACCGTCTCGCTTTTCATCCTCTTTAGATTCTTCAGGCGTTTGGGTGGCATCTGTTGTTTGCGATGCTTGATTTTCATTTTCTGGAATTGACGCTTCTTCAGTGGCTGCTTGTTGAACGCTTTGGGTCTTTTCTTCGGATACAACTTCTTCAGACACGACTTGCTCTACTTTCTCAGCATTTGTCTCCCACTGATAACCACACTGAGGACAAACCAACACCTCTTCTTCCACTTCTGTTTGACAACTTGGACACTTTTTCATCATTTTCCACTCCATTCTTTTGCTATCGTGTAAATATTCACGATAAATTTTATCATATTATAACACAGTCAATCATTTTGTTCAAAAAAAATAAGGCAAGACAACGCTCACCTTATTTAGGATTGATTATTTATCTGAGTAGTAATAGTAGCTACTTTCATTCATTTGTTCCGCACCATTGTAGATAACGCCTAAAATACGTGCTTTAGCTTGAATCAGACGGTTTTTCGCTTCTAAGATAGAATCTTTACGTGTGACACCTTCACGAACAACCACTACGGTACCATCTGTTTTTGAAGCCATAATTAATCCATCAGCCACCGTCATTACTGGTGGTAAGTCAAATACAATCAAATCAAACATTTGATATAATTCTTCCATTACCACATTCATACGACGAGAGTTAAGTAATTCGGCTGGGTTTGGTGGGGTTGGACCAGCTGTCATCACTGATAGGTTATCTACACCAGATGGTTGAATCACTGATGAAGCAGATTGTTGACCACTGACTAAATTACTTAGCCCCACTTCATTGCTTAGACCGAATGTTTTATGAACCGTTGCTTTACGCATATCCGCATCAACTAATAATACACGACGACCAGCTTGGGCAAAAACGACTGCTAAGTTGGCAGATGAAGTTGATTTTCCTTCACCAGGGCCAGATGAAACCACCGTCATGCTGCGTAAAGGTTGGTCCCCAGCAACTGCGAATTGCAAGTTGGTTCTAACGGTACGATATTGTTCAGAAATCGGTGAATTTGGATTTAATAGCGTAATTAAGTTCACCGGCTTCGTAGCTGTTGAGTTTTTCTTATCATATTTCTTTGCCATTTATATTCACCTTCCTACACACGACTTCTTGAACGACGATGTTTGCTATTTCCAGAATGATGGTGTCCACTATTTGAAGATACCACATGTCCAGATGCTCGACGTGTATTGTCTTGTAATTCTTTGGCAGATAATTGTGGAATAGTTCCTAAGATAGTTAAGCCTAATTCGTCGCGCACAAATTTTTCTCCTTTGACTGTGCGGTCTAAGAATTCAACGGCAAAACTCATCCCAAAACCAACAATCATCCCTGCTAGCACACCAATAAGCAAGTTACGCGTATTGTTTGGTGAAATTGGTGTATTATTCACTGTTGCATTTGAAATAATTGAAATTTTATCAACACTTTCTCCTAAGACTTCTTTAACCGTGTCTTTAAAGATGGTTGCTGTTGTGTTGGCTAAACGTTCTGCATCTAAAGCTTTAGTAGAAGTAGCCACCAATGAGAACATCAATGAGTTTTCTGATTGAACAACATCAATCGCATCATCAATTTCTTGCACAGTCATATTGATGCCATAGTTTTCTTTTAATTGATCTTTGACTTTATTTAAAATCAAATCCCCTTTAATCAGATTTTTATAAGTATTGATCATTTGTAGGTTTACATTGACATCATTTGTATTTGTGTTTTGGTTTTGTGGTAAAGTTACGACTAACTGCGCTTGTGAGCTATATTTTGGTGTTAATACGAAGAAAGTTAATCCTCCTGCTAAACCTAATCCCACAAACATACATACGATAATGGTAAAAACATGCTTTTTAATAATCGTAAAAATATCTTTTAAATCAATTGTTTCTTCGACTTCCATCAACCTATTTCCTTTCTTACATTCTTCCTGCAGCTTGCATTTGAGTCTTTACTTCTCTCACTTTATTTTCTAAAGCGTCTGATAAACCTTGATGTTTCACAGAATATAAAGTATTTACTAATTGCGCATAAGTATCTGCATTGGCGTTTTCAGCAACTTGTCCATTCACTACCATTTGATTAATCATATCTAAGGTAGTTGCTGCTTGGTTGCATTCATCTTGTGCTAGATTGAGATACCCATTTGCAAGGTTTTTCCAATTTCCTTCAGGCATTTCACTGACTTTTTGCAATAACTCAGTCACTTTTTCTGCCTTGGTATCAAGATTGATTACCGCTTGATCATTTAATGCTTGCCAGTTCACTGCATCTGCTTGAAATAGGGCAGCGATTTGGTCTTGAAGATTTGATTTATCGTATGCTTGTGACACACGGCGTAATAATTCAGCTTGTTTGTCCGCAAAACTTGCATCTTCTTGTGGCAAATCTTGTTTTTTCAATTGATAACTATCCGCAGAAACTCTCATGCCATTGATTTGCGTTTTCAAGTCTGAAATTTGCTCCGTATTTGTCTCAGGGTTCAATAAATCATCATTCTCATCTGTAAATAACTGATTCACTTGCTTGGTTAATTCATCCATTTTAGAGGACTGCTGTTTAATCGTTACTTGAGCATTGGCTAGTCGTTGCTCATAGTTTTTGTGCTGATAAACTTTATAACCAAAGACTACAATTGACAAAGAGATGGCCGCAATAAGCAATAAGCCAAACACTTTTCCAATTTTTTTCAAATTAATCCCTCCATTAAATATTTATCTAAACCAAGAGAATTTTGATCTTCGCAATTCTCGGTAAGGTTCAAATTCGATTGGGTCGCCATTTACTAAATCCTTGGCTACTTGTTTCATTTTATCAACTAATTCTACGCCCTGATCTTTGGCAATCGCATCATAGGCTTCTTTTAGATAAAAATTACGTTTATTGATACCATGTGCGTCAGAAGCGACCATTTGGACCATTCGATTTTCGACCATTAATTTCGCTGTTTTTTGAATTTCTTTACCAAACTTACCCACATAACTTGGCGCAGTGAGTTGGGCTAGGCATCCCATATCCAAAAACTCGATTAGTCGATTGGGTTCTTTGATAAATCCAGCATTACGCTCAGGATGCACAATGACCGGAATTTTCCCTTTATCCAAAAGTTGATAGAAAATATTTTCTGCACTTTCGGGAATACTATTACTTGGAAACTCGATTAAAATATAAGTATCGTCTAAATCAGTAAATAATAGACGGTCCTTTGCCAAATCATCCATCAATAAAGTAGTTAGACGAACTTCTTGACCTTCTAAAACTGTTAATGGAATTTGATGCTCATCCAAAACATCTTGTAATTCAGCTACTTTTTCAATAATTTCTGATTTAGGATTAATATATTTTCCATTATTATGGTGTGGCGTACATAAGATATGGGTAATCCCTTGTTTCACCGCATAACGTGCCATGTCAAGACTATCTTCAATCGTTTTGGCACCATCATCCACACCCGGTAAGATATGACAATGTAAATCAATCATCTGACTATCCCTCTCTCATTTTTACACATTCTTTCTCCATTATACAAAAAAATCGCGCTAAAAAAAGCATAATAACAATAATTATCATCATTTTTTTACAATTCTCGATACACTTATAATAAAAAAGCGAGTAATAAAGGGATAGCAATTAAAACTTGAAAAAATCTGTAGAGAAAAAATTACATTTCCCTACAGATTGCTTTTTGGCAAATGGTTAATTCGCTTCTAATTGGGTTTTAAGTTCTAACTGTACACGTTGTAACTCTTCTGGACTCACCCGTTGATAAGAAACACCATCTTGCATGAAACCTGTTCCTTGTAATTGATCAGTTTTCACATTGTTAAAAGCATCGCGATAATCCAAAGCTAATTTTTGGATTTGATCTTGATTTAAATCTGTCTGCATGTTTTCTGATACGGCAGCTAATAAATCACGATATTTCGTAACACCTTCAATGCTCATTACTTTCTTACCGATAGCTGCAACAACTGCTCTTTGACGTTCTTGACGACCATAGTCACCACGTGGATCTTCATAACGCATACGAGTATAGGCTAAGGCTTTTTCACCGTTTAATTCAACGTTGCCTTTTGGAAAATGGAAATTACTATTGGTGAAGTCTAAATTGTTATGAACTTCTACTCCGCCGACAGCATCCACAAGTTGTTCGATCCCACCCATGTTAATCGCTACATAGTGATTAATTGGAATATCTAGGTATTTTTCTAGTGTATCCATAGACATTGCAGCGCCACCAAAGGCATAGGCGTGGTTTACTTTATCTTGGGTATTATGACCAACGATTTCCATGTAAGTATCACGTGCGACACTGACAATTGTTGTTTGTTTCTTAGTTGGATTCACGGTTGCCACCATAATGGAGTCTGAGCGACCATGTTCCACACGTCCCAACGCACCTGTATCTACCCCTAATAATAGAATGCTAAATGGTTGGCTATTTTCAATTTTATTTTCAGAATCTGCTTTGGTTGAATTTTGGCGTTGAACTGGCTTATATGTTTTTTCGACTGTACTTGAAAAATCATGATAAGCAAATGCAAATACCCCACCTACAATGATAGCGATGGCGATTAATACCCCCAACACTGTAGCTAGAATTCTTTTCCATAAAGCCATATTTTTTCCTCCTAAATCATATAGATATGACGAACAAAGATATTTTAACAGATTTTAGCTTAAATTTCATCCACAAATCGCTTTAAATAAACTATAATTACTGGATTGTTCGTCATTTCACGCGTTAAGTTCGTCAATAAATAAAGAATTTTCTTTTGTTTTTGGAATTTACGATAAAAAAGAGCGAACCAGCTAAGGATTCACTCTTTTGGGCTTGCATTAACTTAAGATACGAACTTGTACCATGCGACGCCCCCAAGCGATACATTGATTACGCGTTGGGAAGTGCACATCGATAATATTCCCTTTAATCGCACCACCAGTATCTAACGCTAAAGCCACACCATAACCTTGTACTTCAACTAAAGTACCTAATGGAATCACACTTGGGTCAACAGCAATAGCCATTGGGTTCGCGCGTAAATCTGTTCCGCTGGCAGTAAAGTAACTTGCCCCTGCTTCTGAGTAAGAGTACGCCGTAGATTCCATTGTCATCACACGACCACCAGAACTTGTCGAAGTCGATGGCGCAGTTGGTTGACTTGGAGTGGTTACTTGTGTTTGGCTTTGACTTTGATTTTGGGTAGTTGTCTGTGATTGTGCTTGTTGTGCTTGTTTAGCCGCTTCTTTTGCTTCACGTTCTTGACGGGCTTTTTCAGCAGCGATACGTTGGTTTTCAACTTCCTTATCAGCAGCAATCTTCGCTAAAGCATCTTTATTATCCGCAAGTTGTTGGCGTAAATTAGCCATCTTTGTATCTAATTGTTGCACTTGCACATCTAGTTCTGCTTTATCTTTTTGCAATTTATTTTGTGTTTGTGTTGCTTTATTGTTTAAATCTTCTAATGTATCGACCGCTTGATTCAGACTAGTAAATTTTTCATTCTCAAAGTTTTGAATCAAGGTCATCGCATAAATTCGTTGTAATAGTTCTCCAATATTTTTAGCAGCAAACAAAGCTTTTAAATCCACATCCGCTGCATTATTTACTTGAATAGATTGCAAACGTTTGGCAACCACTTCTTTACGTTTCGCGATGGTTTCTTGCGTATCGATGATTTCTTGTTGTGTCTTTTCTAATAATTGTTGATTATCAGCAATTTGCTTTTTCAAATCTTCCACTTGCGCATACTTATCATTCACGTCTGATAGCGTCTTTTGAATTTGGGTACTGATTTGATCACTTTGCTGTTGTAATTGTGCTTCTTGCTGATTCAATTGGTCCATATTATCTGCAAAAACCGGCGCTTGCATTAAACTTAGACCTAAACAACCAATGAGAATAGCCGATTGACGAATTCGTTTCATTGACACACATTTCAACACCTTTCTTACATTTTGACTTTTTCATTATACAAAACCTTGTGTCAAAATGTGTTGCAAATATTTTACATTTTGTTACAAGCAAGGTGTAAAAGTGGGGTTTTGCGTCTTATTTTTTAAAAAATTTTAAAGAAAAGTGGGACGGAACGATTTTTTCGCCTGTTTTCGTTGTAATAATTTCGTAACAAAACTTTTAAAAAACTTTGATAAATCTTTCTAACGTTTTATCCTCATTTTTGAAATTTCCTGAAATTTTCATCCGTTTAGTTGTTTTCCTTCTATTTTACGGTAAAATAGATGAAGTAAACCCAGTTATTTCATATTTATATATAAAAGATTTGGAGGAATTTTATGTTTCGCTTATTTCGCTATGCAAGCAATTATAAAAAAGAAGTCATTTTAGGACCGATTTTTAAATTTTTAGAAGCGGTTTTTGAACTATTACTTCCTTTATTTATGGCCAAATTAGTCGACCAAGGAATCAGCAAGCTAAATGTCCCAATTATTTGGCAAACAACATTAGAGATGATTTTGATTTCAATCATCGGTTTTATCTTTGCCATCATTTGTCAATATTATGCTTCTGTAGCTTCTCAAGGATTAGGAACTGAACTGAGAAATGTCTTGATGAAGAAAATCAACACCTTGAACCATCAAGAGCTCAATCATTTTGGAACTGAAAGCTTGATTACTCGCCTAACCAATGATGTCACACAGATTCAATGGGCATTAGCGATGTTGATTCGCCTTGTTTCCAGAGCACCCTTTTTAAGTATCGGGGCAGTGATTATGGCTTTTAGCATTGATTTTCAAGCGGGATTGATCTTCTTGGCAGTCTTACCGATTTTTTGTCTACTATTATATTTCATTATGACGCGTTCTTTTCCAATGTATCAAAAAGTGCAGGAAAAATTAGATCAACTCAACCAATCTGTGGCCCAAAACTTAAGCGGGATTCGCGTTATTCGTGCCTTTGTCCGAACAAAAGATGAAGTCGCGCAATTTAATCAAGGTGTCGATGAATTATCAGATGCTTACCTTCGTGTCACCCAACTATCTGCTTTATTATCACCAGCGACAACCTTGGTGATGAATTTGGGTATTGTTGGTATTTTTCTAATTGGGGGGCAAAAAGTCAATCTTGGACATCTACAAGCTGGACAAGTGCTTGCTTTGGTCAATTATATGAATCAGATGCTCCTCGCTTTGATTATTGTGGCTAATTTAGTGATTTTGTATACCCGTGCGCATGCTTCTGCCAAACGTATTAATGAAGTCCTAGATGTGCCTAGCGTTCAAGAACAGATTACTGAGGACTTTCCAAAACCTAATCAAGCACCTATTTTTGCGTTTCAGGATGTTGATTTTCGCTATGGTTCTAAATTTGGTTTAGCCTTAAAACAGCTGAACTTTGCCATTCAAAAAGGAGAAACAATCGGGATTATCGGCGCTACCGGAAGTGGGAAAACGAGCTTGATTTCTCTTTTGCCACGCTTTTATGAAATTAGCGGTGGTGTGATTCAGTATTATGGCAAAGATATCCAGACCATCGATAAGCAAAAATTGCGTGAACAAATCGCCCTTGTCCCACAAACCAGTGTCCTCTTTAATGGAACGATTCGTGAAAATTTACAATGGGGAAAAGTCGATGCGACCGATGAACAATGTTGGCAAGCCTTAGAAATTGCTCAAGCGAAAGAATTTGTTGAGACTTTGCCTGAAGGATTAGACACGCCGATTTTTGAAGGTGGAAAGAACTTCTCCGGTGGGCAAAAGCAACGACTAACTATCGCCCGTGCCTTAATTAGCGAGCGTCCAATATTAATTCTAGATGATTCATTAAGTGCACTTGATTACCAAACGGACTTGAACTTAAGACAAGCCTTACAAAAATTGGATTGTACCACTATCATTATTTCTCAAAGAATTCGCTCTATCCAAGGAGCTGATCAAATCTTAGTCTTAGATAACGGTTCTTTAGTGGGTTGTGATACGCATGAGCAGTTGTTAACTACCTGTCCGACTTATCAAGAAATTTATCAAGCACAACAGGAGGATAAAGCATGAGACAAAGAAAAATGAATGGCCAATCAATGAGTGCTTTTATGCCATATTTACGGCGTTTTCGTCTACAAAATTGGACGGCTTTAGCTTTAGGCATTTTGAGTGGTATCGCTAGTGTGCTACTTACTTATGCCATTGGTCAGATTATCGACTTGATGATTGGACTCGGTAAAGTAGAGTTTTCCCTAATCTATCGCGCCATTGGTTTCTTCCTATTATTAGTAGTCATTAATGTGCTCGGACAATATTTTATCCAACGTATCGGAAATCGTGTGGCCTATTTAAGTGTTGCTAACCTACGTAAAGACGCCTTTTTACATCTTAATTCATTACCGGTAAGTTATTATGACCGCACGCCTCACGGAAATATTATGAGCCGCTTTACCAATGATATGGATAATATTTCGGCTGCGATTCAAGCCATTTATACCCAAGTTTTCTCTGGTGGGACCATTGTAGTGATTTCACTGGGCATGATGTTTTATTTAAATGTTTGGTTAACTTTGGTCGTGTTAATTGCAACGCCGATTATCGTGATGAGTAGTTGGGTGGTTGCCAAATTATCACAAAAAAACTTTATCGCGCAGCAGTCAATTTTAGGTGATATGTCCAGTTTTATTACCGAAATGGTTGGAAATCAAAAAATTGTCAAAGCCTTCCAACACGAAACGATTAATCAGCAAAAATTTGAAGAAATGAATCAAATTCTTTATGTAAAAGGGAAAAACGCCCAATTCTCTTCTGCCATCGCCAATCCTCTTTCACGTTTTGTCGATCACTTGGCCTATGTGGCAGTCGGTTGTGTCGGTGGGTTATTAGCAATTAAGCATCCTGAACTGGTCAGCATCGGGACTGTTTCTAGTTTTACGATTTATTCGAGTCAATTTTCAAAACCATTTATAGAATTAACTGGACTCACTACCCAAATTCAAAGTGCACTGGCCGGGATGGAACGCACGATTGAGTTATTGGCTCAAAAACCATTGAAAGAGGAAGCCTCACTTACCTTACCGTCGATTCAAGGAAAAGTTGAATTTCAACATGTGGATTTTCGTTATGTTCCTTCTCAACCTTTAATTGAGAATTTCAATTTTACTGCTCAGCCCGGACAAACGATTGCCATTGTTGGTAAAACTGGCGCAGGTAAATCGACACTCGTGAATTTATTGATGCGTTTTTATGAAGTAAATAACGGGAAAATCCTAATTGATGGTGTGGATATTGCAAAAGTCAAACGCGATGAATTAAGAAAGAATTTTGGGATGGTACTGCAAGATACCTGGATTTTTGATAGTACCTTACGTGAAAATCTCGTTTTTGGTCATCCAGATGCTACGGATGAAGAAATTACTGAAGCACTCAAAAAATCATTTATGTACGATTTTGTCATGCGTCTACCTCAACAATTAGATACGCCTCTTGGTGAGAAAAATGTCAAAATTTCAGATGGTCAACGCCAATTGCTTACCATCGCTCGTACCATGATTTCAAATCCACCAATGCTTATTTTAGATGAGGCCACTAGTTCTGTCGATGCTTTGACTGAACGAAAGATACAAGATGCCTTTTTGGCGATGATGAAGGGCAAAACTAGCTTTGTTATCGCCCATCGTCTTTCTACTATTCAATCTGCAGACCAAATTTTAGTGATGGATCACGGACAGATTGTCGAAATGGGCACACATCACCAATTACTGCAACAAAACGGCTACTATGCCAAACTCTATCACGCCCAATTTACTCAAACACAGATTTAACCCAGCGTCCTTTGCCATTGATTTCTTTTCATTGGCAAGGGATTTTTCTTTTGATAAGCAAGAAGTTTACAAACGATACGACAATTCAAGTAAAATGTTCTATAATAAGACTGCACCAAGATGAAAGGATGTGTCTTCATTATGCGGCAAAACAATATCGTTCCCTTTAAACAACCCACATTTGTACCTACTGAAGAGATGGAAGATTTATTGCAAGTGGGTACAGAGCTTCTTTTATATCAAGCCATCCGTAATGAACCCTTTCATCCTTTCTTATTTTTAGTAGATACCCTTCCTAAAGAGAAACAAAAAGAGTTGCTTTCCTGTCATCGTCAAGCTGTGACTTATTTAGCTCATCTATTTATCAAGCACCTTCGAAAATCAAATTTATTAGAAAACTACTGGCAAGAAAACCAATCTATTTTTAACGCTTTAATCGATCCAGATGGAAGTGATAATAATGGCTGAAATGATCCCTTTTCCCAATCATTCGGCAAATGCTAGTGTTACGGCTAAATTAATCAATGATATTTTGCATACGAGTTTAGAGCTAGAAATTTATCAGTCAATGCGCACAGGACATTTCGACCGCGTGATTGTTGATTTTTATTTACTACCGCTGAGTGAGCAAGAAGCCTTAAAAAAGCGCGACCCACAAACCGTCTGCTATTATGCGGAACAAATCGCTAAAAAAATGAACCTATACAAATAACCTAGCAAAAGATGGGATGAATCTCTTGCTAGGTTGCTTTTTTTATGATAATTTTCGTTTTAATTGTGCCATTGGTAAAGCTTTACCTACAATATACAAGGTAGCTACATGCAATGGAATTGTGATGGCTAATTTGATTAAACGTACAGACCAAATAGCCCAACTATTTAACGGAATATTATACATGATAGATAGCCACAGTGGCGTTAAAATTAATGTAAATAATACCGCATTAGTTAAAACACAAGCGATACAGCGTTTTAGCGTGACTTCTTTGTTATAGAAGTATAAGCCATAGACGACACCACCTAAAAACGCACTAAATGTAAAGCCGATAAAGAATGGACTTTTTGCTAGTAAGGTCATACCGATAACATCCGATAAAACACCGCCGATACCAGCCCACCAAGGACCTAAAAATAGACCCATTAAAAATGTAGCGACAAACGCAAAAGAAAACTTGATCAATTGCGTTTCGATGGCAAATTGACGACTTAAAACAATTTGAATCGCCACTAGTAGCGCTAATAACGCCATCGATTGAACTGAAATTTTGTTGTTTTTCATGTGTGCATCTCCTTAATGAGTTGCTACAAAAATTGCAGCGAATGCGAGATTAGCACCGCGAATAAAATTCTTCGTCAAAGAGGCAACATCCCATCCCCAAAGCACTTAACGCACTAACCCCTACTCTGTAATAAAAGGTTGTGAGGCAGCTCGCTTAGACATGAAGAAATTCATGTGTTTACCTACCACTGCAAAAATCGGATGAAAGGAGATTTTTGCAAGTGGGAGGGCGAATTTCACAATGTCTAGCTGCCGAACACCGTAAATAAGGTTGTAAAGCGACTTGATCAGCTACGAGCGGATAAGTTTGTCCGACACGTCGGGAAAGTCCCAAAAGTGAAGACTTTACCAGACGTGGTGGCTTATACGCCGAAGTAGCTAGTCGATTTACACCGTCCAAAAGGTTGTAAAGCGACTTGAGCAGACTTCTTCTTACAACCTTACGCCTATCATATCACACTTTCTGAAAATATTGCTAAAATTTCATTTGTTTCTTTTAAAAAATGGCTAAATGTTCGCCTTTGATTAGTGATTATTCGTCTTTTTCATTGCTATAGCGAAAACAGGAATTTGGGCTTGCTTTTGAATGGCCTTGGCAACGATATAAGCGATATTAAAATCAATCATGCTGTGGATTAATCCGCCTAAACCAATCATGCCGAATAAGAAAATAAAATAATTGCGATCAAATGTCGTGTTTGCAAGATTGCCAAAATAAGCAAAAGCAAAAACTACGACAACTTCAAAACTAGCATGAATAAGTGCTAATACAAAGTTAAACCCTTGTAATTTCCATGGATTTTGAATGAGTTGCGGATTTTTTCGTAGGTAGAGTGCACCAACTGTTACAAAAAGAATATGAGAAAGCGCACGTAAGCCAATAATCGGTGGTAAGGTTAAAAAGAATCCTAAAGCCGTTCCTAAAGTGACACAAATCCCCATTAAAGGTGAGAAAAACATAGCAATCATCGCTGGTACATGACTTCCTAAAGTGTAAGAAGCTGGTCCAATGACAATTTTTGGCATAACCATCGGAATCAAAATACCCAAAGCAATCAGTAAAGCAGCAACGGTTAAATTTTTTATCGATTGAATTTTCATTTTTAAGTAACTCCCTTTTTTCATTCTTCAATACATCTACTAACCAACTATTTTGTCATGACAATAACAGGTTGTTCTAACTATAATTCACTTTTATCATGATGTCAAGACAGTAAATGGAAGCAAAAAAATAAGACACCTCTTACCAGTGTCCAAAAGTAGATGGAGGAAATGAAAAACGAACATCCGGAGTCATTGGGGAATGGGAAGGGGCTCACAAAATATTCGTTTATCATTGTTGACATTTTTATCTAAAAATTTCCTCCACACTTGTAGGTTATCTACAACTATATTATACTACATTTTTATTTTTTAACAAATGTTTTATATTTAAAAAACTGAAATATTAATAAAATATACAAATTATTAAAATCATAAAATAGCCACATAGTTATAAAAAATTGTCTAGATTCTATTTTATATCTTATTTGCGGTGCGTATCAACAGGATAGGATGACAGATTTTTTTGCGTGAAAAAACACTTTTTGCTAATGATACATAATACCACAGGCAAAAAGTGTTCTTCTGCTTATTTCAATTTTTCCATGGCGTTGCTTAAGTCAGCAAATTCCTGTAAAGTCAAGGTCTCGCCTCTACGTTTAGGATCGATATTGGCTTGCTCTAAGGCTTGTGTTAACCAATTTTTTGTTGCCTCATCTTTGCCATATGAGTGTAAAAGATTGTTCCACAGCGTTTTGCGGCGAAGTTGGAATGCAGCTTTCGTTAATCTAAAGAAGGCTTTTTCATCTATCACTTCTACAGCAGGTTGACTACGGCGTGTGAGTTTCAAAATAGCTGAATCGACATTTGGCTGTGGGACAAATACCGTTTTGGGCACGATAAAAGCAAGTTGGGCCTGCATATAATACTGAACCGCAATACTTAATGAACCATAGGCTTTACTTCCTGGTTGTGCACTGATACGATCAGCTACTTCTTTTTGCATCATCACAACCATTTCATCGACTTTTAAAGCCGATTCTAGAAAATGCATCATAATCGGTGTGGTGATATAGTATGGCAGATTGGCAACTACTTTAATTGGCAAGTTTTCGGTAAAGACTTCTTGCGTCACTTGCACCAAATCGGCCTTTAAAACATCTTGATGAACCACTTGCACATTCTCATATTCAGCTAAAGTATCTGCCAAAACTGGAATTAAACGATCATCAATTTCAAAGGCTAAAACTTGATGCGCATTTTGGGCGAGATGCTCTGTTAAGGCACCGATGCCCGGACCTACCTCGATGACATTTACTTGATCATCAATTTGGGCGGTCTGGACGATTTTACGCAAGATATTCGGTTCGGTTAAAAAATTTTGGCCTAAACTTTTCTTAAAAGTGAAACCATGACGTTCTAAAATCTCACGTGTATGACTGGGATTGGCTATTTCTCTATTTTTCACACTCTTCCTCGACTTTCTTTATCGTATCTCTTAATGTTTGTTCATCTATCGCAAACATGGCTAGACGTTTGGCTAACTGCTTACCATTGGTGTATCCGATACTTAGGCGTTCACCAATTTGTTGCCGTAAAAACTTGGCGCGCTTTCCACCTAACAAGCCTAACTCAAGTAAGGTTTCGCGAGTAATGTAGGTTTGCATACTACTTTGAGGGGTCATGACCTGTTGAAGTGCGGCGAATAGACTCGCTTTATCCGCGTGTTCTACTCCTAGACTTTCATGAGCATGACGACTTTTTCCTTGAGCTTTGGTAATAAAGGCATGTTTACACTCTGGCACAGCTTGCATGATTTTCTTTCTAATTTGTTCCCCTGAAAAATCAGGATCAGTCAAAACAATTACCCCACGTAATGCTTGGGCTTTTTTGATTTGCTCAATGATCTTTTCATCAATAGCCGAGCCTATCGTTTCAATGGTATCGACTTCAAAAAATTCACGCAGTCTTCTCGTATCATCCTTACCTTCTACTACGACAACTTCTTGAATCTTGATTTTATCAGTCATTCACTTCACCTAAGTTAAATAAGCGATAAGCATTTTGACGACTAGCTTTAGCGATTTGTTCAGCTGATAATTCTTTTAATTCCGCGATTTTTTCTACTACATAACGGGTATAGCCAGGCTCATTGCGTTTGCCGCGATAAGGTACCGGTGCAAGATAAGGGGCATCCGTTTCGACTAAGAAGCGATCTAATGGCACCATTTTGGCTGCAGCTTGAACATCGGTAGCTTTTTTAAAGGTCACAACACCACTAAAGGATAATTCCATGCCCAAATCTAAGAACTTTTCGGCCCAATATTCGTCACCGCTAAAGCTATGCATAATTCCGCCCACTTGATGAATCTTTTCATCTTTTAAAATGCGATAGGTATCTTCCAACGCTTCTCTCGTATGGACACTAATTGGCAGATGATGTTCTCTAGCTATTGCAATTTGACGGCGAAATACTTTTTCTTGGACATCTTTAGGGTCTTCCATCCAATAATAATCAAGACCGATTTCTCCTAGGGCAACGACTTTATCACGGGTTAATAATGCTTGTAAGTTTTCTTCAATCGCTGGCGTATAACTACCTGCTTCAGTCGGATGCCAACCGATGATACTATAAATTTCAGGATAGGCTTGGCTTAGTTCTAAAGACTTGGCAATCGTTGGCGTATCAAATCCCACCACGGCCATCTCGCTTAGACCTAACTCATGGGCACGCGCAATTGTTTCGGGAATATCGTCTTTAAATTGTTCCGCATTAAGATGGGTATGCGTATCAAATATCTTCATTCAAACTGTTCCTTTCATTGATTTTCAACGGCTTCATTATAGCACATCTTTGAATTGAACAAAACTCTGACAAATTTTTTACATAGTCAATTGCTTTTTTATGTCATTTCTACTATTCTATTAAGTAGATACTTTTTAAAGGGGTGAAAATGATGTACTTGTTTGTTGCAATAACTTGTTTAATATTAGCAATCTATATTTATGTCATTTTTATCTTACCTTATATGATTCGTGAAAAACATTATTTCATCCACAAAAATTCCAATGAGATTATCGACATTTCACACGCCTATGATTTATATGAATCAAAAAGCATTGTCACGATTGCTCATTTTAGTGATACGCATTTTTCGCGTTTTTTTAGCCCGAAGAAAATCAACCGACTGATCCGTTCAACACAGCGTAATCGTCCGGAAATTATCGTTTTTACGGGTGATTTGATTGAAAATTATGGCAAATGGTCCCCGAAAATGAGTCCTAAATTGATTCGCAAAATGAAACGCTTCACAGCACCTATGGGAAAAATAGCGATTTTAGGTAATCATGACTATCTCAATAATGGGCAATACTTTGTCAAAAATGCCTTAGAAGAATCCGGCTTTACAGTGCTGAAAAATGAAGAAATTTTTGGTTCCATGGAGAATTTCTCGATTACAGTTACGGGTATTGATGATCCTTTGAAGGGAAAACCCAAATACCATTACGAAAAAACTTATTCTCGCTGGCATCTCTTACTCTTACATGAGCCTGATATGATCCAACATGTCCCAGATATTCGCAATTACGACTTAATTTTAGCCGGTCATGCGCATGAGCCTCGCAAATATTTCCGTCGCTTTAAAAAGAAGATTAAAGGAGCCGAATATTTTACACACGGACTTTATGCAGTGACTGAAAAAACAATTCTCTCTATTTGTAACCGTGCAAGACGTTCTTATTTATCGAGTCGTTTCCGTTTAGTTCCTGAAATCATTTACTATCACCTAGCTAAAGATGATGTCAATTTATTAACAGATAAAACAAAAGAATCCTCCGCAAACGAATAATTGCTTGGGAGGATTCTTTTTTAGCTTGCATGGGATAAGTTTTGAAAGATTGAAGTGGTTGCTTGATAAATATAGCGCGCAGTCTGTGCTTGATTCATGGTATATAGGTGAATACCATCTGCATCTTGGGTCACTAAATCGACAATCTGATCTAAAGCATAGGCCAATCCAGCTTCTTTGAGAGACTCGGGTTGATACTCGTATTTTTCAAGAATTGCCATGAATTTGCGTGGGACTTTGGTTTGACATGTCTGAATTAAGCGTATTGCCTGTTTACGATTAATAATCGGCATAATTCCTGCTAAAATCGGTACATTAATGCCAGATAACGCACAAGATTCTTGAAAACGATAAAAGGTATCATTATCAAAAAATAATTGCGTGATTAACTGTTGGCAACCACTTTCGACTTTTCTTTTTAAATTCAAAATATCTTCCACGCGATTATTAGAGTCCGGATGCATTTCTGGGTAGCAAGCCCCACTTACTTTAAAACTGTTATCTTTGCCTTGAATATAGTCAATCAACTCACTAGCATAATGAAAGTCATTAGGTTGGACTTTATTTTCAATATAGTCACCACGTAAGGCTAAGATTTGTGAGATATCGCGTTGTTGTAAGGCTTGTAAAATATAATCCACTTCTGCAGTAGTCAAATAAAGGGCTGGTAAGTGCGCAATGGCTGGAATTTTTAATTGATTTTGGACATAATCTGCCACATTTAAGGTTGTATCAATGAAATTTGCTTGCTGATTACTACAAGTCACGCTAATAAAATCCGGGGAAAGACCTTTTAATTGACTTAACGTTTGAATCAAGCGTTCCTCACCGACCATTGAATTTGGCGGGAAAATTTCAAAGGATAGACTTGGTTTGCCCATACGACTCACTTCCTCTACAATTTTTGGCTGCTTGGACTAAATGTACCAAACTTGCCTTGGTTTCTTTTTCACCCCTGGTTTTCAGTCCACAATCTGGATTGATCCATACTTTTTCAATCGGCACTTTTGCTAAAATTTGCTTAATGGTTTGCTCAATTTCTTCAACTGATGGAATTCTTGGGGAGTGAATATCATAGACACCTGGACCGACTTGGGTTTTAAAGTGCTGTGCTTGTAACTCATCTAAAATCGTTAAATTCGAACGGGAAGCTTCAAAACTGATCACATCCGCATCCATCTGCTCAATCGCTGGAATAGTATCTGTAAATTCGCTATAGCACATATGCGTATGAATTTGGGTGGTTGGCTGGACCTTACTATGCACCAAACGAAAAGCTGGAATCGCCCAATCTAAATATTCCGTGTACCAATCACTTTGACGTAGCGGTAATTTTTCACGTAAAGCCGCTTCGTCAATCTGAATAATCTCAATACCATTTGCCTCTAAATCCAATACTTCTTCTTGAATGGCTAGCGCTAATTGCAAGGTTGATTCTTTCAAGGTGATATCTTCTCGTGGGAATGACCAATTTAAGATAGTCACAGGGCCGGTTAGCATCCCTTTGACGTATTTAGTGGTTTGTTCTTGAGCAAATTTAGACCAATAGACAGTAATTGGTTTTGATCTAGAAACATCTCCCCAAATAATTGGCGGCTTCACGCCTCTAGTTCCATAAGATTGCACCCACCCATTTTTCGAAAAGAGATAGCCATTAAGGTTTTGACCAAAGTATTCCACCATGTCATTACGCTCAAATTCCCCATGCACCAGGATGTCTAAGCCGATTTCTTCTTGCCATTTTAACCATTCCTTCGTACGTGTGGCTAAATAATCATGATATTGCTCTTTAGAAATCTCGTTACGTTTATATTTGGCACGTGTTTGCTTCACTTCCTTGGTTTGTGGGAAAGAGCCAATGGTAGTCGTCGGTAATAATGGGAATTGGAATTTTGCTTTTTGTATTTGTTCACGCACCTCAAAAGCATCTGGACGCGTAAAGTCAGTTTCGGTCAATTGGGCTAATTTTTGATGCACCTTTTCATCGCGTGGCACTCGTTCATTCGTGAATAATGCTTGGTTTGCTGCTAAGACTTGCGGATTTTCTCCTTTTACTAACTGTGCTAAATCAGTTAATTCTGCTAATTTTTCCAAAGCAAAGGCAAAATGCGCTTTGATATTTTCCGCAAAAGTTTCATTTTTTACGCTATATGGCACATGCAATAAAGAACAACTCGTATTTATAATGATATTTTGGGCAGGAATTTGTTTAATAATGTCCAATGTTTTTTGATAGTCATTGCGCCAAATATTTTTACCATTCACAACTCCTGCAAAAAGCGTCTTATCTGCGGGGAATCCTTGTTGCACTAAAGATAAATTTTGGCGTCCTTCTACAAAGTCCAAGCCTATCCCATCAATATCTAAGTCGATTAATTCTTGATATACATCTCGCACATCCCCAAAGTAGGTTTGGACAAGGATTTTAAGTGCTTTGTTTTCAGTTAAACGTTGATAAATTTGGAAGAATAGTTGTTTTTCTTCTGTATTCAAATCTTTTACCAAAGAAGGTTCATCTAATTGAATCCATTCTGCCCCTAATGCTTTTAGGTTATGTAAAATATCTTGATAGCCAGCCACCAAGTCAGCGACAAAATCATTTGCACAAGTGTTATCTGCATACTCGGCTAATTGTAATAACGTAAACGGACCGATTAAGACGGGGCGTGTGTGGATGCCTAATTCGCGCGCTTCTTGATATTCATCAAAAATTTTACTGCCAGTGACTTTAATTTGTGTATTTTTTTCAAACTTTGGCACTAAATAATGATAATTGGTATTAAACCATTTTTTCATTGGTCGTGCTTTGACATCGCCTTTTGCCCCTTGATAACCACGCGCTAGGGCAAAATATTTTTCTAACGGTGATAAATCTAAATTCGCTACTTCTGCGGGAATGATATTTAGTAAAAAGGCGGTATCTAATGTTTGATCATATAACGAAAAATCATTACTTGGGATAGCTTTAATTTGTGCTTTTTGTAAAATACGCCAATGTTTTTCACGCAACTCTTTTGTAAAAGATAAAAGTTGTGATTCTGTGATTTCATTCCTAAAGTATTTTTCCGTTTGAAATTTTAATTCTCTATTTTCTCCAATACGTGGAAAACCAATAATTGTTGTACTCATAACCAACACTCCTCATTTATTTCTTGTAGGCAATCATAACACACGCTTGATATATTGGATAACTTTTATAAATTATTATCATTTATAGCTACAAACTATATCACGCAACTATACTATACTAGAAATAACGAATAACCAAGAAACAAAAGTAGACTTTGCACCAAAACGCGCGAATCAAAAAAAGCAGAAAGGCACCTTAGAAATCCCGGACTCAAAAAATTAAAAATAACTCATGACATTATTTTATGATTTGCTTTTTTAATTAATAATTCACAGAAGCAACTTAGTATCATTTTACAAAACATTTATATATCAGTATTTTCAATCAAAAAGGACTGCTTCTATCCAGATATGTAATAATTAAAATTATCAGAAATAATATTTAATAAAATAAACCTTTTTAGTTGAATTTTCATCAAAGATTGGTACAATAAATCATTGTAAAGGAAGTAGGATTATGAAAGATATTTATCAATTTGTTCAAAATTATATCCCTTATAACGAGCAAGAAGAAAAAGATAAAGATTTGATTTTACAGCAGCTATCCGCAGACAATATTTTGACAAGAAAAAATCTTGTGGCGCATTTAACGGTATCTGCTTGGATTGTTAGCCCTGATTTTAAGCAGGTATTAATGGCCTATCATCGTATCTATCAATCTTTTGCTTGGTTGGGCGGACATCTCGATGGCAACGCAGATATTGTGGCTGTCATCAAAAAGGAAATCCAAGAAGAAAGTGGCTTAAGTGAATTTCAGCTAATAGAAGATCAACTATTTTCGCTGGAAGTCCTAACCGTAGATGGTCATGTTAAAAACGGTCAATACGTATCTAGTCACTTACACCTAAACCTAACCTTTCTTTGTATCGCTAACCCTGATTTGCCGATTCGCATTCAGCCTAGTGAAAATAGTCAAATCGCTTGGCTTGAGGTAGACAAGATTGCCCAATCAGTTAGCGAAGTTTGGTTTATGAAACATATTTACCAAAAATTAATCGATAAAGTAAAATTACTAGAAGGTGAATCGTCATGCGTATCCAACAACTAGCTTATTTGGATAAAATCGTGGAAACTGGCTCAATAAACGAAGCCGCTAAACAACTCTATTTAACACAACCCAGTCTATCAAATGCCATTAAAGAATTAGAAGAAGAAGTCGGGATTCAATTATTAATCCGAAGTAAACTTGGGGTGACTTTAACTGAAGATGGTCGTGAATTTATGATTTATGCCCGCCAAATTTTAGACCAAGTACAACTTTTAGAAACACGTTACCATAAAAACACGAGCCGTAAACAAACTTTTTCTGTTTCTGCACAGCACTATGCTTTTGTGGTCCATGCATTTGTCGAATTATTAAAATCAGTGGATAGCAAAGAATATCAATTTACCTTACGCGAAACAGAAACACAAAATATTTTAGATGATTTGGCGAAATTCAAAAGTGAATTGGGGATTTTATACTTAAATGATTTTAACCGCAAAGTTTTGCTTAAATTATTTAAGGAAAATGATTTGATTTTTACCCCATTGTTTGTCGCAACGCCACATGTTTTTGTGAGTCGCTATAATCCATTGGCTGAGAAAAAAATCATTACTTTAGAAGATTTGGAAGACTATCCTTATTTATCTTATGAACAAGGGGAGAATAATTCTTTTTATTTTGCTGAAGAGATATTAAGTACGACTTCGCACCATAAGAGTATTAAAGTCAGTGACCGAGCAACAATTTTTAACTTAATGGTTGGTTTAAATGGCTATACGATTAGTTCGGGAATTATCAGTAGTGAGCTAAACGATGATAAAATTATTGCGATTCCGCTCGATGTCGATGATTCCATGACTTTAGGTTATCTGCGTCATCGCCAAGTCCAATTATCACGTACAGCCAATCATTACCTAGAATTATTGAAACAGCATATTCGTGATTACGGTTTTGAGATTATTGACGAAAAATAATCTGCCTAAGCTGCTTGTAGCTGACCGACCCTTCTCACGACCTTATTAGACGGTGTTCAGCTGCTAGACATTGTGAAATTCGCCCTATCGCTTGAGAAAATCTCCTTTCATCCGATTTTCTCAGCGGTAGGTAAACACACGAATTTCTTCATGTCTGAGCAAGCAGCTTCACAACCTTTTAAAAAACACCTACAGTTCTTGTATGTCTCGACTGTAGGTGTTTTTTTAGTTTAAATATTTTCGTAAATGTATTGAATCAATTCTTCAGTCTTATCCCAACCTAAACATGGGTCGGTAATTGACTTACCATAAGTGCCTTCAGAAATATCTTGGCGGCCATCTTCTAGGTAACTTTCAATCATAAAGCCCCGAACCATTTGCTTGATATCCTCATTCCAAGCGCGATTGATTAACACTTCTTTGACAATACGAATTTGTTCTAAATATTGCTTACCAGAATTATCATGGTTGGTATCCACAATGATGAATGGATTTTGGTAATCATCCGCTTTGTAGGCTTTCACGGCTTTTAATAAGTCTTCGTAATGATAGTTTGGAATGACTTGGCCTTGTTCACTTAAAGAGCCACGTAAAATCACATGAGCTAGCTCATTTCCTGATGTTTTAACCTCACTACCACTAAAGATAAATTCTTGACTTCTTTGTGCAGCATGCAAGGAGTTAAATAAGACTTTCATATTACCACTGGTTGGATTTTTTAAACCAGTTGGGGCATCAATCCCACTTGCGACAAAACGGTGTTGTTGGTCTTCTACACTGCGCGCACCAACCGCATGATAGCTGACTAAATCATCGACAAAGACTAGGTTTTCTGGATAAAGCATCTCATCAGCAGTCGTTAAACCAGCTTCAACAATCACACGCTTATGTAATTTACGCACAGCGACCATCCCACGAATTAAGTTAGTTTCGCCATTTGGGTCTTGTTGGTGTAACATTCCTTTATAACCATCGCCATTGGTACGTGGTTTTCCGGTATATACACGTTGGACGATGAAAATTTTATCTTTGACTTTTTCTTGGATAGCTGCTAATTTTTTAGCATATTCTAATACAGCTTCTTCATTATCTGCTGAACACGGACCAATCACTAATAGAAAACGTTGATCTTTCCCCGTAATCACATCTCTTAATTCTCGGTCTCTTTTGTCTTTAAATGCTTGCTCTTCTTCAGATAAACAAGCAATGGATTTAATCAGTTCAAGATTCACTTGCTTGCTGACCGCTTCAAAACTCATTTTATCGCTCCCTTTTATTCTTTGAACTTTGCTTTCTTATTGTACTAAATTAACAAAATTTCACAAAGTAATATGCTTTTATAATTGCATTTATTCTAACAAATATAGACAAGCTGTTCAACCAAAATAATGAGAAAGTTTTAATGTTTTTTCCTTTTGACGTGATATAATCGAGATGAACAAAAGAAAAGGTGGCACTACAATGATTTGGGAGCGTTTTAAAAACATTCAACAAAATGAAATTTCTGAATTAATGACGATGCGACTGGATGGTTTCAAGCAAAAAATCTTAATCGAAGGACGTTTTCGCAATAATCCTATTCTCATCTTTTTACATGGTGGTCCAGGTAGTCCAGCACCATTTTCGGCCGGTTGTCGTGGGATGTTTCCTGAATTGACCGAAAAATTTTTGATGGTGTATTGGGATCAGTTAGGCTGTGGCGTGAATGACCGACAAATTTCAGAAGACTTTACGATTAATCATTTCGTTAAGATGACGGAAGATTTAATCAAACAATTAAAGCAAATGTTTCCTAAAAATGATTTGTATCTTTTTGGTTATTCTTGGGGAACGATTTTATCTACTTTAGTGACCAAACGTGTGCCGCACTTAATTAATGGGGTCATGGCTTTAGGACAAATTGTGCGCGATTTAGGCTTTAATGAGTTCGTCTACTACGCCTTAGAACATGCCAAAATGCCAAAATTCCGGCAAAAAATATTAGCCAAAATCAAGCGAAAAAAGAAACATTCCGTATACGACTTACGCAGAATTGAATATTGGATTAAACGATACACCAATGGCTATCAACCAAAGAAAGCCGAAAAATACCCACTTTTTTCAATTATTGCCATTATGCTATCAAGTCCTGATTATCAATTGAAAGATTTAATCGCTGTATTATTAAATGGCACGCGCAAAAATCAATCATTGGATAAAGAAATGATGCAAGTCGATTTAACGAGTGATTTACAAAACATCGAGGTTCCTTACATTATGATTCAAGGGCAAGATGATTTATTAACACCGACACAAATGGCTAGAGAAACCTATGAGCAAACTTATAATCCTAATTTGCAATTTGCTCTTGTGCCTAATTGCGGCCATCTACCTGGTAAAACCGCTCTAAAGGAAACAATTATGATTGGCTATCAATATTTCATGCATCTCGCTAAAAATAAACAAAGACACTAAAAAGACGCATGTGCTTGCAAACTCGCAGTCACATCCGTCTTTTATTTTTATTTACCAAACTTCTTTTGCAATCTCTTGTAATAGACGCATTTTCGCCCATTGTTGCTCTGGCGTTAATTTATTACCTTCTTCTGTAGAGGCAAAACCACATTGCGGAGAGATAGCTAGATTTTCAAGCGGCACATATTCGGTTGCTTCTTTAATTCTAGCTTTAACTAACTCTTTATCTTCTAACTCTGGGAATTTAGATGTTACTAATCCTAAAACGACTCTGCTCTTAGGATTATGCCAGTAACGTAACGGTTTGAAATCTCCCGCACGATCACTGTCATACTCTAGGAAGAAGCCATCATAGTTCGTCGCAAATAATTCTTTGGCAATCACTTCATAGCCACCTGAAAAAATCCAAGAAGACGCATGATTGCCACGACAAATATGGGTAGTCACCACCATATCAGCTGGCTTGTTGGCTAATGCTTGATTGATAATATTTGTACAAATTTGCGCGATTTCTTCAGGGTTAATGCCTTTTTCGACTAATGATTCACGTTTGCTTGCATCGGCTAAAAAGGCCCAGTTGGTATCATCAAATTGCAAATAGCGACAACCTAAATCATAAAAGGCTTGAATCGCATCCGCATAAGTCTTAGCTAAATCTGCATAAAAATCCTCAATATTTGGATAAATTTGAGCTAATTTTGAACTACCATCATTTGCTAGCACTTCTTGACGTAACACCATTGTTGGACTTGGAATCATCGCTTTGGCTTGGTGTACACCATCATTTCCTACTGCTTCTTTTAAAAAGGTAAAATCAGCTAAAAATGGATGATTCGGATTAAAGGCAATCTTATCAACCACACGGATATTATAAGATGGTACTGCAGCGCCTTTAAAATTCTGATTATAACCAGCTTCAGGGACATAACCTTCAATCCCTAATAAATTTTCTAAAAAGTCGATATGCCACCAGCCACGACGGAATTCACCATCTGTAATGCCGTAAATACCAACTTGTTTTTGTTCTTCAACCAACTTCAAGATTTCTTCATCTTCTATTTGACGTAATGTTTCTTTGGTAATCAAACCTTGTTGTAAATCGTGGCGCGCTTGTTTAATACGTGCAGGACGCAAAAAACTGCCCACATGATCAACCGTATAAGGTACTTGCATGAAAAATTCCTCCTTTTTGTTGTTTTTATTGTACCGATTAATCCTAGGTGTGTAAACAGTCCGCCTAATTTTAAACTGATAGATTTTGACTATTAGCACTTATTACTTTTGACAATAACGCAAGCACCTCTTCATTTTCGGTCAGATTGCTGTGCGAGGCTGACACAATCTTTTCTTGATATTCGGTCTTGTTTTGGAAGATTTGCGCCCCCATTTGCACACTGGCTAACGGAACTGTACCATCTGTTGCTTGACTATTTAAGCTACCGGCAATATTAATCATTTCAAAATTGGTTTGGCGGATACTTGATTCTAAATAATGATTTAACCACTCTGTCACATTGGCGCTTTGATAGTTTTGATTTTCCTCTTCTACTACATCATTATACGGCGTTCCTAAGGTAATCATACTTGCTACCTGAGGCTCGTCTGTGGTTTGCAGATTTTCTAGATATTCAGTAAAAACTAGTCCACCATTGGAATGGCCGACAAAGTTATAGGTCTCAAATTCATAAAAATCAAGAATACTATGTAAGGCTTGTTGGAACCACTTCGCTTGTTGACTGATTGCTACAATGCCATCTTGCGCTTCTTCAAAGGCAATCACAAAAACCGGATGCTGACTACTCTTTTTAATTTTACCTGTTACTTTCATGGTGCCATCTGTATGTACAGTAATTTTTTCGACACTTAAATCCGGAGTCGTTGTCTTTAAGTTCGCCAACATTTCATCAAAACGATTTTGGGTGCCATATGTGCCTGGAACCATAATCAAAGGCGTGGCGATTGGATGATTGACTTGTGCTGCCAATACATGATAAGTAGTGGAATCAGGATTTACTTCAACGGTTTTGTTCCCACCAATCAGTCCAACAAGCAAAACCAACATTGGATATAACCATAAATACTTTTTATAATTTGTCATGCTACCTACCTTCTATTTTTCTCTAGCTCGATTATAACGCAATTTTCTTTAAAAATTCTTAAACTTTGCTCAAAAATTGAATTACAGTTAGATGTCAAAATGTCACCTAACTGTAATCTATAGCTATAGGGAAACTGCTTGCTTTGTTAACTGCTGATTTTTCAACACATAGACTTCATCGCTTGCATTCGCCACTTCTTTTTCGTGTGTGACGAGAATAATGCATTTTTCCTGTTCATGAGCTAGCTGCTGAAAAAGAGTGATGATTTCTTGAGAAGTTTGTTCATCTAAATTTCCTGTGGGTTCATCAGCCACAATTAAATCATGACCGCAACAAATCGCTCGGACAATGGCGACTCTTTGTTGTTGGCCCCCAGATAGATGACTCACTCGTTTATCGGCCAATTCACGGGTAAGGCCTACTTTTTCTAGCTGTTGATAAGCATATTCTTTAGGATTGTCTTTTTTGGTCTGACTGATTGCCATCGCTGTTAATACATTTTCCACCGCGCTTAAATATGGTAAAAGATTATACGCTTGAAAGACGATTGAGACGCGATTCTTGCGATAATTTTGCAGTCCAATTTGTTTTAACGACTCCCCTTGATAAGTGATTTGCCCTTCTTTT
Source organism: Enterococcus cecorum (assembly GCA_946499615.1). Classification (GTDB taxonomy): domain Bacteria; phylum Bacillota; class Bacilli; order Lactobacillales; family Enterococcaceae; genus Enterococcus_E; species Enterococcus_E cecorum_B. The sequence continues at coordinate 9,083 of CAMMST010000010.1, read as the reverse complement.
GGTTGGTCTAATCCAGCTAAAAGGGATAAAAAGGTGGTTTTCCCGCTACCACTTGTTCCTAAAATGGCATACATCTTACGTGGCTCAAAAGTTAAATTCACCTTTTGAAATAAAGGACGTTCATTGGTATACCAATAACCTAGATTTTCAACTTGTAAAACCATTTTTTCACCTCATTTTACGATATTAGAATTGATTTGGGATTTAGTCTAAAAATACCAATGGATGCAAAACAAATTGCGATTAAAACAATGCCGATTGCTATGGCTGTTAAAAGCATGAATTGTTTTGGTTGCACATTGATTTTCAGATTTTTGACTTCTTGTGATGCAGTAAATAGATTTTGACGATTGCCTCCTGGTCGACTAGGCGGTGTTTGGCCATTTTGCGCTTTACCTGGTGCGCCACCTAGTTGATTATTTTCTAGTTGATTTTGGGTGCTTGTGGTTTGTTGGCTAATCAGTTGGTTGCCTAGTGCATTTCCCACAAGATTACCTGTTACACCCGCAATTCCTAAAGCAAACACTAAACAAATGATGATTTCGATAAAGAATTGACCAATTAATTTAACGCGGGATTCACCCAATGATAGCAATACGCCCATCTCGTAACGACGATCTTTCAAGCTTAGCATCACTATTAAGGTTAAAATCACGACACCTGCAACACCGACAAGGATAATTATATTTTTAGCAAATCCTTTGACATTATTCAGTGGTTGTAGCATTTGTTGATACATTTGATCATTGCTTTGAAGACTATAAGTGTCGGTATCAATTAATTTTTCAGCTTGTTTGATGAAGCTATCCATTTTAGCCGGATCTTCTAAGGTGTAGGTTGCTTCATCAATCGTTTCACTATCTTCTCCTTTTAATGTTGCTACCATCTTATAAGAAGTAATCAAAGTATTCGCCGGATTTAAGAAGTTAAACTGCATTCCTAACTCATCGCCGGTATCGGTCGTTTCATAGATGCCTTTTACCTTTAATTCTACTTCCTTGTCATCACTAGTTGTCACTTTGAAGGTATCCCCGACAGATAAATCATTTTCCTCAGCCAAAGTTTTTTCAATTAATACAGCGTTACTTCCTTCATCGGCACTAGTAATCGCACTTCCTTTGATTATTTTGGCTTCTCCTTGGGTAAAAGTAGTTAATAAGCTGCTATCTGAAACACCTTGGACGCGAAAATCGCCTTGTGACATGGCTTCTCCTGGCGGCATTTGGCCATTTCCTTGTTTACTTTGACTCGCACCAGAAGTGACCGCATTATCTTGGCTTTCACTCGTATTCTCGTTAGAACCACTTGTTGTTTCACTGGTACTGCTTGTTTCAGCACTACTTTCAATTGCTTCAATACCGCTTGCTGCATCTACTGAGGTGGTCGCTGTGTATAAATATGATTTCACCCCTGATAAGGCCGCGATTTTTTTCGCATCACTTAAATTGATTGGCGTCCGGCTAAAAGTTTTTCGCTGACTTTGCTCAGAACTACTCGAGGTTTGGTCGTTATCTTCTTCCTTTTCCTTTGCTTGAAACATCGCCTCACGATTTTGAGTTAGTGTCACAGTCGCTCCAGTACTTTTTTGGGCATTAGTGATTGCTTGATTCGCTGCTTGATAGATACTCAAACCTGCTAAAACAAAAATCATAATAACAGATAGAATCGCAATCATTAAAACACTTTTCCCTTTTTTCGCCCAAACATATTGATAGGCTCGTTTGATAAAGTTCATCTTGCTTCATTCCTTTCGTTTTTTTCAAGATAACCTCATTAACTTAAAACTAGCTTAAAAATTTTAAGGTTCGATTATGGAAAGTCTGATAGTCTTTCGTTACAATAATGAGGAAAGTAGGTGGATGCGATGATTAAATTATTAGTCATAGAAGATGAAAAAATTCTAGCTGAAAATATTAAAGAAATTATTGCTGATTTAGGGGAAGTGACGCTGTGTTTTGATGGTGAAGAAGGCTTGTACGAAGCGCAAAGTAAGATTTATGATTTGATTTTACTTGATTTGATGCTACCGAAGATGAGTGGTTATCAAGTACTCGCGCAATTACGTCAAGAAAACATTCAAACACCTGTCTTAATCTTAACTGCCAAAGATAGCCTGGAAGATAAAATTACTGGCTTTCAAAAAGGAGCCGATGATTATTTAACCAAACCCTTTTATCGTGAAGAACTACGATTAAGAGTCAAGGCCTTATTAAGACGTTCTTTAGGCTTGCACGAGGAAAATACCCTACAATATGGCAATGTCATTTGTGATTTGAGTAAAAAAGAAGTGCGTACACATGCGGCTGTCTTACCTATTCAAGGCAAGGAATTTGAGTTACTCGTCTATTTGATTCAAAACCAAGGAATGATTTTAACGAAAGAGCAAATTTTTGACCGGATTTGGGGCTTTGATTCGGAAACGACAATTACGGTGGTTGAAGTCTATATGAGTCATCTGCGCAAACATCTAAAACCAACTGACATGGCAGAAAATATCCAGACCTTGCGCAATGTTGGGTATTTACTAGCCCAAAGAAAGGATTGAGCGAATGAAAGAAGAGATGACTAGCAAGCAACAACGGCGCCTATTCTTCTTTAATATTCTTGCTTTTGGAGGCATCTTCTTACTCTTAGGCTTGATTATTTTACAATTAATGCATAGTCTTGCTTATCAACAAACCGACAAAATGCTTAGACAAGTCATGCAGCAACCAACTTTGGTACAGCTTGAAATCACTCGCCTTGAACAAGAAGATTTATTCAATAGTCAGGGAGAAACCCCAGAAATGCAACCACCTGATAAGGATTTCAAAGGCTTCAACCGATTTAACACCCAAATGATTCTGTGGTCTAAATCAGGCGAAATCTTGAATAAAACTTTACTCGGTGGCCGTTTCAACGAATTAAATGAACTAACACTCGATAAAAAAAGACTAGGAAAAGTAAAAGAACTCAGCTTGAATGACGGACAACTTGCCTTTCACTCCATTACTTATAGATATGAAAGCGAAAACTCTCCAGTCGCCTATGTACAAATATTAGCCAATACCAACCAAGTCAGCGATTCTATGGGGACTTTTCAGATGATTTTAGTTATTTGTATGCTTGTTTTTTGGTTGCTATCGATTATCGTCAGTTTTTATCTCGCCAAAGCCAATATGCAACCTATTTTGAGGTCTTGGCACAAGCAACAGGAATTTGTCGAAAATGCTTCTCATGAGTTGCGCACCCCACTGACGATTATTCAAAATAGTTTACAAAAGCTCTTCACACAACCGAACCATACCATTATGGAAGAATCAGAAACGATTGCCCAAGCTTTAAATGAAACTAGAAGACTAAATGGTTTAACTGCTGACTTATTAACCATTGCAAGAAGTGACTCTAATCAATTAATATTGGAAAAATCTACTTTTCATATTGATACTTTTCTTGCTCCAATTGTTGAACCTTTTATTGAAATGGCGGAAATTGAAGAGAAAACTTTTGCATTTGAAAATCTCACTTCTGATACGATTATTGCCGATCACAAGCGACTGCATCAATTAGTTGTCATCTTGTTAGATAATGCTTTGAAATATACAGATACTGGTGATGCCATCACGGTGCATTCAAAAAGTAATGGTGCGTTCTGGCAATTAGAAGTGAAAAATACGGGACCTTCGATAAATGAGGAGCATAAAGCGCATCTTTTTGAACGTTTCTACCGCGAAGATGCTTCACGTAATCAAGCAACTGGCGGCTATGGTTTGGGCTTAACCATCGCTTGGCAAATCATTCATGAACATCAAGGGAAAATTGAAGTGTTGGATGTTCTCCCACGGGGCGTGAATTTTCGCGTTACTTTACCATTGAAGCAAAAATAATGAGGTAAACACGAATTTTTTCGAGGCTTTCCAAGCTGCTTCACATCCTTTATAATCTGTGTTCGCTGGGTAGCTTCTGTGCATCTAAGCCGGCCTGTCCTGGAAAATCTTAAAACATGATGGATTTTCCTGACATTCCGGACACCCTTAGCTGCTTCACATCTTTTATACAAAAACGAGGCTGTTTTTGGCAGCCTCGCTTTTGTGTTATGGGAAAGGATAGTATATATAAAATTGAAACAGCGTATTTAGGTATTGAGTCGTTTTACTCAACACGTGTACATTTTACACCCATCATCTAAAAAATGCTACTAATTTGAACAGGTGCAAAAAAATTATTACTTTTCTTTCAAGAAAGCGACTTACATAAGGAAAGATTTACGGTGTTTCCTAAATTATTAAAGAAACTAAAAAATACTTTCACGCTTTTCTATACTTCTAAGATAACATTCTCAAAATCACTTGTCAAGCTGTAAAAAACAAAGCCTTTTCACAACAAACTATAGTATTCTCAACTACATTTCATGATATTATTTATTTTAGCTATATTTAAGGTATTAAAACAGTTTACTAATTATAACTAATCTAATTTTTATAAAAATAATATTTTTCCAGTCATTATCAAGACATAAATACAGTTACTTTATATTTTCTGCAAATTTTCAAGCATATCTATTTACAACAGGCGAAAACTAGTGTTATAATGCAAAACGAAATTAAACAGATAAACAAACTGTTATACAACTAAAAACGTTGATTTAATGAGTTTTTAAAGAAAATGATACAGAAAGAAGTGTTACAGTTGAGTAAAAAAGAAAAACACGGTGCCGATATTATCGTGGATAGCTTGATTAATCATGAAGTAGAGTATGTTTTTGGGATTCCTGGGGCAAAAATTGACCGCGTTTTCGATACTTTAGAAGATAAAGGACCTGAATTAATCGTTACACGTCATGAACAAAATGCGGCTTTTATGGCACAAGCAATCGGACGTTTAACGGGTAAACCTGGTGTCGTTATTGCAACCAGTGGTCCAGGTGCAAGTAACTTAGCCACTGGTTTAGTTACCGCCACTGCAGAAGGTGACCCAGTACTTGCCATCGCTGGACAAGTAAAACGTAGCGATTTATTAAAATTAACGCACCAAAGTATGGACAACGCTGCTTTATTTAAACCAATTACCAAATATAGTGCTGAAATTCAAGATCCTGAAACCATTTCAGAAATCATTGCTAATGCTTATCGTATGGCGCGCTCAGGACAAAAAGGAGCAAGCTTCATCAGTATTCCTCAAGACGTTGTTGATAGCAAAGTGTCTGGAGATAGCATTCGTCCATTAAGTAAGCCACGTCTAGGTTCTGCCTCTAAAGAAGATATTGCTTACCTAGTGAAACGCATTAAAGAAGCAAAATTACCAGTACTTTTAGTCGGTATGCGTGGTTCAAGTGAAGCTGAAACGATGGCAATTCGTAAATTAGTTGCCCATGCGAAATTACCAGTTGTCGAAACTTTCCAAGCTGCTGGTGTGATTTCTCGTAAATTAGAAGATTCATTCTTCGGTCGTGTGGGTCTATTCCGTAACCAACCTGGCGACATGCTTTTAAAACGCAGTGACTTAGTAATTGCAGTAGGTTATGACCCAATCGAATATGAAGCACGTAACTGGAACGCTGAAAAAGATGCCAAAATTATCGTCATTGATAAAATTCCAGCTGAAATCGATCCATATATGCAACCAGAACGTGAATTAATTGGTAGCATCGCGGACACTTTATACTTATTAAGTGAAGCAATTGCCGATTATGAATTACCAGCTGACTCACTAGAATATCTAGATGGTTTACAACAAAAATTAAAAGAACGTGATATGGTCCCTTCTGAAACACATCCAGAATTACTACATCCACTTGAAGTCATTGATACTTTACAAGATTTTGTCGATGATTCAATGACTGTAACGGTTGACGTAGGTAGTCACTATATTTGGATGGCTCGTCACTTCAGAAGTTATGAACCACGTAAATTATTATTCAGTAACGGGATGCAAACTTTAGGGGTCGCTCTTCCTTGGGCAATCTCAGCAGCATTAGTTCGTCCTAATACACAAATCGTCTCTGTATCAGGTGATGGTGGTTTCCTATTCTCTGCTCAAGACTTAGAAACTGCTGTCCGCAAAAACTTAAATATTATTCATATTATTTGGAATGACGGCCGCTACAACATGGTTGAGTTCCAAGAAGAAATGAAATACAATCGTTCTTCAGGTGTTGACTTTGGCCCAGTTGATTTCGTGAAATACGCTGAAGCATTCGGTGCTAAAGGAATTCGCGTACACGATGCTCAAAGTTTCGCACAAGCTTTACAAGAAGGGTTAAATACAGATGGCCCAGTCATTATCGATGTTCCTGTCGACTACTCTGACAACAAAATGTTAGGTGAAAAGATGTTACCTGACCAATTCTATTAAGAAGGTGAAAATTATGTCAGAAAACACATTATATCAATTTGGTACTTTAAGTTCTTTACTTGCCGGTGCGATGGATGGCGGCAAAACAATCAATGACTTATTAAAACATGGTGATTTTGGTATCGGGACTTTAGATGGTTCTGATGGTGAATTAATGGTGATTAATGGTCAAGCTTTTCATGCCCGTCAAACTGGTGATGTCGTGAAATTATCAGGCAATGAGACAGTCCCTTATGCAGCAGTGGCTTATTTTGAACCTGAATATGAATTCCCATTGATTAAAAATGAAAATAGCGAAACAATTGGCAAATTAATTTACGATCATCTAAAAAGCGTAAATTTATTCCATGCCATTCAAATTAAAGGAACCTTCAAACACATGCATGTCCGTGTCGTTCCTAAACAACAAAAACCTTATCGCCCATTCTCTGCCGTGGTACAACCTGAGTTTGAAGCGGATAATATTAGCGGAACAATTGTTGGATTCTATACACCAGAATTATTCCACGGTGTTTCCGTAAGTGGCTATCACCTACACTTCTTATCAGATGATGGTCAATTTGGTGGTCATATCATGGACTATGAACTAGCAGAAGGGATTATCACGATGCAAGCTTTAACAGAGTTTACACAAGGTTTTCCCTCTACTCAAAACTTTCTAGAAACAGAATTTGATGTTCATGAGTTAATCAAAGAAATCGAAGTATCTGAATAATAAACCAAGTGCCAAGGTCAAAAAATATTTTAAAATAAAAAGAAAGGCTAGTCTATCTCGGCTAGCCTTTCTTTTTGTGTTACAATGAAGTTAACAAATTATTCGAGGTGAGTGTTATGTATTGGATCATTGGTTTACTCGTATTTTTACTTCTTTTACCGCAAATTGTGGCAACCTATCAAGAACAAATCTTTTATCGACTCAATCAAGAACGTTTAGCCAAAACAAAATCAGTCAATGTGCGTCAAGAAATCGAAAATGAAGATGGCTCTATAGATGTGCAACTTTTGGCTTTAGATGGGCTATTATTGCACGCAAAAGTCTATCCACGCGAAAATCCTAAAGGTATCGTTCAGCTTATCCACGGTGTATTAGAGCACAAAGGCCGCTATGATGATTTTTGTCGCTATTTAAATGCCCAAGGTTATATCGTTGTGATTAGTGATACACGTGGTCATGGCCATTCTACCAATCAAAAATATCCACACGTCATGATGCAAACCGTTGATGAACTGATTTTTGACCAAGTGTTGGTGACCCGTTTTATAAAAGAACGCTATCCTAACCTCCCATTAAGCCTTTTTGGTCATTCGTTAGGCTCCATGATTGCGAGAATCTATCTGCAAAATTATGATGACGAAATCGAGCACTTAATTTTAACAGGTACGGTCACGCCTTATCCACTTGCTCCTGTGGGTGTCTTTTTAGCGCGGATTGTAGTCTTTTATTTAGGAAAATCCGGTCATAACGCACTTTTAAACGCCTTAAATCCTGGGAAAAACGATACGCTGGATTGGATCAGCTATAATTTGGATAATCTCGACCGCATCGCCAAAGACCCGCTCTGCCAAGTGCGCTTGACCAATAGCGGGATGCTGACAATGTTTACGATTAATGCACGACTCAAAGAAATCGCCAAATTCCAATGTAAAAATCCTGATTTGAAGATTTTGAGTGCGAGTGGTGTGGATGATACCTTGATTACCGGTGGCGAAAAAGGACTTGCTGAAAGCTTAGATACCTTGAAAAAAATCGGCTATCACAATATCACCAATCTCGTCTATCCAGAAATGAAGCATGAAGTCATCCAAGAGAAAAATCGCCTACAAGTCTATCAAGACATCGTAGCCTTCATCGAAAACAAGTTAAAAACTGAGGTGAAATCGTGAAAATCCTAATTCCATCCGCAAAAGAATTAAATCTGTCTGTTAAAAACAAACCTTTTCAAGCGCTTAGTCCAGAAACGAAAGCAATTGTCGCTGCTTTTTCTGAACTATCATTAGCGGAAATACAAAAAGCTTACAAAATCAAAGAAGACATGGCTGCCAAAGTCCAAGCGCAATGGCAAGCACTCCAAAAGCTAAACGCACAAACTTATCCAGCTTACCTATTACTAGATGGCTTGATGTACCGCCAGTTTAATAAAGAAAGTTATACTCAAGAAGAAAGTCAGTATATCCATGATTTTCTGGCTATAACCTCTGCGTTATACGGGGTCATTCCGGCTGATACCCCGATTGCTCCTTATCGCCTAGACTTTCAAACCAAAGGCAAAATTCAAGGACAATCCCTGCGAAAATTCTGGCAGTCTTCTTTTGATCAAGCTGTTAAAAATGAGGAAATCATTCTTTCGCTGCTCTCTAGTGAATTTGAAGAAGTATTCAGCAAAGACTTGCAGCAAAACTTCTATCAATGTGTCTTTATGGAGGAAAAAGAAGGCAAACGCAAAATCCACTCTACCATTTCTAAAAAAGCCCGTGGGAAAATGGTCAAAGAACTCATCGCACATCAAATTCAAAGCATTGATGACGTTCGCAAGTTAACTTTTGACGGTTTCAGCTTACAAAAAGATGAATCAACTGACAAACGCCTAGTCTTTGTAAAAAAAGTGTAGGAGCTGACCGAGTCGCCTCACATCCTTTATCTACGGCGTTCAGCAGCTAGACATTGTGAAATTCGCCCTCCCGCTTGAGAAAATCTCCTTTCATCCGATTTTCTCAGCGGTAGGTAAGCACACGAATTTCTTCATGTCTAA
>CAMMST010000009.1:0-59464 GCA_946499615.1 Enterococcus cecorum | reverse complement strand
TCCGGATACAGCCTCATCTGCTCTGCACTTAAACCTCTCAGGGCCTTCTCTACTCAAGTCCAGATACAGCGTGTGAACCCTTTACACTATAGTGATAAAAGATGTTTGATTATCTTGATAATTCAGATAGTCAAGCATCTTCTTTTTTTAGTTTTTTAGACAAAATACTTGCAAATAGAGCGTAAAATGAGTAATATATTATTTGTAGTTAGCACTCAACTGTTTAGAGTGCTAATGTCTAGATATTTATCTTTTTTGGAGGGATTCATTGTGTTAAGACCTTTAGGAAATCGTGTAATTATTGAAGTTGCACAAGAAGAAGAAAAAACAATTGGCGGGATTGTATTAGCCTCTGCTGCCAAAGAAAAACCACAAACCGGTACAGTCATTGCTGTTGGTAGTGGTGAAGTATTAAAAGATGGTACAAAAGTTGAAGTTCCAGTAAAAGTTGGCGAAACGGTGATGTTTGAAAAATATGCTGGTTCTGAAGTGAAATATGAAGGAAAAGAATATTTAATCGTTGCGGCTAAAGATATTATGGCCGTTGTAGAATAAGATTGAGGTGAAAAATAATGGCAAAAGAAATTAAATTTGCAGAAGACGCACGTGCAGCCATGCTACGTGGGGTAGATAAATTAGCGGATACAGTTAAGGTAACATTAGGACCAAAAGGACGTAATGTCGTTTTAGAAAAATCATTTGGTTCACCATTAATTACCAATGATGGTGTGACCATTGCCAAAGAGATTGAATTAGAAGATCATTTTGAAAATATGGGAGCTAAATTAGTTTCTGAAGTCGCATCAAAAACAAATGATATCGCTGGTGACGGTACAACTACAGCTACTGTTTTAACCCAAGCTATCGTACGTGAAGGTTTGAAAAATGTGACTGCTGGTGCCAACCCATTAGGTATTCGTCGTGGGATTGAATTAGCAACTAAAGCAGCGGTTGAAGAATTACACAATATTTCAGCTATTGTTGACTCTAAAGAAGCAATTGCCCAAGTAGGTGCAGTATCTTCAGGTAGTGAACAAGTAGGTAACTATATTGCCGATGCGATGGAAAAAGTTGGTAATGATGGTGTGATTACTATTGAAGAATCAAAAGGTATCGAAACTGAACTTGAAGTAGTTGAAGGAATGCAATTTGATCGTGGTTATCTATCACAATACATGGTTACTGATAATGATAAAATGGAAGCTGTTTTAGAAAATCCATATATCTTAATTACTGATAAGAAGATTTCAAACATTCAAGAAATCTTACCATTATTAGAACAAATCCTACAACAATCTAAACCATTATTAATTATTGCGGATGATGTAGATGGTGAAGCCCTTCCTACATTAGTGTTAAATAAAATCCGTGGTACTTTCAATGTAGTTGCTGTCAAAGCACCTGGATTTGGTGATCGTCGTAAAGCAATGTTAGAAGATATTGCTATTTTAACTGGTGGTACAGTGATTACTGAAGATTTAGGCTTAGAATTAAAAGATGCTACATTACAAAGCTTAGGTCAAGCAAGCAAAGTGGTAGTAAACAAAGATACTACGACGATTGTTGAAGGTGCTGGCGATTCAGAAAACATTGCCGCTCGTGTTCAAATTATTAAAGGTCAAATTGCTGAAACAACTTCTGATTTTGATCGTGAAAAATTACAAGAACGTTTAGCAAAATTAGCTGGCGGAGTTGCTGTGATTAAAGTTGGTGCGCCTACTGAAACAGAATTAAAAGAAATGAAATTACGTATTGAAGATGCATTGAATGCGACTCGTGCGGCAGTTGAAGAAGGTATGGTCTCTGGTGGGGGTACTGCCTTAGTGAATGTAATCAGTAAGGTTGCTGAAGCTGAAAGTAAAGAAACGGGCGATGTTGCAACTGGTGTCCGTATTGTATTACGTGCTTTAGAAGAACCAGTTCGTCAAATTGCTGAAAATGCTGGCTATGAAGGCTCAGTTATCGTTGATCGTTTGAAGAAAGAAAAACTAGGTGTTGGTTTTAATGCTGCTACTGGTGAATGGGTAAATATGCTTGAAGCTGGTATTGTGGATCCAACAAAAGTGACTCGTTCAGCTTTACAAAATGCTGCTAGTGTGGCTGCCTTATTATTAACAACAGAAGCAGTAGTTGCTGATAAACCAGAACCAGCTGCACCTCAAGCACCTGCGATGGATCCTTCTATGATGGGTGGCATGATGTAAAAATAAACGAAGAACCTTGATTTATCAAGGTTCTTTTTTTGCTTATATGGATATTTTTAGCAAATAGGGGCAAAAATTATAAGTTGTTCAATTTCTCTATTATCTGTTCGCTCATTATTTGGTCGCGGAATGATTATTGAAGGAATAACTTTATTTATTTTAGGAGTAATATTTGATAATTTCAGCTAATAAATCAGTCGAAGGAACAATCGTTTTTTCATCATAATACGCACGAAAACGCTCATCAGCTTGATACATTTCAGCTAAATTCCGATGATAAGTAGCATTATAATAGGGAGCAACTGTTGTTAACCAGGTTTTATGAGCCTCAAAAGCCTTTTGCGCTGTATCATTTGGTAGCTCTTGAGGATGTGAAAGTAAGGAATTTAAAGTTTGGATTAAAGTCTTTTCTGCATCTTGCATGGTTTCAAATTGCTCTGGGGTTAAGTCTAACCATTTTTGATTACTTTTTTGAACGGCTTCTTCACCATATTTTTCCCGTATTTCTTGGCCGCATTTTTCTTCATTTTCAGCTAATTTTTGTTGTTTAAAGTATTTGAATTTTTCTTGATCAGTCATAGTTATTTCTCCTTGGTATTCTTGTAAAGTTTTTGCTAATGCTTGGATTTGTTGCTCTAATGAAATTTTTTGTTGGATTAATTTCATTTGTTGTGATTGTAATGTTTGGTAAATAGTAACCTTATCTTGTGCCATAATTGTTTGAATTTCAATTAAGCTAAGTCCAAACGATTTAAAGAATAGTATTTGTTGAAGACGGGTAACTTCCTCTGAGCCATAGATACGATAACCATTGGAGCGAATGGCTTTTGGTTTGAGTATGTCAATTTCATCATAATAGTGTAAGGTTCGTTTACTCACACCGCTTAATTTAGCGAGTTGTTGGATTGTGTACTCCATTGTGCTCATCCTTTCTCCTCTTAATTACAGTTCTATCATAAGCAATGACGTTACGGTAGAGTCAAGTGTTTTTTATCAATTTAACTTTATTTTTTTTCGTTCTTTTGAGAATTTACCTGATAGGTTTTCCGACCATAGACCTATTTAATATTTTATAATTTATGTTACAGTCAATATATCAATATATGGAGGTGCATGTATGCAAAATATTCATTATTTTAAAGAGAATCCGCCGAAATCCTGGTGGCGTCCGATTGTAGCGACATTCTTGGTTTTTGCCCTTTGTGGTGGTGTAGGATCTATTCCAATATCCATCTTGATTTCTATTTTTACGAAGGAATCCTTATCGCAAGTTACCGAAAACAGTATCAGTGGGGAATTAGGTTCTTTATTTGGCTTCGGTTTTGCACTTATTGGCATTATCTATTGGAATAAACGTATGAATAAGCGCCCAATAGCATCTTTAGGCTTTACCCAAGAAAATGTGTTCAGTCAATATGCTTTGGGATTTCTAATTGGTGCCAGTTCACTAGCCTTTTTAGCAGTAGTAGCGATGTTTCTAGGGAGCATTCACTTTAAGCTAAATTCGCATATGAACTTTGGATTAATTATATTATTGTTACTTGGGTTTATCATTCAAGGTTTAACCGAGGAAGTATTATGCCGTGGTTATTTACAAGGTAGTTTAAGTGCATTGATGGATGAAAAGTGGGCAATTATCATTAGTGCGGTCTTTTTTGCAGTATTACATGGCGCAAATCCTGGCATTCAAGTATTACCATTGATCAATTTATTTATTTTCGGCTTGGTCTTTAGCTTATTATATGCGTATAGCGAAAATATTTTATTTGTAGGTGCTGCTCATAGTGCTTGGAATTTTTTCCAAGGTCCATTTTTCGGGGTACAAGTAAGTGGGACGGAATCCATAACTTCAGTATTAAAAGCAAGTATTCCGCAAGCAAACTTCATTAATGGTGGTTCTTTTGGAATCGAAGGCAGCATATTAACAACAGTATTTGGCATTTTTTGCTGTGTATTATTATCTCAACTCATATTAAAGAAAAGAAAATAAGTTTTTAAGCCAATGATACTCAAATTTGAGGCGTTGGCTTTTTATTGTATTGACAGATGTGGTATAATGAAAAACAAATAAAATTTTATGTAATCATTGTCTGATGATTCCGATATTGAAAGGAATGTATACTATGCAGAAGTTATATCCAGATGATAGTTTAACCTTGCATACTGATATGTATCAAATTAATATGATGCAAACTTATTTTGAACTTGGTCGCCATGATTTAAATGTTGTTTTTGAATGTTATTTCAGAGACATGCCATTTAAACACGGCTATGCTATTTTTGCTGGCCTTGAAAGAATTATTGATTATTTAGACAATTTAACTTTTAGTGATTCTGATATTGAATATTTACGTAATGAATATAATTACTCCGAAGAATTTTTAGATTATTTAGCAAATTTCAAGTTTACCTGTACGGTGCGTTCAGCTTTAGAGGGCGATTTGGTCTTTAACAATGAACCAATTCTTCAAATCGAAGGTCCTTTAGCACAGGCACAACTCGTTGAAACAGCTTTATTAAATATTGTTAACTTCCAAACTTTAATTGCCACGAAAGCAGCTCGAATTAAATCGGTCATCGGTCATGATCCATTATTAGAATTTGGAACACGGCGCGCACAAGATTTGGATGCGGCAATTTGGGGGACACGTGCGGCCTATATTGGTGGTGCAGATGCGACAAGTAATGTACGTGCTGGTAAAATTTTTGGAATCCCAGCTAGTGGGACTCATGCGCATGCGTTAGTGCAATCTTATGGTAATGATTATGATGCATTCATGGCTTATGCAAAAACACATAAAGATTGTGTCTTTTTGGTTGATACGTATGATACATTGCGTTTAGGTGTACCTAGTGCGATTCGAGTGGCAAAAGAATTAGGCGATAAGATTAATTTCTTAGGTGTACGGATTGATAGTGGTGATATGGCTTATATTTCAAAACGTGTCCGCGAACAATTAGATGAAGCCGGTTTTCCTAATGCCAAAATTTATGCTTCAAATGATTTAGATGAAAGTACGATTTTAAGCTTGAAGATGCAAAAAGCAAAAATTGATGTTTGGGGAGTCGGTACGAAATTAATCACTGCGTATAACCAACCTTCATTAGGGGCTGTCTATAAGATGGTTTCAATTGAAAATGAAGAGGGAGAAATGGTAGATACGATTAAGCTTTCAAGCAATGCGGAAAAAGTAACTACGCCAGGTAAGAAACAAGTTTGGCGTATCACTCGTAATTCTGATGGTAAGTCACAAGGGGATTATATTACACTTTGGGATGAAGATCCACGCAAAGAAGACGAAATCTTTATGTTCCACCCAGTGCATACTTTCATTAATAAGACGGTGACTGATTTTACTGCGCGACCTTTATTACAAGATATTTTTGTTGATGGCAAGCTCGTTTATCAAAAACCAAACTTAGAAGAAATTAAACATTATGCCCAACAAAACTTAGATTCATTATGGGAAGAATATAAACGTGATTTAAATCCGCAAAAATATCCTGTAGACCTTTCTACGGATTGTTGGAACCATAAGATGAATTTATTAGATAAGGTTAGAAAAGCAACTTTTGAGCAACATAATTTGATGAAATAAAAGGAATGATTCGATGAGTTTACAAGAAAAAATTATTCAAGCTTTAGGTGTAAAACCAACCATTCATCCAGAAGAAGAAGTAAGAAAAAGTGTGGAATTTCTGAAAGATTATATGAAGAAACACCCATTTTTAAAAACCTATGTCTTAGGAATTAGTGGGGGACAAGATTCGTCACTAGCTGGACGTTTGGCACAATTAGCCATGGAAGAACTTAGAGTGGAATTGAATGATGACGCTTATCAATTTATTGCTGTTCGTTTACCCTATGGCAATCAAGCGGATGAAGAGGATGCAAATCGGGCATTAAAATTTATTCAGGCGGACCGTGTATATACTGTAAATATTAAAGCGCCAGTTGATGGGCAAGTAGCGGCCTTAGAAGAAGCTGGTGTGACAGTTAGTGACTTCAATAAAGGGAATATGAAGGCGCGTCAACGGATGATTACGCAATATGCGATTGCTGGAGAAAATAAAGGTGCAGTCATTGGTACCGACCATGCGGCAGAAAATATTACCGGCTTCTTTACAAAATTTGGCGATGGGGGCGCTGATATTTTACCGATTTTTAGATTAAATAAACGTCAAGGGAAGCAACTACTCGCTTATTTAGGTGCTGAACCGGCCATCTATGAAAAAGTGCCAACTGCTGATTTAGAAGATGATAAACCATTAATTGCAGATGAAGTAGCTTTAGGCGTGACTTATGATGAAATTGACGATTATCTTGAAGGTAAATCTGTCAGTGAAAAAGCTCGTACCACTATTGAAAATTGGTGGCATAAGACTGAACATAAACGTCATTTACCAATTACCATTTTTGATGATTTTTGGAAATAGGCGGTTAATAGAAATGCAAAAAAACCACAACTTTCGACTGTCAAAGTTGTGGTTTTTTTTAGAATAGTTTTTCAGCTAATAGTTGTAATTTTTGATTAATGGCAACGATATTTTCGCGCAAATTATCTTTACGAACGATAGAATAAAAATGGCGTTTATTATCTTTAGGTAGCTGGCTAAAATGAATTGACGGATCTAAAGTACATCGTGGCACAATCGACTGTCCTACACCATTTTTTAACATAGAACCAATCATTTCATCAGTATCGATTTCAATGATTTTAGGTTCGATTGGATGATTTTGTAGATAATGTTGATTTAATTGACGTAAAGATAAATCATCATTCCCTAATAACCAATATTCACTACTTAAATCTCCGGCTAAAACGAGTTCATCCATTGCTAATGTTGTTTTATTAAATTCTTTGTGATGGTCTACTTGTTCGATTAAGCCAATATCGATTTTGCTATTTTCCAGCCATTCTGCAATTTCATCACTAGTTGAAACCTTAAAAACGAAATCGACTCTCGGAAAAGCTGTCAGTAAGTGGCTTACTAATTTTGGTAAATAATAAACGGCACAAAAATGTGAACTGGCAATGACACAGGTTTCCCGTAAATTTTTTTGCTGACTGACTTTTTTTACGGCATGATCCCACTCATTTAAGATTTTCAAAATTTTAGGATACATATAATCAGCCTCAGCCGTGGGAAGAATTTCTTGTTTGCCATTGCGGATAAATAATGGAACGGTCAACATTTCTTCCAATTTCTTGATTTGTGCAGATACAGTAGGTTGGGATAAAAACAATGAATCTGCCGAGCGTGTAAAATTATGTGTTTCGTAAACAGAGATAAACGTTCGAAGTAGTTGAAACAAAATTTGGCCTCCCTTTATTTATTAAATTAATCTTTGAAGTTGACTAATTTTTCATAGATATTTTGGACATCTTGAGTGGTTCCTCGAAGTTCAAAATCAGCGATAAACGGAATTTTGAATTCTTCAGCATATTGTTTGGCGGTTAAGCAGTATTGGTGGTTAAAGTTGCGATTTCCACTGCCAATAACGCCTAAACATTTTTTCGCATTTTCACCAAAACGGATATATTCTCTAAAAGGCTCTGTCAGAATTTCCACATCGCCATTATCGACCCCGTTTCCGCCTTCTAAATAGGTTGGTACGAAGGCGAAAAAGTCACTTGTTTCATTTTCAGGAATCGTTTGCAAGTGTACTTCTTTGGCGTGAACTAGTGGATTGTTTTCATCTAATTCATGCTGCGTTTTAGCAAATTCAACTAATTTTTGGATAAAGGCACGCGTATTGCCTGAAATTGAGATAAAACGTACATCTATAGTCATTTTCATACCTCCAATCTATATTATAACATCAATGTCAAATCAACGCACAAAAAAACCTTGAAGAATTGAAAAAATATCTTCAAGGTTTGCTTGATTAATCAGTAATTAGTGAGGCTTGATAATTTAATTCAGCATTTTTAGCCTCTCTTTTAGAACGATTATATAACCAATAATCCATAACTGCAGCGATACAGATACATTTAGGCGCATTTTTTTCGTTGGGTATATCTAAACTGTAATAATTGCCTGTTAAAAAATTGGCTTTATCCATCGTCATAATGCGCTCGTTAAAGTGATGAATCTGATATTTATGTTGGTAAATATCCCCATGCGCAGCCCAATGAAGTTGTTTGATGTAATAAAAATCTCCAGGCCAGTTAAATATTTTGCGCATTTCACCGACTTTTTGATAGTTTTCGTAAATGATAAATTTACTACCAAAGATGATGCTTGCTTGTTTAATGCTGGCGACTAATTGTCCGTTCATTTGATAAAGAAGTAAGGCATCTCGCTTTCTACCCCAATTCCCAACCATTAAATAAATATCGCGATTTTTTTCATCTTTAACAATAGTTCTTGTACGTTTTGAGAGTTGATGCTGTTGAATGTAGAATTCAGGCATTGTAATCCCTTCTTATGATAAGTTTTCATCGATGGCTCTACGAATGGCTTTTCCTACACCGCTATTAATATTGGTATCGGCTATATATTTAGCTGCTTGTTTTAATTCATCCACGGCATTTTCCATGGCAAAACTAACACCCGCTTCTTGAATCATACTCAAGTCATTATAGTTGTCGCCAATGGTCATGGCTTGTGATAATGGAATATTTAACATCTCGGCAATTTTTTTCACAGCAATTCCCTTTTGCGCATCGATGTGGTTGATTTCAATATTATTTGTCCCAGAAGAGGTAACATTTAGCGTAGGTTTATCGATTAATTCCGCAGAAACCTTCTCTAAAATATCGGGATCTGTAGTATTAAATCCAATAATTTTTAATACTTTAATATCGTCTCTTAAAATATATTCTTTCATATTGTCCACGATTTTAATTGGCAAGGATTCAAAGCGAGCTGAAGTCATTGCAATAGCCATTTGGTAAGTCAAGTGTGGCAATTTTTGAGAAAGAAAAGCGGCAAATGTTTCAATTCTGCGTGCTAAATTCTCTGAAAAAGTTCCTTGATTGGTAGATACTTCATAGTAAACATTGTATTTTTCAAGTATCCGCATGACTTCAAGGGCATTTTCTTTGGCAATTTCAATTGTGAATAAGACGCGATGATCTTTATCAAACGCTTGGGCACCATTTAAAGTGATCATTGGACATTTAATATCAGCATCATTTAAGGCAGGGAGCGCTTCAGTAATATTGCGTCCAGTACATACCATAAAATGAATGCCTTTTTCTTGGGCATAACGAATGGCGGCAATATTTTCTTCACTAATATGCATGTGTTCGTCTAAAAGTGTGCCATCCATATCAGAGGCAATTAATTGAATCATAATCTTCATCCTTTACTACTTCAATCTTTATCTCTAGTTTAACACAAAAAGAGGGCTTACAAAACGAAAAATGTCTGGAATGATAACAAAAAACTCTTTTATCTTTATAAATTTCAGTTACAATAAGTGTAAATAGAAAGATAGGTGAGATGCGTTGAAGACGATTATCAAAAATAGTTGGCAAGACGTTTTGCAAGAAGAGTTTCAAAAAGATTATTATCAACATTTAAGACAATATCTCAAAAATGAATATGCTACCCAAACGATTTATCCTGATATGTATCATATTTTCGAGGCTTTACAATTAACGCCTTTTGAGGATGTGAAAGTGGTCATTTTAGGTCAAGACCCTTATCATGGCCCTAATCAAGCACATGGGCTTTCTTTTTCTGTTCAACCAGGTGTCAGAATTCCGCCTTCATTACGTAATATCTATCAAGAATTGCAAAATGATTTAGGCATTCAACCGGCTAACCATGGGTGTTTAACTTCATGGGCCAAACAAGGTGTACTATTGTTAAATACCGTTTTAACCGTACGAGCAGGTCAAGCAAATTCACATGCTTCACAAGGTTGGGAAATCTTAACTGATGAAATCATAAAGAAATTAAATGCTAGACCTAAGCCAATGGTATTTATTCTCTGGGGAAGACATGCGCAAAAGAAAATCGAATTTATCGATACTTCGCGTCATATGGTCATCCAATCTCCCCATCCTAGTCCATTTTCAGCTAATCGAGGTTTCTTTGGGTCAAGGCCATTTTCAAGATGTAATCAAGCGTTAGTCCAAATGGGGTATCAACCAATCAACTGGCAACTCCCACCAGTAGAACAGTTGGAAGATTTTTAAAAGACTGTATTAATGCAATCGTTTTGAAAATGTTAACAATATTATTTTCATGCGTATTTTCAAAGTTAGACAGGAAAAAGAACTGTTCATTTTTAATGATTTGGTGTACAATGTAAGGGTATTAAAAAACTGGAGGTTGTTTATCAATGGAACTATTTGATAGTTTAAAATTCAAAATTGTAAGAAAACATATTAAAATCGCTTTTCCGGAAGCAACAGACCCACGTATTTTAGGTGCGGCTGCTCGTCTAAAATCTGAAGAGCTTGTAGAACCAGTCTTAATCGGTAATACTGAAGAAGTGAAGAAAGCTGCACAAAGCCGTGGGATTTCTCTAGAAGGTTTTGAAATTTTAGATCCAGATAATTATCCTGCTTGGGATGAAATGGTTGCTGCCTTTGTTGAACGTCGTAAAGGCAAAGCTACTAAAGAACAAGCAGAAAAAATCTTAAAAGATGTCAATTACTTTGGTACAATGTTAACTTATATGGGTGTTACTCAAGGAATGGTATCAGGAGCTGTTCATTCTACAGGAGATACAGTTCGTCCAGCCTTACAAATTATTAAGACAAAACCAGGAGTTAGCCGTACAAGTGGGGCTTTCTTAATGGTTCGTGGTCGCGACCAAGAAAAATATCTATTTAGCGATTGCGCAATTAACGTGAATCCAAATGCCCAAGAATTAGCTGAAATTGCTGTTGCTTCTGCTAAAACTGCTGAATTATTTGATATTGATCCTAAAGTGGCTATGCTAAGCTTCTCAACTAAAGGATCTGCTAAAGCTGAAATGGTTGATAAAGTTGTGGAAGCTACTAAAATTGCTCAAGAATTAGCACCAGATTACACGATTGATGGGGAATTACAATTTGATGCTGCTTATGTCCCAAGTGTAGCTGCTCAAAAAGCGCCAAATTCAGAGGTTGCTGGTAAGGCTACTGTTTTTGTATTCCCAGATTTACAAGCCGGAAATATTGGCTATAAGATTGCCCAACGTTTTGGTGGATTTGAAGCCATTGGACCTATCTTACAAGGATTAAACCAACCAGTTTCTGACCTTTCTCGTGGATGTAACGAAGAAGATGTTTATAAATTATCAATTATCACTGCTGTTCAAACTTTATTGGACTAAGGAATAAATGAAACAAAATCAAAAACAATTAGGGATTTTGATGATTATTCTTTCTGCTTTTTGTTTTGCAGGGATGAATGTCTTTGTAAAATTAGCTGGGGATTTACCAGTAATGCAGAAGAGTTTTTTCAGAAATTTAGTCGCGCTATTCGTTGCTTTTTATGTACTTAAAAAGCAGCGGATAGCGTTTCATGTGCCAAAGGAATCACGTACATTACTCTTTTTTAGAGCTTTTTTTGGAACAGTAGGGCTCTTGTGTAATTATTATGCTGTTGATCATTTGGTACTCACTGATGCGTCAATGATTCAAAAATTAACGCCTTTTTTTACGGTCTTACTATCATTGGTTATTTTAAAAGAAAAACCAGCCCGCTTTCAATATATTGCCATGGGGATTGCGATGGTTGGAATGCTATTTATTGTCAAACCTAGCTTTGCCAACCCACAATTGTTAGGCTATACGATTGCCTTACTTGGTTCTTTTTGTGCATCGACTGCCTATACATTGGTACGTAAATTATCGTTCACACCAATAAAAGGACCGGCAATTGTATTTTATTTTTCATTGTTTTCTTGTTTGGCTATGATTCCGTCGATGATTGTCGATTTTCATCCAATGAGTACCCAGCAAATCATTTATTTGTTAATGGCTGGGGTGATGGCAAGTGGCGGACAATTCTCGGTAACTAGTGCTTATAGTTACGCACCAGCAAAAGAAATCTCGATTTTTGACTATTCACAAGTACTCTTTGTAGGGTTCTTTGGCTTTGTATTATATGGTGAAATTCCTGATGCCTACTCTCTCATTGGTTATGTGATTATTTTTGTCACCGCCTATTTGATGTATATGTATGGCAAAAGGAAAATTTGATAAAAGGGCATTTGACAGAAACAACCTAGGCTAGGATGGTTCAGCAGCTTGCTGAATGTCCTAGCTTTTTTGTGTAGGATTCCATCAGGATAGCATGACGGATGGATGAAATTTATGTTAATATAGGGTCAAATAGATTATTTGAAAGTGAGGAAATCGTCTTGATTCAAATCAATGGACTGCAAGAGATGGAACAATTAGGCTTACTTCTTGGTCAAACTGCTCAAGGGGGAAATGTCTTGATTCTATCTGGTGATTTAGGTGCAGGGAAAACAACACTCTCTAAAAGTATTGCTAAAGGTTTAGGCATTCAACAAATGATAAAAAGTCCCACTTATACTTTGATTCGTGAATATGATGAAGGAAGATTACCTTTTTATCATATGGATGTTTACCGCATTGATGGTGATGTGGAAGGTATGGGCTTAGAAGAGTATTTTGAAGGGGATGGTTTATGTGTAGTTGAGTGGGGCGAATTACTCACAGAACTGCCAGAAGATTATCTTCATCTGACCATTCATAAAGTGGCAGATGATGAGGAGAAACGAGAAATGGTATTCAAGGCTCATGGCAAACTTGCGACGGATTGGTTAGCAAAAGTGAAAGCAGTAGGAAAATTTCATGAGTGAGGAGATACAGTTGGTGATTCGCCAAGCAAGCGGTGAAGATAGTGCCCAGTTATTAGCTTTAAGTCAACGAGTAGCGAAAGAAACCGATTATTTAATCATGGATGAATATGGCATGGGCTTAAGTGAAGAGTTGCTTGCTGAACAATTAGATTTATTAGCTCAGTCAGATAATCAATTACTGCTATTGGCTTTTGATGGGACGCAATGTATTGGCGCTGCTTCGATTAAAGGAAATGACGAATATCGGATTCATCATATTGGCGAAGTTGGGATTTTTATCGCAAAGGAATACTGGTCTTTAGGGATTGGCTCGCTATTGATGGAAGAATTAATCGAATATGTCAAACAAGTTCAAATTTTTAAACGTTTGGAGTTAACGGTGCAAACGCGTAATCAAAAAGCCATTGCCCTATATCAGAAGTTTGGCTTTAGGAAAGAAGCGACCTTAAAATATGGGGCTCGCTTGGATAATGGCGAGTTTGTGGATGTTGATTTAATGGCAAGATTTTTTGAAGTAGGTGAGTAAATGCAAAAAATTATGATTATTGAAGATGAAGCAGCATTGGCCCAAGAGTTAGCCCTTCTCTTAACACAGGCCGGCTATCAAGCTTATATTGTCCAAGATTTTGCTCATCCTTTACTGGAAATTGAAAGTCAACTCCCAGATTTATTATTATTAGATATTCAACTTCCTGGTGTAAATGGTCATCAGTTATTGCAAGAAATCCGGAAAAAATATCAGTTTCCGATTATTATGGTCACGAGTCGGGCCAATGAGATGGATGAGGTGTTGGCGATGAGTTATGGAGCAGATAATTACATTACCAAGCCTTATAATCCAACAGCCTTATTACTGCATATCGCTGCGATG
Organism: Enterococcus cecorum; assembly: GCA_946499615.1. GTDB lineage: Bacteria > Bacillota > Bacilli > Lactobacillales > Enterococcaceae > Enterococcus_E > Enterococcus_E cecorum_B. The sequence continues at coordinate 45,609 of CAMMST010000009.1, read as the reverse complement.
TTTAAACGGATGCAACCACAAAGTACTAGCTTGATTCAATATCATGGATTGCAGATAGACTTGAATAAATGGACGATTACTAAAGATGACCAAACGACTCACTTAACGAAGAATGAACAGCTTATTTTTCAAATGTTATGGCAACATCGCGGAAAAATTGTCACCCGAGAGATGTTGATGACCGAACTTTGGAATAATGATGAGTTTATCAATGACAATGCGTTAAGTGTGAATATTAGTCGCTTGCGGCAAAAGTTTACGGATTTTGATTTGGCTGATGTAATCGAAACAAAGAAAAAACAAGGATATTTATTAATGGAGTAACAAATGAAGTTAAGTGAATATATCAAAAATCGCTTATGGCAATATCTACTTAAGCTTTCGGTCAGTTTATTGTGTTTGGCACTTTTATGGGTATTTCAAATGCCACCGATGCTTTTGGTGATGATTGTCATGATGATGGGGACAAGTTTTTTGGTTGTTGAACTGGTTGAATTTCATCAAAAGAAAAGTTATTATCAGGAATTATTTCAACAACTCAATCAATTAGAAGAGCAAGCTTTATTGGTTCATTCGATTCTGCCACAGCCTAAGTTTTATGAAGGACAACTCGTGGATGAAGAACTAAGATTGGTTTATCAAGGTTTTATGACCCAATTAAGAGCCAGTCAAAAACAAACAGAGGCCTTTAAGGAATTTATTGAGCTGTGGATTCATGAAGCTAAAATCCCACTTGCGACCTTACAGTTAAGCTTGTATAACCAACATCATTTACCCGCAGAAATCAAACAAGCGTTGCAACAGTTAGAGGATTATCTCGAGCAAGTTTTATATTTTACTCGTGCTGAAAATGCGCAAAAAGATTATCTGATTCGCCAAGTACCTTTACAGCAAATTATCCGACAAGTAGCCATTCGCAATCAAGCGCGTTTATTAAATGGAAATATTCAGTTTATTGCACCAAGTACTGATGTAATTGTAACAACAGATCAAAAATGGTTAGGCTATATTTTGAATCAAATTATGGATAATGCCATAAAATATGTACAAATGATTGAAAATGCGACGATTGAAATCACGGTTGAAGAACAAGCAAAAGAAATCTTATTGCATATTCGCGATAATGGTTGTGGGATTTCAGCCAGTGATTTGCCACGTGTCTTTGATAAATCTTTTACTGGAGAAAATGGTCGGCTTTATCCTAAGGCCACGGGGTTAGGTCTTTATCTAGTGAAACAACTGATTTCAAAACTAGGACACGGAATTACGATTACTTCAAATGTTCAAGTTGGCACCACAGTTACGTTGATTTTTGCCAAACCTAGCTTTTATGAAGTCGTTCAAACAAGTGAGAACAAAGAATAGAAGGAGTTCTTTCAATAGAGAGGACTCTTTTTTGCTAATCTTACAAAATTGTAAGGTACGGTAAGATAAAACCAACGACAAGTAAACAAGGCTATTTTATACTTAAGATGTCAAATGAATTGAAGGGGGAAAAGAAAATGAATCCAGTATTACAAGTAAAACAAGTTGAAAAATATTTCGGACGTGCAAATAATTTAACACGTGCTTTAAATCAGATTAGTTTTGAAGTCCAACCAGGTGAATTTGTAGCAATCATGGGAGCATCTGGTAGTGGGAAAACGACTTTGCTAAATTGTATCGCAACGATTGATCAAGTGTCTAGCGGTCAAATCATTGTTGCAAATCAAGATATTACCAAATTAAAAGGCAATAAGTTAAATCAGTTTCGACAAAAGCAAATAGGGTTTATCTTCCAAGATTTTAATCTATTAGATACGATGAACGCTTTTGAAAATATCGCTTTAGCATTAACTATTCGGAATGTACCTGCTAAACAAGTCGAAGAAAAAGTTTTACAAGTGGCTAGTTATTTAGGAATTACCGATATATTATATAAATTTCCTTATGAAGTTTCTGGAGGTCAAAAACAACGAATTGCAGCAGCTCGTGCGATTGTAGCTGATCCAGCCATTGTTTTAGCTGATGAACCAACCGGCGCACTAGATTCGAAGTCCGCGCGTCAAATGCTCGAACAGTTTGAAATATTAAATACACGCTTGAATTCTACCATTCTGATGGTCACGCATGATGCTTTTACAGCAAGCTATACGAATCGTGTGTTATTTGTTAAGGATGGGCAAATTTTTAATGAAATCTATCGCGGGGAATCTAGTCGAAAAGAATTCTTTGATCAAATTATTGAAGTGGTAGCCTTATTAGGTGGTGATGTCAATGATGTCCGTTAAGTTAGCCTTTGGAAATGTAAAGAAAAGCATAGGAAGTTTCTTAGTATATTTTGTTACGCTGGCATTAGGTGTGGCGATGTTCTATGCTTTTAATGCGCTTCAAGATCAAAGCTTATTTAAATATTTTGAAGAAGCTTATGCCCAAAGATTAAGTATTTTATTTGATACTTTAGGCGGTTTAAATAAATTTATCGCTTTTATCTTTGGCTTGATTATACTATATGCAACCAGTTATTTATTGCGAAAACGTAAAAAAGAGTTTGGCCTATATATGATTTTAGGAATGGATAAACTAAAAATCTCGACTATTCTTGTTTTAGAAACTTTCTTTATCGGCCTGTTTTCGCTAGCAGTGGGGATTGTGTTAGGAATTGGTTTGTCACAATTAATTAATATCTTTTTAGGTCATTTATTTGTTGCGGACATTTCACGTTTAACACTAAGTATTTCCATGCATGCGATTATCCAAACGTTGATTAATTTTGGCATCATTTATCTGGTGGCGATGGTGTTTAGTGTCATTTTAATGAATCGTGCCAAATTAATCGATTTACTCAAAGCAAGTCAACAAAATGAAAAAAGTTGGTGGCAAAAACCTTGGATTGGGACCTTGTTATTCATTTTGGGATTAGCCATCTTAACTTGGAGTTATTATATTGCGACTCACTTAATGGATGTTATTATTGATTTGCAATGGGGACCAAAGTTTATTTTATATTCGATTTTTGGCGGAATTATTGGTACGTATTTCACTTTTATGGGAATTGCTGCTTTTATTCCAGTTGTTTTGCCGAAGTTTAAAGGATTTTATTATCGCAAACTGCATAGCTTTGGAATTCGCCAATTTAGTACGCAATTAGCCAAAAGTGTCTTTTCTTTAGCAACGATTTGTTTATTACAATTTTTTGCGATTGGTATTTTAGTTGCTTCCTTTAATTTTAAAAATGGTATTGAAGAAAGAGGACTAGCTGATGTGCCGTTTGATTTCCAGTTTAGTGTGACTCAGGCAGCCGATGAAAATGTCGAAGGGCAACCAGCTCTAATTGAGAAAAATGCTGATGCGGCGATTGCACGGAATCAAGCTTATTTCAAAGGCATGAAGAAAAAAGAAGTCCAGTATGAGTATTATATTGATCCAAAAATTGATAATACAATCGAATTATTAGGCATATCTGTAGAAAAAGGCTTAATTGCTCCTCCGATTATTATCAATCAAACGCAATATAATCAAATGGCACCTTATTATCATTTGGCAAAAGCAGACGTGAAACCAGGGGAATATGCTTTTCTAATGCGGTTTAATGGTTTTTCTGATAAGGCGATTGAAGATAAATTAATGGATTTACCTAAAATTAAGGTAGCCAATCAAACCTTTACACCAAGCCAAACAAAATTTATCGACGGGACCATTCAAACAAGTGGTTATCATACTTTTGTGATTTTAAATGATGCTGACCTTAAGCAATTGCCTTTACAACTCGCTGGTAAAGTGATTAGCACCTTATATAATGCAGAAGGTAAGCGTCATGAAAAAGAGTTGGCTAAGAACTGGGAGAAAATGTTGTCGAAAAAAGAGTTACACTTAAATTATTCGGCGGAATCTCAATATTCAGCAAAAACTTCACTAGCTTCTGATTCGTTAATGGTAACCGTTGTTGGTATGTATCTAGGTATTTTCTTCCTGATTGCTGCAATTGGTATTTTAGCTTTGAAGAGTTTAGTAGACTTTGAAAAGCATCAACAAAATTATCGTATCTTACGCCAATTAGGTGCTAGTGAGCAGATGATTCAAAAATCGTTATTCAATCAAGTGGCTATCTTCTTTATTTTGCCGCTAGTTGGGGCGCTATTCCATATGATTTTTGGCTTGAAATTTACGAAAGATTATATGATGATTGGTGGCGGCTTTGAGTTAAGTCTGCAACAAACAGGCTGGGTCATTGGTTTTGTTATTATGATTAATGCGATTTATTTAATGATTACTTATTTGATGAATCGTATGGCAGTCAAAGAAATTTAAGGTTTTACCGTCTAGCTTAGGCGAAGAGTTAGTTGAGCTAGGCGGCATTTTTATGTGTAATGGAGGAATATTTTGAATTTAAATGCATTTCAATTGAAACTAATTGCGGTTATTTTTATGATAATCGATCATATTTATTCTTATTTATTTATCGGAATTTGGCCAGCTTGGGTGAGTTTATTGGCTAGGTTTGTTGCTCCTTTATTTGTCTATTTTCTAGTGGAGGGGTTTCATCATACGCGGAGTAAACGAAAATATGCCACGCGTCTAGGTATAGCTGCAATCATTATGTGGTTAGGTAATATTGTGATTAATTTTAGTTTCAATTATGTCGATCCTTTGACGAACCAAATGACGCTTTATTCTTTACTTGAAGGTCATAATATTTTCATGACACTCTTTTTATTATTCTTGGTGATGTGGTGTACTGACTTAGGCATTAAGAAACGAAAAATCGCTTATTACTTTTTGGCAGTTTTGCCAGCTTTGTTTAGTTTAGCGATGGAAGGAGGCATATATTTATTGCCGGTCTTGTTTATTTTTTATGGATTTTATCAAAATAAAAATAAACAAATGTTAGTGATGGCTATCTATTGTCTATTCTTATTGCTTCAAGCTTGTTACACGTATTTTTCAGGAGCAAGTGGGATTTCACTATACCAAACATTGTGTTTCAAAGCCGAATTTATGATGATTGCTGTAATTCCTTTACTTTATGGTTATCATGGGGAATTAGGTAAAAAAAGCCGGTTACGAAAAAATTTCTTTTACTTGATTTATCCATTGCATCTATGGCTTTTGATGATAGTTAGTTATTGTTTACGATAATAGAAAGATTTAAGCATACAAAAACAGACCAAGTGATAAGTACTTGATCTGTTTGTATGCTTATTTTAAATCTAGTTCAACTGGGCAATGGTCGCTTCCCAAAATATCGGTATGAATTTTGGCATCTACTAAGCGGTCCTTTAGATCATCGGAAACCACAAAATAGTCAATCCGCCATCCTGCATTATTTTTCCGGGCATTAAAACGATAACTCCACCAAGAGTAAATACCTTCTTGATCAGGATAAAAATGACGGAAAGTATCAATATAGCCATTATTCAATAGTTGACTGAATTTTTCACGTTCTTCAATGGTAAAACCAGCATTGCGTTGGTTGGTTTTCCAATTTTTTAAGTCAATATTTTCGTGGGCGACATTTAAATCTCCACACAAGATAACCCCTTTTTGCTCCTTAAGTCCATTTAAATACGCTAAAAACGCCTCTTCCCAAGTCATGCGATAGTCCAAACGTTTCAATTCATTTTGCGAGTTTGGTGTATAGCAAGTGACCAAATAATAATCCGGATATTCAAGAGTGATGACGCGGCCTTCATGATCGTGTTCTTCCACACCGATTCCTAATTGCACCGATAAAGGCTCATGTTTGGTAAAAATCGCAGTGCCTGAATAACCTTTCTTTTCGGCATAATTCCAATATTGATAATACCCTGGCAAATCTAACTCAATTTGACCTTCTTGTAATTTGGTTTCTTGTAGGCAGAAAAAGTCCGCATCGAGTTGCTTGAAGTCTTCTAAAAAGTTTTTCTTAACGATGGCTCTTAGCCCATTGACATTCCATGAGATGAATTTCATAGCACTTCCTCATTTCTTTTGTTATGTTCTTTTATTTTAACGCAAGATGTCGTAGAATGGAAGAAAAAGGGTTAGGTGATAAAAATGCTAAAAATCGGTGTATTAGGCTTAGGTTCAATTGCGCAAAAAGCTTATTTACCTGTCTATGTAAAAAGCAATCAACGGGCAACTTTTGTCTATGCTACAAGAAATCAAGAAGTACAGGCACAATTAACGGAAAAGTATCGTTTACCCCAGATTTATGATACTTTAGATGATTTAATTGAACAAAAAATTGATGCTTGTATGATTCACACGGCGACGCATACCCATATTGAAATGATTGAAAAATGTCTCTCACACGGCATTCATGTCTATGTGGATAAACCAATCAGTGAAGACATTACAGAGGTCAGACGCATGTATGAGCTTGCAAAGCGTAATAATTGTTTGCTTATCGTAGGGTTTAATCGTCGTTTAGCCCCATTTGTACAACAGTTAAAACAATTACCTGAAAAGCGTGTGTTGACTTTGAGTAAGAATCGAATTGGCAAAGCGCAATCCGTTCAATTTGAGATTTATGATTTATTCTTACATATAGTGGATACGGCCAATTATTTATTAGATGAAGAAATTATTGCGATGACTAGTCACATCAAAGCTAGCGAGCAGCATTTAGAATTTGCTTCAATGACGTTAGAAACGGCTCATTCCTTGGCACATTTAACGATGGATATGTTTGCTGGGGCTAATCAGGAAAATTACCAAATCACCACGAAAAATGGGACCTATCATTTGAAAAATTTAACGGAAATGACGCAATATAATCAGTCTGGAATAACAGTGACAGGCTTTAATGATTGGCAAACGACACTTGAAAAACGTGGCTTTGAACAAGCGGTGAACCAATTTATTGATTTGTTAGAACAAGGCAATTTTCAATATGTACAAGAGAAGAGTTTGCTTAGCCATGAACTCTGTGCCCAAATGCTTAAGAATTATCAAGAATCATGAGAAGCGATAGTATTTTCAGTCAATTAATGATAGAATGTTTTGGTGAATAGTTACACAAAAATAGATTAGAGAGGATGTTGAGGGTGTTTGCATCTTTAAAAGAGATTACGATTTTAAAAAATGAACCCTTAAATAAATATACATTTACGAAGACTGGCGGACCCGCTGACTTTTTGGCCTTTCCAAAGAGTGTGACGGAAGTAAAAGCCTTACTAGAGGAATGTCGTCAAAATAATCTTCCATGGATGGTATTAGGGAATGCCAGTAATCTAATTGTACGTGATGGCGGCATTCGTGGTTTAGTGATTATGCTAGAAAAACTAAACCACATCGAAGTTAATGGCAATCAAATCACTTCACAAGCTGGGGCGAAATTAATCGATACCACCTATGTTGCGTTGGAACATCATCTGACAGGTTTTGAATTTGCATGTGGCATTCCTGGAAGCATTGGTGGCGCCGTATTTATGAATGCAGGGGCTTATGGTGGCGAGATTAAAGATGTTTTTGTTTCGTGTGAAGTCTTATATCCAGATGGCCAAATCAAAACCTTAAGTGCCAAAGAGATGGACTTTAGTTATCGCCATAGTGCCATTCAAGCGCAACATTGTATTGTATTGAGTGCGACATTTGCCTTACAAGCAGGTAACTATGCTGAAATCAAAGCAAAAATGGATGAACTAACCCATCTTAGAGCAAGCAAGCAACCATTGGAATATCCTTCTTGTGGGAGCGTCTTTAAACGTCCAGTGGGGCATTATACCGGCCCATTAATTGAGCAAGCGGGTCTTAAAGGGATGACAATCGGTGGCGCGCAAGTCTCAGAAAAACATGCGGGCTTTATTGTGAATATTAACCATGCCACGGCTACTGATTATGTGAATTTAATCCACTATATTCAAAAGGTTATTAAAGAAAAATTTGATGTCACCCTTGAAACAGAAGTCCGAATTATCGGTGAAGAAGTGCAATAAAAAAATCAGCTTTCCTACACTTATTGCGATGTAGAAAAGCTGATTTTTATTTTTTAGGCTTTGGTTTTTTCCATGAACTGGTGCATATTTTCTAATTCATGTAATTGGCAATTGCATTGATGACTGTCGGTACAAATGTAGTTACCTTTTTTAGTATAGGTTCCTTCAGCCGTGGCTTTAGTGGTGGATAAAAACAAGGCGACATTCCCAATATGGTTACAAATACTACAAACATTTTTGATTGTATTGGGTGACATCTGTCCGACAATCCCTTGTAGCTTATTTTGACGGTCATAGTAGAGTAAATATTTTTTCTGACTACCCGCATCGTCAAAACCAATATAGGAATAATCACGTAAATCCAACGCGTCAAAATCAGGTGCTTTTAATTTTTTTACTTTACGAAAAGCTTTTTGGACTTGTTTAGCACTAGGTTTTTCAAAAGGGATAACTAATTCTTTAATGGGTTCTAAAATACGTTGTGCCCTTGCTTTGGTTAAACCTTTATCTAGCAATTCACTTTTAAGCTGTTCAATTTCAGTTGGTCGATCAAAAAATAATTCATCGATTTTTTCAAAGATGAGTGCTTGATAGACTTGAATCGTTTGTAAGTCATTGACGGATTGGTAAGCATTGATTAAGTCGTTTATTTGTTGGTGTAGTGCATGATATTGATGTGGATAAATTTTCTGATTCATTTGATTCTCTCCTTGTGAATGTGTTTGGCCCTTTTAAGACGCACATCCTAAAAGGGAATTAATTGAAAAGAAAAATTTTTGTAGAAGATACATTTCGTACCATCTGACCACCCCCTATATTTTGAAACATTTCAAAGATAGCTGATAATTCAACACTTGTCAAGCAATAAAAAAACAACCTAGCACAAGGACTAGATTGTTTGAATTTAAGATTGGCGCTTCATTAATTTTAATAAAATGGTCGCAACCGCAGCTGTAAAAAGACCGGCGACAATTGCTTCAGGAATGCCCTGGGTTAGAATCACCGCATTAATGGCAGTATAGACCGCTTTACCACCTTTGCCGATGAGTTGGGCATATTCTTTTTGGAAAAGAAAATAGATAAAATTCATCACCAAAATCGTATTGACTAAACCACCGGATATACCTGCAATAAACAAGGCAACCGTATTGGCTTGTTGCTTTAATCCTTTTTGACAGAGTCGATACACATAGTAAGGAACAATGCCAATCAAAATCCGTGGAATCAAGACCACTAATAAAGCTTTCCAACTTCCATGATTAGTCCCAATAACTGGAATGAAAGGTGAAAAGACAAAGGAAAGGGCAGTAGGCATAGTTGTTGCACGAATCAAGCTGATTACCCCAAAGCTTCCTCCAAGTAAGGCCCCAATTTTCGGACCTAAGACGATTGAACCAATAATAACCGGAATATGCATAGTCGTTGCATTTAACGGGCCGATTGGAATAAATCCTAAAAAGGGTACCGATGCAAGTAAAATCATAATTCCTAAAAATAATGCTGTTAAAACAAATTGAAAAGTATTGCTTTTTTTCAACTTTATTTTTCCTTTCTTCCTTTTTATTTGAGCGTTTCAATCACAGCATCTACAATCGTTTCAACTGTAGCTAAAGCGCCTTTACCATAGTCACCACAAGCAAGTAAACTTTCGCGAGGGGTGATTTCATGATAGCCAATTTCTTTTAAATAGGCAAGATTTTTTTGGACTGCTGGATGTTGATACATTTGCGTATTCATCGCAGGAGCAATCAGTTTAGGCGTTTTTTGGGGGATAGCTAATTGAACCGTTGAGAGCAAATCATCGGCTAACCCATTCGCAAACTTCCCGATAATATTCGCACTTGCTGGCGCGACTAAAAATAAATCTGCTTGTTTGGCTAATTCAATATGATTAATCACACTTGGATCAGCTTCTTCTAAAACATCCGTATGCACTTGACGTTTAGCAAGTGATTGGAGGGTCAGTGGCGTAATAAATTGAGTCGCACTGTGCGTCATAATAACATCGACTGCGATATTTAATTTGGTTAGTTCGTTGGTAATATCGGCAGCTTTATAAGCAGAGATACTGCCTGAAACGCCTAGTATGATTCTTTTTTTCTTCAATAGTTATTCTTCTTTCTGTTGATAAATTTGTTGCCATTGCTTAAAAATCATTTGGGCAATTTCAGATTTTTGATATCCTTGAGCGATGACTTCACCGGTTGTATCTAATAGATAAGCGTGATGTTGGTTTTGATGAATCTCGCTTAAATCATTGGCAATGACAAAGTCCGCCTGATTTTTCTCAAGACTATTTCGGGCGACTTGTAGTAATTTTTCCTGTGTGACATTGGCTAAAAGTTTAAAACCAAAAAGTACGGTTGTGTGCTGCCAATGCTTAATGGACTGAATTATTTTTGGCGTAGGTTGTAAACTTAAAACCAAGCCTTTTGTTTTAGAAGAGATTTTACTTGCTGTAGGATTTGCCACGGATGAAAAAAGTGCTAATAAATCTTCCTCTTTTAACTGATCTTTAGCCTTATAAGCTTGGTTTAAAGCAGTAGTTAAGGCTTCAATTGAAAGGCTGGCCTGCGTTGTGAAATCACTAATGGCCATGGTATGAATCACTGCGCTATATTTTTGGGTTGTTAAGAGTTGCTTTAGACAATCATAGACTTCTTGCGTGCTATTGACTAAATGCATCTTCAAGTGTTCATCTGCTGCCGGCTTTTTGGCACTTTCAGTTACGACATAGTCAATTGTTACACCATTTTGTAAAAACACTTTGGCGATTTCAATTCCTAAGGTGCCACTTGCATGATTGGTTATGGAACGGACTTGATCGATGGGTTCACTCGTCCCGCCGGCTGTAATTAATACTTTCATTTATGCTTCTCCTATATGAATAATCGTTCTTCCTTGATGTTGTCCCGCTAATAATTGCTGCGCTACTTCAGGAATTTGTTCAAGAGTGATTTCATTGATTGGTAACTTGTCTAAAAGCTGACGGTGACTTGATAAGAACGCCCAGACTTGTCGTCGTTGAGGCATCTTTGTATTGACCGAATCAATCCCTATTATTTTAATCCCCCTTAAAATAAAAGGCAAGACAGTTGTTTGGAGCTTGATCCCGCCGGCATTTCCACATAAAGCTAAAGCCCCAGCATATTGCACTTGAGGAATTAAAGCACTTAATAAGTCGCCGCCTACTGTATCAATGACGCCGGCTATTTTTTGTTTGGCTAAAGGCTTGATTTTTTCCGGTACCCAAAGATTGGGATTTTCGATGGTTGTAGCGCCTAAGTTGAGTAACCAAGGCGCCTCTTTTCTAGAAAGGGCGATCAGATTCTTAAAACCGAGCCGAGCAAGTAAACCCACAGCGATACTTCCCACACCGCCGCTTGCACCAGTAATCACAATCGGTGCGTTTAAATCAGTCACTTGTTCCTTGATAGCTAAAACGGCCAGAGCAGCGGTAAATCCAGCTGTCCCAAATTGCATCGCTTGTTTAAACTCTAAATCCTCAGGTAAAGCAACCAGTTCATCCCCTTTGACAATTTGGATTTGACTAAAGCCGCCTGGTGCGCTAACTCCGAGACTATAGCCGGTTTGAAGTACTTTTTGCCCAACTTGCCATTGGGAATCTTTGGAAGCAAGGACTGTCCCCGCTAAATCAATACCTGGTGTCATCGGATATTGACGAATCACACCGCCATTGGTTTTGAGCGCTAATGCATCTTTATAATTGATATCTGAATAGGCGACCTTTACTGTTACTTCGCCTTCGTTTAAATCACGTAAGCAGGTTTGTTCAATAGAAGATACGACTTGTTCATTGACTTGCTTGACTTGTAAAAATGAATAGTTTGGATTCATGACATTCACCTCAAAGTAATGCGTTTTCTTTTTATCATAACACAGCTTAAAAAACGTGCAACCATCTTTGGTCAATATATTGTAGAAAATAATTTTTGTTCGTCTGAAAAAAATAGCTAGAATCTACGTTTTTTGCTTGTATTTTTTGACTTAAAGCCCTAAACTTAATGAGTATGCTGTTTGATTCAAGCAGCGAGATGAAAAAGAATGTCTGGGCAAGAAAAATAATTTGCCAAGAAAGATGAAGGGGGATTTGAGATTGTCTAATAGCATTATTACGTTTAAAAATATTGTGAAACGCTATGATGATGAAATGATTTTAAAAGACATAAGCTTTGAAATTGAGGCGGGTAAATTTTATACCTTACTTGGTCCTTCTGGATGTGGAAAAACGACTATCCTACGCATTATTGCAGGGTTTACTGAAGCATCTGAAGGCGATGTCTACTTTGAAGGTAAACGCATTAATGATATTCCAGCGAACCAACGTCAAGTGAATACCGTATTTCAAGATTATGCGCTTTTTCCACATATGAATGTATTTGAAAATGTTGCTTTCGGACTTAAAATTAAAAAATTACCAAAAGATGAAATCGCCAAAAAAGTAACTGAGGCTCTACGCTTAGTACAATTAGCTGGTTATGAACAACGTGAAATTAGCGAAATGTCTGGTGGACAAAGACAACGAGTAGCGATTGCCCGAGCGATTGTTAATGAACCAAAAGTCTTATTACTGGATGAACCACTCTCGGCACTGGATTTGAAGTTGCGCACAGATATGCAGTATGAGTTACGCGAATTGCAACAACGCCTAGGTATTACCTTTATCTTTGTTACCCACGACCAAGAAGAAGCTTTGGCGATGAGTGATGAAATTTTTGTCATGAATAAAGGTGAAATCGTTCAAAGTGGAACGCCAGTAGATATTTACGATGAACCAATCAATCATTTTGTAGCTGATTTCGTTGGGGAAAGTAATATTGTCAATGGCACGATGATTGAAGATTACAAGGTTGAATTTGTCGGTAAAGAATTTGAATGTGTTGACGGTGGGATGCGTCCAAATGAACCCGTTGAAATTGTGATTCGTCCGGAAGATTTGACCTTGACCACAGCGGACAAAGGAAAATTAGTTGTCAAAGTGGATACGCAGCTATTTAGAGGCGTTCACTATGAGATCATTTGTTACGATGAAGATGGCAATGAATGGATGGTTCACTCTACTCGTAAGGCAAAAGTCGGCAGCCAGATTGGGTTGTACTTTGAGCCAGAAGATATCCATGTCATGCGTTTTAACGAATCAGAAGAAGACTTTGACGCACGTTTAGAAAGCTATGAAGAGTAGGGGGAAGATAAGTTGAGCAAATTAAAACAAATTTATGCGATTCCTTATGTTGCTTGGTTGCTTTTATTTGTCATTGCCCCAGTATTATTAATTATTTATCAGTCCTTTTTTGATATTAGTGGGCATTTCACCTTCGCTAATTATGCGACTTACTTTACATCAGGCAAGTATTTAATGATGACGCTGAATTCGATTTGGTATGCCTTTTTAATTACCTTAACCACTCTTTTGATTAGTTATCCAACAGCGTATTTTTTAACGAAATTACGGCACAAAGATTTGTTGCTACTTTTGATTATTTTACCAACATGGATTAATTTATTGCTTAAAGCCTATGCATTTATTGGTATTTTTGGGATTCATGGTAGTATTAATCAATTCCTTTCATTCTTTGGCATTGCTCCGGTTCAAATCATGTTTACCGATTTTAGTTTTATGACGGTTGCAACGTACATCGAATTGCCGTTTATGATTTTGCCGATTTTTAATGCGTTAGAAGAAATCAATCCTTCGTTGTTAAATGCGAGTCGCGATTTAGGCGCCAATAATTTCGAAACATTTAGACGCGTGATTTTCCCTCTATCCTTAAATGGGGTGAAAAGTGGCATTCAAGCGGTCTTTATTCCATCACTCTCACTCTTTATGTTAACGCGTTTGATTGGTGGAAACCGAGTGATTACGCTAGGGACAGCCATTGAAGAGCATTTCTTAGTGACGCAAAACTGGGGAATGGGTTCAACCATTGGCGTCGTCTTGATTGTAGCGATGTTCATTGTCATGATGTTAACCGCAGAAAAACGTAAAGGAGGGGCTAAAAAATGAAGAAAAACCTCTTTTCGAAAATTTATTTAACTTTAGTGTTTATCATTTTGTATGCGCCCATTTTTTACTTGATTTTTTATTCTTTTAATAAAGGCGGTACCATGAATAAGTTCACGGGATTTACCTGGGAACACTATCAAACATTGTGGTCAGATACGCGTTTGATTATCATTGTGTTAAACACATTTTTACTAGCCTTTTTATCTGCCTTGATTGCGACAATGATTGGAACTTTTGGTGCAATGGCGATTTATTATACGAAGAGACGTCAAAGCCGCACGACATTATTGAGTTTAAATAATATCTTGTTAGTTTCTCCTGACGTTATTATTGGTGCAAGTTTCTTAATTTTCTTTACGATGATTGGCAATTTGTTCAGTAACTTTAGTCTTGGCTTTATCAGTGTCTTACTTTCACACGTAGCTTTCAGTATTCCAATCGTGGTGCTAATGGTTTTGCCAAAGCTACAAGAAATGAATGATAGTATGATTCGGGCAGCCCTTGATTTGGGTGCAAATTATCGTCAAGTCTTAATGCGTATTATTCTGCCATTTCTATCACCAGGGATTATTGCTGGTTATTTTATGGCCTTTACGTATTCCTTAGATGACTTTGCGGTTACTTTCTTTGTGACTGGTAATGGATTTTCAACATTGTCCGTAGAAATCTATTCACGGGCACGTCAAGGGATTAGCTTAGAAATTAATGCTTTAAGTACCTTAGTCTTTATCTTCTCGATGCTTTTAGTTGTCGGTTATTATTTCATTAGCAAAGATAACCGTCCGCGTCGTAAAAAAGGTCGATCAATCCAAACGGGGGTGGCAAATATCCGATGAAAAAATTGCAATCTCTATTTATTGGTATTTTAGTCATTATCGGTGTATTAGCTTTAGGCGTCCATCACTTACAAAAGTCAACTGGCATGTCAGGAGCCAAAGTCTTAAATGTTTATAACTGGGGCGATTATATTGACCCGGCTTTAATCAAAAAATTTGAAAAAGAATATGGCTATAAAGTCAATTATGAAACTTTTGACTCCAACGAAGCGATGTTTACCAAGATTCAACAAGGTGGTACGGCTTATGACATTACCATTCCTAGTGAATATATGATTCAAAAAATGAAAGAAGAAAACCTTTTAATCCCAATTGATCATAGTAAAATTAAGGGTTTAGACAATATTGATTCGCGTTTTTTGAATTTAAGTTTTGATAAGAATAATAAATATTCCATCCCATACTTTTGGGGAACATTAGGAATTGTCTATAATGACAAATTCGTTGATGGCAAAGATATCCAGTCTTGGGATGATTTATGGCGTCCAGAGCTAAGAAATAATGTGATGTTGATTGATGGGGCACGTGAAGTCATTGGTTTAGGGTTAAATAGTTTAGGTTATTCTTTAAATAGTAAAAATGATCAGCAATTACAAGAAGCGGTCAATAAATTACGTAAAATCACGCCTAACGTCAAAGCGATTGTCGCCGATGAAATTAAAATGTATATGGCCAACGAAGAAAGTGCAGTAGCGGTCACATTCTCAGGAGAAGCAGCTGATATGATGTATGAAAATGAGCATCTGCATTATGTGATTCCAAAAGAAGGATCGAATCTCTGGTTTGATAATATGGTCATTCCGAAAACGGCGAAAAATATCCAGGGAGCCTATGACTTTATGAATTTCATGCTCGAACCAAAAAATGCAGCGCAAAATGCTGAATATATCGGTTATTCGACACCAAATAAAAAGGCCATGAAGCTTTTACCTAAAGAAATAACTAGCGATAAGCAATTCTATCCTTCCGATGAATTAATGAAGCATTTGGAAGTCTATGATAATTTAGGTTCTAAATATTTGGGCATCTACAATGATTTATTCCTTGAGTTGAAGATGTATCGTAATTAATAAAAATACATGAGAAGTTGTCGTTGTAACAATTTTCTCATGTATTTTTTTGTTTAGTTTTGGCGTTGTCGTTTCATCCAGGCACTACATTCTTCAAACCATTGTGCAACTTCTGGGAGTAAATATTCTGCATCAAATGCCTTCGCGCTTGATTCATTTGCAAGTGCTAAGCCGTGCTTGCCATTTTCGAAAATATGTGCTTCAAAAGGAATGTGTTGTTGATAGAGTGCTTCACAATATTTTAGTGAATTGACTACAGGTACGGAACCATCGGCAAAAGTGTGCCAAATATAAGTTGGTGCCGTCTTTGGATTAATTTGGGCAATTGTATCATATCACAGACAATCTTCTTTCGTGATACCTAAGTGATCCACTGTTTTTGGCCATCCCAAATCAAAGCTAGTGACTGGGTAGCAAAGAATCGTGCCTTTTGGTTGATAAGAAGCTTCTTGATGGAATTGATACCACTGACTACTATAAGAGGCAGCTAAATGACCACCAGCAGAACAACCTAATAAGAAGATTTCGTCTGTATTGGCTTGCCATTTTTTAGCATTTTGATGAATCAACTCAAAAGTGAGGGCGACTTGTTCTAGGCAATCCTCTAAAAATGTGCCTTTAGCAAACGTATCACGTGTCGTATAGTTTAAAACTAATGCGTGATAGCCTTGGTTCATAAAGGCTAAGGCAAGTGGCTCTGATTCACGATTAGAAACAAAACGATAGCCCCCACCAGGACAGATGATCACAATTGGTAAAGGCTGTGGGTTTTCTTGGACGATTTCTCTTAAGTAAACATCCACACTTGCATGGCGCTGATTTTTGCTTGTTAAATCATAGTGTAGTAATTGCATTTGCTTCATCCTCTCGTAATGATAGATTTATTGTCTACCTTTTTTAGATAAAAGTAAAGTGCAAAAGATTGAACGTTCAACCTTTTGCACGAGTTGAGAGGATATTTTTTTCAAGTGTTAAGAGTCTTTTCTTTAGCGGGATTCCCCAACCAAATCCGGTTAATTGCCCATTTGATCCAATGACACGATGACAAGGGACGATAATTAAAATTGGATTTTTTCCAATCGCATTGGCAACAGCTCTAACTGCACTTGGTCGCTTCATTTTTTGAGCGACGTCTTTGTAAGTAACGACCTGACCATAATCAATCGTCAATAGCGTTTCCCAGACTTGCTTTTGAAACGGTGTGCCTCTCAGGTCAAGAGAAAAGGAGACAGTTGGTAACTGACCTTTAAAGTATTGTTGGTAATATTGGACAAATGGCATAGTGACTTGTGTATCTTCTAACCACTGATAAGTTGCGCGTTCTTTTTCACATTCACTACTAGGCGCTGCAAAGACTAGACCTTTGTCAGATACCCCTAGTGAAATCTGCATTTCGGATACTTCAAAGGTATGGGTATAAAGCGTTTCTTTCATCTATTCATTTTCCATTTCTTCTAATGCTAAAGTGGCCGTTTCCCATTGTTCTAAAATGCGATCTTGTTGGCTTCTCGCTTGTTCTAACTCATGATTTAAGTCTAATAATGCTTGGTGGTCCGCAAGATTTTCTGGTAAGGTCATCGCTGTTTCTAATTGTGCAATTTGCGCTTCGATTTGTTCCATTTCTTTTTCTAATTGTTCGATTTGACGGGTGAGACTCCGCAGTGCTTTTTGTTGCTCTTTACTTTGCATAAATGATTGTTTGCCAGAAGAGATTTCCGGTACTTTTTCTTCTGTATGTGCTTGGAGTGCTTTAAGTTCTTCTTCTTCGCGTTTTTTCTCCAAATAATAATCATAGTCGCCTAAATAAAGTTTGCTGCCATGTTCTGAAAGTTCAATGACTTTCGTAGCAATCCGATTAATAAAATAGCGGTCATGTGAGACAAAAAGAAGTGTTCCAGGATAATCAATCAACGCATTTTCCAAAACTTCTTTATTATCAATATCTAAATGGTTGGTTGGTTCGTCAAGTATTAAAAAGTTATCTTGATCCATGGATAGTTTGGCCAAGGCAACGCGCGCTTTTTCGCCACCACTTAATAGTGAAATTGGTTTTTCCACATCTTCGCCTGAGAAAAGAAAACTACCTAGAATGGTTCGAATTTCACCTTCTGGAGTCGTTGAGTGTTCATCCCAAAGTTCATGTAAAATCGTCTTATTAGAATGTAAATCGGCTTGTCCTTGATCGTAATAACCAATCGAAACATTGCTTCCAAAGTGGATATCACCTTTAATCAGCGGAATTTGACCAATAATCGATTTTAAAAGGGTGGACTTACCGATACCATTTGGCCCAACTAAGGCGATGGCTTCTTGCTTGCGAATATCGAGTTCAATCGGTTCGCTCAAAATGACATTTTCATACCCAATAGCACCATCTGTTAGCTGCAAGACGACATTTCCAGACTCTTTTTGGATGTTAAAGAGGAAATGAGCTGATTTTTCATCGCCTTGTGGTTTATCCAGGCGTTCCATTTTTTCTAACTGCTTGCGTCGACTTTGGGCACGTTTCGTAGTAGATGCCCGCACGAGATTACGCGCCACGAAATCTTCTAATTTTTGAATTTCTTCTTGTTGTTTTTCATAAGCTTTCCATTCGCTAGCAAGTTGCTGGGCTTTTAAATCAAGGTATTGACTGTAATTTCCTTTATAATAGCGCATTTTCCGACGACTTAATTCATAAACTTCGGTAGCCACTTTATCAAGAAAATAGCGGTCATGAGAGACAATGAGTAACGCACCTTGATAGCCTTGTAGATAGCCTTCTAACCAAGAAAGTGTTTCGATATCTAGATGGTTGGTTGGTTCGTCTAAAATCAGTAGGTCAGGTTTTTGTAAAAGCAGTTTCGCTAAGGCTAGCCGCGTTTTTTGACCACCTGATAAAGTATCAATGGCTTGTTCATAAAACTCTGGACCAAATTGGAAACCATGTAGAACGGTACGAATTTCATTTTCATAGCCGTAACCATTTTTTTCTTTAAATTGATGTTGTAATTCATCGTATTCTTTTAATAAGCGTTCATATTCAGCAGAAGTAAAGTCGCTTTCACCCATTTGAATTTCTAACTGGCGCATCCGACTTTCCATTTGCCGGACTTGTGAAAAAGCTAAAAGCATTTCCTCCCAAACGGTATTTTCGCTTTCTAATCCGGTATTTTGTGCAAGATAGCCGAGTTGAATATTTTTATTGCGGACAATTTGCCCTTGATCAGGTTGTTCAATTCCTGCGATAATTTTGATTAAGGTTGATTTGCCAGCACCATTACGGCCAACTAAGGCAATACGTGATTGGCTGTCAATTTCCATTTGGATATTTTCAAAGAGGACCTCAGCACCAAAAAGGCGGGCCACTTGATTGACTTGTAAGATAATCATAATTATTTTCATCCTTTAAAATTTACTGCATTCTCAGTCTATCATAGAAATTCAATCTAAAAAAGCAAAAGAATGACTTGGAAAAATTTTGCTTCTTTCTCATGGATTTTGTGGATATTTGTAACCGCTTTTAAAATGATGAATGAATTTGAAAAATAGTTGCTAATTTGTGAGCAGATAAATTGCTTTTTTTGTGTGAAGTCTGTTAATATAACCATGGAAATAGTGAATAGTTCACAAATTGGAGGGGAAAAACGTGAAAGAAAAACAAATTCCAAAAGCTACTGCCAAACGTTTACCGATTTACTATAGATACTTAAAAATGCTCCATCAAGCAGGTAAAAAGAAAGTATCTTCTACTGAATTAAGTGAAGCGGTACAAGTTGACAGCGCAACGATTCGTCGTGATTTCTCTTATTTTGGGGAATTAGGGAAACGTGGCTATGGTTACGACGTTGAAGAAGTGATGCTGTTCTTTGCGGTGACTTTAAATGAAGACAAGATGACTAATGTTGCCTTGATTGGGGTCGGAAATCTAGGAAGTGCTTTGCTGAAGTACAAGTTCCATCATAGTAATTCCATTCGTATCAGTGCAGCTTTTGATGTGGATGAAAATCTAGTAGGACGGATTATTGATGGGATTCCTGTTTATCCAATGCGCGATATGAAAGAACAAATTAAGATTCAAGCGATTGATATCGCCATCTTAACTGTACCTGCTGATAAATCACAAGATGTCGTTAATGAATTGGTTGAATCAGGGGTGAAGGGTATTCTGAACTTTACGCCAGTTCGTTTGAATGCACCAAAAGATGTGATTATCCAAAATGTAGATTTAACGAATGAGTTACAGACTTTGATTTACTTTTTAAATTCTGATAATCCACCAATGGATATTTTTGTACATAATTAAATTTATCGTTGGTTATCAATAAATGAGTGGAGAGGCTAGTAAAATAGTACTCTTCACTTTTTTTATTGACAATGATTTAAAGAGATGTTAATATAATTTACAAATCGAAACAATTACGATTTAAAAGAGTAGAGGTGTATTATGGCAAAAAAAGCAAAGATCGAAAAAGCAAAAAAACAAGCAGTGTTAATTGAACAATATGCTGATTTGAGAAGACAGCTAAAGCAAGAAAAAAATTATGCAGCTTTAGCAAAATTACCTAAAGATGCTAATCCAAATCGTTTAAAGTTAAGAGACCAGCTTGATGGTCGTCCTCGTGGGTATATGAGGAAATTTGGATTGTCACGTATTAAATTTAGGGAATTGGCTCATCAAGGGTTACTTCCTGGGGTGAGAAAAGCAAGTTGGTAATAACAGGAAATCAATGAATAGGGAATTGTAGTGTGATAAATTTTATGATTCATAGGTTTTCAAGTTGAGAATTAGACGATAATTTAGAAAAAATATCTACTGGGAGGGAAAGAACTATGCGAAAAAATATTATTTTAGAATGTGCGATAACAAAGGAAAGAATTTATTTAACGACCAAAAATACACGTAATACGCCTGAAAGGCTAGAATTAAAGAAATATTCACCCAAATTACGTAAAAAAGTAGTTTTTAAAGAAGTAAAATAAATAATCCAAATAAGTGAAGATATCAGATATACGGAAAGAGGGAAGAAATATTGGAAAAGAATGATTTGTCTAGTGCTTACAGACGATTGAAAAGTCCAAATATCAAAACAAGAAAACGAGCATTAAAGATAATAAAATTGCATAAAAAAAATAAATTAAAAAATTCTATATAGTAAAAGTTTAATTAGGTTTATTTATGATACCATTGTTCATAAATAAGCCTATTTTTAAATTCTATGAAAGGAGAGACTACTTAAATTTATTATTGGTAAACCTATTTTCAAGTAGTTTGTAGTTAGATGTACTACTTAATGAGAATGAAGTTTGGCGATCTTATTTTGATTGTATTATTTCTTCTTGCTTCATTTTTACCATTAGTTTTTTTTCATGTTCAACAATCAAATGAAAATAATGTAGTGACCACAAAATATGCTATTGTAAAAATTAATGGAAAAGAAGTAGAAAGATTTGATTTAACAAAGAAACAACATATTTTAAAAACATATTATCCTAATAAAAAACAATATAATATTATTGAAATTTATCATGGACGAATACGTGTAAAAGAAGATAATAGCCCTGACCAAATTGCTGTAAGAACGGGTTGGATTGATACAGTTGGGCAAACAAGTATCTGTCTACCACATCAATTAATCATTACTATCGAACAAGAGGGGAAAGATAATTATCATATTTATTGAGTATGCTTTTTTCTTAAGATTAAGCTTGAATGGTTGTACTTTCTTTCGTTTCGTTATACTCTAATTAATTGAAAGATAAGTCGTTAGGAGGAAAGTTATGTTTCAACAGCTACCTCATTCGTTTTTACAAATGAGTATGATTTTTTTATCCATTGTCATAGAAGCTTTACCATTTGTCTTATTGGGATGTATTATTTCTGGTGCGCTTCATGTATACCTAACTCCCGAGCGCGTGAAGAAATTTTTACCAACTAATAAATTTTTATCGATCTTAGTCGGTTCTACCATGGGCATCTTCTTTCCGTCTTGTGAGTGTGGGATTGTGCCGATTGTGAATCAATTTGTACGTAAAAAAGTACCTACCTATACAGCATTTGCTTTTATGTTGACCGCACCTATTATTAATCCGATTGTCTTATTTTCAACCTTTATTGCTTTTGGAAATTCATGGAAATTTGCCTTGCTTAGAGCAGTGGGTAGTTTACTAGTTGCAGTGGTTGTGGGAAGTTGGTTAGCCTATTTTTATAAGCAACCTATTTTAAATGAAGAAGGTCTACGCGCGATGCAAGAAGTGCCTGTACATCAACACAATCATCATGAAAAAACAAGTCGCATCCACGCCATTGGTCATGTGTTAGATCATAGTTTGGATGAATTCTTTGATACGGGACGCTACTTAATGATTGGTGCACTTTTATCAGCAAGTATGCAAACTTACTTACCGACAAAATGGATACTCACTTTGGGCTCTACGAAATTACTCGCTATTTTTGTGATGATAATTTTAGCTGTTATCTTATCGCTATGTTCCGAAGCAGATGCGTTTATCGGTTCAAGTTTATTAAGTTTATTTGGACAAGCACCGGTGATTGCCTTTTTAGTCTTTGGGCCGATGGTGGATATCAAGAATTTGTTAATGATGAAACGCTACTTTAATACGCGCTTTATTGCCTCAATGGTTGGTTTAGTTGCGCTTGTAGTAGTTATCTATGCATGGGTGGTGTAAGGATGATAAGATTTTTAATTTTGATTGGTTATGTTTGGTTGATGATGTTTTTGCAAATCAGTGGTAAGCTCAATCAATATATTAACGTCCATTATCGTTATTTAGCCTTTTTATCTATGGGGCTCGCTTTTTTATTAGCGATTGTGCAACTTTTTAAATGGGTGAAAAATGATAAGCATAACACACACCACGAAGACGATCATCATCATGGCATGCAAAAAGGCTATCAAAAAGTGATTGGTTATGCTTTATTAATGATGCCGATTGTGGTTGGTTTAGCTTTTCCTAAAGTTAGTTTGGATACGACCATTGTTGAGGCTAAAGGTTTTCAGTTTCCGCTAAGTAAAGAATCTACGGGTGATCCGTACTTTCAAACGCAGTATTTACGTCCGGATACTAGCATTTATTTTAATACCTCGGATTATCAAAAACAAATGAATCGACTCTTAGATAAATACACTAAAGATCAAAAAATTGTTATTACTGATACGAATTACTTGGAGTTGATGGAAATTATCTATAATTATCCAAGTGAGTTTATTGGTAAAAAAATTCAATTTAAAGGTTTTGTGTATCATTCAACAACTGCCAACCAGCAAGATATTTTCTTATTTAGATTTGGCGTCATTCACTGTATTGCTGATTCTGGGGTGTTTGGCTTAAGAATTGATTTTGATAAACCAACCTCATATAAGAATAATGATTGGTTATCAGTGGAAGGTGAATTAGTTTCGGAATACTATGCACCATTTAAACGAGAATTACCAGTTGTAAAAGTATCCCAGGTCAAACAAATTCAAGCACCAAAAAATGAGTATGTTTATCGTACTTTTTAAAAATTTTAAGAAAAAAGCTAAAATCATATCTAAAAATAAAAATATCAGTTATAATAGAACTTAGAAAGTGGTACGATTCTATTTTAGAAAAAGAGGTGTTTACTATGGGCTTTACAGATGAAACAGTCCGTTTTAGTTTTGATGATAACCGTAAAAAAGAAGTAAGTGAAACTTTAGAAATTGTTTATCGCGCACTTGAAGAAAAAGGATATAACCCAATCAATCAAATCGTGGGTTACTTATTATCCGGTGATCCAGCTTATATTCCTCGTTATCGCGATGCTCGTAATCTCATTCGTCGTCATGAACGTGATGAAGTATTAGAAGTGTTAATTCGCTATTACTTAACGAACCACGGGATTAATGTCCAATGAGAATTATGGGATTAGATGTCGGTTCGAAAACAGTGGGCGTAGCAGTCAGTGATTTAATGGGCTGGACGGCTCAAGGTGTAGAAATAATTCGAATCGATGAGGAAAAAGAAGAGTTTGGTTTAGAACGTTTAGCTGAATTAGTGAAAGAATATGAAGTCGAAAAGTTTGTTGTGGGCTTACCTAAAAATATGAATAATACAATTGGTCCACGCGCATTGGCTTCACAAGCTTATGGGAAAATGATTGCTGAAAAATTTCAGTTACCAGTTGACTATCAAGATGAACGTTTGACAACTGTACAGGCAGAGCGTATGCTAATACAGGAAGCTAATACTTCGCGAGCAAAACGCAAGAAAGTCATTGATAAATTAGCAGCCGTAATGATTTTACAAAATTATTTAGATATCACAAGTGAATCATTATGAACATAAATAGAAAAGAGGAATGCAACATGACACATCATCATCATGACCATGATCACGATCATGAAGGACATGAACACATTACTTTGGTGGATGACCAAGGAAATGAAACATTATACGAAATTCTTTTAACCATTGATGGACAAGAAGAATTTGGCCGTAATTACGTCTTGTTATATCCTGCTGGTGTGCCAGAGGATGAAGATGTTGAATTACAAGCCTATGCCTACTTAGAAAATGAAGACGGCACAGAAGGCGAATTACAACAAATCGAAACTGAAGCTGAATGGGATATGATTGAAGAAGTATTCAATACCTTTATGGCTGAAGAGGAAGAATAATCAATCAAAGTGTTGGTATTTCAAGAATGCCAACACTTTTTTTGCGCTAAAAACAGCTGGGAGGGGCAATTTGGGGGAAATGTAAGATAAACCCTTTTATTTTTAGCATTTTCATGTATAGTATAAGTATTATGAAATTTTTGTGGAGGATAAATAGTGAAAACTAAGGGAATGATTTATGCAGCTAGTGCAGCGGCTTTTTGGGCAATTTCAGGAATTTCCGGACAAATTTTATTACAACAATTTTCCTTTACTGCCAATTGGTTAGTCTCTGCGCGCATGCTTGTCTCAGGATTCGTCTTAATTTTAATCAGTCAAGGGAGTCATAAAGGAAATCTATTTACCATTTTTAAAAATCCCAAAGATGCCTTGGCTTTAATTTTATTTGGAATTTTTGGGATGTATGCAGTTCAAGCTGGCTTTTTCCAAACCATCGCTTTTAGCAATGCTTCTTTTGCGACGATTATCCAATTTACAGGTCCAGTATTCATCATCTTTTATGAAGCATTTAGGCAAAAACGTTGGCCGAGTATTCAAACAATATTTTTGTTATTATTGACATTTATTGGTATATTATTACTAGCAACTCATGGAAATTTACATCAATTAATTGTTCCGAAGATGGCCATTATAATGGGATTGATTGCAGCACTTGCCATTGCCATTTATAGCATCTTGCCAAGACAATTGATTAGTGATTATGGTAGTTTAAGTGTTGTTGGTTGGGGGATGTTAATCGGTGGAACTTTTGCTAATCTTATTCATCCATTTTGGCATCCAACAGGAACTTTTACGCTATTTTCAGTGAGTCAGTTTTTAATTGTCGCTTTAGTGGGGACGGCTTTATCCTTTTTTTGTTATTCTCAAAGTTTACGCTATATTTCACCGTCGCTTGCAGGAATATTAACTGCAGTAGAGCCACTCTTATCTTTAGTATTTTCAATTATCATCTTCCAAATGGCATTTGGTTGGATTGAGTGGGTAGGATTTTTAATGGTCTTTTGTTCGATTCTACTCATTCAAAAGCAATTATAGAAAGGATTTTGGTATGAGTTTTAAACGTTTTTTTCAATTATTTATTATTTATTTAGTTGCAATTCTGATTTGTGAGGGTGTAAGTAATGCATTACATCTTGCTACAGTTGGGAGAATAGCTGTTTTTGCCATTTTAGGCTATATGATTTTAACCATTCCTTTGACCATACTTACAATTTTAAAAAATAAAAAAAGCTAGGCAGTTCAAAATTTAACTGCCTAGTTTTTTTAAAGAATTTTTTTCAATTGCTCTTTTTTGGTCACGAATTTAAAAATAATATGAAAGATGCCAAATGCGATGAGTCCGATACCAAAGTAGAAATTGCCTTGCCAGATAAATAGTGTGTTGATACAAGCAACAACAATTAAAAGGATAAAGAAATAGAGCATTTGCGTCATAAACATTTTTCTCTGGATATCCTTTTGAGGAGTTGGCATCTTTTGCACTAACTTTTTGGCACGTAACATTAGGGTTAAGACCAATAGCCCCGTACTTAAAAAGATACATAGATAAATACTAACTAAAAAAGTGAAGGCTAGGTTAAGCGTACTAATCAGCATTGAAAGTAAACACCAACTTACCATTTTCTTTTTCATAGTTATCTACATATTCTTGGGCTTCTTTTTTGATTGCTTTAAAATCTATCCCTTGTTGTTTGGCAGCGAAGACACAACCACAATAACATTGGCGAAAGACATCATATTCTTTACACATTTCAATTGAGCGTTGGTAGCCTTGGTTTTTCTTGAAATCACTTGGTAGATAATTTGTATTGTAAATCTTTTGAATATCCATGCCAATTTGGTTAATCAATTGGCTATTTTTCTTAGGAGAGATGGTTAAGGCACTTCCAAAATAATCATAACCTAATTCTTGGGCTTTTTGAGCAACTAAGTCAAGGCGTAGATTAAAGCACGCATCACAACGTTTACCGCCTTCTTTTTCATTATGTAAATTTTGTTTCACCATCATTTGAATAAAATCATTGGGTTTATATTCATCGACAATCAGTTGCACATTGTTTCCTGTATTTGCATTGAAATCTTCAATAAATTTCTTTTGCACAATCATTCGACGTAAGTATTCACTTTCAGGATGAATGTTAGAATTAGAGAAGAAGACAGTCACATCAGCATATTGGCATAAAAACTCTAACGTATAAGTCGAACAAGGGGCACAACAAGAGTGCAACAAAATTCGTGGGCGTTCTTCATTTTTCTCCCATTCAATAATCATTTTTCGTAACACACGATCATAATTGATTTTTTGATTTTTCATTTTTTCAACAATCATATCTGCATTTAACATCAAAAAATTCCTCCTTGAACCCTTATTATACTAAAAAATACAGATAGAAAAAAGAACCCTATTCAATTTCTTTATCTTAAATCGTGATGAGAGACAGTTAAAAAATATTCATAAAAATAAATATTTGTAGTTGACACTTTGAAAGACTACTTGTATACTTACCTCATATTCATAGTTTTGACATTGATGAGAAGAGTAGCTTATATGAAATTAGTTAAAGAGAGTCCGGTTGGTGAGAAAGGATGCTAATTGAGTAAGTGAAGATGAGCTCGGAGTTTCTAAATTGTTCACGCAGTTTGGACGGGAATGACCGTTATATCATCGGGTTTCAAATGGAACTTATGGAGGCATTGTCTGTGAGGATAGTGCGAATTAGGGTGGTAACACGATTTTTCAGTCGTCCCTTTGCTTGAAAGTGGCAAAGGGCGGCTTTTTTGTTTACAATAGTTATTTGAAAGTTATCATTTATAGAAATATTTGAAAGGAAAAGAAAATGATTGAATTAAAAAATGTGAGCAAAACGTTTCAAGTACAGTCAAGAGAAGTAACAGCAGTCAAAGATGTTTCCTTAAAGGTTGAAAAAGGAGAAATATTTGGTATTGTTGGAGCTTCTGGGGCCGGGAAATCGACTCTTGTACGTTGTATGAATTTATTAGAAGTCCCTACCTCGGGGGAAGTGCTTTTTGACGGTGTAGATTTAGTCAAGCTTAGTCAAAAAGAATTATTACAAAAGCGCCAATCGATTTCGATGATTTTCCAAGGATTTAACTTATTTAGTCAACGTAGTGTGTTAAAAAATATCTGCTATCCTTTAGAAATTGCGGGTGTCAAAAAAGAAGCAGCTACCAAAAAGGCGCAAGAGTTATTGGAATTGGTTGGGTTAGGTGATAAAGCGAATGCCTATCCTTCACAATTATCCGGTGGGCAAAAACAACGGGTAGCCATTGCCCGCGCTTTAGCAACTGATCCAAAAGTATTGTTATGTGATGAAGCAACCAGTGCACTAGATCCTGGAACGACTTTGCAAATCTTAAACCTATTGCAAGAGGTTCGTGAAAAACTTGGTGTGACCGTCATCATTATTACCCATGAAATGGAAGTCGTACAAAGAATCTGTGATAAAGTTGCCGTAATGAATCAAGGACAAGTGGTTGAAACGGGGACAACGGAACAAATCTTCTTAAATCCGAAATCGCCAATCACGAGAAAAATGTTACTAACAGAGCAAAATACGGAATTTATTCCAAGCAATGGACCAATCATTCGTATCAGTTTTGATGGACAAGCGGCATCTTTACCGTTACTGTCTAAATTAATTTTAGAATCACAAGCGCCAATCAATATTTTAAAAGCTGATACAGAAGAAATTAAAGGAAAAGCTTTCGGTCAGATGATTGTGCAATTACCAGAAAAAGAAGCTTTAGTTGAAAAAATTAAAGAAATCTTGGTTCGAGAAGGCTTAGATTTTGAGGAAGGAAGTGCTTATCTTGGACGCAACAATGATTAATACGTTAACTACGGGCATTATCGAAACAATTTATATGGTTTTGGTTTCAATGATTGTCACCTATGTATTTGGTCTACCATTAGGCGTCATACTATTTGTGACGGATAAAGGCTCGCTCTATCCGAATCGTATCGTCAATTTAATATTAGGATTTTTAGTGAATGTCTTTCGCTCGATTCCATTTTTGATTTTATTGGTTTTATTATTACCCTTTACTCGCTTTATTGTAGGGACAACATTAGGTTCTACCGCGACAATCGTGCCATTAGTGGTCTCAGCGATTCCATTTGTTGCTCGTATGGTGGAATCTTCCTTAAAAGAAGTGGATGCCGGTGTGATTGAAGCAGCTTTGTCCATGGGATCTAACTGGTGGCAATTAATCACCAAAGTCTTACTTCCTGAAGCAAAACCATCTTTAGCAGTAGGAGCCGTGATTACTTCGGTTACAGTTTTAGGTTATTCAGCGATGGCCGGCTTTGTTGGTGGTGGTGGTCTAGGGACGATTGCCATTAACTATGGTTACTATCGCTATGATAATAATGTAATGATTATTACCGTTGCAGTAATTGTCATTATTGTCCAACTGATTCAAGTGTTGGGAATGAAATTAGCAACAAAAATAGATAAAAGATAGGAGAAATGAAAAATGAAGAAAAGTTTTAAAAAGATTACACAAATTTTAACAGTTGGTTTAGCAGTGGTTGCTTTAGCTGCTTGCGGTGCTGGTAAAGGAAATGAAAAAGAGGCTAGCAAATCTGCGGACGACAAAACTTTAATCGTAGGAGCAAGTCCAACCCCACATGCTGAAATTTTAGAGTATGCCAAGGATGCGATGAAAAAGCAAGGCTATGATTTACAAGTCAAAGTCTTTAATGATTATATTATGCCAAATACCTCTTTAGAAGATAAACAAATCGATGCGAACTATTTCCAAACAGTGCCATACATGGATAACTTCAATAAAGAAAAGAAAACGCATATCGTAAGTGTTGGTAAGGTACATTTCGAACCACTTGGCATTTATCCAGGGAAAACGAAAGCTATTAAAGATTTACAAAAAGGTGCAACGGTTGCGATTCCAAACGATCCATCAAATGAAGCACGTGCCTTACTATTATTAGAAGCAGCTGATTTAATTAAATTAAAAGATGATGCAGGTATTAATGCAACGATTCAAGACATTGCTGAAAACCCATTGAATTTAAATATTAAAGAAGTTGAAGCTGCCCAAACTGCCCGTTCATTACAAGATACGGATATTGCTGTAGTGAATGGTAACTATGCGGTTGCTGCTAAATTAGATGTGAAAAAAGATGCTTTATTTGTAGAATCTGCTCAATCTGAATCTGCACAAACTTATGCAAATGTGATTTCTGTACGTAAAGGTGACGAAAAGAATAAAGCAGTGAAAGCCTTAGTAAAAGTTTTACAAAGCGATGATGTGAAGAAATTTATTGATGATAAGTACAATGGCGCAGTTGTCCCAGTGAACTAATTGTCTAAAGAAATCAGAGTGTTGGTTGTGACACTCTGATTTTTTTTTGCTTCTTCATGCCAGCTATTTTACATTTATTGAAATTTGGTTATAATAGGTAAAGGTATTTTGTCTATTAAGAAAGTAGGCAAAATGAGAATTGTCTCTATTGATGAGAGTCGGTTAAAGGAGAAATGAAGATGCCATCACCTAAAACAAGATATAAAGCAAATATCGATGGTCAAACTTATACAATTATTGGACACGAAAGTAAAGAACACATGGATTTAGTTGTTCGCCTAGTCAATGAACAATTAAATGAAATAAAAAGTTTATCTACGCAAATCGATAACGAACAAGCAGCTATCTTAGTAAGTGTTAACGCAATTTCAGATCAATTAAAAAAACAAGCAAAGATTTTAGAACTTGAGAAAGAAAATCAAGAATTACGTCAAAAAACAATTAAATTAGTTGAGTTAGAAAATCGTATCAAACGGATTGAAGCGATGGAAAAAGAAGCAAAAGAAGTGCTTGAAAAGAATGGCCAAACAGATGTTGAAATTCACAATCATGTCCAAGCACAACAAATCTTAAACGAAGAACGTAAACGAAGCATCCAAGAAAAAAGTAGTCAATCTCAGGAAGGATAAAGCATGTTAAATATTTTATTTTTCTTTTTACTCATTTTTTCGTTTTATTCTGGCGGAAGAAGGGGTTTAGCCTATCAATCGATTTATTCGATTGGTTTTATGCTCTCTTTTTTAGTAGCTAAGTCAATGTATCAAGGATTAGCAAAAAAATTAGAATTATATATTCCTTACATGTCAGTTACTGAGGATAGTAAATTGGCCTTTTATTCTCAAAGTGCAGCGCTAGATTTAGATAAGGCGTACTATGCCGCTGTTTCATTCTTTTTGATATTAGCAATTGGCTGGCTAGTGACTAAATTTATCGGTATCTTTTTTACGAAATTACGTTTTGTGAGTATTTTGGATGAATTAGATTGGCTACCAGCTGGTCTATTAAACATGGGCGTATATTATACATTTGTTTGCTTATTCTTTTATATTTTAAGCATGATTCCCCTAGCAACAATCCAGAATCTATTTTTTAAACCTGATTTTGCAAGTTTTGTCGTGAAGCATTCACCGATACTTTCAAATATGTTTGAGCAGATGTTTTTGAAATAAATTTGATGAGGAAGGCCATTCTTTAGTCCTTCCTTGTTTTCTTTATCCTAAATTGTGAGAGGAAGGTTAGATTGAATAAGAGAATTTTAGAAGTATTAGAGTATCAGCAAGTCAAAATGCAAATTGCCCAATATCTAACCACAGATCAAGGGCAGGAAATATTAGATAAATTACACCCGATTGCCAAAAAAGAAAAACTGGATCATTGGTTAGCCGAAACTTTTGAAGCGATGGAAATTTTAAGACTTAAAGGGGGCATCCCAATTCCACGCTTAGAAAGCATTGCCCCACATATGAAACGCATTGAAATTGGTGCCAACTTAAATGGACAAGAACTCGCGCAGGTCACAAAAGTATTAACGACCACTCAAGAATTAGTGGCATTTTTTGAAGAATTAAAAGAAGCAGATTTGCCTTTGAATCGCATGTATCATTGGGCAGAACAACTCACTTACTTGCCTGCCTTGACCAAAGAGTTGAAGTTGGCGATTGACGAAGATGGACGTGTGAATGATGAAGCTTCTGAAGTGTTGCGCAATTTACGCCGTCAAATTAGACAAAGTGAGCAAACGATTCGTGAAACGCTAGATGGCTTAATTCGTGGGAAAAATGCTCGTTATTTAAGTGATACGTTGGTAACGATGCGTAATGACCGCTACGTAATTCCCGTTAAACAAGAGTATCGTGGCATTTTCGGTGGGGTCGTTCATGATCAGAGTGCTTCAGGACAGACTTTATTTATCGAACCGAAACAAGTATTAGAGTTAAATAATCGCTTGCGTCAACAACAAATCGCAAAACGAGCTGAAATAGAACGTATATTAGCGGAATTATCTGCAAAATTGGTGCCAAATCGTAAAGAAATTGCCCATAATGCGACTGTGCTGGCTTTTTATGATTTTATGAATGCTAAAGCGCGTCATGCCAAAGAATTAAAAGCTTGTGTGCCAGTCATTCACCCTCAGAATGAAATTAGTTTAAAAAAAGCGCGTCATCCATTAATTGATGCTAAGAAAGTCGTGGCCAATGATATCTTTATCGGTAAGGATTTCCAAACGATTGTCATTACCGGACCGAATACTGGGGGTAAGACGATTACCTTAAAAACACTGGGCTTATTACAACTAATGGCGCAATCAGGTTTAGCCATTCCCGTAGACGAAGAGAGTCAAGTTGGTTTATTTGATGAAGTTTTTGCGGACATTGGTGATGAACAAAGTATTGAACAAAATTTATCTACTTTTTCTTCGCACATGACGAATATTGTCAGTATTTTAAACAAAGCGAATGATAAGAGTTTGATTTTACTCGATGAACTTGGTGCGGGTACTGATCCACAAGAAGGAGCGGCACTAGCTATTTCAATTTTAGATGAGTTACAAAAGTGCCATAGTTTTGTCGTTGCTACCACCCATTATCCTGAGTTAAAAGCTTATGGGTATAATCGCAAGCGTACCATTAATGCTTCGATGGAATTTGATGTCGATACCTTAAGCCCTACGTATCGTCTATTAATTGGTGTACCTGGGCGCAGTAATGCCTTTGAAATTTCACGACGTCTTGGTTTAGCAAATCCAATTATTGAGCAAGCCAAACAGATTTTAGATGGCGAAACTCAAGATTTAAATGAAATGATTGCAGACTTAGAAAATCGTCGAAAAATGACTGAAACAGAATATCTTGAATTGCGTCATCATGTCAGTGAAGCTGAACAATTGCATCATGATTTAAAAGTTGCCTATGAAGCCTTTTTTGAAGAACGCGAAGTTGAACTCGCTAAGGCCCGTAAACAAGCCAATGAACTGGTTGAAAAGGCGCAAGAAGAAGCTGATACAATTATCGCTGATATTCGTAAAATGCAACTACTTCAAGGTCAAGGCAATGTGAAAGAGCACCAATTAATCGAAGCTAAAACGAAATTAGCTGATTTACATCAAGAAGATCATTTGAAGAAAAATAAAGTTTTACAAAAAGCGAAAAAACAAAAAGCTCTTAAACCTGGCGATGAGGTAATGGTGGCACAATATGGTCAACGAGGTACCTTGCTTCAAAAAGTGGATAATCATCATTGGCAAGTCCAAATGGGAATTTTGAAAATGACGATAGCTGAAGATGAATTGCAAGCAACGGACCCTGTGAAAGAAGAACCAAAACGTGTGATTCATACTGTACGCTCTAGTCAAACAAGTCATGTTGATCCACAGCTAGATTTAAGAGGAAAACGTTATGAAGAAGCCTTAAATGAGGTTGATCAATATATTGATGCAGCGATTCTGGCTGGTTATCCGCAAGTCCGTATTGTTCATGGTAAAGGTACAGGTGCATTAAGACAAGGAATTACCAAATATCTACAAAATCATCGCAGTGTCGCTTCCTTTGAATTTGCCCCAGCCAATCAAGGAGGAAATGGTGCGACGATTGTGAAGTTTAAATAGAATATAAGCATGCTTTTTGGTAAAAATGCTAAGACATGTTATAATTCAATTAAGAACAGAGGAGGTGTAAAAAATGGCAAAAGAAATTACTGATGCTACTTTTTCACAAGAAATCAGCGAAGGTTTAGTCTTAGTTGACTTTTGGGCTCCTTGGTGTGGACCATGTCGTATGCAAGCGCCAATTTTGGACCAATTGTCACAAAAATATGATGAAACTGAGCTAAAAATTACAAAATTAAATGTCGATGATAACCCTCAAACAGCTGCTAGCTTTGGTGTAATGAGTATTCCGACACTATTATTCTTCAAAGATGGCGAATTAGTTGAAAAGCGTGTAGGCGTGCAACCTAAACCAGCTTTAGAGGAAATCGTTGAAAAATTATCTTAATAGATGAGGGTCGACTACTTGATAGCCGGCCCTTTTTTGGTGAAGACATGAAAGAACATATTAAGGAAAAATTAGCATTATTACCTGATCAGCCTGGTTGTTATCTCATGAAAGATGCACAAGGCCAAATAATATATGTAGGAAAGGCTAAAATATTAAAAAATCGCGTTCGGAGCTACTTTACTGGCAGTCATAATACCAAAACTGAGCTATTAGTTTCGGAAATTGCCGATTTTGAATATATTGTGACTGAATCAAATGTAGAGGCCTTACTTTTAGAAATCAATCTTATCAAGAAGAATCAACCAAAATACAATATCTTATTAAAAGATGATAAAACTTATCCTTTTATTAAAATAACTAATGAAAAATATCCGCGTCTATTAATTACGCGTAAAGTATTAAAAGACAAGGCTTATTATTTTGGCCCTTATCCAAATGTCGGGGCTGCTAATGAGACGAAAAAGTTGTTGGACCGACTTTTTCCGTTGCGTAAGTGTCAGGTTTTACCTAAAGAGGTCTGCTTATACTATCACATGCATCAATGTTTAGCACCCTGTGTCTTTCAAATCAATCCTGAAGAATATGAAAAAATGGTACAGGCAATTCGACGCTTTTTAGGGGGAGATTATCAAGAAATCCGCCAAGAAATCGTGGGAAAAATGACTCAGGCTGCCGAAGATTTACAGTTTGAAAAAGCCGCTGAATATCGTGATCAAGTGAAGGCAATTGATACGATTATGACACGTCAAAAGATGACGCAAACCGACTTTGTGAATCGTGATGTGTTTGGTTATTATGTCGAACGTGGTTGGCTTTGTGTACAAGTCTTTTTTGTGCGTCAAGGTAAATTAATTCAACGAGATGTTACAAGTTTTCCTATCTATGACGAGCCGGAAGAGAGCTTTTTAACCTTTATTGGACAGTTTTATCAAAAGGCTGAGCATATCGTCCCAAATGAAATATTGATCCCTGAAGAAATTGATTATGAAAGTGTTGCCTCATTGGTCGATTGTAAAGTAACTCAACCAAAACGTGGAGAGAAAAGAAAATTAGTCTTTTTAGCCAATAAAAATGCTCAAGTTGCTTTACAGGAGAAATTTGCTTTAATTGATAAAAAGCAAGAAAAAACAATTGGCGCCGTACAAGTATTAGGTGAGAAAATGGGAATTGTTGCGCCAACTAGAATTGAAGCTTTCGATAACTCCAATATTTCTGGGACAAATCCAGTTTCGGCAATGGTTGTCTTTATTGATGGGAAGCCTGCTAAAAAAGAATACCGAAAATACAAAATAAAAACCGTTACTGGTCCCGATGATTATGCGTCAATGCGTGAGGTTATTTATCGGAGGTATTCTAGGGTGTTAAAAGAAGGACTGCCTTTACCTGATTTGATTATTATTGATGGTGGGAAAGGACAAGTGGATGCAGCCAAAGATGTGCTAGAAAATCAGCTCGGATTGGATTTACCGATAGCTGGATTAGCGAAAAATGATAAGCATAAAACTAGTGAAATGTTATTTGGTCCCGAACTTGATGTTGTACCTTTAGAACATAATTCGCAAGCGTTCTTTTTATTGCAGCGGATACAAGATGAAGTCCATCGATTTGCAATCACCTTCCATCGCCAATTGCGCAGTAAAAATAGTTTTGCTTCACAATTGGATGCGATTGAAGGATTAGGACCTAAACGTAAGCAGCAGTTATTAAAGACCTTTAAATCATTGAAAAATTTAAAAGAGGCGAGTTTAGCCGACATTCAAGCAGCAGGGATGCCACAGAATGTAGCCGAAAATATCATTGCCTTTTTCAAAAAAAGTGAGTCGCAATAAACGGCTCACTTTTTGATTTCTGTTATGATTTATCCACGAATGACTTCGATTTTGTAGCCATCTGGATCAATGATGAAGTAGTATGAAGGCTCAGTTCCAGGTAAACCTTTTAATGGAGTGACTTCAAACCCTTTTTCTTCATGCGTTTTATGTAATCCTTCTAAATCATCAGAACTAATCGCGATATGACCATAACCATCACCTAAGTTATAAGCACCATGATCATAGTTATAAGTTAATTCTAATTCATAGTCATCACCTGGTAAAGTTAAATAGACAAGGGTGAATTTATGTTCAGGGAAATCACGACGTCGACTTTCCTCAAATCCAAATGCTTCTTGATAAAATTTCACTGAAGCTTCTAAATCTTTCACGCGCACGCAAGTATGTGCCATTTTCATAAAGAATCATCCTTTCAAATTTAATTAAGATTTTGTTGTTTTTCGTAAAATCTTCATGTATATAATAGCATATAAAAAACAGATATGACAACAATAATGATTTACAAATATTGTTATGTAACTTGCACATATTCGCGATATCAAGTACAATCAAATCAATTATAAAAAGATTAGAAATTAAGGAGAATGAGTAAAATGAAAGAAGCGGTTTTTGGGGTAAAATTAGCAAATAAAAAGTATCAAGACCGATTTGGAGCCTATGGGATTGTGGTCAATGAAAATCAAGAGATGGTCATCATTCAAGCGCCAAATGGGGCCTATTTCTTACCAGGTGGTGGCATTGAAAAAGGTGAAAATCATCAAGAAGCTATCAAAAGAGAAATGATTGAAGAGTTAGGCTTTGAAGTAAAAGTAGGAGAATATCTTGGGGAGGCAACGGAATATTTTTACTCTAGTCATCGTGATATTTATTTTAGACATCCGGCTTACTTTTATGTAATTGATGATTATCGTTCCATTGGTGCACCATTAGAAGATAATAATCAAATTGAATGGGTAACGGCTGATGATGCGATGCTTTTATTAAAACGGGGGAGTCATCGTTGGGCCGTACAAAAATGGATGAAAGCGAATCAAAGATAAAAAATATAGGAGTGGACCGTTAAGTGGGTTCACTCCTATTTGCTTAATTTAAGACATATTTTTCGACAGCTTGAGCCACGCCATGTTCGTTATTGCTTGCGGTAATGACATTAGCAACTTGTTTAACATTTTCAGTTGCATTACCCATGGCCACCCCGATTCCAGCAAATTCAATCATTGGTAAGTCATTTTCATTATCCCCAATGGCCATCACTTCTTCTTGTTTAATACCTAAATGCTGTGCTAAATGTTTTAAAGCAGCTCCTTTATCTGCTTGTTTATTCAAAATTTCAAAAAAGTAAGGAGAGCTTTTAACCATTGTATAGCGTTCGAAATATTCTTTTGGTATTTGCGCGATTCCTTGATCTAAAACTTCTGCATCATCAATCATCATCATTTTGACAATTTTGATATCTTCAGTCATTTCTTCAGGTGTTCGATAGCATAAATCCATGTTGACTAAATAAGCTTCACGGACGGTATGGCTACTAATGTTGCGATTGGCGGTATACATTGATTCTAAACCAGTCGCATGGAAGTGTACGCCAACTTTGCGTGCTAAATATTCCATTTCTAAATAATCATCCAAGGTTAGTCCAAATTCGACAATGATTTCTTTGGTTAAGGTGTTTTGTACAAGGGAACCATTATAACAAATGACATAATCTTCACCAGTGAATAATTCCAATTCATTTAGATAATTCGTAACACCAGGTAAAGGACGGCCTGTACATAGCACCACTTTTACGCCTTGTTCTCTCGCTTTTTGTAAGGCCTCATGTACTTCTGGGGTGATTTGATGTTTGTCATTAATTAAAGTACCATCGATATCAATTGCGATTAATTTAATTGCCATGATAATCTCCAATCTATAAGTTATTCAACCAGTTTGTTATTATGGATATGTTGATTAAACTGATTGTAGGTTTCATAAAATAAATCATAATTGTCTTGCAGCGTTTGGTCAACCATTTCTTTAGGAAAATAGAAGCGGTCATCTCCTTGGCCTTGTCCAGAAAGCGCCCGTACCAGTGAGCTGACTTGACTTAATTCGACAAGTGTACCATCTGGCTGCTGTAATTCGATTTGCGTCCGTACCTTAGAACTATCAGGACGATATAAATCATATGGTAAGTCAAAACTTGAATGGATGGCGGTATAATATTTTGCATAATAGCCGACATGTTCCACATAAGTTTTCATTTGTTCGATTAACTTTTCTTGCTTTTTAGCTTGAACTTGAATAGATTTAAAAGGTTTGCGATTTAAGAAACGTTTGGCTAAATCACTTAAAACTGGATCTTTATCATTGCTCCAATAATGGAAATAGGTGGTCAAAACGCCATCATCTAATTGCAAATAATCATCCAAGGTAAATTGTGCATTTAAAAAAGGCAATAATAGACAA
The DNA here is from genome assembly GCA_946499615.1 of Enterococcus cecorum. Taxonomy (GTDB): domain Bacteria; phylum Bacillota; class Bacilli; order Lactobacillales; family Enterococcaceae; genus Enterococcus_E; species Enterococcus_E cecorum_B. The sequence goes on along the minus strand of CAMMST010000009.1, from coordinate 7,517 downwards.
TTTTCGCGTCCAAAATAATGAGGATTACTTTGGTAGAGTTGGCTAGCACGATTTAATAGATGTTCTAAGACAACTTCCATTCCGCGTGAAACTGGGTGAAAATAGATTTGCATATACATTTGATAACGACTAATAATATAGTCTTCAATCGCATGCATGCCACTAATTGAAAAAGTAATCCCTTCTTTACATGGACGAATATCTCTTAAAATTCGGGTTAAGTCAAAAGTGCCATACTCGGTTCCCGTATAGTAAGCATCGCGCAATAAATAATCCATCCGATCAGCATCAATTTGGCTAGAAATCATCTGTGCCACTTGAGGATTTGGGTAAGTTTTTTGGATGACGCTGGCCACTTTTTCAGGAAAATCAGTACCTACTCGCTTTAAGATTTGATAGATTTCTGTTTGTGGGTTGGTAATGATTTCAACTGTGATTTCTTCATGATTGGTATGGAAAATATGTTCGAAGGTATGTGAATAGGGACCATGACCAACATCATGTAATAGAGCCGCACATAAAGTAATGAGCCTTTCTTCTGGGTTCCAACCATTCGCGCCAATTTTCTCTATCGTGTAATGATTTTCAAAAATATCACAAATTTTTCGTGCAATTTCATAGACGCCTAAAGAATGGGAGAAACGACTATGTTCCGCACCATGGAAGGTAAATGAGGAAGTACCTAATTGCTTGATACGTCTTAATCGTTGAAATTCTTTAGCATTGATTAAGTCCCAGATAACTTGTGATTGCACATGCACATACGTATGGATAGGATCGCGAAAGACTTTTTCTTTTGGTAATACTTGATTGCGATAAGGTATCGTCATAAAAGTTCCTCCTGTAATTTTTGGTTTCTGGTTCTCATAGATTGGAAACGTTGATTTAATTCGTCGGTTAACCCAAAGTTCGCGATGAATGCACCGTCATGCATCTCTTGTTGAATATGCAGTGTTTCTTTTAGGTGGTTGATGACTTCTTGAGTTGTGTAAGGTGTTTGATTTAGCGCTTCAAGAGTGGTCATAGAAGCCGGACGAACATGTGGAAATTCTTTTTCAGGAACCTTAGCTATGCCAGCAATTTCATAAAAGTTTTGAATCAATTGACCACGTTTGAGTTGGTCACCATTTAAGCCTAGATACATCATGACTGCAATTCCTTGATTGACACGACGTTGGGCGATTCCCGCAATCTTTTGTCCGTTGACGCTTAAATCATATTTTCCTGGACAATAGGAATCAACTATTTCTTTGGCTTCTACTTTTACATTGGGATAGGCTTTTTGGGTTAACGCAAGCATCACATCATAAGCAGCGTCAATAGAAGCTATCCCATCTTTTGGAAAGGCCAACGTCACATTTAAGATACCTGGATCACTTAAAACAGCTAAACCACCTGCATTACGAATGACGGTTAGATAGCCTTGTTGATTCAGATATTTTGCCCCTTCAAAAAATTGCGGTAGTTGTTGATCGCGCATGCCTAAAATGACAAGTGGATCGGTTTGCCAAGTATGAAGATAAGCTTGCTTGGTTTCGCCGCTAATTTTGGCCACTAAATCGGTAAATGCAAAAGGTAGCAATAAAGTTTCTTCTGTATAATGGTTATGACTTAATTGGATATACTCCACAGTAACACTCCCTTTGGATATAACATTCTTCTCGTTTTATTATACCTGATTGTTAGAAAAATTTCCTGAATTGTGGTAAAAATAGTATTAGATAAATGAATGAAAGGAATATATATTGTGAAACTAGCAAAAAACGGCATTCCAGTCAGTGTCAAATTAAGAACAAAAATTTCTCAAGATAATCATCATCAAAGTTTTCTGCATGAAAGTATGGGACAAGCAGTGCGAGTAGGGGAAAATTGGTATATCAGATATGAAGAAGATGGAGAAGACCAACAGCCAATTACAGTGATGATTAAGTTGACAAGTGAGGGTTCGATTCATTTAACAAGAAATGGTATTCAGAAAACAAAACTGATTTTTCATCCTAAGCTTGTCACTCAGAGTAATTACCAAACGCCATATGGTATCATGGTGTTAACCAATCAAACACATCAGCTAAGTGTCCATTTCGCTGAGAATCCGCTAAGTGGAAAAGTGGATATTTATTATGAATTATTTTCTGGTGAAGAAAACTCGATTGGAAAATATCAGCTTCACTTAGAATTTAAAGAAATATAGTCAGTTTTTTTAAATTTTTTTCAAGATTAAATTGCAATTTTGCAAAAGTTTTTGTATGATTAATCGTAGACTTTGAAAGGACGTGTCTTGAGTGGAATTAAGCGTATTTGAAGGAATGAACAAAAATGAGCTTTCAATGATTGAAGTGGCTCATGCAATTTTAGAGCAACGTGAAGATGTAATGGACTTTACTGATTTAGTCAATCAAATCCAAGTCTTTTTAGAAAAATCAGATTTGGAAATTCGCGAATCTTTAGCTCAATTCTATACGGATTTAAACATTGATGGTAGCTTTATCTCTTTAGGTGAAAATCGTTGGGGATTACGTTCATGGTATGCTATTGATTCAATTGATGAAGAATTAAATCATGGCTTAGATGATGAAGATGAAGAAAATCAACCACGTCGTAAACGTAAGAAAGTAAATGCCTTTATCAATGATGATGAAGATGCAATTGACTATAATGATGATGATCCAGAAGATACTGATTTATCAGATGATGATGACGATGAAGATGATTTATTCGATGATGAAGACGAAGATGAAGAAATCGCTGAATATGATTCTGATTTGAAAGAAATTGGTGCCAATGAAGATGATGAAGAAGAATTACCATCTGGCATAGAAGAAGATTTGACAATTATTGATGACGATGAAGAGGAAGATGAATACTACGATGAAGAGGATGAAGATATGTAGTTCTTCCTCAAAAAAACTCAAGGAATCCATTTTGGAAACCTTGAGTTTTTTGTTTGTTTTTTAGTTGAAAAATGTTGCCTATTAGCCAAAATATTTTTCAGCCAATTTTTGACCTTGATCAATTTTAGCCCACTGTTGTTCAATGCTTAATTCATTTCCACAGTCACATGAGGCAAAACCACATTGATGTGATAAGAATAGCTGTTCTTTTGAAAGGATGCTACTAGCTTTATCCAATAAATCAAGCACGCGTTTTTCATCATCTAAAGTATTGGTTTTACTTGATAGTAAACCTAAAACAACTTCAACCTCAGGACGATCCTTTAATACTTCTAAAGCTTGAATATCGCCAGCCCGTTCGTCATCCCACTCTAAGAAGAAGCGGTCATAATGTTGATCACGAAGGAATTTTTCTGCAATGGCTTGATAACTTCCCCCTGCAGCATGACGGCTTTGATAGTTTCCACGACAATTATGTGTCCAGACTTTCAACCCTAGTTCATGTGCAAAGTCAATAATTTCATTGTTGATGGCAACAAATTCATCTGCTAAATCTTCTAAACCTTTTTGGCCTTGTTCAAAGAAGCTTTTATCATTATCATCAGCAAATAATTCCCATAAACAATCATCAAATTGAATAATTTTTCCACCAATTGCTTGATATTCAACTAAAAATTCTTTGTAAGCATTCAATAAGCCATCTTTTAATGCTTCTTTTGTTGGATAGACTTGTCCCTCACCGTATAATTTTTTAAAGACTACAAATTCTGTATAGGCATGAGCAGCACCCCAGACAGTTAATTTCACGTCTGCATCGCCAGCCAATTCTTTTGTTTGTTTGTAGATATCTAAATAATGATGGTTTTTGGCTGAAAGTGGTTGGGTGATACGGATTCCGATATCTTTACGTGTTTCAAAATGTCCACCATCATGGTCTTCAAAGAAATAACCTTGCTTTTCGATAAATCTTTCTATTCCTTGAAAGCCCCAGATAAAGTCAAGATGCCACATTGAACGTCCATATTCGCCATCTGTAATGACGGTGATACCATGATTTAACTGATCTTGAATGACTTGTTTAATAGCATTGGCTTCTGTTTGTTGATAACCCTCGAAATCTTCATAGAATGGATAAGTAATATCTTCTCTTTTTTCGATTGCTTGTTTATAGGTTAATAAGTCTTTTGGTCGTAATAGTGAACCAACTAATTGAAATTTATCTGTCATTTTTCATTCCTCCAAAACTTTAAGTTGAAGTCATTGTATCAGAAAAAATGAAATATAGATAATACCGATAAACTTTCTAATATAATAGCAAAAAACTATAACGTAGAGATGTTTCCTCGTCGTATCTCGTTGAAACTTGTTTGACAATTTTGCCCTCGTAAGTTAATCTTAAGTTATATTAAAGAAAACGATTACGCTATGAAATAAAAAAAGTACCATGTCATTCAACATAGTACTCTACGCACCTTAAGGGAATCGAACCCCTGTCTCAAGAACCGGAATCTTGCGTGATATCCACTACACTAAAGGTGCTTAACGAATATATTTTACACAATTTTGATTTAGATGACAAGAGGTATACCATGAAATTCGAACAACAAGTTTCTCAAAAACAAACACAAACACAAAAGTTATTAATGACACAAACTTTACAACAATCTCTTCAAGTTTTACATTTTTCCATTGATGAACTAAATCAGTATATTAAATCACAATCAATGGAAAATCCACTCATTGAAATTAAAGAAGCAAATTATACATCTAATTATGCCAAACCTAAATCTTCAACCGGTCAAGAATTAGATTCATTTTCGCAAGTTGCCGATATTCATGAATCTTTATTCGAACATTTAATCCAACAAATTCATTTAAATTATCGCGATACCTATTTACGTACCTTAGTTTTATTTTTAGTTGAATACATTGATTTAAATGGTTATTTGAAAATTACTTTAGAAGAAGCACAACAAATTACTAAGGCTGAACCTATTCAAATGCTTGATGCACTGACCTTGATTCAACAACTTGATCCAGCTGGTGTAGGCGCGCGTAATTTACAAGAATGTTTAATGTTGCAGACAGAACGTGATCAAAAGGCGCCATCCTTAGCTTACTATGTATTAGAAGAATTCTTCGATGAGCTGGTCGGTCGCAAATGGGAGGTCATTGCTAAAAAGTTAGACATTGGCTTAAATGAAATTCAGTTAATATTTGATTATATACAGACGCTTACACCAACTCCAGGTGCACAGTATGGTAGTGTAGATGGCCTTTATGTGATACCTGACATTACTGTTAAAGTTGAGGAAGGAAAGTTAAAAGTGATCCCTAATCGACAAGGAATGCCAGAATTACGTTTTCAACAAAATTATTTTGAACAATTTAAAGACAGCCAAGATCAAGAGGTAAAAAAATACTTGCAAAATAAGGTCCAGGAATTTGAGTCATTACAAAAAGCGATTATACAAAGAGGAGATACTGTTCTAGCCGTTGGAAAGTACATTATTGATGCGCAACAGGAATATTTTTTGGATGCAACACGTCCATTAAAGCCATTAACCATGAAAGAAGTTGCCAATGCGCTTGATATTCACGAATCAACAGTTTCACGTGCGGTTAATGGAAAATACATTGAAACCGATAATGGTATTGTCGAAATGCGTGATTTTTTTGTGCAAAGTATAGTAGGAACAGATGGCAAAGAAGTGGCTAATTCGCAAGTAAAAACGCGATTGAAAGAGTTGGTTGATCAAGAAAACAAGCGAAAACCTTTATCTGACCAAAAATTATCAGATATTTTAGCGGATGAAGGAATGGAGATTTCTAGAAGAACGGTTGCAAAGTATCGTGATGAATTGGGGATTTTAGGCTCTTCAAAACGTAAAAGATTTGATTGATTCGAATACGAGTGGGACATTATTTAACCCACTCGTTTTGTTTTGCTCATTTTTCTGAAAACTATTTTGAAAATATCTATAGAATTATCTTGATTAATTTTAAAAAAGATGATATGATATTTCCTGTGAGAGGGTGAATGAAGCCTACCACAAATTTTTTTATCCGACATGGGTCATGAATCGTCTTAATAGGACATATTTAGTCCAACGGAGGGAATAATGATAAATGATCTTAAATTGATTGGTTCAGTAGTTCCTGAAGTGATACCAATGCTTCAACAACGCTATAAAGTGTTGCAAGGATTATACTGGTTGCAGCCAATTGGTCGGCGGGCCTTATCAGAGGCGTTATCACTAACAGAGAGAACATTGAGAACCGAGACAGAACAATTAAAATGTCTTGACTTTATCTCTATCTCAAAAACAGGGATGCGGTTAACTGATAAAGGCGAAGATATTTATAATCAATTGGCTAGTTTGATGGATCAAGTTTTAGGAATGCAACAAATCGAGTCCAGACTTGCTAAATATCTAGGAATTGCTCGCTGTATCATTGTATCAGGTGATAGTGATAAGCAGAGTCAAGTGATTTCTCGTTTAGGGAAAGTTTTATATCATACCTTAGATGAGCAACTGCCAAATGGTGAAAATATCATAGCGGTAATGGGCGGCACGACAATGGCTCAAGCTGCAGAACAATTTGAAAATCTTGAAACAGAACATCGACACAATTTATTTGTTCCCGCAAGAGGTGGGATTGGTGAATTGATGAATGTTCAAGCGAATACCATTAGTGCTGTGATGGCGATGAAAACTAATGGAGCTTATCGAGCGATTTATGTTCCTGAACAACTCAGTGTGAATACATATGAAAGTTTATTACAGGAACCTTCAATTGCTGAAGTGTTAAGTTTGATACAAGGTGCAAATTGTGTCATTCATAGTATCGGACGCGCGCTTCCGATGGCGGTTCGCAGAAAAATGACAGAAGATGAAATTTTGATGTTAAAACAAAATGGTGCTGTTGCAGAATCTTTTGGATATTTTTTCAATCAGGACGGACAAATTGTTTACAAAACACCTAGAATTGGGTTAAAATTAAGTCAGTTGCAAAATGTCCCGTACATGTTTGCAATTGCCGGTGGTAAAAGTAAAGCAAAAGCAATTGCTGCGTATATGAAAAATGCGCCTAAGCAAACTTGCTTGATTACTGATGAAGCCGTCGCAAGTGAGATTTTAAAAGGGGTAACCCTTTAAAATAAAAATTTTTTTGATTTTCATAAGGAGGAAATCTTAAATGACAGTTAAAGTAGGTATTAATGGATTCGGACGTATCGGACGTTTAGCTTTCCGTCGTATCCAAGATGTAGAAGGAATCGAAGTAGTTGCTATCAACGACTTAACAGATGCTAAAATGTTAGCACACTTGTTAAAATATGATACAACTCAAGGACGTTTCAACGGTACTGTTGAAGTTCACGATGGTTCATTCAACGTAAACGGTAAAGAAGTTAAAGTTTTAGCTAACCGTAACCCTGAAGAATTACCATGGGGTGAACTAGGTGTTGATATCGTCTTAGAATGTACTGGATTCTTCACTTCAAAAGAAAAAGCTGAATTACACTTAAAAGCTGGTGCAAAACGTGTAGTTATCTCAGCTCCTGGTGGTAACGATGTACCAACAATCGTTTACAACGTTAACCATGAAACATTAACTGGTAAT
>CAMMST010000008.1:0-59716 GCA_946499615.1 Enterococcus cecorum | reverse complement strand
CTTTATCACGCTCACTTGTTGGTGAGTTTTTTGGAAACCGCAACTCACACCCATTGTCAAACCAAATCGTCCAATGTTTAGTCGTTCTATCTAATGTGTAGCCTGTTGGCGCTCGTCTGACTTCATGCAATTCTTTCAACATATCAACTTCAGATCGTGTTTTACTTAACTCATCATCTGAAACCATCCTTGCAGGCATCCAAATATAATCATCAGCATTGTCGCTGTCTTTTTCTGATATGCCAAAATAATCAAATATTTCGCGATGAAATGAATCATAGAAATCAACCTTGGTAAATCCTTTCGAACCGTCTTTTTCATCAGCATAAGCGTAATAAAGCTTTTTCTTGGCAATACTTTCATTAAGCTCGCTTAATTCTTTCTTGATGGTTGTGTCATCATAAATTGTATCGTGGTCTTCACGACTCTCCAAAGTTTCGATACGCTTTGTCATCTCGGTTTGTTTCTGCCCAACATCAAGCAACTCTTGATTAACATCATGCTCTCTTTGTTCTATCGCAGTAATTTTCCCTTGCAGCTCAACCAAATCAGTTTTAACCATATTTTCAGGTTTATAGTTTCCAGCGGTTTTTTCGATTGTAATCTTTACCATATTGTTCGATGGAAACACATAGTTGCCTGCTACAATCTCTAAAACGTATATCCCTTTCTCCAGCACTCTATCCAACTTAAACGAAACTGCGCCATCTACAATTAGCGACTCTGTTTGGTAGGCGATATTATCCCATTTTATCAGCCTGATGGTCGCTGTTTGACCATCAAGCTCAGGAATTTTCTTACGTCTTTCGTCTAGTAATTCATAGCTGAAATTTGAACCAAAATCTGCTTGTTTGACAACGTTACCGCCGTCTATTTGCCTTAAATTTAGACTATTCATCAACATCACGCTCTTTTGGTTTAGTGTAAGTCAACGCATTCGTGCTGTCGTTAACGCCGTGCGTGGTAGGGTCCACGACTACGCCTAAAATCGCCAACACGACAAAAGCCGCATTAACAATCTCAGTTAATTGCTTGCCAAGTGCATCAAAATTTAGCGTATAGCCAAACGGTGCTGCCACCGCTTGAATGAGTAGCAACACCGCAGGAATAATTGACAACCAAAATAATTTATTTTTTACGCGTACTTTCCAGTTAATCTTCATCTTTATTACCTCCATGATTTAAATGTAATTCATCTATCTCGTGCATCATTTTTGTGATCATGCCGTTGCCACCTAGGTCGTGATAGACCTGGTACATCTCGCAAAAGTTTTGGTACGCATAACTACTGATGCGACCTTTCCGCATGTACTCGTCATGATACTCGATTAATTTCACACGTAACAATAACATTGTGCCTTTGCTATTATCCTCGCGTTTCTTGTCCTCAAGGTCTGCCTTACGTCGTTGCTCCTTTAAGAGCCATACAATGTAGCCAAGCAACACTGGTAAGGCAATCTCGTAAGACCTGGTTAAAATATCAATTAAAATCTCCAATACTGCCACCACCTAAAAAAGCAAGCTTACTCAGCTTGCTCTAGTGGTTGGCCGTTTTCAGCTAGCCCTAATTCAGTTAAGCGCGCTTGCACTTTAGCGCGCCAAAGCTTGTGGATGTCATTCAACGTGCAACGACCGTCAATGATTTGGTAAACAAAAAAATTAACCATTCGACTCGCCCCCTGTCATTACTGCAACCATTTCAGATAATTCCATAAGTGCATCTGCTTTTGCATTGTCTCGTGCAGCCAACTCTAAAATGTACTCGTCTTTTGAGTATTGCGTTAGCGTATAGCTAAAGCCCTCAAATTCTTCTGTTTTCACGTCCTTAATGTCCGTAGCCACCCAGACGCTGTACTCGTCAATCGTTAATGCTTGTGGCTTAACAGTACTCTCTACTTTACCATGCTCGATCATATACTCATCTCCTAACCATTAAATACTAAACGCCCCGATACGTCGCGGCCGCGACTGTTAGAAGCTGCATCTGTAGCCCAGATATACCCTCCTGCACGACCTCCATTAATCCAGTTAGCCGATGCCCGCGCGATGCGCCATCCACCGTCATCGGTAGTTGTGTAATATTGGTAAAAGTAATCTCCGACAGGTACACTCGAGTTGCCTGCCGTTTCTGACGTTAAAAATAGCCAGTCAAAAGCGGAGCTGTAGCCAAATGCACTAACGTAGCCGCTTGTCTTGGCTAGCGTAAAGCCAATATCAGCATAGCTGCCTGCGCTTTGCTTGTCGTTAAAGTCGTGGTCAGCCACGTATGCTGCATGGATACCGTTAGCCATGACGTTTATTCCATCAATAAATTTCCAGGTATTACCATACAAATTCTCCTCGCCACGGTAGCTAATCATTTGGATATTGTTGCCGTTAGTCACATGACCAGACTGATTGCCTAACGTTGTAGTAGCACCGGTTGGCTCAGCCAGGTTTGAGGCACTGTCATCGACTTTATCCACTGCGCCCGGACCTAAAACATCTTGCATATTAAGCTTGGCGTACTCAATTAAAAACAATAGCTGCGTAGCTGATATAGTAGCTGCGTAAGATATTTGCCACCCAGCACCGCGCTTTTGTGCAAGCTTGCGAACATTGCCGCGCGTCAACTCCTGTGTTAACCCACTGATAGGCTTAGCTCCAGCAATACTGGATAGCATGTCATTATTAAAGTCAGCAACTTGTTCGTCGTTTAAAATGTAGGCATTGGCTGACGCGTCATAAAGTGAGCCCTCATATGCTGACAAGTAAATCTTGTCACGCACCGCACCATTGACAATAAAAGCAGGGTGGATTTTAAAGCCTGCTTTAGGTTTATCTGAGACATAGTAGCGGCCCTTACGGTGGTGGTAACCCTTGCCGTCGGTAATCGGCTCTAACTCGATAGGGCTGACCTTGTAATAAAATAAAGGCTGTTCCACCATGACTTGCACTTTTGTCCCAACTGGGAACGTATCCGAGCCACGCTGTACTTGTTGTAATAACGCCCCTGTTTCCGTGTATCCTGCCTCGCCAAAATAAGCGACGACCTTGCCCTCGTTGGTTAGGATGCAACGCTTACGACCCCCGAACGCATTAATCGTGTCAAATCCAGCCCCCGGTGTACGATTAACCGCACCGGCTAAACGTTTAAAGGTCTTATTGACCATGTCCACCTCAACGCCATAGACGTCAGCATCATTGTAGCCGACAAAGCCTTGCAAGTCCTCAATTTCTGCGCGTACTTGCTGGATGTCCATTTTCGTAGCCACGCCCTCAGGTGGCACCACGATTGATACTCTCGAGGGGTCACCGACTTCGGTGTAAAAGCTGATGTTAATGCCAGACTTGCTGACACCGTTATCTGCAGGCATGTAGCCATTCTGTTTTGCGGTGGCCACCGCATAAAGGACCTCGCCCTCATCCGGATCAGTGGCGTAAATCCCGATAGTATTAATATCGTAGCCACTGGTTAAGCCCTCATTATTAAACGCGGACTCCACACTAACTGTAGCCGCGTTGTTTGGTTTGGCTTGCACCAAACTGGTCTGACGCACGCCACTAATCGTAGTAAGTCCTGCCAACTGGTTTAGCTGATAAACGTTAGAGCTTAGGACCATTTTAGTAAATGTGGCGGTCGCACGCCCAGATAACAGCTTAGCCATTAACGTGCGGCCCTTATTTGTGATTACTGATTGATTTAACTCCATTAAAATTCCAACTCCTTACTCAATGATATAGTTCTCGACAGTCATCATCGCCGTACCTTGTCGCATATCGACTTTAGCCACTTCGTGACTGTTTACATCGTGAGTGGCTAACACTTCCACGTATGTGGTAGCTACTGCACCGAGCGCGGCTTGTACCGATACACGTTGATTGTCTTTAAAGTCATGCGTGATGACTTGCACCCCCGACGAGGTGGATACCGTACCAACGCCAAGCGGTAACCTTGTGCGTGGCTGTGCGCTGATGTCGTGGACCGCGAACACAAACTCGTCGACTGTCATGACTGCAGCAAGCGCGATGCGTGCAGCTGCCTTATTAACGACCAACTGATTAATAAAAGACACGCGCAGGTTAGCCGGTACGACCGTCCTTAAAATATAGTCGATGTCGTCCATTTGTCCGCGCTTTTCGAGCGCACTGTAAACTAAAAGCGTGTACTCATCATACACGCAGTTAATGCTGATATTGCCGCCGATACTGTTTAACACCTCAGTCAAATAGCGTATCGTGTAAGGCTTTTGACTAGATAGCCGAGTCAAGACCCTAAAGCGTCGCATGTCTAGCGTATCATCTGACTGACGCGTAATCCGTAACATACGCTCGTAGATTGAAATCGTCTCGCTGTCTGCAGTCGATACGTACAAGTTGCCTTGCGCACGCTCAATACTGGCCACAAGGTCCTCTAACAAGTGCTGTTCAATCTGCATTAGTGTCTCAAACTCTAACAGACCTGTGTACCAGGTAGGCAGCAACTCTTTTAACTCTAACAAGGTAATCATGTGTATCTCACCGTCCCAACGAACGCGCACTCTTGCAAGCTGTTATTAAAGGTCAGTACTACGTCGGCATCCTTACCACTTAAACGTAAGTTGCTGACGTTGGCCACGCCTGCCACTTTTAAAATAGCAGCAATGAGTTGCGAGCGATACACGGTCTGACTATATTGGTATAGCTCATTGTGGCTACTCCAGTTCTTTCGGATAGCCAAAAAGTGCGCCTCGATTGCCTCTTTAATAAGTGGCTGCACCGTGCTTAAGGATGTACCGACTTCCGTGTCTACGTGCAAGCTGATGTCAATGGTTCGCTTATTTGGTGCGGCCACGGTTACCAAGTGACCGATTGGCGCCACCCCGTAACCTTTCTGCGCGTTGTGTGGGTCCAGCGCCTCTTGTACCTTGCTGATTAAAGTACCGTTTGGAACCTCAAAGGCACTGTTTAGCAACACGACTCGGACAGTTCCGCCGCCGTTCCAGGCAGGATAGACTTGCACCGCGCCGACGCCCTCTTGCTGAGAGGTAAAGCGTATATAGTCCTCAATATTGCCGCCGTATTGGTTAACCTCATACGTCTTTAAGATACGCGCCCTGAGTGACTCGTCATCTTCTTCATCGCGCGCTGGAATGGTGACCTCGATAATCTTACCGCCACCTAAGCCATTAAAATGGTCAATCGGTAACAACTGACCGATGTATTGGTTCCCAACCGAGCCAGTGACCTCGCATTTTAACGTATACGTTCCCTCGCTGATTTGGTTGACCACATCATAGTAAACAGGGTCCTCGCCGATACTACTAAATCGGTCGCCCTCGTTAAGCAGTTTATAGGCTGCCCCACTTGCATCCGTAAACACGCCTTTTACATAGGCTTGTGTGGCCGGGATGCGCTTGATGCCATGCTCTTCTGCCTTTAAATCTAAATAGCTACCCACGGCCGTCTGCACAAACGCATTGAGTAACACGTTTTTTAAGTCAAACGTAAACAAGGCAAGTTGGTAACAAGCGGGTGCCAGTGCGTCGTAAATAATTGAGCCCTCACGCTTGTCGATGTCCTCGGGCACTTGGCTTAGCGCTTGCTCTAAATAATAGTCATAGGTTTTAGACTCCAAAAATTGTCCAACTTCTTCGGGGTTCATGCCACCACCTCCTCAAAAGCGAGCGTGCCGAAAATGGACTCTACACTAAACGTAACTAATAGTGAGGTACTGTCTAGCTTGGTCGCTTGGATATTTTCCACGCTAACAATACGGTCATCAGCTAAAAGCGCCTCTTTAATGATGCGCCCGATTTCCGCTTCAACTAGGTCAAAGTTTTCGCCGATTAAGGCTTGCAACTCAATGCCATACTCATCTGTATAGATTTCGTACATATAGCGCTCTGTGTGTAGCAGTTTCTCAATCGCTTGCCTGAGTGCTTGCTTGTTGTCAATCCATCCGACCACGCGACCGTTTAACACGCGGTACGTTTTCGAGGCATCAAGCTCTAACTCTGTATCATCCATAATCTCACGCCCTTTCTAATACATAAAATTTTTGCCCAGCAGATACCCTTAACAGTCGCACGGTATCACCTGGAACGAGGTCACGAAACACCTCGACGCTTGCCCCGTCACTGGTACGCACGACCAACCGGCGCACCATTTGAGACAAGACCAGATGCGCGGCACCGACTTCAAATCGACTATCCACCCTGATTTTAAGAGGCGATGTACTCGTAACCACACCATACATCAGGTCTGTTAAGCTACCTGCGCTGGGCTTTTGTTGTTTGATTAATTTTGCTAATTTTTCGCCCGCCACTAATGGACCACCTCCACGTCTAAGCTCATGGTATGCACGGGGCTAAAGCGATGCGTGCAGCTGTGGACAAGGACTACGCACTGGGTACGACCCCACTCGCGCCGCATATCTTCTAACACGAGATTAAAGCTATTGCCTGCACGTATTCTAAAATCGCCCACGCTGTCCAGTTTAAAAGTAACACCGACTACGTTTAGCTCTCTTAGCTTATCCTTGGCCATTTGTTGTAGTTGCTGGGCATTTAAATCCGCATCATTGGCTTTTTCCACTTTCTGCAGCTTACCCCACTCACTAATGGTCTTACTGTCACTAGCCACATAGACCTCACGCGTTTTATTTTTCTCATTCTCGCGCACGACCTTAATCGCGTTAAAAGCGTCGTCAATGCTGGACTCATAATCGTAGTCACTGATTAAGGACCTATCCCCAAGTAATAGAGGTGTGTTTAACTCTTGCAGTGCCACAAATTTAACTGTGCCTGCGTCATCGTAAAACGTGTATCGGCTGTCATTCGCCGCGCGCCTTGTTTCCTGCAAAGCCTCATCTAACATAGTAAAGTAAGTCTTGCCGTCAGCGACTACCGCGGCACATTTGTAACCGGGTGCCATGCCTATCTTATAAGGCAAGCCTTGTGTCTCACAAATGCGTTTAAATCGCTCGGCTGCAGTGGATGCGTCAAACACAATTGTATCCTCATTTTGCAAGTAACGCAGATTGTCGTAAGCAGTAATCTGCCAGAGGTCATCTTTAGTTTTCTGACGTTTAAAAATCTTACCTTTAAAGTAAGTCTTGCCACCGTTGCTAAACTCGATTATATCTCCATTTTTATAAAACACGTTCGGGTCGTCGAGAATTTTAAAGGTAAACTTACCGGGCTGGCCGTCAATACTTGTGTACCATTCAGGCTCGCTGATAATCTCTGACAAGTCATACTGAGCGCCGCTTTTAAGCGTGCCCTTAACCGTAATACTCATATACGCCTCAACGCTCCCTTGCTAACCCAACCGCGCCAACCGCCATTAAGCGTGGCCACATGATAAGGATAATTCTGCCCAGGACGTGGGCGCTTAACAATGATGTTAACGATACGCGTCGCATTGACCTCTGTCTGACCAGGACCTGTGCCATAGCTATCCCGATGCAGCCGACCATTCACAATGACCTTACATCCAACCGTGATATTTTGAGTCGGTGCAGGTCGTGGCGCTGGTTTCGGTTTAGGTTTCGCTTTAGGGGCCACTTTAAGTAACTTGGCCCCGTATTCGCGATACTCTTTAAAAGTGATTGAGTAATAATAGTCATTCGTGGCATCCTTGATTTCCCACTCAAAGCTATCAATGGATGCTAGCATATTAATTGAGGTGCCTGTCACGATAATCCGCACAGGCTTTTTATCGTTCATGGCTTTCTCGATTTTATCCACCATTTCTTGTGGTGGCGTTTGGTCTCCGTCTGCATTGATGTAGCTCCCCTCCTGAGTAGGAAAGAAGCTATCAAAGCTTAAGGATTTAAGGCCGTTGACCGCTAACTGCGTAATCTCGCCAAGTTTAACGACTTCATTAGACTGGTTATTACTCGGTATATCCATTTTGATTGACTCAGGATTGACTGGCAAAACATACCGCTTGCCAGCAATCTCTAAGTAAAAGCGTATGGCCAAAGCGCACCACCTCCTAACTTAAATCTGACTCAGCCGCAGCAATAATCGCATCCTCAACTTTAGCAATGAGCGCATCTGTATCGATTGGCTCGCCATTATTATTGGTTACGTTTAACGTTACTTGCGGCGTCACTTGTTTTTGGTTTACATACACGGCTTGCGTGCCACTCGCCTGCATCTTGTTACGATCATCAAGAGTCATGGTGTAACCCATATCACCTGGGTCGAAGTCCGGTCCCTCACCGCCTAGAGGTTTTGGTTTGACCTGGTCAGCTAGCTTACTACTTGATAACTGCACCATTCGTTTGGTGCCCTCGATACCTTTCGCCAAGCCTTGGCCAACGAAGTCCCCGATTTGCATCATAACCCGAGACGGTGAGTGGATTTTAAGAGCCCCTTGAATAGTAGAGGCGATTTGATTAGCGATTGACCGCGCTTGTGCAATGGCTGCACCTGCCCCACTAGCAAGCCCAGCAGTCAACCCTGCCATAGCATACGAGCCAGCCGCTCTCAACTGACCAGCTAGGCCACTAAACGCAGAGACGATTGACGCGCTACCTGCAGTCACAATGCTTAAGGCGGTAGCCATGCCTGCACTAAAGGCGGCAGTCATCTGCGCCGTGCCACTCACGACTGCTGCAGTTGCTTGTGCCATACCAGTGGTAAAGCTTGCCACGACTAAGGCAGCCACCATTTGAGAGGTAGCCCCTAGTAACATTGTAATGGCAACCGCAGTCATGATTGCGCCAGTATAAGCGCCAATTGCCCCACCGATTGAGGCGATGCCACTGGCTAACATCATCACGGCCGCACCTGCAATGCCTGCCATACCGACTAACATCGTTAAGGCGCTAGCAAAAATCGTGATGCCGACCATGCTAGCCAACAAGGTCGCGCTTAGTTGCGTGCTTGCGTTAGCCAATACCATAAACGGCGGAACGGCCACCATGATGTTAGCGCCTAGATTAGTTAACTGACTTGTAAAGGTCGTAAAGTTGCCTGACATGACTTGCATCGCGCTACCTACACTAATGACGGCACTAGATAGGGCGCCAAACACCGCCACGCCTGCGCCAAGCATCATAGTCGCAGTAGCAAGTGTCTGCATGCCGCTGCCTAACTCTTGTAACGCGCCACTGTGGGCAGTTAACGAACCAAGCCCAGCGGTAAGTGCTCCAAGTGACTTAGTAAGCCCCCATGCACCTAAACCTGCAATCGTCTTAAGACCAGAGGCGGCTGCTTTTAATCCTTTCCCAGCGTTTAGAGCAGCATTACCAATACTGTCAAACACGCCAGCCACTCCGTCTAACACGTTTCTCAAGCCATTACCGATTGAGTCGATTAATTGAGACACGCCGTCTAAAATCGTGTTGACCGCATTACCGACACCCTCGGCTGCAGTTGCAAAGGCTGTGCCAAGTGCCTCAATGACTGGCGGTAATACTTCGAGCGCTGGTGTAGCAATCGCTAAAGCTAAACCAACTAGCACCATAGCCGCGCCAAAGGCTAGCATACCAATAGCGCCAGCGGTTAGGGCTGGACCTAAAGCAGCAAACACTGCAGCAAGTAAACCGACCGCCACGAACATGCCGAAGAACACGGCAATCGCGACGCCGCCTGCGCTGGCCAACTGTATCGCTGCTGTCGAGGCGAGCCACATACCAGCTGCCACAAGTACGACCATAGCACCAAAGGCAACCATACCGACGGCCCCTGCTGAGAGTTGAGGGCCTAAATAGCCGACAATGGCCAGTAATGCACCAATAGCTACGACCATGCCGAAGAATGTGGCAATCGCGGCCCCACCTGCACTGGCTAGATTAGTCGCAGCATCAGCCATAAGCCAAAAGCCTGCGCCAACTAAAGCGACCCCAGCGCCTACTAGAAATAGCGCCTTACCGTATTGCACCCACTTGCCAGCTGCGCTCTGTGCACTGTTGGCCGCGGTATCCACCGCAGTCGTGTCTGGCGCTGTTGGAACGGTCGGCGTGCTAGGCGTTGGCACTTTAGGGGTTTTCGGTGTTTTAGGAAGTTTTGGTTTTTTCAGTTTTGCTAGATTTTTAACTAGTGTACCCGATGCCTTGGCCATTGAGGCTAGGCCACCGCCAAATTTAAGTAATGGACTGAGCACGCCTTTACCAATTTTAAAGGCTGTAAAACCGACCACCAGTTTAGGTAACATGTCAATTAGTTTAGCAATGGCATCACTGTGATTTTCTGCAAACTTTGCAATGCCTTTAATCGTATCAGCAACCGTCTGCATGGACTGTTTAAACCCGTCGACACTCTTCGCACTGCCAAATTTACCATTTAACTTGTCGAGACTGTCCATAATCGCGCTAAAGGCGTCAGATACTGGGCCTTTCACATCGTTAAAAGTACTTACAAGCACTTGTCCATACTTGCCAAGATTGCCGATAAACTTACCAATGTTAACCTCGCTAAAGGTCTTGTCAATCCAGTCAGTTAACTTCTCAATTTGAGGCGCGATAATCGGAAATAGCTTGTCGCCGATGCGGATAGCGACCGACTCGAGCGCACCAAACATCTGCTCAATCTTAGATGGTAGATTATTTTGCATTTGTTGCGCCATCTTATCTGCAGCTCCACCAGATTGTTCAAAGGACTTAGTCAACTCACGAAGCTTGTCAGGTCCTGCACTGATTAAGGCTAACATACCAGACAAGGACTCTTGGCCGTACAAGGTTACTAAGGCGTTTTGTTGCTGTTCGGGCGTTAAGCCCTTAAAGGCTGTTTTTAACATACCGACTTGGTCGGCTAGAGATTTCATGTTTCCGTTTGAGTCATAAAAACTCAACCCTAGCGCATCCATAGTTTCGTGCATCGCCTTAGTCGGTTTAGCTAATCGAGAGAGCGCCCCACGTAGAGAGGTACCGGCTTGAGAGCCTTTAATCCCGCTGTCCGATAAGATACCAACCGCGGCGGCTGTTTCTTCAAGCGAGATGCCCATGGAATGTGCCACCGGTGCAATATATTTCATCGCCTCGCCCATGTCAGCGACTTCTGCATTGGTCTTGGCGGCTGCTTGTGCGAACACATCAGCAACATGCCCAGCTTGACTTGCTTCTAAACCAAAGCCACGCAAGGCAGATGCACTGTTTTCTGCAGCAAGCGCCACGTCTCCACCTGATACGGCTGCTAAGGCAAGCACACCTTGCATTGAGTCGTAAATCTCTTTAGTGTTAAAACCTGCTGAGGCCATATTTTCCATACCTGCAGCAGCTTCTTTTGCGCTAAAAGCTGTCTGTGCCCCTAAGTCAATTGCTCGTTTACGTAAGTCAGCGTATGACACACCAACCTCATCAGTAATCGCGTTAACTCTGGCCATTTGTTGGTCAAAGCCACCAGCCACGTCATAGACCTTTTTGCCTAATCCAACGACCGCAGCGGCACCGCCTAGAGCAGCAACTTTAGTCACGTTTAGCAACTTGTCGCCAAATCCCATAACAACCTTACCTGATTGTTCAAAACCCTTTTTAAAGTCCTTACCAAACTCTTTAAAGTAAGGTGCGCTGGCTTTAATCGCCATGCCGACCTTAGCCATGCCTGTCTGTACACTCGATACGACATTACTCATGACGCGTTTCGCTGTGCTTGTAAAGGTGTTAAATGCGTTACTAAAGGTGCTTTTAATGCTGTCTAATTTTAACGCGCTGGAAATACGGTTTCCAAAATTGCCAAATAGACTAATAATGCGGCTTGCACCCGACTTGACCACGTTACTCGCTGCACTCATGCCAGATTTAATGCCATTACTCATGCGACTCATGGCGCTTTGTGCTTTCGTGGCTAAATTATTAAACGCCTGCGCTGGGGCAGTTGCTTTTTGTTTCAGCTCTTCCATGCGCTGTACGGTTGCTGCAAGACCTGAGTCGATTTTATTCAGTGTCTTGGTAAACTTATCACGCAAGGCAAGAGTCGCTGTTAACGTCTTAGCCATTGGCCTTACCTCCTTTTAGATTGAGATTTCATCTTCTTATATTCCTTTTCCTCCGCCTCAATTTTTAGGTCGATAAAGGCCATGATCATGCCTCTTTCTTTAGGGCTGAGGCGTGCATATTGAGAGGGTAGTAAATTGTTATTGTGGTAAGCATGATAGGCATACCAAAAGTCGCCACTTCCCTCATCCTGCATTATTTTTTTACTTGTTCACGCACTTCTAGCTCATCGTCAAAGTGGTTAAGCTCTAAGACTGCCTCTTGCAAGTTGGCAAACTCACCTGGTAGTAACATAGCGCTCAAAGTATCACTTGCTGAGCCCTCTGTGGCAAAAAAGCTTTGCAGTTCTGCATTATTTAAATCAGGCTGCACCACGCTGCGTGCCATTAAGTTAGCTACATACAATTCTGTATTTAAAGACTTTTCTGTTTGCCCTTGTCGATTACGCTTTTGTGTGGTGCTGATTTTACGTAAGCGTGCATTTTCATGCTCCGTAATACTCTCAATGATAAAAGGGGCGTCAAAGCGGTCAAATTTAATCTCGCGACGCTCTGCCTCAGGTTTAACTAGAAAAGATTTAATATCGATAATTTCTGCCATTGTTTTTAGTCCTCCTTAAATTAAAACGTGTGCAGCGGTGCACTCTTGCTGCTCTCTGCTGCACACAAAAAAAGAGCCATACGATTATAACAAGGTAGGCTCTACAAATGTTTCTAAAAGGTCTGCGTCGTTAAATGTAAAGTCGCAATCTTCGTCCAAAGTATCTGACTCAACATCTAATTTTGCGATAACCACGCTATCTAAAATAACGTGTTTTAATAATGTCGATTGGCGACCGATTGACGATTGAGGGTCATCATTGGTCACTTTAATCGTTACATCAGGGATACGACCTGATTTTAAGTAATCCACGCCGATTTTAGCAAACTCACTCGTTACTTTATGGATTGTCATCGAGCCAGAGCCTGAGGCATTGGTCACTTTTTGTTGGACCATGCGCGTACCTAATACAGGGACCTCTGCTTTATTTAATTCCACTGTCGCCTCAATATTTTTTAAGAAAAACATCGGAATATTGCGCCCGTCAATCGTAATAAAAGCTGTGCCCTCGCGACCGTTAATGACGTCGTTAGCGTTTAAAAATGACATATCTTACTTACCTCCTAACTACTCGACGATTACCGTCATGTATAATTTTTCCATTGCGTCGACCGGTTGGACTTTGACATCCAACAAGACGCTGTCCTTGGTTTCGCCTTGTGCAATAGTGATGTCGTCTGGTACGAAATTCTCGATTGCGCCCATACCTTGCAAGCGGTCAAAGTAGACGATGCGGTCGGCTTTAAATAACTCACGACCGTCTGTGTTATTGTTAACCTTGCCGATATAGTTATCTTCAAAGGTCTTTTTAGAGCTGTTCGCGATGTCGTCAAGGACACGTAAGACACGGTTTTTACTAAAGTCCTTACCTTTTTCTTTAGTAAAGGTATGCAAGCTGTTAATGTCTTGCTCGACGACTGCAGTGCCTCGTTTTTCAGTAAAGATAAACTTACCCACTTTCAACGCATCAATGATGTCGCTATTGATCATGCGAGGGTTGGCATCCACCGCTCCGTCATAAGTGGCATACGTTAAGCTTCCAGCCACACCAGCACTTGCAGTTGCCCCAGCGACCCAGGCGGTACACTGTTCTGCAGATAACTTGGTTCCGTCGGCTAAGACCACGCCATTAGACACGTTAATCACTGCCTCGTGGTTCGCGTCATAGTTGGCCACGACTAATTGGACCTTATAGCCCTCTTCATCACGTAATCGTTTGATAAACGCTGCTGCGGTTGCTTTGATGCCATCATCAGTGACAGGTAAAGCCATAGTGTTAAATTCATACACTTGGATAGCCTCGAAATATTTCGCGTAATCGTTGGCTTGTGCTTCGGTGTCTGTTCCGCCCTCTAAAGCGATTGTGGCTTTAGTTAACGCGCCAGTCCCAC
Organism: Enterococcus cecorum; assembly: GCA_946499615.1. Lineage (GTDB taxonomy): Bacteria > Bacillota > Bacilli > Lactobacillales > Enterococcaceae > Enterococcus_E > Enterococcus_E cecorum_B. The sequence goes on along the minus strand of CAMMST010000008.1, from coordinate 45,820 downwards.
TAAAAGTAACCAACTTATTCGCTTGTAACTCTTCTACTGTCTTGGCTGTTTGCGTATCTACAGCCACCCCGTCAAGATAAGTCACCACATTAAAAGTTGACGCTAAGTTAGCATTAGCAGTAACCACCACTGAGATAGCATTACCGCGTGTGCCTGGATATTGCGCAGTCACGGTTAGCTGTCCCTCTGTTTTGGTTGCCTTATTGCCACCGCCCACACGGTAAAGTAAGACTTTACGTGCACGTTTAAACGCCTCGCGAAGTAACAACATTTCGGGGTCGCTCAACGTGTTACCTAAAATCGTTAAATCGCTTGTCGCATCTAACTCTAGGACCTCGCCAACTGGCCCAAATTTTAAAGGCAACGGTAAGGTCGTGATGCCACTCACTGTAGAGCTAGTGCCGACCTTGCCATTGCCTTGTACATTGATGTAAGCGCCCGGACGTACCTTGTCCTGCGCTGTCCAAATACCTCCAGCCATTATTTAATAGCCTCCTTTAGTTTTTGATTTAGTACCTTTCGCGCGTCTGTAAGCGTGTAAGCTTGTCCGTCTAATAGGTAAACAGACAAGAAGTCGCGTTCGATACGCGTAAAGGCGTCTGTCGCTTGCAAAATCTCTGACTTGCTGTAAGTAGGCTCGGATTTTGCCTCGCTCTTTTTTTTAGTTGCCATTTTCTGCAACTCCTCCTTTCTGTGTTAACGAAGTCATCGGGTTGTATTCCTGTTCATACACGCCGCGATAACGCACACTAAAGGTAAAATTTAAAGCGCCGTCGACTGGTTCTGCTTCTCTGTCTAAAAGTCTTAAATTGACCTCAGGCAGATGCGTCACATTGTCCAGTAACCGCGCTCGCATCTCATCTAATTGTTGGTTAATATTGCGCTTGCTCTTGCTTTCGTCCGGGAAATACACGACGCAGTAGCTCAAGCGTCGCATTTCATAGTTCTCAAGCTCAGCAGTGGCGCGCTCGATAATCGGGTAGACATAAAAACTGTGGCCGATAAAGCCTTGTTCCGTTTTTTCGCGATAAATTCTCTTAATGTCGGGAATGGCCACCTTTAACGCAGTCCCGATAGCTGTCATGATGTCCATTTATTTCCCTCCCATTAATTCCTCAAGATACGCCATGTAACGTGCCTCTAGGATAGGGTCGATTTTTTCGTCAACCTCGGCTAAAGCTTTCTCCACAAAAAACTGACCCTCGACCCAGCCTTTTCCGCCTCGTGTGCGGTGACCGTAATTGACAAAAGGCCCATAATACGTGTTGTTTTGAGACTCAACGATGACATCTAAGCCTTGCAACACCGTGGGGCATTTAAACCAGCCTCGCCTTAACGTTCCGCCTTGTTTTCCGCTACTCTCGGGATACTGGCCAACAGGGGTCAGATTTTTCAGGCTTGCGTTCATCATGGCACCGATTGTCTTGCCTGCGCTGAGTTTAAACTCATCACTTGAAAACTTAACCGCGCTAAGGTGGTTAGCAAATTCTTTAATCTCGCTAAAATCAAAACTCATGCTTTAACCACCTTTCGCAGTTGGATTTCTTGATGCGTCACATAATGATTTAAAGGCAAGCCGCTTAACTCGTACAAGGTGACATGGCCGTGCACGTCTGTGACTTCCACACGACTACCTGCTGCAATCTCAAGCAACGGTGAGCAGTACAGATAAGGGACTAAGTCAGCCTCAGCATAAGGCTGTTTAACCTCTGCTGGCCCTGACTGTGTGCGCATGCTGATGCGACAAGGCTGGTCACTTAAAATCTCAACCCACTCGCTCACGTCATACGGATCATCAAACGGACTGTCTGACTCCTTGGATACCGTCTGCAGGTTAAACAGCTTAAAAGTGCAATTGTATTGCTTTTCGAAAATTCCCCTCGCGCGGTCGTAAAAGCTCATGACGACCACCTCCTAAGGTAATTTCCGGCATGCGTTAAGCTGCTTATAGTACTTTTTGAGATACGACTTACTTGACAGGCTCGCCATAGCCGCGGTCATATCGGCTAAGGTAAAAGCTTGGATTGTAAAGTCGCCCTCCGTTAAGCTCTTAGCCTCGCCTAACTGGTCAGGTGCGTTGGTTTGTAAATTTAAATCAATCAGCGCATCTGTCGCCATTAAAATCGCCACGTTAACCAGTTTGTCCGGTAACGCCTCTAAATGACAGTAGTTTAAAATGTAGTCCACCACCGCATTTAAAATAAACGTCACACGAAACTCATCAATCTCTGGGCTGACTAACTCGGCCAGTGTATCGGTCATTACTTGCTTTTGCTCAGCGGTCATCATGTCGACCACCGCCTAAGCTAAAGGTTTGCACCAAAGAGCCACAATACCGATATTTTTATCTTCATAAACTTTTTCCCAGTTTTTAGGGTTCGCAAGGTCTTTATTAGTTGGCGTGATAAAGCCAGACTCGCGAGCCACGTTGGTAAATTTAACGCCATAAGGATGCATGGTGAACGCACGACGAGTGTAGATATTGGTATTACCTTTCGCTTCGTCACGTTGCTTACCAAACACTGTCAAACGCCCAGGTGTACCTGTGTTACGACCGATAGAGCCCTCAGCAAATAAGTAAGTTGTGTAGTATTTTGTCGCACCTGAGCCGTAACTTGGCACTCCGTCATCCACGACTACGCGATAACCTTGATAGATTGGAATACGTTTGCCGCCTTGGCTAGGCTCAATAAAGTCGATAAGCTCTAATTTTTGTAGGCTTGTATAGATTGCTGAGTGCATGACAATCATGGATAATTGGTCAGCTGCATCTCCTAACAATTGCTTAGCGTCTAAAATCGTATACTTGTCAATGTTAGAGCCTTTTTTATCTAACAAGTGCGTCTTGTTTAACACCCCAGCTGGTAAGCTTGCACCGCTATCCGCTGCAGCAAACAAACCGTTTAACACACTGATAAACACTTGTTGCTCACGGCGTAACCAATAAGTCCCGATTTTAGTCATTAAGGCTTGTAGTGGGTCAGAGCCTGCGATTTGTCCAGCTAACTCGTTAACTGACCAACCTTTCCCGCGATACATAACCGCTGCAATGTCGGCGCTAGCTACGATTTTTCCTGTGGTTAAACCTTTCTCACCATCATCAATGACTTCATCTTCGCCGTTTAGGTCATTCCACATTGGCATGTTGACAAGCAAGCCACCTGCTGAAATGTTTTCTGATACAGTGCTATCTGATACCGCTGCGCCTGATAATAAAAGCGCTGATTTTTCCTTTGTAAAAATATTCATGTAGTCCGTGTACAGCTCAGGTGTAATCACGTCGACTACTTTAGTTAATTCATCTGCCATTATTTGTCATCTCCTAATTTTTGATTTTTTAAGGCGTAATCTGTAAAATTAAAGCCCTCTTGCTTCATGGCGGTCGCTAAATCGCTCGAAAACTGAGGTGTTTTACGTTCGCGATTATGGTCAGCCGCCGCACCTGTGCCCATATCAAACAGATACGCGTGTGTGGTTTTTAATTGCTCCACTTGTTCTTTTAACCCTGCCACCGTGCCGTCTGTGTTTAGCTTGATTAAATCTAAATCTAATGACTTGGCAACTAAAGCTGGGTCTTTTGCTTTCGCCTCTACTAAAGCTGTGGCGATTGCATTGTCACGTTTGAGATTTTCGATTTCTTGCTTAGATTTGTTCTGTAAGTCGGCATAAGTCGCTTGCAAGTCTGCCAGCTCTTTGGATAAGTCTGCGTTATCCTTGTTTTTGCTTTGCAGCTCAATCAAGGCTTTATCGCGTTCTTTAATATCCTTTTCCAGTCCTGCAGTCTTGACTTTTTCCGTGTCTAAATCCGTTTTAAGCTGGTTAACAGATTGACCATATAAGCCCATAACCTTATCGACGACTTCTTTTTCAAGTCCTAATGCTTCTAAATCTTCTCGTTTCATAAATAGTCCTCCTTACGTTATTTTTACGAGTAACGACCTCGATTGGATTAGGTCTCAGTTTTACGACTTAACCGGGTCGAGGTATAAAAAATAGAGCCTATCTGCTTGAGATACGCTCTAAATTTTTACGTATTTAACCGCCACAGCGATTTTTTCCAACTGGAACGCTATCCAGTCAACTACCTCTTCGTCGCGTGCCCAGCCATTATGCGAGCTGACGTCTAGCCCCGACTCATATAAAAAGGCGTGCACTAACTCGTGGCGAAGTACCTTATTGACATAAAATGCTGGGTCTTGCAGCGAGTCATACGTTGCCTCAAATTTCGCGACAAATATTTCTTTGGTGGTCGTGTCACAGTAACCGTCCACCTCGTCAAGCAGTGGCTTATCTGCTTTAGTGACGTCAATATAAATCGTGTAGGGTGTCCCTAACACGTTAACTACTTTATAAGGTCTCATGTATTGTCCTCCTTAATCAAATCAATCATCTCTTTGACAATAAAAATACAAATTGAGGCACTCAAACAACCTAACAAAGTTAAAAATGGTGCTAAAATGCACACGGCTATTGCTTTAATAGCAAATATTAAAAAACTCATGCGACTTGCTCCCTCCACTCTTTAAAAGTTAAATTGCTGACAAACTCGCCTTTACCAGTCACAGGGTCACGACTCCAACGCTTGGCAGGCTCCCAACCGTCAATGACTGGCTCACTAAAGCAGCGACAATTTGGATGCGCGCTGGGCGGTGGGGCTTGAGTGCCGTCTACATCAAACACCTGACCGTCTAAACTGGCACATCTGTCGCAAGTATGTACCTCTAAGGTTGCTCGCCAGCGCCAGCGCTCAATACCTGCCTCTTTGTAGGTGTCCGCTGCAGCCATTTCTGCAACGTGCGCGGCTTCCGTTTGGATTAGTGTATACATGCGGCGGTTAGTCACATCCTTAACGCCTTTAAACGCTTCTTGCTTCATCTCGTCGATACCCCAACCATGCACCGCGCCGAGGGTTAACGCTCGAGAAACGCGTTCAGGTAATTCTTTGGTGTAGTTATGCCAGATGCGCTTGCTAAAATCAGAGCCTTTCCACTCGTAGGATGCCACACGTTTAAAGTAAGTCAGGTTAAACTTGCCCCAGTCAATATACAAGTCAACTGCGCCCCTATCTGTGATTTCGTAGAGTAGGCGATAAAAGCTTTCATGGCCAAAGCGTGTGAGATAATCTAAAAGGCTCTCACGCTCGCTCACGGCTTGTTTAGCGCCTAACAGGTAGATTTGTCCCTTGAGTCGCTGCAAACGACTCACACGACTTTTAAAATAGCTTAAATCAAGTTCATCCTGATAACCGCCTTTAATCGCTTTTTCGCGAAACTCTGATAAAGTCATGGACCAATTCGCTTGCTCTTGCTTACTCAAAAGCTTTTCTGCCTCATCTATATCCAGGCCACTTTTATCTGCGTAACGCTCGATAAAGCGGTCAATTTCAGCTTGGATTGAGTTTTCGAGACTCACTTGCCTACGTGCAAAAGCGGCCAAGTAGTCGTCGATTTGCTTCTCGCGTCTTAAAGCGAGGCGGTTCATACGTTTTTCAAAATACGTGGCCATTAGTCGTCACTACTTTCTTCTTCGTCGATTTCTACCTCTTCGTCAGTGCGGTAACCGTCTGCCATTTGGTAGTCCTCTTGTTTTTCCCTTGCCAAGTTTTCCAGCTCTTCCTCTGGGTCCTCAACAATCGGATTACTTTTCGCGATATTCTCGCGTGAGGTGACACTTGACAGCTTACTTACGATGTCCGCCATTTCTGCGTCATTACTGATCAGCGTGCGCGTCCAAGTCTGCGTGATAATCGTATCTGCTGGCGCGCCTATCTGACTTAAAATAAAGCGCAGTAACTCGTTAAAGCCTGCGCGAAACTCCGCCTCCAACGCGGATACTTTTAACTCTAGTAAAGCGTACATCTGTTTAAGGGCTACACCGCTGTTGTTGGTCCCGATATTTTTCTGAGGGTCCACACCTTGACCTAACACAAAGATAGCCTCGCGCGTAATCTCAAGGATTTTGCTACGCGCCTCAACCGGGATGTCAATGGCCAGCGTTGTCAGTTCACCTTTGCTTTCTTCGTCACTGTCAAGCTGTATCATCTTATAGCGTTTCAGGTCCGTCAGAAACTCGTTTTTATCTTCGCCGCCGTAGTTGGTTAATACAAAGATAATCTCTTGCACATCATCTGCATCATTCACGAAGCCACTCATAACCTTATCGTAAACATCGATTTGCTGTTTCACTTTATCAAGGTCAATTGACTCTTGTGGATTATTGCGAAACGCAAACAGTGGCACACAGCCAAAGTTGTGCGCATATTCATTGGTCATGCCTATGTTTTCTCGCGTGCTAAGGTCGATTAAGCGAAAAATGTCATAGGTTTTAAGGTTACTATCCAAGTCATGCGTTTCGCCTTTCTCGATGTAAAAGCTCGTGCACTTCTCGTCATCCCAAAACTCAAACACGGTAATCTCATCTGCGTTATCATCATAACTGTCGTAAATCCACCAAAAGCCAGCCAGTTTATTAGCTTTAAAACCTGGCTCGTAAATAGGGATAATCTGGGCCGCATCTACCACGGCCAACTTAATAGCATCATCCGTGTCACGGTAAGGATGTAGCCAAGCGATACCTGCGTTTGACGCGTTAACAACCAACTGGCGAAACAGTCGCGTAAAGTTATCGCCAAGATAGCTTTTAACTTTGTCATTTAAGTCGTCGCGCCCTAGGTCAAAGGTTGGCGGATAACCGGCCACATAACTTGCCTTTTGGTCGACTAATAAGCCATACCACGCATGCGATAAACGATTGTCAGCCGTTCGCAAGGGGTTGTCGTTCTTATCGGTTCGCGTGTCTTTCTTAAATAAAATATCGTTCTGGTTAGCATAGTAGCGCTCAGCCTGTTGGATAGCTGTTTGCTTTTCTGCTGCCTTATTTTCCAACTTTTTAATTAATTTTCTTGCAGTTGCTAGTTCCAAGGTTTAACCTCCTCTCGTTTAAAAGTAATGTAGTGGGATGTTGGCCACGTCCTCAAGCTTAATATTTAAGCCCTCTTGTACGCGATGAAACCACCAAGGCGTTAAGGTTTTTAAGTAAAAGAATAGCCACCTTGAGTCCGGTATCGTGTCATAAATGACCGCGTATTGACTACCAACCTTACCACTGGATTTCAGCAAACCCACTTGGCCGCGAGTCGCTGAGATTTGTATCACGATTGAGTGTTTCGGGTAAATCTTGTCTTTCTGTGCGCGTTCCACTGTCGCAATGTTCTTTAGTCGAGGCCGATTTACCCACCAAGCTTTTGGGCGCTCGACTAATTGCGGGATAGTGTTTACTTCGCGCATCTTTTTCTTCATCGGTAACGCGTACTGTGCTCTTACTTCTTGGGACTCGATGTGCTTGATAGCTTCCTCTTCCCACTCTCTAATGTTAAACTCGCGCATCACATCGTCACTGTGTGGCAGTACATTAATATCAGAGTAAGCAAGGTAATCGTCCTTGCTGTTTTGTACGAAATACACTTGTTTCGCTTTTCGTGCCAAACTGTCACCGTGTATCACGATGCAGTTCATTCCTCGATAAGCTAAATTGTGCAACAAGTAAGGTATCGCGTTATCGGCTAACTCTTCGCAGCAATACAAGTAACGATGCGGCGCGTAACTGAAAGGACTCTCTTGCAACCGGTCATCGTACCACTTACTAATAATTAAAGCGCCTGTTCCTGCTGCAGGGTCATAAGCGCTAAATTTGCCCGTGGCTTCGGTCTGCGTTAAAGTCGCGACTAACTTAGCCACTGCATCAGGTGTGTAATCTTGCTTGTTTGTCTTGCGCTCGGCAGCATACTCCTCAAAGTAAGGCTTAAACGTGTCAATACCTGCGCTATAGATGCCATTATCAATTAAGCGCTCGTGCAGTTTATCGTAAAAAGTCTCGCGTTTTTTTTTATCAAACAAGGCGGACTCTAAAAACTTTTCAAACTGCGCATGTTGCTTCACGTTTTCCGCGCAAGAATAATAATCTTCATAAGTTAACAAGCGATAGCCTCCTTATTTTAAAATCTTCATGCCTTTAACCGATTTACGGATAATGGTGTAAGCAAAATAGCGGACCGCGTCCATAGCATGGTCATGTTGTTTGACCGGTGCATCTTCGCCGCGCTCCGTTGCTTTCTCATCCCAAATGTACGAGTTAAACTCTTTAAATGTGTTAATGCAGTCTGGACTAAACGCTATCTCATCTGTATTAAGTAGCGAGCCCACATAGCGAATGCCGTCCAACACTTTATTGTTGGCTTTTCTAATCTTGTAGCCGCGTTGTTTGAGCTCTGCGATAAAGCTTGCGGCTGACGGGTCAACAATAATCCGCTTTGGTTTTATGTCGCCTAAAAAGCTTTCAAGCTCATCTGCAAACTCTTTGTCCGTTTTTTGCTTGCCCGTGTCGCGACCTGAATAGTAAAACTCCTTGACACAATGCCACTTGCCTTGCTTCGTTTTTCGCCAAAGTAGGAACACAGTGGCATTTTGGGTCCCGTAGTCGATGCTCACGTAAATATCTTTATCGGTGTACACCTGAGTCCCTTTAAACGTGTGTCGCTCTTGGTTAAACATGTCGTAGATAATGCCCTCAGCAACTACCCAAAGCCCTAAAATGTACCGCTTATAAAAGACACCTGTAAAATTGGACCGGTAACGCTGCTTAATTGTCTCAGATAAGGTTAAATTGTCATCCATGTCAAAATGCAAGTAGATTAAATCCTTATCTGCTGCCTTGTCTATCCACTCGGTCTTAAACCAGTGATAAGGTCCGTCTGGGTTACAGTTAAACCAAATCTTAGAGCCCTCAACAGATAAACGTCCAGCGGCTTGATTGACAAATGACTGCGTCATCAAGGCAACCTCGTCGAAAAACATACCCGCTAAAGTGATACCTTGGATAAGGTCTTGACTGCGTTCGTCTTTCCCACCAAAGATGTAAAAGTAATTGACTTTATCACCTTTAGTTACCTCTAACAGATTATCTGCACGGTGGTCGACAAAGCGATAACCTCGCGCTGTTAGCATCAGCTTTAGCCAAAAAAGCACGTTACGCCTAAACGAGCCGATTGTCTTACCAGCCATCCCAAAGTTTTGACCGTCAAAACACTCCATAGCCCACAAGACATAACTTAAAGACATGGACAAGGTCTTACCTGATCGAATAGCGCCGTCTGCAATGATGCCGTATTTATCGTTAACAGGTGTGCTCTGAGTCCACCAAGTAAGGACTTTCGCTTGCTTGTCGCTAAAAGGCTTAAACTTAAAGGCTTTAGCAGTTACTCGTCGCTTTGCCATAGCTCAGCCCCCTTTTGATTGAGGGCGTCGATAAAGCCATCATCCTTAATATCTGTAGGCGCATCTAAATTATTTAAGGCCTTGAGTTTAGCAATCTGCGCCTGTCTCAATTCGTCGCCACCAAGTAACTTAATCAGCTCTTGCATGGCTTTCTGCTTGTCATAAAGCTTGAGAGAGACACCGTCGCGACCAATCTTGACCTCTTGGATAAGTGTTCCGTCAACCTCGTCACTCGGCTTAAAGTGGATGTAAGGCACCTTAATGATGTTGCCTTTTCGGTCCGTCACTTCTTCCATGCCAAACTCTAAAAAGTCGGTAATGTCTGCGCTGGCCATTTTGATGTAGCTGTTTAAAATATCCTGTATATCAAAATACAAGTCGTTGCGTAACTCGGTTTTTAACTTGCTCAGGTAGGCTTGCACATCTGGATTTTTTAACACTTGGTGGTATCCCTTATTAGCTGTCGTGTAATCCACGTTATAAGCTGCTTGGTAAGCCTTAGTCGCGTTAAACGTTTTTAAGTATTCCAGACAAAAGTTTTTCTGCTTTTCCGTCAGCCCATTTTCGTCGTAAAAATCGGCGCGCTTTTTCTTCTTGCCTTTATGTTTCAGCTGCTTCTTGTTCCATTTTCGCGTTTTCCAGCCTTTAACCGTATTAATGGACACGTTATACTTGGCTGCAATGTCCTTGTACATCATGCCTTTTTCATAATCCTTAAATGCTAAGTCCCATTTTTCCACATGTGCCTCACCTCGCTTTTCTATCCAAATAACCCAAAAAGGACACCAGATAAAATCTGATGCCCTTTTTCGCAGGGGAAGTGTAATATGATTATGAATAAAGGTTGAGAGGCATAAAATGGAAATAAAAATCTTAAACGTGCCGTCGTCATTCTAAATTCAAAGGAGGTTATGCCCCTCAACCAAAATCCCTATGATACCAATATAAACTGTCAAGCGTGTAAATGAAACACCCCAAAAGTGACATCTTTTATAAATCTTCACCTAATTTGTCCGCAAACAACTCAATCACTTTATCACGTAAGCGGTAGAGCTGGCGCGGCGAGTAGTTCACTTTCTCGCCAAATTTCGCCCAAGTCATCCAGCTGTCGGGGCCCCAATATTTATCGCCGATAATCTGACGCGTTGGCTCGTCAAACTCTTTTAAAGTTTTTTCAATTGCGTCAAGATAGCGGTAATAGCTTTTTAATTTCGGATCGTCCACTACTTTGACGATTGCCATCTCATTTTTATTTGCCACCGCGGTGGACTTGCTAAAACTCAAGCTTTCATCATCTGACGGGTGGTAGCTTAATTCCGCCCGTCGTAAGGCAATTAAGTGGCGGTATCGCGGATACATTGAAAATTTAACTTCTAAATGCCTAAAAGTGGCACTCTTTGTCTGATTAGTCAAAAGACTATCCCTCCTCAATTGCAGCCTTAACGGCGGCCATTAAAGCCTCTTGACTGCTATTCTTATATTTTAGAGCCTCCATGACTTGCTCATCTATTGTGCCTTTAGCGACTAAGTGATGCACAATGACTGGCTGTGTCTGACCTTGTCTATCTAGTCTGGCGTTTGCTTGTAAATACTGCTCTAGCGACCAAGTGAGATTGTACCACACGATAATGTGGCCACCTTGTTGCAGGTTTAAACCGTGCCCAGCGCTTTGTGGATTAGCTAACAACATAGGTATCTCGCCAGCGTTCCAACGCTTCACATCACCAGCTTTAACATCTAACTGCTTAGCCTGTTTAAAATGATTTAGTAATCGGTCACGCTCATGTTTAAATGTATAAAAGACTAAAATTGGCTGACCTTGTGCCTCTTCAACTACTCTTTCCAAGGCTTCTAGCTTAGCCGTGTGTAAGGTCACTTCGTCGTGGTCCTCATTGTAATACACCTTTCCACTGGCCATCTGTAGCAACTTGTTACTCAAGACTGCTGCATTACTCGCAGTCACGGTCTCGCCTGCTAACTCGGCCACAAATTGTCGCTTTAATGTGTGATACGTTCGTAATGCTCCTTGTGGTAGCTGGACATCAATCACATTATCCACGCGACCGGGTAACTTTAAATAATCTTTCGCTTTCATGCTGATACAAATATCGCTGATTTTATCGTGTATCTTGTCTTCTGCGCCCTCTTTCAAGCCCCACTTATACACGACATAGCCCTGACCAGATAACGGATAAAAGTAAGTCTGTCGATACTTTGTCATGCTAGTACCTAAACGCTCGCCTCGGTCTAACAAGTAAATCTGTGACCATAAGTCCTGCAGTCCGTTAGGGCTTGGTGTCCCAGTAAGACCAACCACCCAGCTTGCTTTAGGGCGTACCTTGCGTAAGGCTTTAAATCGTTGCGTGCTGGATGACTTAAACGTGGATAGCTCGTCTATGACAATCATGTCAAACGGCCACGCGCGTCCATAATACTCTACCAGCCAAGCCACGTTGTCCACGTTGATAATGTAGATGTCCACATCTGTGGATAAAGCTGCCTTACGGTTGGCTGCTGTTCCTGTCACAAGGGATAATGTTAACTCGCTAAAATTATCCCACTTGGCCACCTCATCCGCCCATACCGTAGTCACGGATAAAGGGGCAATCACAAGTACCTTGTCAACGACACCGTAATCAAGGACCAGCTCTTTAATCGCGGATAAGGTCGTCAGTGTCTTGCCTAGCCCCATATCTAGTAAAAGACCGGTAAACGGGTGACTTAAAATGTGCTCCTTGCAATACGCTTGATAGGGGGGTAGCTTAGCGTGCGCCATTGTCAAACATCCCCCAAGCTTCCAGGTCACAGATTAAATTGTCAACGCCCTCTTTCCCGTACACGACATATGTATCTTGGTTTAGTGCATCTAACACATCTAACACTCGCTGCTGGTCAGGTCGAAGTCGGCCATTTTCTTCCTTGACCTCAACGAACACGACAAGCCCATTTGGTAAAGTAAGAATTTGGTCAGGTACACCCCTGACTCCTGGGCTGGTCCATTTCCAGCTTTTTCCGCCTCTGTCTTTTATCTGTTTTTTTAAGTATTGTTCTACATCTCGCTCTCTCATCTGACTGCCTCCTTTGGTGTATCCCTTGTATCCACTTTTTTTGAAACATTTATACACCCTATAAATACCCTATATTTACCCCTATATCTATATATATTATTACCATTCATAAAGTATAGAAAATTATGGATACAAGGGATACAGTAGACCTCTATCCCTTGACGCTCAAAGTGTCAACCTGTATCCATGCCTGTATCCATTCCATTTTTAAATGGATACAGTGGATACACCTGCTCGTGTGAGGGTGTATCCATTTTCTAAGTAGGTGTATCCATATCCGAAAAAAGTGGATACACCCAAAATCCTTATAAATCAACATTTCGCGTGTAAGCCGTTTGTAGCCCGTAACCCGGTCCAAACCGTAGACGGCCACGCCCTAAACCGTGTCTACTCCAACCGCTAATGTTATTTAAAACGTTTCTAATCTCCGCACGTTTCGCAGGATGTAACTTACTCGCATCCGTACCATATAACTCGTAGGCCACCTCGGCCACACATACACGCTGCCTTAGTTCCGTGCCTGTCGCCTCTAAATCACCACCACTGCGGATAAACTCGCGCCGGTCTTCCTTTGTCCGCGTATACCAATCTTCGGTAATTAACGTGTCCAAGTATTCTAGTATTTCGCCCTCAAGACTCGACTGTTCCATGTGCAAGTCTTGTGCTTCTCTTGCTAGGGCTTCCTCGGTATCGGTTAAGTAAATCTTTTCGCCAGCGTCGTACCAGTGTTTCGCCTCAGCAAGGATCTGGTCACGCGTCTCACCGTCTAGGTCCCACACGGGTATCTCAATTTCAATGACGCCTACATCCACTGGCCAAAAGCGTCGGTTACCAGTCTTGTCGTGCAGAAACTCAACCTCGTTACTGGTCCCGTAAAACACGCAGCGTCTAGGATAGTATTGCTTGCGACGGCCATATGCGGCACGATAGACGTCCTCTTTTTTACTGATAAAGCCCTTGACGCGTTCAATGTCAGACTTCTTCGTGGCTGCCATTTCGCCCATTTCAACTAACCAGGTCCCTTGCAGCGACTCGTACGCGTCTTTACTGTTTAGGTCATCTAAGCTGTCTGAATACCATTTACCGGCTAACTTTGCACCAAGGGTGGACTTACCGATACCTTGTGGCCCGGTCGTAACTAACATATTGTCAAACTTAACCCCAGGTCGTAACGCTCGGGCAATCATCCCAGTCAACCATTTACGTGTCACCAACCTGTTGTACTCCGTATCCTGCGCCCCTAAATAAGTGATTAACAGTTTCTCTGCACGTTCCACTCCGTCCCAGCTTAAGCCATTCACATAGTCCATAAGTGGGTCATAGGCATTTCGTTCGACTTCCATAGCAAAGGCATCCTCTATTTTCCCTTTTGCCACGATACCGTGCACCTTTTCAATGTACACACGCAGACCTGCGTCATCTGAGTCGCGCCAAAAGTCGACCTCTTTCACTTTCCGCCAAGGCAGGTTGTCATGTATCTCGATACGACTCGCAAACTGATTAAACTTTAACCGCCCCTTAAGGTATCGGTCGTATCTCATAATCTTTTCTAGGTTCTGCGCGGTCGGTAACACGTTCCCACGCTTGTCTACATCTAACAACACACCATTGGTTAGTACGCTCTCGCCGTCATCCTCGACCTCTTCTAATTCCAAGCCCTCAAACTCGGATAGCGCCGACTGTTCGCGCTCGACCTGCAATGTCTTAAGCACGGCCACATCTTCCTGGACCATATCCTGCATAGCTTGATAACTAGGTAGCTTGTCCACTGGCTTGTTAGGGTCTGTGATGTCTGCATCCTTATCGCCAAATAAGTGGATGCGCACCAGGTCAAACGCGTTGTAAATATGCCCAGTCCCAGCTGGGTCGGTACCGTGGTTACTGTAGGCAAACTTGTCCTCGTACACGACTAAACCGCCACTCGTGGACCCCTCGATATACGTATACCGGTCAGGCTTGTTGGTAGGTGCATAGACCTCGCTTAAAAATTTTTCCAGTGCTTCGGTCATACTGTAAGTCCGACAAAAGGCACCAATGACCCCACGCTTAGTCAGTGGGTCCCCTGCTTTTTTAAGCTTACGGTTAAACACCTCACGCTCGCTCTTGGCTGTTGGCCAGTAACTGCTATCGGTCCAGTCGTCTAACTTGGCCAACCACTCCTGCGTGTTTAGCCAGGGGCCGTCATTAACGTACAACTCGTACACCCCGTCGCTCGAGGTGCTTGGATAGTGCATCAGGCGCTCCGCTTGGTAGGTGGTCGTGTCAAAATACTCAATGTTTAAGTCATTGGCCACTAACCGTGCTAAAGGCTGATATGCTTCGGTTTCCACCGCCTTAGCCAAAGGGATCACTAAGCGATAGCGACTCCCTTTAACCCGATGCGAGTGCGTCGTGTATAAGGCATACGCGCAATCAAGCAGCAGCGACACCTGGTCAGGAAAATCAGCAGGCGCATTGTCGGCATCCAGCGTTAACAAGCTACGACTCTGTACGTGGCCAATTTTCCGCCGGCCACCTTTCAAGCCACCACCGACAAACGCTCCTTGGTCTTTCCGCTGGCTCTGTTCTGCCGTGGTCATCTTTTTAAACTCGGCCACAGTCTCGCCTGTACGCACGACATGCTCGAAGTGTTCCACTAATTCGGACCACTGCACGCTGACATTCTTCCACTTCTTGGCCGTCATGGTCTGGGCGGTCGCAATGGTCAGTGGCCCGTCATAAGTGATTTGTTGGGGCACGTTTATTTTTTCGAGTTCCAAAACTTCCCCCCCCCTTTCTGGCTCTTAGTTATACTCTATCAAGTATAGGATTTCCTCAGGCGTTTCCTTTACGTCCACATAATCATCCTCACCGTTTAGATAAATCCGTGTCGAAGTAGCACTCCTCCTCCAATAAACGGTAATATGGCTAGCATTAACATATATCACACTATCAATATCCGCACTGGTTAGCTTAATGATTTTCATCTTCATCTTCTGTCACCTCCACTAACATATAATTTCCTTGCATTTCGTCGAGAAATTCTTTCACAGGTCGGATAGATTGCAATTCTTTTTCTGTGAATTGCGTTTGATAACAACCAAAATCACTACTTCCTAAATTCTCACCATCTCCTATTAACACGTATTGATCAGTACCGCGGTTGACATAATTTACATAAGAAAGCGAATATTTTAACCACTTAACATTTAATTTAATTAAATACTTTTTAGGTTTTGGCGATATAAGGTCTACCTCTCTATTTAAATCGCGTGCATTTAAAAAAATCCGACCGCCTAAATAAAAGTTACCTGCTTTAAATCTATCGCCATTAAAGATGAATAAGTTATCGCCGAGAATAAACTTAGTCCCTTTCTCAATTTCACCATTTGCTACTTTTTGCAATACTTCAATAAGTTTCATCTAGTTGTCCTCCTTAAACAGTGGCTTCACACAGTCGTAATAAGTAAATCCGTGATTACGTGCAATGCGTGTCAGCCCTAAGCTAAATGTTTCAACGTCCATAAAATTCCGATTGTCTAACTCAAGTGCCTTGTCCATTTCTCGCAACCATTCCTGGTCAGCTTGTACATCTCTTTTTGGATGCGCCTCTTTGATAAAAGAACGATACCAGGACTTCTCACTTACACCTTTTACTGTTAACATGTAAGCCTGCAATCTTATGTATAATCTACCAACAGTGTGCTTGATTAAGTCCTCACGGCGTATCTCGACGCCTGTCTGCAATAAATGAAACAAGGATACAATCACTTGATAATGGTCGCTTTGGTCCGTGTCGTAAACACCCTTACGCACGAGATGTTTTTCCAAACGCTTAGCTAGACGGTCGCCATTACCACTCATGTTGCCACCTAGGCAGATGCCTCAAGCCTCTCACAGGTTTATCAGGTTGCGCATCTGGCTCTGGGTGCTCGCGTTGCCAGTTGAGGTGTAGACGCAGTGCAAGTGCGCGAGCACTTGCCTCGTCTCCCTCGTAATCGACCTGCTGGCGTACATTACCAGCGCGGTCTAACACTTTAATCCGCCACATCTTCATTGCTAAACACCTCTAATCTTTCATGTAGAATTTCGTCTCAAACCCTGCCGCCTTAAGTGGTAAGTCGCTGCACCAGTCAGGTGTGATTGCCAGTAACTCATTTAACTCGTTGATGTCGCCACGCTCTTGTGGCACCTCACAAATGACCTCATCATGTACGTGGAACACGACAGGATATTTGTCGCTGATCCGTAGGATGCTGGCTGCTAAAATGTCACGTGCAGTCGCTTGGACAATATTTTCGACGAGCTTCCCTCCATACGTTTGCTGCTTCGTGAACACCACGCGGTCACCTTGTCCCTCATAATAAATAGCTGGGCCGTACTCGCCCTCTTCCAGATGCGCTTTAGCATAGGACAGGCGTCGACCACTTGGCAGCTGGATGAATAAAAAGCCATACTTTTTGTAAAACTTCAACCCACGAGGACCTGTCACGACACCGCCCTCACTGAGTGCTTGGATTACACAAGACTGGACCGTGCGCCACAAATTCACGATGCGTGCGTTCGCCTTTCGCCACTTCTGCACGATGTCCGGTAAATCTTCTTCTGGGATGCCTTGTTTTAAGGCGCCCATCGCTATCAAAGCTCCTGTTCCTCCTTGATAGCCTAAGGCTAGTGTGGCCACCTTGCCGCGTTGTCGCATGTCCTTACCTGCATGACTTTTCCAGTCGTAGTCCTCCACTGCACCAAGGCCAAACATCTGCGCAGCAGTTGCTTCGTAAATTTTCCCGTGCGTACGAAACACGTCGAGCACCCACTCTTGCTTGGCGTACCAGGCAATCACGCGCGCTTCAATCGCGCTAAAGTCCGACACAAGGAAGTGATAGCCTTGTTTAGGTATAAGTGCGGTACGGATTAACTGTTTCAGTGTGTCTGGCACATCGCCAAACATCAGCTCTATCCCGTCTGCATCGCCCGATTTAACGAGGTCTCTAGCAAACTCTAAATCGTCTAGGTAATTCCTCGGTAGGTTTTGGACCTGTAACAAGCGACCCGCCCAGCGCCCTGTACGGTTGGCCCCGTAAAACTGCAAGATGCCTCGGATGCGCCCGTCGTCACAAGTGGCGTTGGTCATCATCACGTATTTCTTCGTCGAGCTGTTAGACAAGGCTTGCCTTAACCTTAGTACTTCGCGCACGTCATTCGATAAGGTGTCATCCGCGATTAACTCACTCACGACCGCCTTGCTTAAGCTTTCTATTTGCAACCCACGTTCAGCTAGCCACAGTTTGATTTGCTGCACGCTGTTGGGATTTTCGAGCCCAGTTAACTCATGCAGTTTTAAAAGATTTTCCTCGGCTAGTTTATTGGTCATCGCCACCGCCTCGTGTGCTAAATCGAGGTCAACGGCTACGCCTCTGTCATTAATATCTTGGTCAGCGGCGTAAATGGCCCACTCACTGTCGGGCACTGGCACCTTGGACAAGCGATCAGCAATCGCCATTTCCGTCTTAACGTCTTGGATACAGTACTCAATAAATGTTTCCCACTTCTCTACATCATGTTCAGGCAAGTTGCGCGTGCGCCCGCCATTCACTTTGGTCGGTTTACAAGGCTTACTAAAGTAATTAATGAGCGCTTTACCGCGTGTGTCTTTCTGTTCCTCAATCCCTAGATATTTCGCACACTGGGCAAGGCTAGCAGGTAGCCCTAACTCGTTGGCCCACACCATAGTGCATCGCCACGCTGCAGGGTTTAAAGTCGTACCTAGATACTTACTCAGACAGACACGTTCAAATTGCGCATTAAAGGCCACTTTAATCACGTCACCATCTAATAAGGCATTAACGATTGGCGTTGGTAGCTCTTCGGTCGTCAAGTCCAGACACTTCACTGGACCACGGTCAACTGAGTAGGCAAACAATAATATCGCAAAGTCGGGAACATCTACGTACTTATACACGCCTACTTTAAACAGGTCCGCGCTGGAATACGTTTCAATGTCAATATTGAGCTGTTTCATACTCATCCTCCTTTAGTGAAGACCTAGACCCCTTTTACAGAGCCTAGGTCAAAAATTTTAAAGTAAATCTTCGTCGTAATCGTATTCTTCTTCGTCGTCGACTTCTTCAAAGTCCATATCGCTAAAGTCGGAGTTAGCAGAGGCACGACCGCCTAGATAATCGCCATAACCTAACACCATGACGTTATTAAGTCCAGCGGTTAACCCTTTATTCTTTCCTACATTAAATGCGTAAAAGTTTAAAGACACGATTGCATAAACCCCGCTATACACTTCTTCTGGGTCGTCCGTTTCCACGTTCGCCCCGTTTACGCGTTTCACGATGCCAGGCTTGGTCTTGCTTGAAACGTTCATAAAATAGCAGTCCTTTAACTCAGGTTTCTCGTCATCAGTGTCAAACTCTTCATCGGCGTCACGTAACGTGTTATGCACGTTGGCGTATTTCACACCTTTTAACTTGCTACCACCGTCTGCATCAAAGGCAGCCTTACGCGCTTGTTCCAGCGCTTTAAGTGTTGCTTTTTCCGATTTTGGAATAATCAACTGTGTCGAGTAGCGCGGTTCCTCGCCCTCACCAGATGCCTTAGGTGATAAAAGGTTCGCGTAGCTTAAGCGCACAACTCCTGTTACTACTTTTGTTCCGTTTACTTTTGGTTTAGCTTTTGTAATCATATTTATGTCTCTCCTTTTAAATAATTAAGTTATCAATAATATCATCAACAATGGTCTGTTTAACCTTTGCTAACTCTTCTACATACGACTTTAAGTCGTGTTTCGCTTCTTCGACGAGTACATCATTAAATATAAGACTCGTCAAAGCTGCTTCAACGTTTTTGTAATACCCTAAAAATTTAGGGCGTGTTTCGTCGTCTAGGAATAGGGCGAAGTTACGCTCGTCCCACCTTACAATGTGGTAGCCGTTGCCCTGAAAGACGACAGGTCGCTCCTTACTCATCCTCGACCACCTCAATATCTGCGAAGTCACTATTTGCATCATGCAGCGGTGGGCGCTTATCACTTTCAGGCACCAGCGTCGGCTTGCCCTCCGGTTTGACGATGTAATCGCCAATCAGCGCGGTTAACTCTTTCTTACCGACTAACTTTTCAAGCGCCCCCAGCGCTAAAAGTTCCTTTGGTTTCGTGTACTGGCTTTCCTCGTAGCCCTCAAGGTCAAGGGTTAACATGACCGCTTGAGGGTCACTGATTTTACGCACGGACCGACCAGCCACCACTTTAAACCCTGGGTAGTTAGCCTTGCCAGATAAGGCTTGGCTAAGGGCGAAAGTTTCCACATGATCCAGCCACTTCTTAATCTCGGGCGCACGGTCCAAGATTTCCGCGATTTCCTCATCGCTAAGCGTGGCCGCTTCCTTACCGTCATATTTGTCGATAAGTTTAAAGTTTTTTTCCGCACGAGGCCGCAACTGTGCACGGATTTTACTAAACTTGACTACATCATCGGTGATGGTCCACTCACCGACGCCCTCATAGGCTTGGACTGCACGAGGCGCTACGTAATTATCGGCCCAGTAAAGCAGCTCTTCTGTTTCAATTTCAAAGGTCGAGACGTTGTCCAGGCGTGGCTGAATAATCGTCATTTTAATCTTGTCAAAGTCGTACAAGATAGAGTACTTATCGTAAGCCCCTAGCGCATACAACATTAACTGTGGGTTGTTTTCCGCATATACGGGTACGCCTTTTCCGTATTTTAAGTCGATAATTTCAACCACACCGTCTGCAATAAGGACAACGTCCGAAGTCCCTTTTACATCAGGCGCCCACTTACTCATGTCCAGTTTGGACTCAAGCTCGATAATCGGCTTATCGTAAGCATTGGCGTGCTCTTCAACCAGGTCGCAGTAGTAAGTGATTGCTTCTTCCATTTCTGTATCATAAAAAGTTGATGCTTTCGCTTCCTTAATCATCGCTGTCGCTTTTCCGAGTTTAAAGCGTTTCGTTAAGTATGCCTCAGCTAGTGCATGCGCGGCTGTTCCCTCGGCTGCGAAGCTTGAGGAACCACTACCAGGCGCTTCTGCTTCAAACTGCACAATCGGCGGACAGATTAACCAACGATGCGCACTTGACGGACTAAGATATGCGTGTGTCGTTACTGGCATCCTAGTCACCTCCTAAAAGGGCCTCAAGGTCCGTATAAAACACACCTAACAAGTTATCAGGGATTTCAGTGACCTTTGCTGCATTGATACGGCCAAGGGCTGTCTTAACGACGTCCGTGCGTCCCTTTTTCATCGTTTCCTTAACCAGCTCAGTCACTTGTTTACGTGTAACATCAGGATGTAAGTTAGCCGTAGCGGATACTTCCTTTTCTTCTGCATCTTCAATAGAGTCTTGCTGTTCCCCAGGTTTCGATTGTTCGGTGTCTGGCGTCGAGTCCCCACCAGGGGTGGATGCCTTTTTTGCTGCTTTCTTCTTTGGCGCTGCCTTTTTCTTTGGTTCAGGATCAGGCGTAGTTTCTGCTACTACGATACCGCCTGTTAGTTGCGCACATAATTCCTTTAACTCGTCTAAGTTGTTTACTTCAATATTGATTTTCATATTTAAAATCCCCTCTCTAATAATTTATCAATCTCGCAGCCAAACTCATGCAGTTTATCTGCCATCAGATTGGCGCGTTCGCTTAATTCCTCAATCTGTCTACTCATGTCAAGACAGAGTTCTTCAAAGTCGGCTTTTAAATCTTCCAACTTCTCTTCACTTTCCTGTGTCATCGCCTCGACGACTTTCTGTAACCCTTGATAATCTTCTGGGCTGAGCATCTCTTCAAAAGGTTTGAGACTTTTCGTTATGACGTGGCCGCCAAGTGTTTTTGAGTAAAATTGTACGTAATCCATCTTAACGAACCCCCATAATTAAATACGTCATATCGCGGTCACCCTTAATTAGTAGATACGTGCCTCGAATGTATAGTTCCACTGTGTGGCACTCCACCGCCTGCATCAGTGTCAACGCGTCCGCCACGTAGTACGGATTAACCTTTAAGATGATTTCGTCTGAGGTTAGCTCCTCATTGACGCGCCCCACACCGTGTAAGTCGCTTTCCACTTTTACATGATTTTGCGACCCTTGTAACTTAGCATCTACACGACTAAAGGTCAGCCAAGCCACCTTGATGCCTGCTTTATCAAAGACGCGGAACGCATCTTTAATTTCCGATGTCGGACCGCTTAGCACCTTGACAAAGTCATCTTGGTAAAGACGCTCGTAGGCTTGTACAAACTTGTTGTCGTTTGTCATAAAGCTATTTTCGTCAATGCCAAAGTGTTGCATGTTGGCTTTAAAAAGTCGATGCGCGGTTCCGTCATAAAAGTAACCGTCTTTAATCCCAGGACCGATAAGGTGTTCCTGGTAACCAGTTTCTAGCCCACGATTATTTTTTCGACTAGATGCCTTGTACTCTCGCGCCTTGTCAAAGTGACCCAAGAAATGCTCTAAAATCGATTTTGCCATTTTGTTTCCTCCTTGATATAATGGTATTAGTTAAAATTTTTCAAAAGAGTTAGTCCTTAGTGGCTGGCTCTTTTCCTGCTTTTTCATTTAACACCAGGCTAGCTATCATCGCAATTTCTGTTGTATCAAAATGCTCATGCAGTAAATTGCAGATAAACATCGTCAACCCCTTTTTTGAGCAGCTTGCGAAACAGCTCATTCCGTCAAAGTCATCGTCTGCCTGGCAGCAAGCCATGAAATTGATGTCAGCAGCGGCTGCTTCGTTACGCAAGTTCTTCATTTTTTCTTTTAAAATCTCATACTTATCCATTTGTCTCACCTCCTTTACTTGAGCGCCAGCAAAACAATTAACTCAATAATGATAATCGCCTCAAGGTAAGTCACTAACTGCCAGCGTCTTATCTTGTGTACTTCTTTCGTCGTCTCATTAGCTATCCAGTTTTTCATCATGTTCCCTCCAACGTTAAGCCCCGCCCGGACTTAAATTGTATTTTTCTCACGATACTTGTTTATCTCAGCGGTGGTGTACATGACATGTCGACCGCTTTCGTAGGCCCGTATCCGGCCTTTTTTCCTTTCAGATATGAGTGTCGCTTCACTCATTCCTAAGATTTTAGCCGTCTCCTTTTGAGAATAGGCATCTGTTGTTTGATTAGCCTTAAGCGCTGCAGCCACTTCTTCACGTATCACGCGTCTAAAGTAAGCATCTAGCTGACTTAAGATAAGTGTTACACTTCCCTGCATCTGACCTCCCCCTTTTTAAATTAGTACTTTTTCAGTACTTTTTAAGTAAAAAAAATATCGTCAATCGTCACATCTGGCATAATCGTCTGCACTTTGTCTCGAAAGACTCGCATTTCGTCGTAAGTAAACTTAACACGACCGTTCTCTTTAAGGTAATAGCTTTGTGCAGATAGTCCCAGCACGTCGGCCATTTCTTTTTGCGTCAGTCCTAACATGACACGATACCCTTTTACTCTTGTCTTGTCTGGCATTGCATTCACCCCCCCAATTTATAATCAGTACTTTATCAGTACCTCTTACAAGTAGTATAATATCATCACATTTTTAAAAAATCAACCCCTAAATTATATTTTTTCAAAACTTTTTTAGTACTTATTTAAATCTACATTATTATGTTGTATAATATATTATGAAAGGAGGTGGAAAACATGGCTAAACTAGAATATGCTGCGCAAGGTGCAGGGCAACGAATTAAGCGCATCCGCAAGAGTAACGGCTATACAATGGAAGCTTTTGGAAAATTGTTTAACCCACCAGCTAGTAAAGGCTTGGTAAGAAACTGGGAACACGGTGACAACCTACCAAGCAAAGATCGCTTAGAAAGAATTGCTGAAATAGGTAACACGACGGTAGATGAAATTAAATACGGAACGCTTAGCGAGTATGTCGGTAATGTGATTAACCACTACTTAACTACTCACGCAGATCCTGAAGTATTTAAAGCTTACACAACTTTAAAGAGTCAGCTAAGCGAGCCTGAATTTGACGAAGTTTACGACTACTTAATAGTAGAAACAACCGAACGGTGTCGCAAGATTGACGCTCGCTACGGTGATATTCTTCTAATAGAGTCCCTTTTCAGGGATGACTTTAAGGACTATATCCAAACAGCAAAAGCGTCGCCTATTAATCAAATGATAGAAAGAATTAACGAGATTTTACCAAAACTAAACGAGAAATATTTAACAGTAGTTAAAAATTACACAGAGCACCAATACTCATTGCAGCTCGGTAATATCATCAGATATGAGTTCCAAACAGGCACCGCAAGTGTTGCGGATGAAGCAGTTGCGGATGAAGCAGTTCCTTACTATGCAAGTAATGAAATAGATTTCCCTTTATACGGATCGGTTTCCGCGGGTACCGGTGAATACCTACAAGATGAGCACGCCGAGCCTATCACAGTGCAAGCCACAGCGGTACCAGCCAACGCTGATTACTGCTTGCGCGTAAATGGCGACTCAATGTTACCAATGTTTGAAAATGGCGATATAATCTTTGTCCACAAGCAACAGGAACCGTCTGACGGTGCAATCATGATTGTGGATGTAGACGGCGAGGCCTACGTGAAAAAAGTCCGAGTCGAAAATAATCAACTCAGACTTGTTAGCCTTAATCCTGCTTATGACGATATAATCGTTAACAATGCAAATGATATGCGCATCATGGGTAAAGTAGTTTTTAAATAAAAAAGAGCCCAAAGGTAAGAGCTACCCCCGGGCAATAATTGAATGCAATTTAATTATAACACGGGGGTAGTATATATGAAAAGAGTAATTTTATTAGGATTAAGCGTCTTACTTTTAGCAGGATGCGGTGGTCCGGCCAAAGAAACTAAAAAAGCTGAGCCGAAAGCGAGCAGCACGACGACAAGTGCTGTCATTAAGGAAGAAACATCAACAAGTAGTACAAGCATTAAAAGTGAGGCAGATACGATGGACCGCATCGGCTATCCGATAAAAATTGATGGAAAAAATCAAATAGATGCGAACACTTACGAAGAAAAACGTTCGCCAGTGTTTAGCGTGACCTATAGCGTAACTGACGGAAAAATAAGCAAAGTGACTTTAAACGCTGATAAAATGCCATTTGACCCAAGTCTTGACGAAAGCGTCATAGCAGAACATGTGGCTGATTACACGGACAAAACTGCCAAACGCTTTAATATGTTAGATGCCAATGACTACCTATATAAGTCAGATGACGGTAAGACATGGTCAGTTAAATATGATACAGATGATAATGGCCAAGTGTTAAAAGTGTATATTGAGGAGGCTAAGTAAGTGGCCAAGAAATATGTAGTGAAAGAGGAAAGCGGCTGCGGCTGTGGCTCGTTTATCGGATTATGTATCATCGCCTTTGTGCTGATCCAGTACGGAGTTTACATCGCTGCAGCAATTGTGGCCATTTTAGTCATTGCTGCGGTCGTATTTTACAAAGTTTATTACCCAGCGATTAAAGCTAACAAAGCTGCGGAGGCCGAAGAGGCTGCCTTAGCTGAACGCGAGCGTCGCATCGCCAACGAGCAACGCAGACGCGAAATCGAGGCTAAAGAAAAAGAATTATTTAATAATAATGATGATTTAGAGTTTTAAAATTAACCTACCTCCCTAAAGATAAGCCCCGCCCGGACAAACTTTAGGAGGATTTACAATGGCAAATTTTAAAAAATACACCAAGAAAAATGGCCAAGAAGCGTGGCAATTTAGCGCTTATCTTGGCACTGATCCAAAAACAGGAAAGCGTATCAAGACCACACGGCGCGGTTTTGATACCAAAAAACAAGCCCAGCGTGCCTGCAGTCAGTTACTCGCTGAATTTGATGCAGATACGTGGGCAGCTATGCAAGACCATGGTAACACACAACCGACCACTTTTAAAGAGGTGGCCGAGCTTTGGTTAGCCAGCTACAAGTTAACTGTGCAGGATATAACGTATAAAGGAACCAAAACCATCTTGAAAAACTATCTATACCCTAAATTTGGTGACCGACCTATCAAGGACATCACAAGGATGGAGTGCCAGCAAGCGGTAAATGATTGGTATTTACAGTACTCAGCACTCGGAGCACTGACATGTAAGGCTAGTCGTATCTTTAAATACGCCATTACCATGGACTTGATAAGTATTAACCCAATGGAGTCCGTTATTAAGCCTAAAGGAGATACTCACAAACGCGTTAAGGTGTATACTAAACAAGATTTTAATACACTTATGGCATATCTAAAAGATAACCAATCTGATTATGAGGGTTATTTCATGTACGCACTGTTTCGCTTGCTATTTTTTACAGGTCTGCGCATCAACGAAGCCTTAGCGCTTGAGTGGTCGGATGTGGATTTTAAGGCTAAAACTCTGAATATCGACAAGACGCTTAAACTCGTTGATAGAAAATTATCTGTAGGCAAACCTAAAACAAAAGCAAGTATTGCAGTATTACCTGTTGATGAGCAAACATTAAGGATTTTAAAAACGTGGCGAGCGTATAAGAAAAAGGCCCGTTTAGCAATTGGCTTAACAGGCGAGCCGCCTATTTTTAGCAAACTTGAGGGCGACTGGGTATTTTCATCTGATGTTTATTATCAACTCAGGAGAGCAACCAAAAACGCAGGCGTGCCTTTTTACGGCAACCACGTAACACGGCACACGCACGCGAGCTTTTTAATCGAGGCAGGCGCTAACCTAAAAGAGGTACAGACACGTCTGCGCCACGGATCCATTACCGTGACTATGGACACATATGGTCACTTATCTAAAGAATACGAAGTCGGCACTTTGGATAAGTTCGTCGATTTTGTCAATGGCATTCAAAATGGCAGTCAATGATTTGGATAGAGCAAGAGAGGCTATGACACAAGCGTTTCGAGCGATTTTATTATATTCATGTACAAACTTGAAAAATATGAAATATAACTCATATCATTTAGATCACTCACACTAATAGTACAGCTATCTTTTTGCAATATAAATATTTGACACAAAAGACTCACAAAGGTGTAATATCACAAAATAAATGATCTTACACCTAGTGAGTCTATATTGTATTCATTATAAGTACAATCTATTCATCTGAATACTTCCTACTGTATTTCGTTCAAAAGTTTTGAAAAAATATCAATTTAACAAATAAGTATGGCGTATGCTAATATCAAAAAAGATACACGAAAAATCATAAATTTTGAAAGCTATTCAGTATTAATATACAATGAAATCACAAGCTAAAGTAAGAATCCCTCAAATACTTCATTCCCTAGAAAAAGTCCTTTTTTGGTTAGTTGAATATAGCCGTTATCCGTTTGATTGAGTAATCCTTTAGATACATAATTTTCAACAACAGAACCGTAGATTTGATGAAAATCAACACCAAATTTCTCATTAAAGTGCGCAATGGAGACGCCTTGTGCTTTACGGAGTCCTAAAAACATCTCCTCTTCCATACGTGCTTTTTGATCTAAGGTTTCTTCAGAGAGAATGGGCAATTGTTGGTTTCGTAAAGGATTTAAATAATGTTGAATCGGGCCATGATTTTTATATCTTACTTTATCGACATATCCACTAGCCCCAGCGCCGAAGCCAAAGTAGTACTCATTATTCCAGTAAACAAGGTTGTGCTGTGACTGAAAGCCTGGTTTAGCAAAGTTTGAAACTTCATACTGCTCATAACCTTTTTGACGCATCACATCCATCGCCAAGGCAAACATTCCCGCCTCTTCTTCCTGGCTAGGTAATTCTAATCGACCTTTGCGCACCCAATTCATAAACATCGTCTTATTTTCCAAAATCAAAGAATACATCGAGTAATGTGGCAAGTCATAACTAAGTGCTTGCTTTAAGGTTTCATCAAAATCTTGCTGCGTCTGACCTGGTAAAGCATAAATCAAATCAATACTCACATTATCAAAATGATTCTTCGCTAAAAAGTTCAGTGTATCATCCACATCTTTAACCGTATGCTTCCGACCAATTTTCTTTAGCAAGCGGTCATTAAAAGTCTGCACACCCATTGATAACCGATTGACCCCAAATTCTTGCATAATATGAAGTTTATTTTCTGTTAAATCTCCTGGGTTCGCTTCAACAGTAAATTCTTTGGTTGTAGTCACATCAAAATATTTGGTTACACTTGTTAATAAAGAACGTAACTGAGCATCATTTAAAGAAGTTGGCGTCCCTCCCCCAATGTAAATGGTTGGTGTTTGTTGTTGCGGATATTTTTCTAGCCATAATTTCATTTCCAAATCCAGTTTTTCTAGGTACTCATCTACGGGTTGTCCTTCATAAAAGACTTTATTAAAATCGCAATAATAACAGATATGCTCACAAAAAGGTATATGAATATAACTTGAAATCGCCTCTAACATTTCCATCCCCCTTTCTTTATCATTTTTGATATAATATACACAAGGAAGTGATTGTTATGGAAGAAAATGTCCTTTTTAATCTCGGAAATCTCGTAGCCAGCAGCAAAGATGAAAAAGAATTAATCCGTATGGCGCAGATTGCAAGCGGAAAAAATATCAAAGACGTTTCCCCTGCGACTTTGCCAGACGGATTTCTCATCATAAAAGTACCTGATAGCGAAGAATTTCAGCTAATCAATGTTCAAAAATCATGATTACTCTGCTAAGGCTGCAAAATAATCTCTTGTATCTTGCTCATCTTGATGGAGTTGTTGAATTAAACTCTCAGCTCCATCAAATTTGATTTGTTCACGAAGTAGATGTAACCAACGTACTTCCACAAATTCTCCATAAATTTCTTGATGAAAATCTAAAATATAGACCTCTACTGTTAATTTACGGCCTTCTCCAAACGTATCATTATGGCCAATCGATCCCATAGCGTGATGCCAGGTATTGCCCACCTTAAATTCACAAACATACACGCCTTCGATTGGTAAGCGCGTCGTTGGGGCAAAACGAATATTCGCTGTAGGAAATCCCAGTGTTCGGCCACGCGCATCGCCATGCATCACTGTTCCTTCTATCGTATAAGGATAGCCTAATAATTCATTGACTGCTTGCATATCGCCTTTTGCCAAAGCTTGGCGAATGGCAGTCGAACTAACCTTTTGTCCATGTTCGCTTAATTCAGGGACTTCGATTACTTCAAAGCGTTGGTTCGCTAATTGCGCTAAATCTGTCATCGTCGCTTTTCCTCGATAGCCAAATGTATAGTCAAATCCAGCCACAACTACTTTAGCATGCAACCCAATGATATATTGTTCGATAAATTCTTCGGGTGTTAATTTTGCAAAGGCAGAAGTGAAATCAACCACATATAATAAATCAACACCAGCTTTCTCAAATAATTGCGCTTTTTGATGCACGCTCGTTAAATAGGTCATCGTTTCTTTAGACATTTTTTGAAAAACGATGGATGGATGTTGATTAAAAGTCATCAGCGCCAGTTTTAGATTTTTTTCTTTTGCTAGTTTTTTTCCTTGTTCAATCACTGCTTGATGCCCGCGATGTACCCCGTCAAAAAAACCGAGCACCAAAACAACTTCTTCCTTGATTACGCGTTCTTTTTCAAATGGATGTCTTAATTCAATGATATTCATAACTATTATTCCTTCATTTCTAATTGCGTTCTTAACATTTTTTGCGGCTTAAGCATATTCTTATCACTTGGACTGACTTCATAGATACTTAATACGCACTCGTTGTAATATAAAGCGATTGGACGATCTGGACATATGTTAAAGCCAAATTGCCAATACGGAATCCGCATCCCATTCATCACTTTTTTGGTCAACTCTTCAGAAATATCAATGCGTGGAAAATCACGAACCCCATACTCAATGGGTAAAAGCAGCTTTTCTACCTCATTGTTTGCCATCGCTTGAGCTACTTGGTCTAAAGTTACGGCTTGCTCTTTGGTAAAGCCACCACTTTTTATCCGTGTTAAATCGGACATATGAGCAGCAAAGCCTAATTTTTTCCCTAAATCAACAGCTAGCGTACGAACATAAGTACCTTTGCCACAAGCTACCTGAAAGCGCCAAGATAGCGTGTGTTTTTGCGCATCAAAGACCGGTTCCGTGATTCTTTGAAAGCGATAAATTTGAGCTTTTCTGACAGGTCTTTCAACAGTTTCGCCATTACGTGCATATTCATATAATCGCTTACCGTTCACTTTAACTGCTGAATATATCGGTGGAATTTGCGTAATCTCACCAATAAAAGTCTGCATTGTGCTATCAATCAATTCATTTGACAGAACTTTTTCAACGGGTGTTAAATCAACAATCTCCCCACTCGCATCCTCTGTCGTCGTCGAATAGCCTAGAGTAATTTCGCCTTCATATACTTTTCCAGAATCCGTCAAAAATTCAACAACCTTAGTCGCCCGTCCGATACAGATTGGTAAAATACCATCAACATCAGGATCCAAAGTCCCGCTATGACCAATCTTTTTCATATGTAAAATTTTGCGTAACTTAAATACACAGTCATGACTCGTTAAGCCACGTTCTTTCCATAAAGGTAAAATGCCTTCCATGATTTCCTTCCTTTTCTATAAAATCACACTTCTCCATTTTATCCTACATATGGAATAAAAACAAGTTAACAAATCAGGCACAAAAAAACACCTCTGGATTAAAAACAAGTTAACAAATCAGGCACAAAAAAACACCTCGATAGAATCCAAGGTGTGAAAATAAAAAATTAAATGGCACTCTTGTTTTTTCAGACAAAAGCACCATTTAATTTACTGCTATCCTTTTTCCAATCATTTAGATTACTTCTCCTATACAGAACTTTTCCTTTATTCACCCATATTTTAATGCGCTTAGCAAAATCTTGCAATAGCTCTTTTCTAATATGATAACGAGAAAGTTTACATATTGCTATTGTACCTCAAAGCTTAATGGATATCTTTGTGCTAAATCCTGTAAGTAGTTTTCCCATCTGTGTGCTATTTGTGACTCATCTTTACGAATACGACCACTATTTACCGCACAAATTAGCCCATGAATATATGCAAAGGCCTCAATAAAGAAGAATTTTTGTTCTTTATCTGTTAAGTTACGTTCAAATTCAAAAATCTCCGTCATAAAATAGGTTTTTAACTTTTCATTTACCTCTTTTGGATTACCACTCATATCTTGAAAACAGCTCTGATACCAATTTGGTTTCTTTAATGCATAGCGGATAAAAGATAAGGGGTAATTTATCATTTTACGGCCATCTTTTTTATGCTTGAGCTCCATATAATTATGACATCGTTGCCATAACTTCGCGACAATCGCATCTTTTAAATCATCCATATTCTCAAATTGCAAATAAATCGGTTGCGGTGAACAGCCTAATTCATTAGCAATAGCGCGCGCAGTCAAATGTTTAAAATCTTGTTCAAAGATAACATCTAAGCCAGCATCGACAATCATTTCTTTCGTATAAGTTACTCTTTTCATAAATTTTTCTCTCCTTACATCCTTGCCCGTATTGTACACCTTAGAAAGCGAAAACGCAAACAGATAGCGTAATTATTGTTATAGTATTTTTTAATAATAGCGCTTGTTCAGTAAAGAAGGCATTAATAGTAAAGACAGTACAACTAGATTTGTAATCAAAAAAACTGAGCCAGATTCTACTTTCTGACTCAGCCAAATATTAATATTCTTTATTTAAATTTCTTAGCATTTCATCAATTTTATTACCATAGTCAATGGATTCATCGTAACTAAAGAATAGTTCAGGCGTTTTATATAAAGTTAAGACATGCCCTAATTCTCGTCTGATTAGTCCAGTTGCTTTTTCTAATCCTTGTTGTGCTTTTGTACGATCTGAAGCAAGGTTAGATAAAATGGTATAGTAAATCGTTGCTTGTTGTAAATCTCCAGTCACACGAACTTCAGTAATGGTTACTTCTTGTACGCGTGGGTCACGAACTTTTTTACGCAAGATTTGATTGACTTCTTTTTGGATTTCTTGTGCTAAGCGTCTATCACGATAGTTTGCCATAATTTCCTCCTTAGCAGCTGTCTATTAGTCTACTTTGACTTCTTCCATGATGAAGGCTTCAATAATGTCGTCTACTTTGATATCATTGAATTTCTCAATCATCGCACCACATTCAAATCCCATTTTGACTTCTTTGACATCATCTTTGAAGCGTTTCAAACTAGCAAGTTGTCCTTCATAAATAACGATACCATCACGAATGACACGTACGCCGCTATCACGTTTAATTGAACCTTCTAATACATAACATCCAGCAATTGTACCGACTTTAGATACTTTATAGGTTTCACGGACCACCATTTGACCTGTAATTTTTTCTTCGTATTCTGGATCAAGCATCCCTTTCATCGCTGTTTCAATTTCTTCAATTGCTTTATAGATGATACGATGTAAACGAATTTGCACACTTTCAAGTTCGGCTTGTTGTTTCGCTTGTGGTGTAGGGCGAACGTTGAAACCAATGATAATCGCATTAGATGCTGCGGCTAAAGTAACATCACTTTCATTTACCGCACCAACCGCTGAGTGAACGATATTGACACGAACACCCTCTACATCGATTTTTTGTAAAGAGGCGGCTAGAGCTTCCGCAGATCCTTGTACGTCCGCTTTAATAATCACATTAACTTCTTTTAATTCACCTTCTTTAAGGCTATCGAATAAGTTATCTAAAGTAACACGATGGGTCACTGCACGTTGTTGGACTAAAGCACGTTTGGCACGTTCTTCACCAGCAGCACGCGCAGTCTTTTCATCTTCAAAGACTACGAAACGATCACCTGCTTGTGGGACATCATTCAAACCAGTAATTTCCACTGGAGTTGCCGGTCCCGCAGCTTTTTCACGACGGCCTAGGTCATTGGTCATCACGCGGACACGACCAAATGTATTACCGACAACAATTGGATCACCGACATGCATCGTTCCTTGTTGCACTAATAATGTAGCTACCGGTCCTTTACCTTTATCTAGACGTGCTTCAATGACGGTACCAATTGCACGTTGCGTTGGATCAGCTTTTAAGTCTTCCACTTCAGCAACTAATAGAATCATTTCTAATAATTCATCAATATTTTGACCAAATTTCGCTGAGATTTCTACAAAGATCGTATCGCCGCCCCAACTTTCAGGAATTAATTCATATTCAGTTAATTCTTGCATCACGTGCTGTGGATTAGCTGCTGGTTTATCAATTTTATTGACCGCTACAATAATCGGTACATTGGCAGCTTTGGCGTGGTTAATCGCTTCAACAGTTTGTGGCATAACCCCGTCATCCGCCGCTACGACTAAAATAGTGATATCCGTGATACTTGCTCCACGTGCACGCATACTTGTGAAAGCAGCGTGTCCTGGTGTATCCAAGAAAGTAATTGGCTTGCCATCAATATCAATTTGGTACGCACCAATATGTTGGGTAATACCGCCCGCTTCTCCACTTGTTACACGTGAATTACGTAAAGTATCTAATAAAGTTGTCTTACCATGGTCAACGTGTCCCATGATTGTCACAACTGGTGGACGTGCCACTAAATTATCTTCATTGATTTCTTCTGGCTCAAAGAATTTATCAATATCCGCAATATCGACTTGGACTTTTTCTTGGGCATCGATTCCGTAATCAGCAGCTAGTAATTCAATGGTATCTTTATCTAATGGTTGGTTTTGGTTGACCATGACACCCATCATAAATAATTTCTTGATAATTTCAGCTGGTTCACGGTGAATTTTTTTCGCGATTTCTGCTACATTCATGCCATCTGTATATTCCAGTACTTCTGGTAATTCACGGAATTTACGCGGTGGCACAGCAGGTTTCTTTTCTTGTTGTTTATTATTTTTACCTTTTTTGCCCTTGAATTTATTATTTGGTTTGTCGAAATCTTTCTTATTATTTTTCTTCGCATTTCGTCCTCTACCTAAATTATCGTCTTCGTAGCGGTCATTGTTGTGTTGTTTTTTCGCTTTATTTTTTGGACGTTCTTGTTTACGCGCCTCTTGTTCAGCGGCAACTGGGGCAACTTTTTTCGCTTTTTCTGATTTTGCTTGATTTTCTTGTTTCATTGGTTTTCCTTGTTTTTCAGGTTGACTCACTTGAGATTTCTTTTCCTTTTTATCGTTTGACACATTATCAACAACTTTCATTTCTGGTTTTTCATTTTTAGGCTCCAATTGAGGTTGCTCGATGTTCACTTCTTTTTCACTAACTTTAGCAACCACCTTTTCCTCTGCTTTCTTCTCAACTACTGTAGCTACTTCTGGTTTAGGTGTTTCCTTTTTCTCAGGCTGAACTGGAAGTACTTTTTCAGCTGGTTTTTCTTTAGCAACTTTAACTTCAGGAGTTTTCTTCTCTTTTGAAACAACTTCTTGCTTCACTTCTTGCTTCGTGACTGCTGCTTTTTTCACTTCAGTCGCTTTAGGTTGCTTCTCTTGTTCAGCTTTTTTAGGAGTCGCTTTGGCTTGAGCAACTGGTTTCACTACTTTATTTTTGCTTGCTGATTCATTTTTCGAAGCATCGGCTGGCTTTTGATTTGCGCCATTTTTTGTATTTTTGCGATTTCGATTATTTGAATTCGTATTTCTTTGTTGTTTATGACGGTTTAGAAAGTTTGGATTGTTTCTTTGGGTTTGGAATTTTTTATGACCATCTGTTTGAATCACTTCACGATTTTCAAATTCAGCTTTTAACTGTTGCGCTTCTTCTTTCGTGATTGCACTGCGATGATTTTCAACTTCCATTCCAATTGTTTTGGCTTTCTCCACTAATTCTTTACTGGAGATATTTAAATCTTTCGCCAATTCATAAATTCTGACTTTACTCATTCAATCACCTTCCTATTCGTTCAATAATTCCCCCATTTTCTTAGCAAAGCCGTGATCCATCACCGCAATTGCTTTTCTTGGTTTTCCTAAAGCTTGGGTCAATTCAAGACTAGTAAAAGCTTCACTTAGAGGGATTTCATAATATCTTGATTTATCTTGCAATTTCTTTAAAGTATTCTTACCCGCATCACTAGCTACAAAAACAAATTTTGCTTTTTGTGCTTGGATTTCTTTGGTAACAAGTTCTTCACCAGTTACTAATTTTCCTGCGCGTTGGGCAAGACCTAAAAGATTCAATACTTTTTGTTTATTCATTTCCAAATAACTCTCGACGTGCTTTCTGATGTTTCACATAATCTAGTAATTCTTGATAAAATTCGTCACTTAATGTCACACCAAATTTTTTATCAAAGATGCGTTTTTTCCAAGCAAGTTCAGCTTCTTCTGGCTCCATCGCGATATATGCACCACGTCCAGGCATTTTACCCGTTGGATCGATGGAAACGACACCTTCTTTTGAGCGCGTAATTCTTAATAATTGTTTTTTGGGAATCACTTCACCGGTTACAACAGAGGTTCTTAAAGGGATTTTTCTTTGCTTCATAGGTACCTCCTATTCTTCAGTTAAAGTTTCATCTTCGCTTTCTAATACTTCTTCTACAGCATCATCTTGTGCCACTTCCTCAGATACAACTTCTTCACTGACTTCTTGTGCCACTTCGTCAAACGCTTCTTCTACTAATTCTTCATCAAATTCTTCTTGCGCTTCTTGGGCTTCAAGTTGCGCGTAGAATTCTTGCATTTGAGATTCAGGTTTGATATCAATTTTGTGATTCGTTAATTTGGCAGCTAAACGTGCATTTTGACCACGTTTACCAATCGCTAAAGATAATTGATTGTCTGGCACAACAACTGTACATGATTTTGGATTTTCTAAGTCAAAGATTACATCACTTACTTCTGCTGGATTCAACGCATTGGCAATGTAAACAGCTGGATCTTCATCCCATTCGACGATATCCATGTTTTCACCTTTTAATTCATTGACTACATTTTGAACACGTTGACCTTTTGGACCGACACAAGTACCCACTGGATCAATATCTGCATCAAATGAACGAACCGCAATTTTAGAACGGTCCCCAGCTTCACGGGCAATACTCATGATTTCAACAGTACCATCATACACTTCTGGGACTTCTTGTTCAAATAAGCGACGTAGTAAATCAGGATGACTACGGCTTACAAAGACTTGAGGGCCTTTTGAAGTATTTTCAACTTTAGATACAAAGACTTTAATGCGGTCATGTGGTTGGTAGAATTCATTTAACATTTGGTCTTGTTTTGATAAGACGGCTTCAATCTTCCCTAAATTCACGTAGATATAACGATTATCTTGACGTTCAACGATTCCTTGAAGAATTTCTTTTTCATATTGTGAGAATTCTTCATAAATAATGCTACGTTCTGCTTCACGAACACGTTGTAAGATGACTTGTTTAGCAGTTTGAGCAGCAATCCGACCGAAATCTTTTGGTGTCACTTCAAAACGAATCTTATCTCCAATTTCATAATGCGGATTAATCGCAGTCGCATCTTTAATTGAAACTTCTAATTGACTATCCATGACTTCTTCAGTGACTTCTTTCACCGCATAAACATGGATGTCCCCTTTCTTTTGATCAAATTCAACTTCCACATTTTGGGCTTGTCCATAGTGGCGTTTATAGGCAGAGATTAAAGCGGCTTCCAAGGCTTCAATCACGATTTCTTTGGCAATACCTTTTTCCGCTTCTAAAGTTTCTAAGGCCGTTAACATTTCTTTACTCATTTGATTATTTTCCCTCCATAATTAAAACTGAATTGCTAAACGTGCTTTGGCAATATTGTTTCGATCAAAAGTGATTTGTTTTTCACGTGTTTTGATACGTACTTTTAATGTTAATTGATTTTCATCGAAGCTTTCCAAAAATCCTTCATAAACTTTTTCATCTTGAACCGCTTGATATAAAGAGATATGAATGTATTCTCCTAATGCTTTTTCATAATCTTTTTCTTTCTTCAATGGGCGTTCTGCTCCTGGTGAAGAAACCTCTAAAAAGTAAGCTTGTGGGATTGGATCAGGATCAACGTTATCTAATTTTTCGCTTAATTGTTCACTGACAAGCGCACATTCTTCAATATCAATTCCGCCTTCTTTATCGATAAAGACACGAAGATACCAGCTTTTTCCTTCTTTGACAAATTCTACTTCAACTAATTCAAATCCATGTTCATCAACAATTGGTGTAACTAAATCGGTAACTGTTTGGACAACACTACTCAAATTCTTCAGACCTCCTTTAGTGAACTTCAAGGCATTTTTTCATTAAAAAGAGTGAGCAATTAAACATCGCTCACTCACCTTCAAGTATCATTACTAATGAAAATATAGCATACTTTTTTCATAAAAGCAATTAGATTGCAAAATTAATCCATGAAAGTTTTAACAAAAAAACAAAAGATGCCAAACCAATATCAATACGTTTGGCATCCTTATCATTTTGTTTCACTATTTACGGCTGTAGTTCTTCACGTCCGCAACCATCGCATCAATAAACATGTCTAAAGCTTCTACATGTGTTTCTTTGCTACCGTAGCGTCGGATATTAACGGTGCCTTCTTCCACTTCTTTATCCCCAACAACGATTTGGTAAGGAATTTTTTGCGTTTGAGAAGCACGGATCTTGTAACCCATTTTTTCGTTACGATCATCCACTTCGACACGTAATCCTTTTTCTTGTAGACGACGTTTGATTTCATATGCGTAATCACTATGCGCATCCACAGACACAGGAATAATAGTTGCTTGAATTGGTGCTAACCATGTTGGGAAAGCCCCTTTGTACACTTCTGTTAAGTAAGCGACAAAACGTTCCATAGTTGAGACGATTCCACGGTGGATAACGACTGGGCGGTGGGTATTTTCGCCATCTTCACCCACATATGTTAAATCAAAACGTTCAGGTAATAAGAAGTCTAATTGGATAGTAGATAGTGTTTCTTCCATACCTAGTGCTGTTTTTACTTGGACGTCTAGTTTAGGACCGTAGAATGCAGCTTCTCCTTCTGCTTCAAAGTATTCTAAGCCTAATTCATCCATCGCAGCTTTTAACATGGTTTGTGCATTTTCCCACATAGCATCATCATCAAAGTACTTATCTGTATTATTTGGATCACGATAACTTAGACGGAAACGATAATCATCAATACCAAAATCATGGTAAACAGAAGTCATTAAGTCTAAAGTACGTTTGAATTCATCTTTAATTTGATCTGGACGCACAAATGTATGTCCATCATTTAAAGTCATTTCACGCACACGTTGTAAACCAGATAAAGCACCTGATTTTTCATAACGATGCATCATTCCTAATTCAGCAATACGAATTGGTAACTCGCGGTAGGAATGGATATCATTTTTATAAACCATCATGTGATGTGGGCAGTTCATTGGGCGTAATACCAACATTTCGCCATCGCCCATATCCATTGGTGGGAACATATCTTCATGGTAGTGATCCCAGTGGCCAGAAGTCTTATAAAGGTTCACATCAGCCATCACTGGAGTATAGACATGTTGGTAACCTAAGCTAATTTCTTTATCAACAATGTAGCGTTCAATGATACGACGGATTGTAGCGCCTTTTGGTAACCAGAATGGCAACCCAGAACCAACTTCCTTAGATACCATAAATAAATCAAGTTCTTTACCTAGCTTGCGGTGGTCACGTTCTTTAGCTTCTTCACGTAAACGCAAGAATTCTTTTAAGTCTTTTTTATCAAAGAAGGCAGTACCATAAACGCGTTGCATCATATGGTTGTCAGAATTTCCGCGCCAATATGCACCGGCCACTGATAATAATTGAAAGACTTGGATACGACCAGTTGAAGGGACATGTGGGCCACGGCAAAGGTCTACGAATTCACCTTGTTGGTAAGCTGTAATCACTTCATCTTCAGGTAATTCGGTAATTAATTCCACTTTATATGGATCTTGCGCAAATAATTCTAGCGCTTCTTGTTTTGTTAAGACACGGCGTTCGATTGGTAAGTTTTCTTTCACAATCTTCATCATTTCTGCTTCGATAGCTGGTAGGTCTTCTGCAGTAATCGCATTTTCGCCATTATCTGTATCGTAGTAGAAACCAGAATCAATAGCTGGACCTACGCCAAAGTGAATTTTTGGATATAAACGACGCATTGCTTGAGCCATTAAATGGGCACTTGAATGACGTAATAGGCTCAACGCATCTTCATGATCTGGCGTAATAATTTCAATTGCCCCATCTTCATTGATTTCGCGTGTTAAATCAATTAATTGGCCGTTTAATTTACCGGCTAAAGCTTTTTTCGCTAAACTCTTTGAAATACCTTCAGCGATTTCTTTCGTTGTTACACCTGCAACAAATTCTTTGACTGCACCATCTGGAAAAGTAATTTTAATCATCTTGTTTTCCTCCATATTTCTGATGATTCACGTAAAACAAAAAGTCCTAGCATAGCCATCATTCATGACTACACTAGGACGTATCTACGTGGTTCCACCTAATTTTAAGTATTGCTACTCCTTGAAAGTCTTAACGGTCTGCACCGCCCTTAGATTCATAAGGGTCTTGTGAAAGTGGTCTGCCCTTGGTTTTCTCCTAGAAGGTTTTCAGCCACGACCTTCCTCTCTTATCAGAAGACTCTCAAGTTTAGGTGTCTTTCTCATCGATCAATTTACGTCTTCTATTTAAACACCATTTCTTGAAAATTGCAAGAAAAAATGAAAAGAAATGCTAGAAAAAGTGAACAAAAAATGCCTAGAAGATTTCCAGACATTTTTGAACTGCTTATTTTTTCCACTCACCGTTTACACCATAAGTGCCTTTTTTCATTTCATTAATAATGACATGAATATGTTCTTTAGGTGCACCAGTATTCTTGTGAACGGCTTCTGTTACATCTTTCATCATGTTTTCTAATTGTTCTTGGCTGCGACCTTCCACTAATTCAATGTGTACGAATGGCATCAGAATTCCTCCTCAAAAATAATCTAATTTTATGATAAACGAACGAACTGAATTGTCAACTATCTTTTAGCTTTTAGTTAAGACTTCGAAAGTAATCACTTATCTTCTTTGTAACATACTTTTTTACTATCAAATGGTAGTTAATCCCCCTAATCTATGCTATAATTTTAAGTCAAGAATTGTTAGGGGTGATTACAATTAACGCAAAAGAACAAGAAATCCAACATTTAAATGAAACACTCGTTAATATAGAACAAGAAAAAAATATCTTAAGTCGAAAATTACAAGAACTAAACGGCCATTTTCAAAGTGATTTAAAAGAATTAGCCGATATAAAGATTCAAACAGGTTCTGAAGAGGCATTTTACGAATCAGTCGTGGAATATCAAAAACACGAACAAGATTTAATGATGAAATATCAAAATGCCCAATCTCAAGAAAAACGTATCCAAACACTATCTGCCATGCAAAAAAGTCCGTATTTTGCGCGGATTGATTTTAAAGAAGAAGCCCTTGACGAAACACTATACCTAGGAATTGCTTCTTTACGTGACAAAAAAGAAGAACCAACTATTATTGACTGGCGTGCTCCGATTGCCAACCTATACTATGAAGGTCATCTTGGAAAAGCGTGTTATCAAACCGATCATGATACATTTGAAGTCGAACTTACTTTAAAACGCCAATTTAAAATTACAGATGGCAAGCTACAAGCGATGGTCGATACTAATGATACGATTAATGACGAATTCTTACTTGAAGTATTGGATGAAGCTAGCAGCAATCAAATGAAAAATATCGTGGCAACCATCCAAAAAATGCAAAATACCATCATCCGTGACAGCCACAGTAAGGCCGTCTTAATTCAAGGGATTGCTGGAAGTGGCAAAACCTCCGCACTCTTGCAACGGGTGGCCTATATTTTATACCATAATCGTCAATGGTTAGATGAAAAACAAGTACTCGTTTTCTCGCCAAACCGTTTATTTACTGATTATATTTCGATGGTGCTGCCGTCTTTAGGTGAAAGCCAAGTACCGACCTTTACTTTCAATGATTTTCTGCAACAACTCTTGCCAACTATGGAAATCCCTAAAAATACGATGAGTGAAGAAGAATTTTTAGCTGATTTAGAAAATGCTGTCGATAGCTTTAAACAAAGTGTCACCGCTGTCTATCAAATCAAGCCGTACCTCAAGAGTATCACCGCTGTGGGCCCATTGTTTAGAAATCTGAAGTTAAACGACCGGATGATTTTATCTAAAGAACAAATTCGGAACTATTATTTAGAAACCAATCCAAACTTGCCGATTCATCAACGCATGCAGCTCTTACAAACGAGACTATTGAAAAAAATCGGCGGCCTGATGAAAGACGAAGCAAAATTGCCTGAAGTAAAAACGCTTGCTGAAGAAATGCTCCAACAAGCTTTTGAAGACAATCCGAATTTAGAAGCTGACGAAAAAACGGAGCGCAAAATGCTAAAAGAGTTTCGCCAACAAATCGTCAAAAAGAAATTTAGAAAAATCAAACGTGCAGTGAAAAATTATACGTTCATCAATTTGGCAGCCCAATATCTACATTTCTTAAAATCTATAGAGCCTGTGTCTGGCATTGATGCAGCAGAATATCAAAACCATCTTACCGAAGTGAAGAATCGTTTGCGTAACCGCCAATTGACAACCAGCGATGCGACATTATACTTCCTATTAGCAAAAGGACTGTATCCGATCTATGTCGAACAAAAAGGGCGCTTTATCTTTATCGATGAAATGCAAGACTTTCCACCAGCCCAAGTCGCTTTATTGCGTAGTTTATATCCAAAAGCAAATATCAGCCTATGCGGGGATTTAAACCAAAAAATCTTTGGCAATGACTCAATCGTCGGCAGCCTCGATCGTCTTTTCCCGGATGTTGAAGTGACTAATTATCAATTAACCACTAGTTATCGGTCTACGCAAGAAATTACAGACTTTGCGAACCAATTTTTATCCCAAGAAGATAAAGTCGTGGCTACTGCGCGCCATGCTAGTCTCCCTACCTTATGGACCCTTGATAAAAGTGAAAAAATCACTTGGTTCAATCAATTTATCCAAGAATGTAGTGCGGAACAACCCCATTTACGAACGGCGATTATTTGTAAAACCACGCAAGAATGTCAGGAGCTTTACCAACAATTAGACAAAAAGCTAAAGGCAACCGTTCAACTGCTTGATTCAGAGGAAACCTTTATGAAGCGTGATATCATGATTATTCCTGCCTATCTTGCAAAAGGCTTGGAATTTGACCGAGTCGTTGCTTGGGATGTTAACCAACAATTCCACACTACACATGACCAATTAATTCTATATACGATATTTACCCGTGCCATGCATGAATTACATATCGTTTCTCAAAAAGGTCAGTTAAGTCCCTATTTATTAGACTTAAATCCCGATAGTTTTCAAATCAAATAATGCTTGTCCGTGTCTTTTTTAGGGCACGGATTTTCTTTTAAATAGCAAATTTACGAATACGCTTACTTGTTATAAAATAAAAAGTGGTGACTGAAAATGAAAGTAAAAGAATACGCAGAAAAATACCAAATATCTGTTTCTAAAGTCTATCAGATGATAAAAAACGAAGAATTATATGCGATTAAAAATGAACGCGGACACTATGAAATTGATACCGCACGCATTAAGTTTCTCTATCTAAAAGGGATGTTAGAAGAACGCGAGAAAATTGAAGAAAATATCAAAAAATGTCAATCTTTAATCGCTAAGCAAGTAGAAATCAATAACGCCTTTAATCAATTGGTCGATGCACAAGATAAAACAGAAGGCAAAGTACAATTGTGTCCTGTTCAGCCTAAAATCATTCAACAACAATCAGCCATCGCACAATATTTACAAAATAAATTGCAATTATTTGACGTAAAAATCAAGCCAATTAAGGATAAATATGAATTTTTAGAATTTTTACTCAGTGACTTACCACTTGAGAATTTCCGACCGGCGCACTCCACTATTTCAGTTTATTTTGAGATTCCGACCACTCATTTACCGACTTTATTAAATCGGATGACTCAGGAAAATTGCGCCTTTCACTTTATGATTCAAGCGTTAAGTGAGTTGAGCATGCTGAAAGTGCGTATATCCGACCATCTTCCTAACATTGAGAAGAATGAAGAACATCTCTTAATCCAATTTCCAAGTGCCTATACTGGAAATCACAACTTCGCAAACCAAAGTCAAGGTCTCAATCAATTCGAACAAATGCAATTAATTTTAAATGAAATCAAAAAAATGCATACAAAGAAAAAGTCTTATGTCAAGAAGAAGACAAAAAGCATTATCTCAACCTTATCTTACAATTAAAGACCTTGCCAATTGATGCCTTAAACGCTAAGGATCAAACCTTCATCCAACATATCTACAAAAATAGTAATGGTTATCTTCATTAACAAAAACACACCTTTGTCCAGACAGACTGAGGTGTTTTTCTTTTGCTTAAAGCCTAATTTTTTCTCAAATAAATCGTTTTCTCTCCCTTTTTCTTTTGCTTTAAACCTAACCTTTTCATTTTCTAAAATCCCCTTAAAAAAACACTTACGAAGTCCCATAAGATCTTGATAAACTAATTCTTGTTCTGATTTGATATGATTTTTCAAGTTAATCATAAATCATAAAGAAACATTTCACAAATAAATTTAGTTACGGGGGTTATTATGAAAAGAAAAATTTATCAACATCCATTTTTAATTATGTCGGGATTATATATCGGCGCATTTGTCGGTATGTATAGTGAAACATCTTTAAATATCGCTTTACCTGCATTATCTAAGACTTTTGGTTTGCCGATTAGCACCATTCAGTTACTAGTCGTTGGGTACATGATGATTATCGGGATTGTCTTGCCTTTTGCGAGTCTATTGATGAAAACATTTAAGGTCAAAACACTCACCTTATTTTCATTAACTAGTTTCTTCATCGGATCCATTCTTAGTGCCGCTGCGCCTAACTTTGCACTGTTACTAACTGGGCGAATGATTCAAGGGATCGGAACGGGATTGATTTTACCGATTCTCTTTGCTTTGACGATGGAAGTCTTCCCTATTCAAAAACTAGGAGCAGCGATGGGGATGGCTGCATTAATTATTATGTTTGCGCCTGCTGTAGTCCCTACTTTAGCTGGAATTTTATTAAGTATTGCATCGTGGCGTTTGATTTTTGCTAGTTTTGCAGTCTTTTTAGCTGCTGCCTGGATTTTAGCTTT
Source organism: Enterococcus cecorum (assembly GCA_946499615.1). Taxonomy (GTDB): domain Bacteria; phylum Bacillota; class Bacilli; order Lactobacillales; family Enterococcaceae; genus Enterococcus_E; species Enterococcus_E cecorum_B. The sequence goes on along the minus strand of CAMMST010000008.1, from coordinate 2,383 downwards.
TAAATATATTGAAAGCCCATTTGAATTAACTAAGCCAAAAATCGATTTACTTAGCATGATCACTTCTGCTTTAGGATTTGGCGGAATCGTCCTTGGTTTTAGTTTAGCTAGTGAATACTCATTTCAATCAGCAATCGTAGTCACTTCCTTAGTTGTCGGTGTCCTTGCATTAATCATTTATGTTGCCCGTCAATTGAAAATGGCTCATCCAATCTTAAACTTAAAAGCATTAGCAAACCCGGGATTTTTAGTCGGCACGTTATTAGTCATGATTAACTTTGGGATTACTTTATCTGCGATGTTTTTATTACCGCAATACCTACAAAACGGTTTACTCTTACCCGTTGCCTTAACTGGGATGATTATGTTACCAGGCGGCATTCTTAACGCAGTAGTTTCATTTGCTTCAGGTAAATTGTATGACAAGATGGGACCAAAAGTACTCGTTCCACTTGGCTTTATCTTTACACTTCTTGGCGCGTTTTTATTTAGTCGCTTCTCAACGGATACTTCTATTGCTTATGTTATTTTCTGCCACTTATTGTTGATGATTGGGATTCCATTATCCATGTCACCTGCCCAATCTAGTGGGTTAAGTGCCTTGCCTCCACATTTATCAACCGATGGCAGCACGATTATCAATACTTTCCAACAAGTAATCGGGGCTATCTGTACCGCATTAACAACTTGTTTATTACAACTAGGCCAATCTGCCAGTGCACAAACGAGTCAACAAGCTTTCGTTAACGGCACACATATGAGCACGTATTTCGTCATTGGATTAGCTATTCTTGGTCTGGTCCTTTCCTTATTTGTACGCTCGCCACAAAAACAAGTGGAAATGACACAAGAAATTATTCCAGAAAACAATTAATAACCAACAATCGCGAGTAGCCCTCCACTGGTGGTGGGTTAACTCGCGATTTTTTATAGTATTTTTCACATCTAGATTTACTAAAACGTAATTTGATGAATCAACAACGAAACGAAAATTCAATAAAAGACACAAACAACCTGAAATCCGAAGTGGAAATCAGGCTATTTGTAGTGTCATTTATGAGAGTGGTTTATTATCAGGAATCATTATTACTGTTCTTTTTTCTTACGAGACACAATCCCTATACCGCCACCTAGAACTAGTAACATAGCACCAAGAACACTAGACGGTTGTTGAGTCCCTGCAGCTGGAAGTTGGGCTCTTGTTTTAGATGTATGTTTCGAGTTTGCTTTTGTTTTAGCTTTTCCATCTAATTGACTAGCAGATACCTTCAATGCATCAATTACTGCTTGAACCTCTTTTAGTCTTGCATTCTCGCCAGTTGCATAAGTTAATAAATCTTTTGCAGCTTTCAATGCTTGATCAAATGCATGTTTACGTGTTTTGCTTGCAAATTTATATGCATCAGAATTTAGAATTGCATTCATTTTGCTATCAGAAGCTACATCAAGTAATTCTGTCATCTTATCATTTAATAAGTTTGCTTTAGCTACAGCGTCTTTAACAACATCTACAGTTTTCGCATTTTGAATATTTTCCTGAGCTAATCGATCTTGTGCTTTATTTAACGCATCAAATTCATGAATTGATTGTAATGCACTATTCTTCGCTTTTGTTAGGTTAATATTTGCATCTGCCATTAACTCTTCTTTCTTCAATTTCAATGCATCGATTAATCGTTGTACTTCATTGATGTCTGCATTTTCTCCAGATTTTTGCATCAATAAGGCCTGAGATAGAGTTAATGCATTTTCATAAGCCAAGCGTGATTCTTTTGTAGCATTATTCAAATCAGTCTCACTCACACCAGCTAATACTTCTGCTTTTAATTCACTCGTCTTAGCATCAAGTTTTTGTGCTAATTCTAATGAGTTATTCAGAGCAGCTTCATTTTCACCAGCTTTGATTGCTTTAATAGCAGATGACTTTTGAGCGTCATTGAGGTTCACAAAATTGTAAACTTTATCGCTTGCATCTTTCTTGGCAATTTCTAAAGGTGTTGATTGTGCATTTAATGAATCAGAGCCAGCCTTTTCTTCTTCCTCATTTGTGTAGCCATCACCATCTAAATCTGACGGATTTGATGCTTTGTCATTTGGATTTGAACCTACTTTGACTTCTTCTGCATCGCTAAATCCATCGCCATCTGTATCTTTGACTTTTGGATTTGTGCCTAGTTCAGCTTCTATGTCATTGCTTAAGCCGTCTCCATCTAAATCTGACGGAGTTGATGCTTTATCGGTTGGATTTGAACCTGCTTTGACTTCTTCTGCGTCACTATATCCATCACCATCGGTATCTTTGACTTTTGGATTTGTTCCTAGTTCAGCTTCTTTATCATTGTTCAAGCCATCGCCATCTAAATCTGATGAAGTTGATGCTTTG